>CAYZTU010000017.1:0-63257 GCA_964481635.1 uncultured Synechococcus sp.
ATCGGAGCGGCGGGATTTGAACCCACGACCCCCACTACCCCAAAGTGGTGCGCTACCAAGCTGCGCTACGCCCCGAAACTGGCTTCACTATCATACCCTAAACGTAGCAGTTGCCGCCGCCCCCATGCCCTGATTATACTGTTACTCATAGTCGTTATGAGTTTGAATTGATGATGAGTACCCCTGTTGTCGAGAATGTGGTGATTATTGGTTCTGGGCCGGCGGGTTACACGGCGGCGATTTATGCGGGGCGAGCCAACTTGAAACCGGTCGTATTTACGGGCTTTGAGCGGGGGGGGCCAGCGGGGGGGCAGTTGATGACTACGACGGAGGTGGAGAATTTTCCGGGGTTTCCCGAGGGGTTGACTGGGCCGGAATTGATGGAGCGGATGCAGGCGCAGGCGGTACGTTGGGGGGCGGAATTGATCCCCGAGGATGTACTTACAGTGGACTTTCAACAGCGGCCTTTTGTTCTGAAAGCGGCGGAAGGGGAGGTGCGGGCGCAGACGGTGATTATTGCCACGGGAGCGACGGCAAAACGGTTGCATTTACCCTCGGAGGAAAAATTCTGGAATTTGGGGATGTCGGCCTGTGCCATTTGTGACGGGGCTTCGCCGCTGTTTCGGGGGGTGGAATTAGCGGTGATTGGCGGGGGGGATACGGCCTGTGAGGAGGCGGTTTATCTGACCAAGTACGGGACTCATGTGCATTTATTGGTGCGTTCTGACCGGATGCGGGCGAGTAAAACGATGCAGGAGCGGGTGCTACGTCACCCCAAAATTACGGTGCATTGGCATACGCAGGCGGTGGATGTGTACGGCAATGGCAAGCTGGGCGGGGTGCGGGTGAAAAACAATCAAACCCAGCAGGAATGGGATTTGGCGGTGGGGGGGTTATTCTATGCCATCGGTCACACGCCCAATACGGATTTGTTCCAGGGGCAACTGGAACTGGATGCCACGGGTTATATCGTCACCCAACCGGGTTCGGTGGCGACCAGTGTGCCAGGGGTGTTTGCCTGCGGGGATGTGCAGGATCACGAGTACCGGCAGGCGGTGACGGCGGCGGGAACGGGGTGTATGGCGGCTCTTTTGGCGGAACGGTGGTTGGCGGAGCAGGATTTAGCGCAGGAATTTTCCGCCCAGAAGCCAGTGGCTCCAACCGCCTCAGAAGCCCAACCGATGAGTGAGAAAAACCCAGCATTTGACCCTGAGGCGACCCTACAAGCGGGGAGCTATGCCCTCCGCAAGCTTTACCACGAAACGGATAAACCCCTGCTGGTTATGTACAAAGCCCCCAGTTGTGGGCCGTGCCGTTCGTTGAAACCGATTCTGGAAAAAATGGTGGCGGAATTCACCGGCCAGATGTACTTTGTACTGATTGATCTTGACCAAGACCCAGAGATTGCCGAGGCGGCGGGGGTGACGGGAACGCCAACAGTACAATTATTCCACCGCAAGGAACGGCTCCAGGAATGGCGGGGGGTGAAGCCCAAAAGTGAGTACCGGGCGGCGATTGCCCAGTGCTTGGCCGTCACCTCGGGGTAAAATAGAGAAGTTCTCGTCGGGAAAAACTATGGCAGCAACGCTGGCTCAGATCGTCAGCTATCTGGATGGACTGGGGTGGACATACGATGTTAAGACCGAAGAGAAACGGGTCATCACCGGGGTTCAGGCGACCCATTTGGATAACCTGCTGATCGTTATTGCCCTAGAGGAGGACGGGGAGTTTTTCAAAATCTATGCCCCCCAAGTGTTGAGTGGCTTGAAAGACCATCCGCACCTCGGGGCAGCCCTCCAGACGTTGCTGACGATTTCCTGGGAAACCAAAATGTTGCAGTGGGAATACGACCCCAGCGACGGGGAAGTACGGGCGATCATTGAGTTCCCCTTGGAAGACTCCCTACTCACCGAGCGGCAATTTTTGCGCTGTTTGGATGCCCTGGTGAAAATTGTGGATGAAAAAGCCATGCCCCGTTTGCAAAAAACTCTGCTCACCGGCCAAGACCCCGGCGATGAGGCGGATGATGAGCGGTTTTTGCTGGAATTTGAACAGCATTTACCGGGGGTGGCGGAGCGCATTTATCGCGCCGTGAGTCGTCGTCAACAACGGATTCAAAGTTTGCCACCGGGCGATTTTTAACCCGATAACCAATCGCATAACAAAGGATTCACCAATTCTGGAGCTTCATCCTGGGGACAATGCCCCACTCCCGGCAGGGTGATAACTTTTTTTACTTGCGGAAATTTTGCGCCGATGGCTTGCCCCAAGGCCACCGGCTCCCAGGGGTCAGATTCACCCCAGACCAGCAACACCGGGCAGGTCACCCGGGGCAATAAATCCTCCAGCAAAGGCCCATCGCTGTAGCGGACAAAGGCCAGAAACACCCCAGCGGCTCCGGGGTCCTGGGAAGGTTTGTACAGCAACTGCACCAATTCATCGGTGACGGTTTCCGGGCGGGCATAGGCTTGCTGTAAAACCCGGCGAATCACCCCCGGTTGCGCCAAACGAGAGAAAAACCACGTCCCAAACGGTTCCCAGCCCAGCAGACTTTGAAACAGGGGCGCACCCCAGCGACGATGCCAGGGCAGTTCCTGCCGCTTGCGCCGATGGAGCAACCGCAACGAGGGGTTCAATAACCCCACCCGCAGAACTTGCTCAGGAGCCAGCACCGCCGTCTGCAAGGCCACAATCCCGCCGATGGAATTGCCCACCACCGCCGCCGGTTGCCCCACCACTTCCTGGATAAAATCCCTCACCAATGCCCCCCAGGTCTCGAAGGTGTAGGGGATACCCGCCCCTGGTGCAGGTTTGGCCGAAGCTCCAAAACCCAACAAATCCAGGGCAAACACGGGATGGCTCTGTCCCAAAACTGGGAGATTGTGCCGCCAATGGTCACCCGATGCCCCAAACCCATGCACCAGCACCACCGGCATCTCCACCGTGGACTCCCCCGCCCGTTGGTAGTGAATGTCGTACCCCCGCCAGCTATAGTTCATGTTGCAAAGTTTATGTTGCAGAATCGCAATCACCAATCTAAAGTTTACTAAACAAAGTTATGTTTATGTAAACCAAAGGAACCCGCTGGATTTTATGGGGCTAGAGAAGATTTACTGTACATACAAATCTAGGGAGGCGTTGGCGTTGCATTTGTTTAATGTACTGCATTTGTGTCGTCAAACATCCGATACTCACGAGGTTTGCTACTCCCCCCACCGTCCAAAATTACTCGACCAGGGTTACGAAGTTTTCTTAATGCCTTCTTTAGACTTGTGCCAAGATGAAGCCAAGGGGCGATGGCTCCGGTACTTTCGTAGCAGGTTCAGGTCATGGTCAGCACAGTTATTAACCTGAATGAGCAGTTGGTCGTTAGCGAAGTGGAGGCGGTGTTGGACAGCTATCCCCATCATCCCTATCAACAAGCCTTTGCGATTCCTGATTTGCGGCAGGAGTTGGTTACCTATGTACTCAACCATTTGCCCGGAGCGGGAATGTACGTGGCGAAGGAGCGGGAATGGTATGGGCGCAGGTCTTGCACGGTACGGCGCTTAGAGATTGAAAAACTCCTGCATCAGGGGATTCAGGCGATTTTACGGCAACGGGGGGATTGGATCAGCCACCACATTCCCAGCGTGGCGGAAGCCGGTCGAGAACCCTCTCACTGGTTCGGTTAACCCGGTTTACTGTCTTGCCCCACCCGGTGCAAGTGCAGGACATCACTGATTTTGCGGACGTGGCTGAGAGCGGTTTCCAACTGGGCGACGTTCTGCACATCCACCCGCAGGTTAATCACCGCTGTTTGGTTGGCACGGGTGGTCATGTGGACATCGCTAACGTTGATCCGTTGGTCACTGAGGCGGCTGAGAATATCTTTCAGCACCCCCACCCGGTCAATCACCGTCACCTGGATCAAAGCGGGGTAGGTTTGGTACTGCTCGCTGGTTTCCACCCCCGCCCACCCCACGGGCAGCAAGCGTTCCACTGGAATGGCTTTCAGATTGGTACAATCCTGGCGATGGATGGAAATCCCCCGCCCCCCCAAGGTGACCACGCCGGTAATCGGTTCGCCGGGGATGGGGTGGCAACATTGCGCCAGATGATGCGCTAAACCCTGGAGTCCGGCAATTTCGCCGGTACTGGTGGATTTGCCCAGGGGGGGAATCACTGGCGGTTCCGTGGCCTGGGTTTGCTGTTGGATCACCTCCTGCCAGCGGCCAATCACCTGATTCAAGCTCACTTCCCCATAGCCTAGGGCGGCCAGCAGGTCATCCACCTGGGGATAGTTGCACCGTTGGGCGACGGTGACCATGACTTCCGATTTGAGCAAATTATCCAACCCACTGCGCCCCAACTCGGTCTCCAGCAGGGCTTTCCCCTGGGCGATGTGGTCTTCCCGGTTGAGTTTTTTGTACCACTGGCGGATGCGATTGCGCGCTGTGTTGGTGACGCTGAAATTCAACCAATCCAGGCTGGGGCGGGCATTCTCTCGGGTGAGAATATCCACAATATCCCCATTGCGGAGGGGCGTATGCAAAGGCACCAACCGCCCATTCACCCGTGCCCCCCAGCAGTGGTTGCCCACCTCCGTATGAATCCGGTAGGCAAAATCCACCGGCGTTGCCCCCGCCGTCAAGTCCACCACATCTCCCTTGGGGGTAAACACATACACTTCCTGCTCGAAAAAATTATCCCGCACATTATCCACGTACTCCTGGGCATCCTTCAGGTCGTGTTGCCACTCCAGCAACTGCCGCAGCCAGGTAAACCGTTCATCCGCCCCCTTGGTTTTGGCACCACTGCCCGCTTCCTTATACTTCCAGTGGGCGGCGATCCCGTACTCCGCCACGTAATGCATCGCCAAGGTCCGAATTTGCACCTCCAAGGGCTTGCCTTTTGGGCCAATCACCACCGTATGTAGTGACTGGTAATGGTTGGGTTTCGGTAAGCCCACATAATCTTTGAATCGCCCCGGTACCGGCGTAAAACTGTTGTGGACTACCGCCAACGCCCGGTAACATTCATCCATCGTATTCACAATAATCCGCACGGCGGCCACATCCATAATTTCGTGAAATTCCTTTTGCTGGCGTTGCATTTTTTGGAAAATACCGTATAGATGTTTCGGTCGCCCGGTAATCTCCTGAAACCCAATCCCCATCTCCCGCAAACGCCCCCCCAATTGCCCCACCACCTGCTCGATTTGGTCTTCCCGGTCTGCCCGTTTTTCCGTCACATACTGTTGCATCTGCCGGTAGGATTCCGGCTCCAAATACTTAAACGCACAATCCTCCAATTCCCACTTAAACCGCCAAATCCCCAACCGATTTGCCAAAGGCGCAAAAATATCCAAGGTTTCCAGGGCAATCCGCCGTTGCGCCTCAGGCGAAAGATATTCCAACGTCCGCATATTGTGCAACCGGTCCGCCAATTTCACCACGATCACCCGAATGTCCTGCGCCATCGCCAAAAACATCCGCCGAAAACTCTCCGCCTGCCGCTCAGTCTTGCTGGAAAAACTGAATTTAGAGAGCTTGGTCACCCCCTCCACCAAGCGGGCTACCTCGCCGCCAAACTCCTGGGCAAGGGTATCCGCCGTCACCTGGGTATCCTCCAAAATGTCGTGCAAAAAACCCGCCGCCACCATCTGGGCATCCCCACCCAAATCCCATAACAGACCCGCCACCGCCGCCGGATGGATGATGTAATCCTCGCCCGATTTGCGCTTTTGTCCCCGGTGCAGCCGCTCCGCAAAGGTAAAAGCTTTGGTCATCAAAAGTGTATCCGGGGTGGGATGCCGGTTTAATTCCTGTAACCACGGAGGACAATCAACGGGTTGGGAAATCGTTGCTACCGCATCCACTCAAGCCATCCACCCAGATGAATTTATGTAAATCTTATCTTAACCGATCACGGCGGATTTGTTCCCGGTGCCGCTGACCATCGCGCTGTTCCCTCCGCCAGAGCCACCCCATTGCTCCCACCAGCCCTATTTGTAATAGTAGGTTCAGGCCAGTGCGGAGATTCCCATCCCCGGCCAGCAAATCCGTGGCAAAAATGAACGCCCCTGCCAACCCAGACAGGGCAAAGGCCAGATAAATAAACTGCCGCAGACCCCGGTAGGGAGCCTGCGCCTCCGCTTGTAACCGGAGGAACTGCTCCTCGTCTCGGTTGGCCATAGGTTTTGCCGGTGAATTTTGATATTCTTATATTTTAAGTGCCGGTGTAGCTCAGTGGTAGAGCACTCGATTCGTAATCGAGCGGTCGCAGGTTCAAATCCAGTCACCGGCTTCCCCTTGATACAGCCAAAATACCGATAAATACGGGGCTACAAGGTTTCAAGTGCTGTTAGTACACTGTAAAAAATTTGTGTGAGTTTGGTATAGTTTGGTATAAAAAATGGTGTGAGTCCCCACCATTTATCGGAACCCGCAGAAAATCATTTTCCTAAAATGTCCATACTCTGGAAAATCAGAAGGGCTACGCCCCTGCGACCGCTATTTCCAATATTTTACGTGGCGTAGTCTATTAATAGAGATTCCCTTAAAAAACTGTCAGCTTTCAAATCAGTCCGTACCGATACATTAAAACGGCATAACGGGGGAATCAACTGCTCAGCTATCCCTATTACTGGGCATCTTTGAATTGGTAACCCCTAGTAAGCTATGCCTGGTGGGGGGGGCACTTGCCACGATAGGGGACAGACGGCTGATGAAAAAAGGCACCTACAAGCGGTCTAAATGGTCATTCAACCGTTCAATCGCTAACGCTAACCGCTCCTCCGTCGTGGGTTCCGCCTGTACCTCCGGGGCTTTGCGGGTGAGGATCAGTCGGATCACCACAAACAACACCAGCGTCACCACGACAAAATCCACCATTGCCCCCAGGAAGTTGCCAATTTTTACCCCTGACCCGATGGTTAAAGTCCGCCAGTCGCCGCCGGGGATCAACGGGTTGACCAAGGGCATAACGATGTCTGCCACAAAGGAGGTGATAATTTTGCCAAACGCTCCGCCGATGATGACCGCCACCGCCAAATCCACCACGTTACCTTTGAGGGCAAAGCCACGAAAATCTTGCCAAAACTGCCCTAGGGCAGGGCGGGGTCGTCTTCTTCCCATCACCTGCGCCTATTCAACGGGTTTGGCGGCATCGCCCACCTTCAACCCCTGCCCACTCAGGATGCGCCCCACGGCGGAGACCCCATCCACTTCCATCAATTGCACCCGTCCCACCGGCTGGGTATCCTTACGCAGGACTTTGCCGCTTTGGGGGTCTTTGATTTCCCGCATTACCCGCTCTACGGACATGACCATGCCGGGTTTGAGGCCATCTTTTGCCCCCTTGTTCAAGACCACCCGACCGGGAGCCACATCGGCAACAATGGCGATCACATCCGGCAAGAGGGGGGGTAAAGCGGCCAGAACGGCGGATTGCTGTGCCAGTCCATCGGCCAGTTGGGCAACGGCCTGCTCGGCGGCGGCACTGAGTAACTGATCCCGGGCATCGGTTGTGCTACCGCCCCCAATACCATAAACCGTAGCCCCGCCGGTGCCCTTATCCGCCGTCCCGGTGCCTTCTGATACCGCCAAAATTTCCCCGGTGCTGGTATTGACAATGCGGGCATTGAGTTTCACATCGGCTTTTTGTTTTTGACTACTGGTGGAAATGCCAAAAAAGCCCACGTTTACCCCGGATTGGGATTGTTCAATATTGAACTGGGTAATGGTGCCGATAATCACCGCATCCGCCCCTAATAAACGGCCAATCTGTGCCGCCGTTGCCGGTTCAATCCGCCCTGCCGCCCCCAGGTTTTGTTCCGCCAAAATTTGATTAATCCGACTGCGCTCCACCATAATAAACGTACCGTTTTGTACCAGGCGATTGGTCAATAGGTCGCTGACCCCCTTGGCCGGCCCGACGGTACCGGTTAACCCTAATCCCGTCAAACCGGTGCTGGCAAAATCAAAATCCAACACCGCCAAGCGTTTCTTGGTTTGTACCTGAATTTGTTCTAAACCCACTCCCTGCGCTACTACCATCGTAGGCAGAGCTACCGAAACGCTACCCGCCAACAACATTCCCAGTATGAGTAATTTACTCCCTGCTTTCATCCCTGTTTGCCTCCGCATTTTTTGCCGAAGATAATTCCTGTCTGGTACTATACCATGTCCCCTTTCAACTGGGGTTGGGTGTCGATATGAAATTAGATTGAACATCCCTAAAAACAGACAACAGCACACCATGACCCTAGCCAATGATACCCTCCGGTGGACGATGCGGGATGTGGCAGCCCTGCCCGATAACGAGTGGATTCGTTACGAAATCATTGATGGAGAATTGTACGTGACCCGTGCCCCCCACCATCGCCACCAATACACGGTGGGTCGTATCTTTGCCCTGCTGGATGACTGGTCTCGCCAAACGGGTTTGGGGGAGCCTTCGATCATGCCGGGGTTGATTTTTTCAGACTCGGATAATGTAGCGCCGGATGTGGCGTGGTTGAGCGACGAGCGGCTACGGCATCTCCAGGATGAGGTCGGCCATTTTCGGGGTGCGCCCGAATTGGTCGTGGAGGTACTGTCCCCCGACAAAGCCAATCAAGACCGGGATCGCTTGGCAAAACTCAAGCTCTATTCCCGCCAGGGGGTGCAAGAATATTGGCTCGTTGATCCGGTGACTCCTCAGGTGGAGTTATACCGGCGGGAACAGGCGCAGTTGGCGCACGTTGCCACCCTCTTCCCGCCGGATGAACTGACCTCGCCGCTCTTGCCGGGGTTTTGCTGTGCCGTGGCCGAGGTTTTTACCAGCCGGGCGGGGGCGTATAATGCGGGCAGTTGAGCGGGGGGCAATATCATGGGTTGGTGGGGGCGATGGCTGGCCTTGGGTTTGGCGTTGTGGTGCTTTTTTTTGAGTCCGGCGGGGGCGGAGGATTACAATAAGCGTTCCCTGATTGGCATGAATTTTGCGGGACAGGATTTGACCGGCTCTAGTTTCGTAAAAGCGGTACTGCGTCAGACCAATTTCCAGGGGGCGGATCTGCGGGGGGTGAGTTTTTTCGGTGCCAACCTCGACGGGGCGAATCTGGTGGGAGCCAATCTCACGGGAGCTACCCTCGATACGGCTTTGATGACCCATACCAACCTCAAAGATGCGATTCTGACCGGAGCCTACGCCTACTTGACCAATTTCAACGGGGCGGACATCGCCGGGGCGGATTTTAGCGATGTTGGCCTGCGGCGGGATGCCCAACTCTTGTTGTGTGAGCGAGCCAGTGGGGTGAATCCGGTCACCGGGGTAGCAACACGGCAGAGTTTGGGGTGTCGTCCTTGAGTCGAAATATAGCGATAGCTAATGCCAGCCCATCCCTATTGATGCGAACCCGCCCAAAATCCCATCCCGACCCTGGCCACGATTTGCACCACCACTGTTACCCCCAACAACACCAAGGCCGCATACATCAATGCCGCCACCTGCATCCCCTGGGCTTCGGCAAATTGATTGGCTAACAAACTGGGGATGGTACTGCCCGCCTGCCACAGGGACGTACCCACCCGATTGGCATTCCCAATCAACATGGTCACCGCCATGGTTTCCCCCAACGCCCGGCCTAAGGCCAGTAGAATTCCCCCGCCAATCCCCGCCCATGCTGCTGGCAGGATAATTCCCAGTAAGGTTTCCCAACGGGTTGCGCCCACCGCCATGGCTGCCATGCGGTACTCCGGGGGCACTTGCCTTAAGCTACTGCGGGCGACAGCCGCCACGGTTGGCAGGATCATCATCGCCAAGACCAGACTGGCCACTCCGACCGACGGCCCAATCGCTACCTCCCCCAACACCTGGGGCACCAGTTTTTGCCCCGCCCGCAGGGCTGGAATCAGGATAAAAATCCCCCATAGTCCGTACACCACGCTGGGAATGGCCGCCAATACTTCCACTGCCGCCGCCGCCACGTGCTGCCAACGGGGGGGAATGTGCGGCCAAGACTCGGTTAGCCCAATCCCTACCCCCAAACCCAGGGGCACCGCCAACCCCAACGCCACCCCGGCGGTTAATAATGTTCCCCATACTTGCGGCCAGATTCCGTACTGCCCCCGCACCGGATTCCAGACCTGCGCCAGCAAAAACCCCCACCCGAAGGTCTGCATCGCTGGCGTGGCCTGTGCCACCAACGTAGCGGCAATCAGCAGTAATAATCCCCCCGTCCCCAGGGCACACACCGCCGTCAGTACCACAAACCCCCGATCCCAGAAATTAGCCAAGGAAACTTTAAGCATCCGGGGGCGACCACGCCACCTGCACCGCCAAGGCCACCAGCCCCAGGGTAAAGACCCCCAACACCACCACCGCCAGGGTGCCACCCCCTAAAAGGGCAGTCCGCACCACGCTGGCTAGGCGCAGCACCAAGGGATTTTGGCTGTGGATGGGATGGGCGGCCAATGTCCCTGCAATACCCCGAGTCAGGGCAAAGACCGCCAACCCCAAACCGCCACTAATCGCCGCCCCGGTCAAACAACGCCCTGGGGTCAAGGGGGGCTGGGCTTCACGCATGGGGGGGTTGCCCCTCCAGATAAATAGACCAAATATCCGCCGGTACATGGGTCATCAACTCCCGCTGGCCGACGGGGAGCAAGGCCGCTACCTGCTCCGGGGTCAATTCTAATTCCTGGGCGATCTGCTCCTCCGACCAGGAGCCGATGGTTTTCAACAACATCACCAACCGCAGGGGAGTGGCCAGCTTTTGTAATGCTTCTTCCAAATAACACCACAGGGGAGGCGGAGCCGCCGGTAAACGGTAATGAATGCTCTCAGGGGCGGGAATCTCCGCCCGAGTCAACCAATCTCCCGTGCGATCCACCAACCAGGTTTGTAAACTGGTCATTCCCTCCGGGGGGGAAAAGTCCCGCATTTGTTGATACAGATACCGCCAAGTCGTCGCAAACAGATAATCCACCTGTACCCCCGTTGGAGCCGCATGACTGACCAGCGTATAAACCACCAGAGCATACCGGCAAAACAGCGCCACAAACGCCCGTCCCTGCTCCGGTTCCCTTTGGAACTGTTGCAATAACCTGCCATCCTCCTGTCCATGTAGTGCTTGCACGAGCGGGTGTTGGCACTCGCAAAAATCCGGCAGTTGCATCCAGTGATCTCCAGAAACCTCTGGGGTTATGTTATATTACAGGTCTATTCTAAATCCACCCGGAGAGGTGGCTGAGTGGTCGAAAGCGGCAGATTGCTAATCTGTTGATAGGCAGGCAACTCCTATCCGAGGGTTCGAATCCCTCCTTCTCCGTCACGATACCAGGGTTATGGCTATGACTTGGCGTAGCACCACTACTCCCCTCGACCGCATATTTGCCAGTTTGGTATATCTAATCCCGCTCTACGATGGGATTGTTTATGGTCAATTTTTATTTGAGCAATTTCCTTTTTTGAACTACATCAAATTTCCCCTGATTCCTCTGGCGATTATCTACGGAATTATTCCCTTTGGGTTGGGTAGCCTAGTCGTATTTATCGCCCTGTTTGTGGGGGTAGTGCGGAATGAGAAAATCCCCCATTTCATTCGCTTCAATACCATGCAGGCCATTCTTATCAGTATCCTATTAAGTCTGATTGGGTTAATTTACAGTTTTATTCTGCGACCGATTGTGCAGGGATTTATCGCCGAAGTATTGTTTAACACCATTTTTCTGGGCGTGCTGGCGGCGGTGGGCTACAGCGTGGTGCAATCGGTGCGGGGTCGCTATGCGGAAATGCCCCTGATTTCCGAGGCCAGTTATCTGCAAACCCGCTAATGGCGGTTGAGTACAACATCATTATTTTGGGTGGGCATTTAGAGGCTCGTTGGGCGGCATTGTGGGCAACTCAGCAGGGGGCACGGGTGGCTCTGGTGGTGAATGGGGCAGCGGACTGGGGCATGGTGGCGGTGGTGCTGTGGTCACGGGTGGCGCACATGGTCAGGCAAGCCCAACAATCCGCCTGGTTATTCACGGGAGAGTATGGCCTAAATCCAGTGTGGGAACGGGCGCATCGGTGGGTAGAGCAGGAGATGGATGCGTACCAAAGTCAGTACAGTGATAGCGTTTTACGCCAGTCTGGGGTGGATGTGGTGCCCGGGCCGGGGGAATTTGTCACCCAGCCGGTTTTAGCAGTACAAACCCCAGAACGGACACTGCGGGGCTGTGGTTATGTGGTAGCCAGCACCGGGGTGCCGGTGCTGCCGGACATTGCCCAGTTGCGAAATGTGAATTTTTTGACCTTGGGGAATGTCGGCTCTTTGTCCCAGCATCCCCGCCGGGTGGGGATTTTGGGGAATACTCCAGCAGCGGTCGTCTTGGCGCAGGCGTGGGCAAGGTTGGGGGTGCCGGTGCTGTTGCCCGTGACGGAACATCGCCTGCTGACCGGGGAGGAAGGGCTGCTGGCTCGGCGGTTGGAGCGGATTCTTAGCTCCGAGGGGGTGCAGGTGGCAACGGAAACCCCCGTGAAAGCTGTTATCCTCCAGCCCACGGGGATTCACCTAGACTGTCAGACCCATACCAGCGAAGTGGATACCCTCCTGGTGGCGACCCCCCATTACCTGCCCCCAGGAACCCTGGGAAATCTGGAACTACGCTGGCAGGGGCATTATCTGCGGGTGAATCGATATCTCCAGACCAGCCATCCCCGGATTTATGGGGTGGGGGATGCGGTGGGGCATTACCCGGTACCGGCGGTGCTGGGCTATGAATTGCAAGTGGCAGTACAGAATATCCTCTACCGGCGGCGCAAACCAGTCTATCGGGATTTGTCCTGGGTGATGCCCACGGAGCCGGTTTTGCTACGGCAAGGGTGGACGGAAGCCCAAGCTCGCCAACAGCAACCCAACGAATTGCAGGTGGACACCCAGCCCTTGAGCAAGCGCATTGCCAACCGCCGGGGCAAGCCATTGGGTTGGCACACCCTAGAATCCCACGCTATGCATCGCCATTACAGTGTCATACCCCGAAGGGCGTTAAGCTGGGATAGTTGGCGGTGGGTGCTGGGAGAGTATTCATTACCCACACCACCCAAACCCTCATTTTGGCGAGAATTGCGGTTGACCTGGCAGCGGGATGGGACGGATTAAGCCTAACCATAATCAGGATAAAATTGGATAAATTTCTTAACTTCAATTTAGGTCGCCCCATGCAACGTGTCGCTACGGTTACGCGCCAAACCCGAGAAACCCAAGTCCAGGTCACCCTGAATTTGGATGGGCAGGGGCAATGTCAGGCGGAGACGGGCATACCATTTTTAGACCACATGTTGCACCAGTTGGCCTCCCACGGGTTGTTGGATGTGACTGTCCACGCCCAGGGCGATTGGGAAATTGACGACCACCACACCAACGAGGATGTGGGGATTACCCTGGGGCAGGCGTTGGCGCAAGCTCTAGGCGATAAGCAGGGCATTCATCGCTTCGGGCATTTTCTCGCCCCCCTGGATGAGGCACTGGTGCAGGTGGCCTTGGACTGTTCCGGTCGTCCCCATTTGAGCTATGGGTTAACCCTTCCCACCCAACGGGTCGGCAGTTATGATACCCAGTTGGTGCGGGAGTTTTTTGTGGCCGTAGTGAATCACAGTGCCATGACATTGCATATTCAACAGCAGGCGGGGATCAATTCCCACCATATCATTGAGGCGACCTTTAAGGCATTTGCCCGGGCACTGCGGCAGGCGGTAGACTACGACCCCCGGCGGGCTGGGCAGATTCCCAGTTCTAAAGGTTCTCTGTGCGGCTAAAAGACATAGGTGAAGCGGGTTTGTTAAACATCCTGCACCGCTATTGTCCGGCGGGAATCATTGGGGATGATGCCGCCTGTTTTACACCTCCCCCAGGCAAAGAATTAGTCATTACAACCGATGTACTGGTGGAAGGGGTGCATTTCAGCAGTAGTCCCCTCAGCCCCGTACCGTATCCAACCATGACGGCGCAGGATGTGGGTTGGCGGGCGGTGGCGGTGAATTATTCCGACTTGGCGGCGATGGGGGCGCACCCCCTGGGGATCACGGTGGGGCTGGGTTTGCCGCCGGAGATGCCGGTGCCGTGGGTGGAACAGGTCTATGCGGGTATGCGGGAGCTTTTAGATACCTACGGCGGCGAGATTTGGGGCGGAGATGTGGTGCGTTCTGCCACCGCTTTTATTAGTATTACCGCAGTAGGTTGTATTAATAATCCAATCATCAAACGCTCGGCGGCACGGGTGAGAGATTGGGTAGTCGTGACCGGGTATCACGGGTTATCGCAGGCGGGTTTAGCGGTGTTAACTGGGGAAGCAGACAGGAAAATTCCCGAATTTATCTCCGCCCATCAGCGTCCCCGCCCCCGTTTAGATGTGTTGCCGGTACTGCAAGCATTAGGCATTGACCGGATGGCGGGGATGGACAGCAGTGACGGGCTGGCGGATGCGGTGGGGCAAATCTGTCGGGCGAGCGGGGTGGGGGCGGTACTGAGTCCCGAAATTCCTATCCATCCGCTACTGGCATCGCATTTTCCCCAACAAGCCCAGGAGTGGGTGTGGTATGGGGGCGAAGATTTTGAATTGGTGTTAACTTTGCCCCCAGAGCAGGCACAACAATTAGTAGAAAAATTGGGTCATCCTGCCCAAATTATTGGCGAAATTACGGCGGGAGAACAGGTGTGGTGGCGGGAAACATTATTGCCGCCCGTGGGGGGATTTCAACATTTTCATATCCAGTAATTTAGTTTAGTTAACGGGATACCCAAAGCCCTCGCAGAAATTGCTGCCCTAGAACGATAACCACTAAAGTAAATGTGGCCACCAAAATAATTAATGGCCCAGTCGGTAAATTCAAGTAATAACTACCATAAATTCCCCCCACATTACTCAGGACACCCACCCCACAGCCAATGAACATCATCCAATGTAGTTCCTGCGCCAGCACATAACCCACAAGTGCCGGCCCCACCATCAACGCCATCACCAAAATCACCCCCACCGCCTGCATACTGACAATAATCGTTAAGGTCACCGCCACGAGTAATCCCCAATTGAGCCATTGCACCGGCAATCCCACCGCCTGCGCCCCAACCGGATCAAAGGTAAAAAAGAGTAAATGTTGATAAAATCGCCCCAATAATAGGCCGATCAAACCCATGACGATCAGAGTTTTCAGCACATCAAACCCGGTCACACTTAAAATATCACCAAATAATAAATGCTCTAAATCCTGTTGGGTTTGGAGTACAGTAATCAACAAAATTCCCAAGGCAAAAAAGCTCGCAAAGGTAAAGGCCAGCGCCCCATCTATCTTGATGCGAGTTTGCTGTTGTAACCAATGAATGACCCCCCTACTGGCAATCCCAAAAACAAAGGCACCCCAGAGACGGTCTATCCCCAAAAATAGTGATAAGGCTACCCCCGGCAGAATACAATGTGCCATCACATCCCCCAATAATGCCAGCCGTTGTACCACCAAATAACTGCCCACCACCGGACATAAAATCCCGGTCAAAACCCCCATCAATAATGCCCGTTGGATAAAACTAAAATTTAACGGCTCTAAGAAAAATTCTCCCATCACTGACCCCACCTATGGATTGCCATCGCCTGCAAGAATACCTCTAGTTATTGAAACTAGCAAAAAGCTACCTCGTTAGCATATCGTTAGCCAAGTGGCGAGAGTCGCCCAATAATGCCAATCATTTCTGGCTCGTCCGTGGCCGTCATGGGAACGTCCTCAATCCCAATCATCCGCAAAATCCCAGTCCTCCTCGGATGAGGATGGCCTGCGGCGGGGATATTCCACATCGTCCGGCTCCAAAACAATCGGTTCATCTTTAGGCCGCTGGGGTACCCTCACCCACCGGTCTAAACCCCAGGAACAGAGAATGCCCAGGCTAAAAGACAGCAAAAAGCCTAATCCGAAAGGGATGGAAAAAACCGGTTGCCCCAGGATGATTAAAGGTAACCACGGTTGCCAGTTTTGCCCCAGAAACATGAGCAGAAATAACCCCAAAACCACCCCCACCCACTTCATTGCCACCGCCGGAGAGGGACACAATCAATATCAAGCTGATCCAACGCTCGTGCCACCACAAAATCCACCAAATCTAGCACCGATTGGGGTTGATGATACCAAGCCGGAATCGCCGGGACGACCCTCGCCCCCGCCTCCGCCAAAGTTGTGAGATTCCGCAGATGAATCAGACTAAATGGGGTTTCCCGAGGGACAATCACCAACCGCCGTCCTTCTTTCAAGTGTACATCGGCAGTACGCTCTAATAAATCTCCACTCAATCCACAGGCCAATTTCGCCACCGTCCCCATACTGCACGGCATCACCAGCATACCCTGGGTGCGGTAGGAACCACTGGCGACCCCAGCACCAATATCATGCCAGTGATGGCAAATTAATTTACCCGCCGTCGGCACCCCCACCTGTGTCCGCCAAAACCCTTCCTGAGCTGTAACCGCCGGAATTTTCACCCCCATTTCCTCCCGCCAAACCGCATAGGCTCCCTGGGAAATGATCAATTCAATAATGTACTCAGATTGTAGTAAGTACTTGAGGGCTTGGAGGGCGTAAATCTGCCCCGATGCCCCGCTCACCGCTAGAATAACAGGCGGCTCTCCCCCCCTCATGCTTGGGTCGCCTGTTGCACCAGCAGGCAAATATCCTGATAACTGAAGCCCAGGGTTTCCCCGAGGATCGCCACCAAATCGTTTTCCTCGACCAGGGTTTGGCCGTCCGCCAGCGCCAAGCGAGCCACTAGCTTGAGCGCAATTTCCCGATCCTGGGGAACCACCCCCCGCACCCCCGCCCAAAACAATTCCAGGGGGTCAACCTCCCGCAACCACTGTTCCACCTGTCCCAAAAGATGGGGACTGAGGTCAACCCCGGCGGCGGTTAATTGCACTTCCAACTGCACCAATTCCACCGGCAATACCTCGTCATCAATCGCAATGACAGCGGCGGCCAAAGCGGTCAGGGATTCCTGCCGGTCGAGGGTAAGTGCCGTGGGAATGGGCTGGCGCAAACGCTCCCAAACGTAACGCATGACCAACGCAAATCAGGTTCCCTCCCATTGTAGCCCTGCAACCAGACGGGCACCCGTCCCTGGCGTTTTTCCCGCAGGTGCATGATTCAAAAATTAAATCAAAACCAATTTCAATAAAAAGAGCCAGAGCATGACACCCCGGCTGACCTGTGTATCCATCTGAGAGAGGAGAACTCTGGGATTACCCTAGCATTTATTGAAAATAGTTGTCAAGAATATGCCAAAAAAAATAATTCCAGGCCACCCCTGGAACCGAAGGGACTGGCGCAACATCAAGCGTTATGGACTAGAATCTTGCCACAGGAGTTTTATGGACAACAAAGTGCAGGTGAAGCGAGCCGTTGTAACCGGGGTTTTGGGTTTGGGGCTATGGGGGTTAGGGGTAGCTGGACTGCCGGGGGTGCCCCTCCCCATCGCTGTGGCGCAACAGGTGGCCGACCCCAACCCGGAGCCGGATAGCCGCCAAGTGCCCCCGGATACCTCGATTTCCGGGGTATTTACGGAAGCGCAGGTGAATCCCAATTCCGTGCGAATCCTGGTCAACGACCGGGATGTGACCAGCCAGAGTACGATTACCCGGACATTTTTTAGCTACCGACCCAGCAGCCCCCTACCCACGGGTCGTAACACGGTGCGGGTGACCTATGCGGGGGCGGGGGGAGCCACCCGCACGGTGCAGTGGTCGTTTCGGGTGCAACCGCCCCAGGCGCAGGTAAAAATTAACAACATTACCCACAACGCAGACAGCCAACCCCTGGGACTGGGCAGTACATTTCTGGCGACCATCAACGGCACCCCCCGCTCCCAGGCGACGGTCTGGTTGGTACGAGAGGGACGGGCACCGGAAGCGTTGAATGCCCAGGAGGTCTCGCCGGGGGTGTATGTAGCGACATTAGCTGTACGTTCTGGGGATGTCTTTCGCAATGGTGCGGTCGTCGGTCGCCTCCAGCGCAATGAGCAGTTGGTCTATGGGGCAGCCACCCAGCCGGTGGAATTTATCAACACGGCCACCAATACGCCGGTGCCACCCATTGGCACCACCCCGCCGCCCACCAATCCAGGGGTAACGCCATTGCAACCCCAATTCACCAGCCACAGAACGGGGGATGAAATTCGCACCCGGGGCTTTACCTTGGTGGGGCAAACCCGTCCCCGGGCGGTGGTTCAAATCCGGGTCACCTCCCAGGTGCCGGTGTTGGGGGGGGTGATTACGGTAGCGCCGCAAACCCTGGTCAACCAGGACGTGGTCGCCGATAGCAATGGCCGGTTTGAGATTGCCGTGCCCTATCGGGGGGTGGTGCCCGCTGGGGCAGAATATCGGGTGCGGGCGGTGGGACGTTCTGGGAATGAGGCCAGTGCCCCGGTGGAACTCGTGCTGGTGCAGGGGCGATGAATAGTCTGGCGGGTCGAGACCTCTTGAGTATGGCGGATTTTTCCGCCGCCGAAATCCACGGACTCCTGGACTTGGCTCGCCAGTACAAACGGGGACACACCACCCCCACGGCGCAGGGACGGGTGTTGGGGCTGTTGTTTACCAAAGCCTCCACCCGCACCCGGGTGAGTTTTTCCGTCGCCATGATGCGCTTGGGGGGACAGGTGCTTGACCTCAACCCCGGCGTGATTCAGATGGGGCGGGGGGAACCCCTCCCGGACACGGCACGGGTGTTAGATCGCTATCTGGACGTGCTGGCGTTGCGTACCTTTGCCCAGGCGGATGTGGTCACCTTTGCCGAGTGGGCGCAGATGCCGGTGATCAACGCCCTCACGGATCAGGAACATCCCTGCCAGGTGTTGGCGGATTTGCTGACCGTGCAGGAGTGCTTTGGGGATGTGGCGGGCGTGAAAATGGCCTACCTAGGGGATGGCAATAATGTCAGCCATTCGCTCCTGCTGGGCTGTGCCCTGATGGGAATTGCTCTGACCGTAGCAACTCCCCCCCAGCACCCCCCGGATTACCAGATTTTGCAGCAGGCGCAGGCATTGGCCGGTGAACATACCCATATCATGCACACCCATGACGCGGAAATTGCCGTCCAAAATGCCCAAGTGATCTATACGGACGTGTGGGCGAGCATGGGGCAGGAGGCGGAGAATCAAGAACGCATCCCCCGCTTTCAGCCCTACCAAGTGAATGAAATGTTATTACAAAAGGCTGACCCCCAAGCAATTGTACTCCATTGTTTGCCAGCGCACCGGGGGGAAGAGATTACCGAGGCGGTGCTGGAAGGCAGTCAATCCCGGGTGTGGGATCAGGCGGAAAACCGGCTCCATGCCCAGCAAGCCCTGCTCGCCCTGGTGTTGGGGTTGGTGTGATATTTTGGCGGTGACTTGCCTATGAATTGACCAATCCTGTATAGTTATAGATTGTGACCTTAAACTTTTGAGCGGCCTATTTTTGGGCAGACTTTGCTTTTCAGGTGAACTCTTTTCAGGTAAACCATGAACACCACCCACACCCCTTCGATGGCGACCCTAGAGCCAGTCTGGTATGTTGTTGATGCCAAAGGTCAACGGCTGGGGCGGTTGGCGACGGCGGTGGCACGGGTCTTGCGGGGCAAGGACAAGCCCATTTACACCCCGTTTTTGGATACGGGGGACTACGTGATCGTGGTCAATGCCAAGGAGATCGAAGTGACTGGGAAAAAGCGTTCCCAGAAGCTGTACCGGCGGCATTCCGGGCGACCGGGGGGAATGAAAATTGAAACCTTCGCCCAGGTCAATGCCCGCATTCCCGAACGGATTATTGAGGAAGCGGTGCGGGGGATGTTGCCCAAAAATCGCTTGGGACGGTCATTATTTACCAAATTGCGGGTCTATCCGGGGCCAAACCATCCCCACGAGGCGCAACAACCACAAGTTATGCAACTGGAGGCGGCGTAATCATGGCAGAGCGGGTGACCTACTGGGGGACGGGGCGCAGAAAAACGGCGATTGCTCGGGTGCGTCTCTGTCCAGGGGAGGGCAAAATTACGATTAACAACCGGGATGGGCAGGATTATTTGCAGGCCATTCCGGCCTATCTCCTAGCGGTGAAAGCTCCCTTGGAAACCCTAGGGCTAGAGAGTGAGTACGATATTTTGGTCAACGCCCAGGGGGGTGGCCTGACCGGTCAAGCGGAGGCGATTTGTTTGGGGGTCGCCCGTGCCCTGTGCCAACTTGACCCGGAAAACCGCCAACCCCTCAAGGCCGAGGGTTATCTCACCCGTGACCCCCGTGCCAAGGAACGGCGCAAGTACGGGTTACGCAAAGCCCGCAAGGCACCCCAATACTCCAAGCGTTAAAATCCCCAGTCATCCAACCCACTTAGTTATTATAGGAGCAGTACCCATGCCCAAGCCTGGAATTCACCCCGAATGGCACCCGGAAGCCAAGGTATTTTGTAATGGGGAAGTGGTAATGACTGTGGGTTCCACCAAGCCCCAGTTGCAGGTGGATATCTGGTCGGGCAACCATCCCTTCTACACCGGCACCCAAAAAATTATTGACACGGAAGGGCGGGTGGAACGGTTTATGCGTAAGTACAGCAAACCGGCGACCCCCAGTACCAAGCCCAAAGCTACCCCCAAAACCCCTGAGACAAAAGCGACGGAAAAGGGCACGGGAACCGAAGCTGGCACCGCCCCACCCAAGCCCAACCGCCCGACCAAAAAGCAATAGCAAAACCCATGAATTGGCACCGGTGGTTCCACAATTTGCCCCGCCGGTTTACCTTTACCCGCATCGGCGGTATTTTTACCGTGGTGACGGTACTGGTCAGTATCGGGGCGTTTAACACCGGTAACAACCTTTTGTACCTGCTGTTTGGGATGTTGCTGAGCCTGATGATTGCCAGCGGCGTGCTTTCCGAGGAGGTGATGAAGGGATTGGTGGTGGAGCGGGGGTTGCCCCGGCAAATTTTTGCCACGGTTCCGACCCTGATTACCCTCAAACTGCACAACCGCAAACGCCGGATTCCCACTTTTTCCATCACGGTTACCGACCGGATCGCCGGAATTACTACCCCGGAAAACTATTTTTTGAAGGTGGATGCCCGACGGACAGCTCAGGTCAGCTACCGGGTCACGTTTCCCCACCGGGGTTGGTGGACGGTGGCGGGGTATGAAATCAGTACCCGGTTTCCCTTTGATCTTTTTTGCAAAGTGCGGGTGTTTCGGGAGCCGGTGTCGGTGTTGGTGTATCCGGCCTTGGGGTCAGCCCCCAGTCTGAGTTTTTTGTCCCTAGTAGGTCAAGGCAACCGCCCCCAAGTGCAGGCCGGGGGCGATGGGGAATTTCTCTCCCTGCGGGACTTTCGCACCGGGGATGATGCCCGCCGCATCCACTGGAAAGCTTCGGCTCGCCGGGATACCTGGTTACTGCGGGATTTGGAACGTCAGGACAGCGAAGAACTGACCCTGTATTTCTACGCAGTGGCTCCGGCCAGCGTGGAAGCCCAGCGACGGGAGCAGGGGGTGAGTACCTGTGCGGGTTTAGCACAAGCACTCCTGGAACGGGGGTATCCGGTAGCCCTGGTCACCCCCCAAGAACGGACGACGATGGGGCGGGGTCAAGGACATTTGGATACTATTCTGCGGGTTTTAGCGCTGGTGGAATTCATTTCCCATCCGCCCGCTCAGGTAAATTTAACCCCCCAGGATCGCTGTATTGTCCTGGCGGCGGCGGGTACGCCCAACTTGGGAGCCGCCCAAATCCTGGCAGTACTGCCCTTTTAACCGCCATAATGGGGGTAAAGTGAGCGGGGGGAAGCCAGATGCGAATGTTACATACGATGTTGCGGGTCAGCGACCTGGAGGCTTCCCTGAGATTTTACTGCGATGTACTGGGGATGCAATTGCTGCGGCGGCAGGACTACCCGGGCGGGGAATTTACCCTGGCGTTTGTGGGCTATGGGCAGGAGAGCGAGCAAACCGTAATTGAACTCACCTACAACTGGGGACGCACGGAATACACCCTGGGGGACGGCTTTGGTCATATTGCCCTGGGGGTAGATGACATCTATACAACGTGTGAACAAATCAAAGCAAAAGGGGGTAGAGTCGTCCGGGAACCTGGGGCAATGAAGCATGGTGCAACGGTGATTGCGTTTGTGGAAGACCCGACGGGGTACAAGATTGAACTGATCCAACGGCACACCTAAGGGTCTAGTCAAAACCGGGAATTGGCGATATGAATCGAAAATGCAATGCCCTCGGGGTCAATCGACCCATGTAGCCATCCCATTGGCATTGTGATATCAATTTTTATAGCCGTTTTGATTAAATTTGAGACATTAGGTTTCACCCCCCACCCCCCTGAACCCCCTTAGCAAGGGGGATTTAGGGGGTATCCGCCTCAGTTTAGGCATGACCAGTATAAATACTCATAAAAAAAATACCCATCGATAATAACCCCTATGCCTAGAAGCAGGGGTTTAGCCTCCCTGCTTTGCGTATCTTTGCCTAGCAGCGATGGGATTTAGGATGCCCATAAGGAGAAGGGTTCTTAATAATTCCTTCGGAGCTATTAAGCTTTCCCGTAGAGAATTTCTGCAGTTGAGGAGGGGGTCGTTACACTGGATTAAACGCCCCCTAGGTAAGTAATGGATTTTAGCCCTAGCCTGATGAATTGTTTACCGATTGGGGTAGTTCTGACCCAGGAGCAAGGGCGGATTTTTCACTGTAATCAGGTGATGGCCGACTGGTTTTACCTTGATCCCCAGCAGGTACAGGGGAATGGGATTACGGAATTTTGGCCAGAATTGGCGACCTATTTGCGCTGGCAGGAGGCGGGGGGACGGGTGCGCTTATCCACCCCGGAAAATTGGTTCATGATGCGGGTCTTAGTGCGGAAATTATCCCAGGGACAGCAGGGGTGGTTGGTCTGGAGTTTTGTGCCCGAACATAGTCGGGATTTGGAGCAGTCCCAGCAGGAATTTATTGATACCATCAGCCACGAATTGCGGACTCCCTTGACCAGCATCAAGGGGTTTGTGGATACCCTATTGCAGTCCCAAGGTCAGTTTAGCCATACCCAAACCCGCCATTTTTTGGAAATTGTCCAGACCCAGGTGGCGCAACTGTCGGCCTTGGTGGAGGCGGTGCTGGCCGTGTCCTGCTCACCGGTACAGCCGGGGCATTTTCGCCCGGTGCGGGTGGGGGACTTGGTGCCGCAGGTGATGCAGGAATTGGCTCCCCAGCATGGCGGGGAGCGGGTCGAGTGGCGCATCCAAGATTTACCCTCGGTGTGGAGTGACCCGGGCTTGTTGGTGCCGATCCTGGTGCAAGTGTTGGACTACGCCCTGACCCATACCCCAGTGACAACCCGGGTGCAGGTACGGGGCTGGCCGGGGGGGACGGGGTTGCAGATCGGTGTCCCGGAGTTGGATTTGGGGGAACTTTGGTATCCCCTCGGGCCAACCCGACCGGGGATGGGCTTGTATGTGGCGCAAATGTTGGTGGAGCGGCTACAGGGGAGATTACTATTGGGACAGGGACTCACCTTGGAGTTGCCCCAGGCCGCCCGTATGCCGACGCAGGTGGCGGGTTTGTCCTAGCGTATTTGCCCCTAAGTAATGGACTGAATTATGAGTTTAGCGCTACCGATTGCCACCCCTGCCGCTGGTATACCCACCATGAGAACCGTTAATCTGGTAATAAGGCTTTGGCTAGGGGTAAAACCGTGACTCAAGATGTGAGCCAAGAACTGGCGGCGTTGCAACAACGGCAGATGACGGGAACACTGGTGGTACAGGGGCAGGGGCAACAGTGGTGGCTCTACCTGTTTATGGGGCGACTCCTGTATGCAACCGGGGGTGTCCATCGGGTGCGGCGGTGGCAGCGGGTCTTGAAAGCCCATTGCCCCCAATTTCAGCCGGATTGGAGTACCAATGCCGCCCCCTGGGAATACCACAGCTTGGTGCATGGTACCGCCAATGGCCGCTTAACCCCTTCCCAGGCCAAAGCAGTAATTTTGGCGAGTGTGCTGGAGGTGTTATTCGCCCTGGTGGGACAGGAAAACCTCACCTTGACCCTCCAGGCGGGGCAGGGATTGGGCACGCAAATTGCCCTGTTACAGGTGGAGCGGGTCTTGGGGGAGGTCGAGCAACTGCAACAACAGTGGCAATCCACCGGCATGGGGCAATTTCCGAGTGTTACCCCGGATTTCGCCCCCGTTCTTAAACACCTTGATAAAATCCAAGAACAGCCGGGGGGAACGCCGTGGGTCGCCCTCTGCAACGGGCAAAATACCCTTTGGGACCTGATCAGCCTGACCCGGAAATCCTTGCAGGCCACGGTACAGCCCCTCGTCAACTGGGGACAACAGGGGTGGCTGGAATGGCAAACCTTACCCGATTTGACCGCTCCGGTGGCAGAACGCACCACCGCCCCGCCGCCCCCCGCCGCTCCGGCCACCAGCAACGCCCATCAACCCCTCGTGGCCTGCCTGGACGACAGCCCGGTGATGTTAAAAATCCTGGAAAACAGCCTTGCCCGTGCCGGGTATCGGGTGATGCCCGTGGCCGAACCCATGATGCAGATGGCCAACCTGTTGGAGGCCAAACCGGACGTGATCCTGATGGATTGGGTAATGCCCAACGTGAATGGCTACGAACTCTGTGGCCTCCTGCGTAAGACTTCCGTGTTCAAGGAAACCCCCATTTTTCTGGTCACCGCCCACGAAAGCATCGTCAACCGCACCCGAGCTCGCTTGGCCGGGGTCACGGAAATGCTCAAAAAACCCGTCCACCCGGAAGAATTATTCAAACTGGTCAGCCGCTATGCTCCCCTGCGGAGCGAAGTGGCGGCATCCGTTGTCTCTGAACCCGCCCCGGCTCCCGAACCCGTTGTCCCCGAACCCGCCCCTGCCCCCGAACCGGAACAGGTGAGTGACCAACTGGCCGACCCGGTGGCTCAGGCCAACCAACTCCTCCAACGCTATGCCGCCGGGGAGCGGGACTTTACCGGTCTTAGTCTCATCGGCTGCAATCTCCAGGGTGCCAACCTAGAGGGGGTGAACTTAAGTCGGGCCGACCTGATGCTGGCGGATTTGAGTGGCTGTTTATTGATCGGGGCAAAACTTGCCGGTGCCAATTTGGTTGGGGCGGAGCTAGTGAAAACCAACCTGCGGGAAGCCAGCCTCGGCGGTGCCAATTTGATCGGTGCCAACCTCAGCCAAGCCAATCTCAGTAGCAGTCAGTTAATGGGAGCCAATCTCAGTTCCGCCAACTTGTCCCAAGCCCGGTTGCGGGGAGCCGACCTGAGCGAAGCCCTCATCGCCGGAGCCAACCTCACCAGTGCCGACCTGAAGGCCGCCACCCTCTACGCCACCAACCTACACGGAGCGGTGTTGAATCAGGCCAATTTTGAGCAGGCCAATCTCACGGGTGCTAATCTCTGGCAAGCCAGCATGGAACAGACCCACCTGGAAGGAGCCAATCTCACGGGTGCGGTTCTGCCACAGATGAACAGTGATTAAATCCTAGGAATCGCAACTTATATAGCAATATTATCTGATTGGCGAACAAACATTTTGAAGAACCAAATGCGGGGGGTGCCCCCCTGCGACCGCCGTTCTAAATTCACTTAGGATTGCTATAGTCATTTCAATTAGAACTGAGAAGGATACCCCCTGAATCTCAAGGGGGACTATCAATCCATTTCCCCCCTTAGCAAGGGGGGCTAGGGGGGTCAGGGGGTGAAAACTAATAATGTCTCAAATTTAATCAAAACGGCCATGCTGCCACCGTTGGGTTAGCTGGGCAATCCGTTCGCCATACCGCTTGGCCGTTTCCCCGTCCCCCGGTTCCAGGGTGGCCGGTGCGCCACTCATATCCAAAGGACTTTGCCCCATTACCCCCAGAAACGAACCCAGGCGGTTTACCCCTGTCCCGTCCGGCATGGCCGCTGACCCCACCCAGACCATCCCGTGTTGGGCGGCATTGATGGCGAGATAAAGCAACGTCCCCTGCTTATCGCCGCTGGGCGAACCGGAATGGGTAAAGCCCCCAGCAATTTTATCTTTCCAGCCTTGTTGGAACCAAATCCCACTCGCCGCATCCACAAACGCCTTGAACTGCGCCGCCACCCCGCCCATGTAGGTGGGAGAACCAAAAATAATCGCATCCGCCCGGTTGAGCGTCTCCATCACCCCATCATCCCGCCAGCGACCGTTGGTAATCTGTTCGCCTCTAATCCGCAATAAATCCACCGTTGTCCCCCCCACTGAGGCCGCCCCGGCTGCCACCGCTTCAGCCAGCAAATGGGTATGCCCACTGCCGGAAAAATACACCACCGCTACCCGTGCCATAAGATTTTTACCGAAAAATCTGCGCCCTCAGCATACGTCAGGCACCTGGCGTACCACAAGTACTTACCCCCAGGTAAGGGTATGAAGCCAACCGGTAAGCCTGGATGCCGGTCTCGCTAAACCGTTTCGCCACGAGAGGATGCCCCCCAATCTGTATCTTTATCAATTGCTAATGATTTGCAAAAACCCATTTTTTGACTATAATTGTCACTAAGTTCCCTAAAAAAGGAACTGAGCTTGAGTCACAGCACGGAGGCACACGCAGGTTCTATGGGGATGTCAGGGCAAGAAGTGGCAGGTTTGTTACGGGGTGGGCAACGCTGGCCGGTCTATCACCGCTTGCGGGAATTGGGCATTCCCTGCCGTTGTGAACCCCATCAAGCCTTAGAAATTGAGGTGGAACATCCTTTGGCCGCCCTGCTGGTGTGGAGTGTGGTAACCCAGGTGATGGCTCCCCGGTCTGAGCAGGTGGCATGGCTAGAACGCTGTTGGCAATTAGGGTGAATTGGTTGGGGTGGGGCTAGGTGTAGTGGCCTCCGCCGTTAAGCGTTTGATTTCATCCCGGTGTTCTGGGGGAGCCAGTTCGGCGGCTTTGGTAAACAGGGTTTGGGCTTCTTTGGCTTTGCCAAGGGCATTGAGGGTTTGGGCTTTGGCAAATACCGGGCGAAAATCCTGGGGATTTTGTTGCATCAGTTGATCCAAGAGGGCAAGGGCGGGGGGAACTTTTCCTTGGGCGAGATACACCCGTGCCATCTGGATTTGGATGCCCGTGACATCGGCCTGTCCGGGCTTGACCTTAACGAGGGATTGTTGCACGATGGACTCGGCCAGGGCGGGGCGTTCTAACTGCACCAATAAATCCGTGACCCCCACCAGTGCCAGCAGATTTCCCGGTTGCCGCTGGAGAAATTGCCGGTAGGTGCTGACGGCGGCTTCTTTATCCCCTAGTTCGGCTTGGGTTTGGGCTAAAAGGATGTGATATTCGGGGACATTGGGGTTGGTTTTAGCGAGCCGAGCCAGCAGGGGTAAGGCTCCTTTCAGGTCTTTTTGTTGCAGACGGATTTCCAGTAGGGAACGCAGGGCATAGACATTATCCGGGTCTTTTTCCAGGACTAATTCAAACCCCTTAGCTTCGCTCACCCGTTCATCCTGGGGGGTGGGGGTGGGTGTTGCCGCTTGGGGGAGAAGATTTTCAACAAAAGGCAGTACGGATAGCCCCAAAAATGCCGCCCCACCGACAACCATCACCAATTTAAGCCAGGGACGCTGGGGACTGGCAGCCATGATTTGTACTCACGTTGAATGTTCTTTCAGCATACCAGAATTAGCACCATCTGTACTGATTTGCGGGAGCAAAAAATCCCATAAAATACCCAGATGTTGAAGAACCCGTGCGGGCGGTGCCCTGCGACCGTTGGTTGTGAATGTATTGAAGTGTTCTTAACGATTTACAGATGTGTCCCCAGGTAAATTCAGGGATTTATCAAAAATTTGCGCTGGGGAAAAGGGGCAAACCGGGGGCATTTGCTCCGGGGTGAGGGGAGTTTTCTGGTCTATTAAATCTAAGCCATCCTTGTATCCCAGGGCAATCGCCTCCGGTAGATAGGGTTTGAGGCTGGGGTTTTCCTGCAAATGTTGCTTAATCCTGCGGCGTTGTTCACGGATGGTGGCTCGCCAACTTTTGCATTGGTCTTGGTAGTACTATTTGAATAAATGCCCTAGGAGAATCCCCAGGCGGTTGCGGAGTTTCTGGCGTTGTTGTTTGCCCAAGGATTCGATTTCCTCCCGCAAATTTTCCCGGTCAAGGTACTCTAATTTTCCCAAACGTAGGTATTCCGCCTGTTGTTGCGTCCATTGGTAGAAGTCTTGCTCGTAAAGGGACGACATGGTGATTGACTTGCTCAATGCAGGTGAACTTTATTCTAACCGGCGGCCAAATTTTGAGACCGGGACGGTTATGATGAAAATGGTCAACTGTCGGGAGATTTATCCATGTCCAGCACCGTACCGTTGTTACTTCAAGGTGCCATTAGTTTTATTAATATCTATTTGGTGCTATTGGTGGTTCGGGTATTGCTGAGTTGGTTCCCCACCATTGACTGGTACAACCAACCCTGGCAGACCCTCAGCCAACTGACCGACCCCTATCTGAACCTATTTCGTTCGATTATTCCGCCCTTGGGGGGGATTGATTTTTCGCCCATTTTGGCCTTCCTGCTTCTACAGTTTTTAGCCAGCCTATTTACCCAGTTAGCGGTGGGTGGCGGTGCCTCCTTCGGGTTCTAGTCGCCTGCAGGCCGCCCGTACCCTGAAACAGGCCAGTTGGGTGGGGTTTTGGGTGCAGGTGGTGTTGGGGGTGGTGGCTCTGCTCATCCTGCTGTTTGCCCTACTGCAACGGCGGATCAACCTGCAAAGCGGCACGGGATTGACCCTGGGGTTGGTGGGGATTGGTTCTTTGGGGCTGGGAACGTGGCTGAAATATCAGGGGGTGCATCTGGCGACACGGTTGGCGGAGATGGAATGGGAACAGCGTCCCCGTAAAGAAGATGTACTGAATAAGTTGTGTTTGGAAATGGGGGTAGCTTTGGTGGGGATGTTGGCAACGTTGCTGGGCAGTTTCGTGGTAATTGGGAGTTTGTTCGCCAAGGCATTGTTAGTACCTCAGGGTACCCTCGCCCTGGCGAGTCAGCCGGTGGATGCCCTGGATATTTTGGTGGTACAGGGTTTACTCAATACCATCGCTGCCCATTTTGCTGGCCTAGTGACGACCTTGTGGCCGCTGTGGCAAATCACTCGGGCTGAAGCAAACTAAGGCTGTATTCTTGCAGTACAGCTAATGGGATAATTTCCAAAGTCTTTTGGTGCGTGGCGGCTAAAATCACGGGGGGAGCCATCCCGGAGCGGCGGGCTTCTTCCCAGCGGCTGGCGCACAGACACCAGCGGTCACCCGGTTTCAGACCCGGAAACTGGTATTGGGGTGCCGGGGTTGTTAGGTCGTTCCCCCGTTGTTTACTGAACTGGAGAAATTCCCCCGTGACTTGGGCGCACACCGTATGTACCCCCGTATCCAAAGGCCCCGTTTCGCAGTAACCCGTGCGATAAAAGCCGGTCAACGGCGAACTGCAACAGAGTTGGAGTGGGGTTCCCAAAACATTCAAAGCATCACTCATAGGTGAAAAAGCCAAGCGTTCAGGTTTTATTGTACTTGGATTCCGAGGGCACCACATCGGGTAATTTTTTTTGCCAATAGTACAGCCACAATAGTCCCGCCACCCCCACCCCCACACCGACTAAACTCACGACTTGAGCGATGCGTAATGCGCCCAACATCAAACTATCCGTGCGGAGTCCTTCAATAAAGAATCGCCCCGTACTGTAGGCAAAAAAATACACCATTGTTAAGGTGCCAGGGCGCAGTCGGGGGTAACGAAAAAATAAGTTTAAGAGTAAAACTAATACTAAAAAATTCCAGAGTGATTCATATAAAAAAGTGGGATGAAAATACTCGAATTGCCGCAATTCGAGGGGTCGATGTGCGTAGGAAATATAGAGTTTCCAGGGTAAATCAGTGGGCAGGCCAAAGGCTTCCGAATTAAAAAAATTGCCCCACCGGCCAATCATTTGCCCCAAAGCTAAGGAAGGCACTAACACATCGGTTAATTGCCAGAGAGAAACCCGTTGTTGACGAGCATAAACCCAGGCGGTGACTAACCCGGCTAAAATTGCTCCATGAATTGCCAGTCCCCCGTGCCAAAGGGCGAAAATCTCTAGGGGATTTTGGGCATAATAAGACCATTGAAATAACACGTAATATAAGCGGGCACCCACCAAGGCAAAAATGACTAATGCCAAGGCTAAATCAGCAATTAAATTCGGGTCGATCTGGCGTTTTCTCGCCAAAAATTGAGATAAATTTAACCCCAAGAGTACTGCTAGGCCAATCAACAGCCCATACCAGCGCAAGGCGAACGGGCCAAGTTGCCAAAGGGTCGGGCCGGGGGAGGTAAATATCATTTAATTGCCCCCTTGATGCCCGTTGGGATAGTTGCGGGTGAGGACATCCAAAAGTAGGCGCACATCCGCTTGCATGGTGCGGGTATCGTGGCGCAATTCCTCGATGGAGCTTTGTTGTTGCATGACAATTTGCATCATCATTGATTGTCCTTCTCTGAGTTCCGAAACTTGGACTTCCAAGCGACTAATCGCATCAGCATTGGCATCTACCTTGGATTCCAACCGGGTAATGGCATCGGTATTCGCCTCAACTTTTGCTTCCAACCGGGTAATGGCCTCAGTGTTGGCCTGGGTTTGGTCAGCCAAGCGGTCAAGCATCTCGTCATTCCAACGTGCCATGATGTTTACCTCTATTCCTAATTTTTAGTGTACTGCTCCCCTAAACGCCAGTCCAACCATCGTCCGTGGGTATGATTCATAAGTTCTGCTAATTATCCATTGCCTTGACATTGCCGCCGGAACGTGGGAATTAAATGGGTAGTGTCAAAGGGGTAAAAGCTATGACAACCGGTGCGCCACGGGATATTACACCATTATTGACGAATGGGTATCAGGTGAAAATTGGCGAGTACATCAGCCGGAGTTGGGAATTGCTACAGCCCAAACTTGGTATTTTTATTGGTTATGTCGCTGTACTCTTTGGGATTAATTTGGTGTTGGCATTTATTCCCTTTGTTGGTTCGATTGGTAGTGCGGTCGTTTCGCCCCCTTTGAATGCCGGTTTATTTATTGTGGCTTACAAGCACCTGTTGGGTGAATCGGTGGAGTTTGGGGATTTTTTCAAGGGTTTTGATAAGTTTGGTGTATTTTTGGCCGCAGGATTAATTTCTGGTTTACTGACTATGTTAGGAATCATAGCCTGTATTGTGCCGGGAATTTATCTGGGGATAGCTTATTCCTTTGTACAGTTGTTTATCGTTGATCAAAATTTAGAGTTTTGGCCAGCGATGGAAATGAGTCGTAAGCTGGTTACCAAAAACTTTTTCCCAATTTTTGGATTCGTTTTTCTCCTGACTTTGATAAATTTGGGAGGGTTTTTGCTGTGTGGGCTGGGCTTATTAGTGACCCTACCCTTGACCTATTTTGCGTTGACCGTGGCCTACATGGACATTATGAATCAGGGGGCGACTTCGGCGGGTTCTACCTTTGAATAGATGAATCCCATCTTGTTTATAGCCATTTTGATTAAATTGGGGATATTAGTTTTCACCCCCCTACCCCCCTTAGCAAGGGGGGAAATGGATTCATAGTCCCCCTTGGCAAGGGGGATTCAGGGGGTATCCATCTCCGTTCTAATTGAAATGACTATATCGCTCAAACCTTGGGTAACGATGCCATCACTTTGGCCATTAGCTCTCGTGGATAAATCAACCAGTTGCGGGTCTGTGCTTGGCTCAGGGATTGGACTAAAGGTGATAGCTCGTTAATTTCTCGTATCCCCTGGTCAGTCTGCACCAAAATGCCCTTTTCGTAAAGCGTGTACCCCCGAGTCGAGTGCCGGTGCAAACCACAGTAATAATGTCCATACCAACCTAAGTCCTGAACCGCCTGGCGGGTTTGCATGAGTAATTGTTGTTGGTCTGATTCAGAACACCGGGTGATTTCCAGAATTTTGAATAGATTTCGTCGCAAAAATCGCTGACACAAATCAGCGAGAATAGCATCCTCAGCCTCAGCCCATCGGTGAATGTGGTAATTCAAAACATCATCATCAGCCGCCAAATAATCCCTTAATTCCAAAGTGTCAATCGGTTGGGTCAGCCAACGGGTCATCGTCCCATCACAGTACAATTTCTCTGGGAACAATCTAGCTCGTTCAATCAGGCGACAGAGCATCCAAGTGACTGCCACATTTTTGCGATGGTTATACACTTGGGCGTACATGAAATAACGCACGACTAAGTAATGCTCAATAGCCGCTAAACTTTTGGGATGTACGACCAACGCACCCATTCTTGGGTCGTAGTCAATAGCGGCGACGATTCGGTCTAAATCCAACCGCCCATAGGCCGCTCCGGTCAGATAACTATCTCGCATCAGATAGTCCAATCGGTCGCAATCAAGTTGTCCTGAAATCCATTGACACGCAAACTTGAGAGCGTAATGATTTTCATAAATTTCTAAAATTTTTTGTGCAAAATCAGGAGCAAATTCATCTAAAACTGAGCGAATCTGGGGGTCACACAATAGAATTTTTTTCGTCCAAAATTCATGATGAAATTGGAACATTTCTTCCCCCGTATGGCTGTAAGGGCCATGTCCCAAATCGTGACATAGAGCCGCCACTAAAACGGCTGCCCGATGGTTGCGTAATTCTGGATAATTATTTTGTAAGCGGTCAAATACCCGCCGAGCGACCCACAATACCCCCAACGAGTGGGTAAACCGGGAACCTTCCGCCCCGTGAAAGGTGAAACTGGCAGCCCCCAATTGCCGCACCCGCCGCAGGCGTTGAAACGGAGCCGTATCAATTAAATGGATGAGCAACTGCTCCACCGGGTCACGCCGGTCAAGGGTAATCGCCCCGTGAACCGGGTCATGGTAGGTACGGGTTTGTCCCATGGATGGGCAATGAGGGCGGCAGGGCGGTTCAAGCGAGTTTCTATCGGTTTCATGTTAGCCTAATGGCCGATGTTGTCTGAATAAACCGATGCATCTGGCTAATCAACCCTTTTATCAGGTGGGGACGGGGGCGGGGGCGTGCCTGCTGATTCACGGCTTGGGCGGGGGGGTGTATGAACTGCAACCCCTGGGGGAACGGCTCCACCAACAGGGCTGGACGGTGCGGGGGATGAATCTACCCGGCCATGACCAACCCACCCCTCGTATGCCGGATTCGGCTTGGCCGCAGTGGGTGGACTGTGTTTATACAGAATATCAACAACTTCGCCAGAATCATGACCAAGTGGCGGTGGTCGGCTTCTCCAACGGGGGGTTATTAGCCCTGCATCTGGCCGCCCGGGTCGCTCTCTCCCGTCTGGTTTTATTGGCTCCCTTCTTGGGAATGACGGCAATCTTGTATCCCCTGATCTACAGCGTCGGTTATGTGATTCCCAGTTTGCCCCGCTGGCACTTGCCGATTGCTGACCCGGAAATGGAAGCCCAAGCCCGGCGGGTCTGTTTTTTTCAGGATTTTAATCTTACCGCTGTCCGCAGTGCGTTGGAATTACAAAGTATAGTAAAAAGATGCTTGCCCCAGATCACCGTGCCTACCTTGGTGATCCAATCCCGTCAAGACCGGGTGGTGGACTCCCAAGCGACCTGGGTGGGGTTTCAACAATTGGGTAGCCGGGAAAAACAATTCCACTGGCTGACAGCCTGCGACCATGTGATTACCCTTGACCGCCAGCGGGAGCGGGTTTACGAGTTAGTGGGCGATTTTTTGCTGCTGCCGGGTGCGCCATTGCCGGAGTAGGGACTGCACCTGCTGTTGATAGGTGCGGAACGCCGATTGACTCAGGGATTGACCGCCAAAACGCACGTTCATATAGGTTTCCACCACCTGGGCTGCCACCTCCCGTGCCGGTAAATCACTGGCTCGTAGCATCAGGAGCACTGCCATCGGCCCCATGTCCGCTGTGACCGCTAACCCCTGTTGCGGTAATTCATCCCGCAGTTGTAAATACAAACGAGAAATGGCCGGTACCGTAGCCGATGCTTGCCCCCAACGGAGATAACGAGCCAGCCCGTAGGCCACAGCGGGTGCGATGCCCAGTCCACCCAACTCGGGTTGCGCCACCCAGCCCGTACCCGCCATTAGCAGGACTAATCCCACCCCATCCCGTGCCCGGAAGCCATGCCCCCGACAGCGATAACCCCACACCCCACTTGCCCCGGTTAAAACCAGAACGACCCCCAACCGCAGGCCATTTTGCCGCCACCAGGCTTGACCATCGGGGTTTTGGGCTTGCGTCTGCGGGGCGGGGGTGAGCCAGGACTGCACCGTTTTCACCCCTTCCATCTGGGTATCCAGGTTGTACTCCAGCACGTACTTGTTCCACCGGAACCGCAGGGCATCGGCCAAATCCGACCACCAGCCCCCCACCTGGGGTAAAGCACCCGCTGGCGTGGGGTCAAAGGTCACCCAGTTGTAACCGGCAAAGGGCACCTCCACCCAACTGTGGGCATTGGCCGCCTGCACCGCCAGGTATTGGTCGTACTGGTTCCATCGCCCCCCGAAGTAACCATTCACCAACCGGGCGGGAATGCCGATACTACGAAGCATCACCGTCATGGCCGTGGCAAAGTACTCACAGTGTCCCCGTTGATGGGTAAAGAGAAACGCATCCAGGGGCGGTTCGGCACCGGGGTCGGGCAAGTCGGTGGTGTAGGTAAAATTTTGGGAGAGATAATCCTGAATCGCCTGTACCTTATCGAAGGGAGTGACCGCCGTGCGGGTGATTTCCGCCGCCAATTCCCGAATTTTGGGGTTCAAATCCGCAGGCAACTGGAGGTAAGTATTGTTATGCCAGACCTCGTTCACCCGTTTCAAGGTCAAATTCCAGTCCACGCGCCGCAAATCGTTAGCACTGGGAAAAATTGGCCGGCTCCAGGCGGTGTACTGATACCCCACATCCCCCACGTAGTTGTAGTACACATCCCCCGTGCGGGTCAAAAACAGCGAACGCCCCCACTGGCGGATGATTCTGGCTCGATCCTGCTGTTCCCCCAGATTGCCCACCTGCACCCGCACCCCCTGTACCATTTCCGGCAGTTTCACCCGATAGAGGGGATTGAGGGCAAACAATACCTGGTGGGGTGACGGTTCTAAGTAAATATCCTGGTGAATCAGGGACACATTCTCCGCCGGTGGGCGGACTTCCACCACCTGTCCCTGCGCCGACTTGAGTTCCCCTGCGGCTAGGGTGCGCTCCCATTTCCGGCCATCATAATTATCAAAACTCACCCCCCGCCAATACAAGGGCATGATCTGGGGCGGGCGGCCTTCGGGAAATTCCACGCGCATCACCACCCGGGTATCCTGGTTGAGCCTGCCGTGATCCCCCACATTCACCTGCTCATTAAAACCGGTGCTGGCCTCCCGTTGGCCTGCCCCCCGCCCAAAAAAGCCCAGCCCAATCCGCGGAAACAGGAAAAAGAACCCGACGGACATCACGAACGTCGCCACCGCCACCCACACCAATGCCATCATCACCCTGGGACCAAACACCCGGGACTGCCCAGCGGCCTTAGGATGGTTCCGCACCTGCACCCGCAGATGGTACAGCGTAAAACTCACCACCCCCAAAATCACATACAGGGCAAATACCAGGCCAAACAAAATATCATCGGTGTAAACGGTGGTGGCCGCCAAGAGCAAAAATGAGAGAGCCGTGGCTTGGTTGTAGTCCTCCGGTCGTTCCCGCTGGAAAAGCTTGGCCAGGGTTAGGTACAGCAGTAGATACAGGGATGCATCCAAGGGGTTGGCCTTAAATGCCACCGTCCCCAGGACTAACAATACAAGTACGCCAACCGTCAAAGGCATCCACAGCGAAGCGTAAGACTCCCAGCGAATCCGGGGGGGTTCCCAAAACCAACTCCCCCAGGCCAGCAACAGAAATAGGGCATTGGCTACGGGGTGGGTGGCCTTGGCAATCACCAGGGCGGCCAAGGCCAGAGCCACTAGGGCGTAGGTGCAAATTTTGTGGGTGGTGGTGAGGTTCCAGGTCATTGGGAGTTTAGGGGGGACGATTGGCGGGCAGGAAAACGGGTTGGCGGCTAAGCCAGTCAATCTAATTTTGCCCTCACCCTAGCATACGGTTGTGGGGGGTGATGGGTTTTTGGCTCCCGCTTCAACCGGGATTGTTGGGGGCGGGGGGTTGCTCCGCCTGTTGCCGCTGGGCACAGGTTTCTTGCACTTTGGTATCTTTGGTAATCTCGGCGGCACGACAGAGGTCGGCGGCTCCCTCCGCCGGTTTGCCCATGCCAAAATAGGCGATGGCCCGATGGCGCAACACCACCGGATTGTCCTGATTCCCCTCCAGGGCTTTGGTCAAGTCCAGCACCGAGTCCCGATATTCCCCCAGTTTCAGGTAAGCGATGCCCCGTTGTTCGTGGGCGGGCAGGTAATTGGGGCGGCGTTTCAACACCTGGTTCATCTTGGTCACCGCTTCCGCAGGCCGCCCCTGCTGGAGTGCCAGCACCCCTTCATCGTAAATTTTGGTCGTGTCCGGGGCGCAACTGGCGACCACCAGCCCCACCATTAGCCCCGCCAGCCCTTGCCATTTCATGCCCAACTCCCGGTTCCTAGTCCTACTTTACTCCTGAACGGGCAACAAGCGGGATTCACTCAACCGCTCTAACCAAGATTCCAGATACTTTTCATTGGCCGCCCGTTCCTGGGGTTCAGTACTGGTCAAAGGGTGGGGTGCCAGGGCTTGCATGGCCGCCGTCGTCACGCAAAACATGGACTTTTGGAACGTCTCACAAATCTTCACCCGCACATCCGCCAAGCCCCGGGTGGTGTGCCGGTAGCGTTCCCGTAAATAATCCGGCAAATAGTGGCGCATATCCTGCATCAACAAGGTGGGAGGAATTCCCGCCCCGCCAATGGGCAAGGGGTCAGCGTACAACGCCCCGTAGTTAAAATCCCCCTGCTCCGCCGGGATTTGGTAGGCCTGGGCATTGTAGGAAACCGTCCCCATGAAGGGAAACGAGCGGAAAAACACCGCCTCCACGTAGGGCACCGCCGCCGCCGTGAGAAAATTTAACCCCGCAGCCAGGGGAAGCAAGGGATAAACCTCGCCCCGGATTTTCACCTCGTAGGTAATGGGTTGGGGAGCCGCCTGCACTAATCCTGTCCGAATGTGGCCCACCACATCGTTAATGGTGCTAATTTCGCCCCGGTCGTAGCGGTCAGATAAATCCAAAAACAGGGGACTCATCACCCGCCAAAACTGCCCCAGGACGCTGGTATAAACCATGAGTTTCACCTGCTCCGGCAGAAATTCCGGGAAGCACCCATGTAAAAATTGTATGAATACATTGCCTTGGATTTTGGCCTGAATCGCCCGCTCGCTATATTCCTGAAATTCTAAGGAATCTAAGTATTCATCCAACGGGGGACTGCCATGCCAGAGCATTGCCCGCATACAATACTCGGAAAATTCATAATTGATCCGGTCGTGATTCCAATGGCGCAGGAGTTTTGCCCAATTAATTTCTCCATTGAAATACTTAAAAAACGGAAATAAAACCAAAAATTGCCCCTGGGACATATAAATAAGATTTTCCCAATAGCACCCCAACACCACCCCATAACTTTTGAGAATCCCCACCACCTCCACCACGTTATCCGCTGTGTCCGGCAGGAGTGCCCCCCCCTGGAGTAAGCGAGCCTTGACCGTTTGCACCGGCACGGTTAACCTCATCCCCGCCCCCAATAACTGACCGTCGCCTCACTCCAGCGCACTAGCCAAGCGGGTTGCAAACCCAGGGCGACCACCACCACCGCCAGGACAATCGCCGGTGTCCGCTGTCCCCAGGAAACCGCTGGTAAATTGGCTAAAGCCGGGGTCAGCCGCCCAAAAAACGCCCGATTCACCAGCAGGAGAAAATAAACCGAAGTCAACCCCGTGCCCACCATCCCCAGCAAGGTCAATACCGGAAACACGGGCAAACTGCCCCGAAACACCATAAATTCACTCACAAACCCCACCATCCCCGGAATGCCACTACTCGCCATCACCGCCAAAATCATCAAACTTCCCACCACCGGCAACCCCCGCTCCGGCGTGAGCAAACCCTGGAGCCGTTCCAAATCCCGTGTCCCCGTCACCCGATAGACCACCCCCACCAGGAAAAACAACAGGGCTGAAATCAAGCCATGGCTGACCATCTGCGCCACGGCAGCCACCAACGCCAGGGGAGTCGCCGCCGCCGCCGCCAGCAACACATACCCCATGTGCCCAATCGAACTGTAGGCCACCACCCGCTTCATATCCCGCTGCCCAATCGCCATAAAGGAACCGTACAGCACGCTGACCACCGCCCACACCGCCAGGAAGGGAGCCAGCACCCGCCACCCCTCGGGCAGGAGCTGCACCCCAAACCGCAGTAACCCGTAGGTGCCCAGTTTCAACAGCACCCCCGCCAACAGCATAGAAACCGGCGTGGAAGCCTCCACGTGGGCATCCGGCAACCAGGTATGCAAGGGCACCAAAGGAATTTTGATCCCCAAGCCCAATAACAGTAGAACTAATAGCCCAATTTGCGCCCCTAAACCTATCTGTTCTGTAGCAATCGCCCCGTAATCAAACGACCCCGCACCACTCAGCACCACCAACCCAAAAAAGGCCGCCAACAGCACCAGCCCCGAAATCGCCGTGTAAATTAAAAACTTCATGGCCGCATAATCCCGCCGTGCCCCACCCCAGATCGCAATCAATAAATACAGGGGCAATAATTCCAGTTCATAAAATAGGAAAAATAGGAGCAAATTCTGCGCCAGAAATGCCCCTCCCACGGCAGCACCCGTGAGGAGCAATAAACTGTAATATAACCGGGGACGCTGCGCCGGTTTTTCACTGGCGACGACCAACCCCAAAATCAACGCATTCAGCCCCAACAAGGGCAGAGACAACCCATCCACCGCCAGCCGGTAATTTAACCCCAAATTATCCAGCCAAGACAACTGCTCCACCATCTGCCACCCGCTGGTATGCACATCAAACTGGGTTACCAGTACCCCCGTCCACAACCCCAGTCCCACTACCGTTGCCAGTGCCACCGAGCGCACCCAAGCGGGGGGACACAGCCAAAGGATGCCCATGCCCACCAGAGGTAACCAGACCAACCCGCTCAACATTCGATGTACACCATCTATTTTGGTAGCGTAAGCATTATTCATTCTAGGGAACTTTCTCCCTCGTTTTGCATGAAATCAGCACTCTTAGAACACTTACACCCCTATCAACGGGAATTTTTAATTTATTTTGCTCAGAACATTGCCGATTTAGGCTGGCACTTATATCTCGTCGGCGGGGGCGTGCGGGATTTATTGCTCGCTCAAAAAGAAAATAAAATGATCACCCTGTCTGACTTGGATTTAGTCCTAGACCATGCCCCCATTGACGCAATTAACCAACTGATGCCGATGATCACCACCCGCCGCCCCGGTGCGGTGGTGCAACCCCACCCCAAGTTTTACACCTGTGACCTGCGCTGGCCGGATTTAGCCCTGGATATTGCCCTCGCCCGCACGGAAACCTACCCCCACCCCACCGCCAACCCCATCGTCACCCCCGCCGATATTCACCACGACCTGTACCGCCGGGATTTTACCGTGAATGCGATGGCCTTGGGGTTACACCCTCCGGGGATACTGCTTGATCCCCTGGGCGGTTATAATGACTTACAAAAGCAGTACTTGCGGGTTTTACACACCCAGAGTTTTCGAGATGACCCGACCCGGTTGTGGCGGGGAGTGCGCTACGGGGTACGCTACGGCTTCACCTTTGCCCCGGAAACGTTGTCCCAATGGCAAGATGCATTAGCAAGCGGGGTGTACGAATTTTGGCGACAACAACCGGGGCAGGCACCGGCTTTGCAAACCCGTCTGCGGGCGGAATTAAGCTATCTTTGGCAGACTCCGGGCTGGGTACGAGCGGGGCGATGGCTGGAAAAATTAGGGGCGTGGGCGTGTATTCACCCCGATTTGCACTGGCATCGGGAACTCGAACGCACGTTACGCCGCCTGGGTTATACAAATGGGCATGAACCCCATCGTTCTAAATGTTTAACCGAATTATTACTAAGTTATGTACCCGTACAGGAACGGGAACGGGTTGCCCGGAATTTGGATCTACCATTAACCGCTCAGAAACGTCTTGCCCAATTAGCCGATTTTGAATCGGAACTGCATCAATTGAGCGCATTAACCGTGAGTCAAATGTGTCAGCAACTTGACTCCTATGAGCGGGAATTTCTCTATGGGGTGATGATGCGGCAACGGAGTGAAATTAAAAAAATACTCTGGACTTATCTACACCATTGGTCAACCCTAACCCCACCCCTGAATGGTCAGGATTTACAGCAACTTGGTTACACACCGGGGCGAGAATTTCGGCGGATTTTATCCCAGTTACGTTCGGCATTTTTGGATCAGGAAATCACCAACCGTGACGCAGCGATTCGCTATGTAAAACAGCATTTCCCTAGGGCATCACCCGGTCAATGACTTGAATTTTGCCGTCCGGGGTCACCTGCCACACATCGTAACTGCCTACCACGTCCCCAAACTCATCAAAATCCACATTCCCACTCGCCCCTTGATAGTTGATTTTTTTACCTTCTTTCAGCAACGCCAACCCCTCGCACACATCACTGATTGGCTCACCCTCTGACCCGGAGATTTCCCGAATTTTCGGCGCAATATCCACCCCTTGATTACTCCCCGCCGCCTGCGCCGCCAGGAGGATCACCGCCGCCGCATCCCAGGTTTGGGGCATATAGGGCCCCGGGGCAGACCCCCGTTTTTCTTGCCAAAGTTTCGTTAAGGCGGCTAAAGCTGGTCCATCCGCCCCCGGCACCGTGCCAATCGCCCCGCCAATTAGGGATTGCCCCTGCTGATCTTTGCCTACGCTGGCGACAAATTCCTCAGATTGGACGGCATCGGTCAACAAAACCTGCACCCCCGGCAGTAACCCCTGTTCGTAGGCGGATTTGAGGAGTAATGCCCCGGTTTCGGCATAAACAGCGGCCATCACCGCCTGGGGTTTACCCGCAAAGGCACTGCGAGCTTCGCTTTCTAGGGTGCTGGCGTTGGGGTCGTAGCGGGTGGGGCGATTGACGATTTGGCCGCCTTTTTGTCTTAGCGCACTGCTAAATTCCTGCTCAAACCCCAGCCCATAGCTGTTATTAATCACCACCGTACTCACCCGGTTTAAGCCCCGTTTGCGTGCCAATTCCGCCAAGGCCGCCCCCTGGTAGGTATCGGGGGGAGCGGTGCGAAACCAAAACCCTTTGTATTCCCCTTTTTGCGCCCGTTGGGTAAATTCCGGGCTGGTGCTACCGGGGGACACCATCGGCACCTGGTTGCGTACCGCCACATCCAAGGCCGCCTGGGACACACTGCTGGCAAAGGAACCCACCACGCCCCCCACCTGGTTTACCTCCACTAATTTGGTCATCGCCGCCGCCCCCGCCGTGGGTTGGGTCTGGTCATCCTCCTGAAACACCGTCACCGGCTGGCCGTTCACCCCGCCACAGGCATTCACCTGCTCCACCAGCAAACTCACCGCCGGAATCATCCCCTGCCCAATCGGTGACAAATCCCCGGTCGCCGGTAGCAGTACCCCCAATTTCAACCCCTGGGAACCCGGTTGGCAACCCGCACTTACCCAGGCCAAAAGTACCGCCGCCGTGACCACCCGTTTCATAGCTTCCCCACCAAAATTGCCCTTCACTATAGCACCATCCTGGGAATTTTAATGCTTCATCAGGGGGCAATGCGATGGTCAACAAAATAAGTAATCCGCTGGAATTGTGTCAAATTTAAGCCCCGGATGGTGGCTTCCATGTGCTGCCGACTGGCCTCCAAATCGTGACAAACCGGGTCATTGGTGTGCAATTTCACATACCCCACTTGATAGATAGGTACCTGACCATAAAAAGCCGCCCAATTGCTATAGGTACTCGGCGGCGCAATGATATAATCACACTGGGCTAAAGTGTATAAATCCTCTAATATATGCCCCGTACCAAAGTGGACAGAAAAATCGGGAAACATACTTACCTGACCCCGAAAATCCTCATCGGAAAAAATTAAAAATCCCACCCGCTTTCCCGGTAAGCAATTCACCATCTGTTCCATGACAATCCGCCACATTTCCAACCCATGAAACCCACCGTATAGACGATAATCTCCCGCCCGAATATGTAAACCCACAATCACCTCATATTGATCCCGTAAAGGTTTGAGATATTCTTGAATGCGTACTTGATAACAAGGTAAGGGTGTAAAACATTCCCGAATCACCTGTTGATATTTAACAAAACAACGGGGTGCCCGCACATACCACGCCCGAATAAATAGAGCTTTTTTAATAACTAAATCATCAATAATTAGCGGATTACCCCAATGTTTACCCGGTTCTGGTAGCACTTGTATTGCTGATTTTAATGCAGGATAAAAATTCACCAATTTCCGTACCGCCCGCACCCCAGTATAAATCGTATTTCTCAGCCACTGGCGGTTCACAGGAATATGATTCCATATATCTTTTTGGGCTGGAAATCGAAACACATACGGGTCAGAGGCAGTACCAACAAAATAGGGCGTGTATTCCGCCAGTCCCCAATCAATTAAGGTATGATTTGTTTCCAAGGCATAGGCCAGCAAATGAGCCGTAATCAATAAGCGATTTCCCAGTCGCCCAAACCGGTGGGTTAAAACAATCATGGCAATTTCATCACATCCATTGACAGTACACCGTAGCCATCTGAATTGATATGGCAATCCCTTTTGAGTTTAGAACATGGGGTCGCAGGCACCGCCCCGCACTAAAAAAAGTAACTCCCCCCTGCCAAGACCATCCCATCAATAGGCTTCCCTACCGCTTTAGCCGTGGCAGTGATGGGTCTCACTGTTGCCCCGTGATGGTTGCCCCCCAGGTCTTGGGTATAATCAAGTTAGGATGGCAATGTTCAGATAGCTTAGGCCAATTCTTCTCCAGTAAATTGTTCTCCGGTGAAGGTCGTGATTCCTTTGATTGCTACAGGTTTCTTCTTGGCGCAGGGAAATCCCTGTATGCCCCTGATCGGCATTCCTGGCCCTTCATCCCTGGGCATCAATAATTCGCAACGATTGATTAGCGTGGGTCAGCAACGGTTGGAGCGGGAAATCTGTGAATACCAGAATCCTGCCCCCCTGTTGGAAATTAATCTCGACCCGGCACCCGCACCAAGTCCACCCCAACCCGATTAGGTTCCAAGGAGCATCCCAATGAAATGGCATGGATGGGTCGGTAGTCTGCTGGTCGGTGGCCTTCTGGGTTTGGCACAAATTGCCGGGGCGCAGACCGGATACACGGTACGGTTGGGGGACACCTTGACCGGCATTGCCCGCCGCCACAATCTCACCCTGGAGCAAATGTTGCAGGCGAACCCCAGTTTACGCAACGACCCCGATGTGATTTTGGTGGGGCAAAAATTGGCCTTGCCGGGGGGAGCCACCCCCACCGTTCGCACAGCTTTGACTACCCCGCTACCCCCCAAAGTGCAACCCAAGGTGGCGACAAGTCCGACTCGCCGCCGACCAGCTTTTGCCAGTCTCAATTTACCTGCGGTGGGTCGCCCCGGTAATCGGGAGGGCGGTTCCAAACGGGGTTCCGGCTGTGCTAAAGAAAAAGCACAAAAATTGCGGGTACTCCTACCCGAGGGCAATTACGGCCAAACGCTCCAGGATTATGCCACCTTTTTTTGGTATGTACCGGAATTGGAACGCCCGACCCCGGTGGAATTTCAACTGCGCCGGGTCAATGCCCAAGGCCAGCCCGGGGAGTTGGCGCACAGCGAAACCTTCACCAGTACCGGTGGGGGGATTGGGAGTCTGACCCTGCCAGCGACGATGACTCCTCTGGCGGTAGGTCAAGAATACGAATGGTCAATTGCCGTGCAGTGTAGCGTGGATAGCACAGCCAGCGAACCCGATGCCTGGATGATCGCCCTGGGGCGGATTGAACGGATTTCCCCGGATAATCCCCGGTTGACGGCGGCCCTAGCCCAGGCCAATCTGGGGGACTACCCGGCGATTTTGGCAGAGGCGGGGGTCTGGTACGATGCCCTGCAAATGTTGGTGGCTTTGCGGCGGCAGAATCCCACGGATCAAGAATTGCTCCAGGATTGGGGCAATTTGCTGGGAAAAATTGGCTTCGGAGCCATTGCCAACCAACCCCTGCGTTGCGTCCAGCCCAATCCCCAGGGCGGCGTTGCCCGCTGTTCCTAGCTTGCGCTCAATCTCAACCGCTCCGGTAGGCAATCCTGGCGGAGCAAATCATCCCAGGTCTCCCGTTTGATGACCAGGCTGGCCTCCCCATCCCGCACAAAAATTGCCGCCGGGCGGGGAATGCGGTTGTAGTTGGAGGCCATGCTGTAGTTGTAGGCTCCCGTGGCCAACACCACCAAAATATCCCCCGGCTGGGTGGCGGGGAGCGCCATGTCCTTGAGCAAAATATCCCCAGATTCGCAGTGTTTCCCGGCCACGGTCACCGTTTCCGCTAGCGGGGCAGTGGCCTGATTTGCCACCATCGCCTGGTACTGCGCCTGGTAGGTAATTGGGCGGGGATTGTCGGACATCCCCCCATCCACGCTGATGTAGGTGCGCCCGCCGGGGATTTCCTTGCGTCCGCCGATGGTGTAGGCCGTCACGCAGGCCGAGCCAACCAGCGACCGCCCCGGTTCACAGACCAGTTTCGGTAGGGGTAAACCCCGTTGCTGGCAATGGTGGGCGATACCCTGACTCACCACCCGCACCCAGGCAGCAATCGTGGGGGGGTGATCCCTTTCCGTGTAGCGAATCCCCAAACCGCCCCCCACATTCAACTCCCGCAATGGCACGCCCGCCTGCACACCCTCGGCGTAGGTTTCCACTAGCACCTCGGTCAAGTCCCGGTGGGGTTCCAGGGCAAAAATCTGCGAACCAATGTGGGCGTGTAACCCGATACATTCCAGCTGGGGTTGTGCTGGCAACCAGGTAAACAGGGCGGGCAACTGCTGGGGGTCAAAGCCGAACTTGCTGTCCAGATGGCCGGTACGAATGTATTCGTGGGTGTGACATTCAATACCAGGCGTGAACCGGAGCATTATTCTAGCTGTACAATTCGCCGCCGTCGCCAAGCCAGCCAATGTCTGCAATTCGTACCAATTGTCCACCACCACCCGGCACCCATAATCCAGGGCGAGTTGCAATTCCGCCACGGACTTATTATTCCCGTGGAAATAGACCAACTCCGGGGACACCCCCAGGCGCATGGCCGTGGTCAATTCGCCGCCAGAGACCACATCCAACCCCAGCCCTTCCCCGACCACAACCGCCAACACCCCCAGACAACACCAGGCTTTGGTAGCATAAATCACCTGGAAATTCCCAGGATAATCCTGACGGAACCCCTCCTGGTACTGACGGCAGGCGGTGCGGAGCGTGATTTCATCCACAATGTAGAGGGGTGAACCCCACCGGCTCACCAGTTCCACCACATCACAACCGCCAATTTCTAAATGGCCTTGCTTATTGGTATGGGCGGTGAGGGGTAAAATTTGCTGGTTTGGGGCGAGTTCAGTGGTCAACATGGGGGGTTACGTTCAGGAAAAATAAAGCTCAAAAAATTAAAGCATTTTTCCAGTGTAACCCCCATCGCCCGTTAGTGGGGTTTGGCCGGATGGTGGCCGTTGCCCCGGGGCTGGATCAGGCCACACCCCCCGTGGTTACGTTCATACACCACATTGATTTCCCCGGTCTCCGCATTGCGAAATACGTAGAAATCATGGTCAATCAATTCCAACTGCTCGAGGGCTTCGTCCACGGTCATGGGCGGCATGGCGAAGTATTTGCGGCGCACGACCTCCTTGGGTAATTCCGGTAAGCCCTGGGTTGGGAACGGCACCAATTCTCCCGGCGTAACTAAGGCAGGGGTACTATGCAATTTGGCCTGTTTTTTCTCCTTGAATTTGCGTACTTTGCGTGCCAATTTATCCGCCACCAAGTCAATACTGGCGTAAAGATTTTCGCTCTGTTCTTCCGCCCGCATAACGGTTCCCCCCACGTAGAGGGTTATTTCCGCAACGTGGGTATCGTGAATTCGGGGATTACGAGCAACGGATAAATGGGCATTGACTTCTGTGATTAAACCATTGAAATGTCCCAAGGCTTTGTCTAATTTACTCTCCACATAGGCACGGATGGGGTCGGTAATGGCAATGTTTTTGCCATGAATGACGAGTTTCATAGGCATGAACCCCAAATAGGATATTGGTTGTTAACTACTTCTAAGCTATCACTGCCCATGCCTACCTTTGGGAGTCTTTAACTTCTTGTAATCTGTTGTTAACCCGGCCTAAATATTGCAGAATTTTTTAACTCAAATCCTAAAAAAAATATTAAGGGTACCTCTATTTACTGCAACCAGCAGAAAATTATTTCGCTGAAATCCCCAGATTACCGGGAACCAGAGTATATTTCTTTATCAGTAGCATTACCACGGGCTACCAATAAGGGTGAAGGCCGCCCAGTAGTAGGGATGGCTGAGGATTTGATCCCCCCGTTGGGTAATCACGGGCGGTAAGGGAATCCCCCCCCGCACGCCCCGCAATTCACCGCCTTTGATCGTCACCTGTCCCCGCAACATCGCCACCTGTGCCAGCCGTAATGCTTCTGCCTTAATCGGTGCTTGTCGCAGATTTTTGTAAAACTCACTCATCAAGGCCAGGGTGCCCTCATCCGACACATACCACAGGGAGGCGGCTGCGCTTTTCACCCCCGACTGCACCGCCAACCCGGCAAACCCCAATTCTGAACTCACATCCCCCACCGAAGTCCGACAGGCACTCAGGGTAAACAATTCCACCGGGGTGGGTTCCCGCAGGGGCAACTCCCGCACCTGGGGTAAATTTAACCGTTGATTATTGCCAAATTCGATATAGGAATTGGTCAACCGTCCGGGCGCAAAATCCGCATGGGTCGCCAGGTGAATGATGGGATAACCGCCCTGTACCCGCTCCTGGGTTAAGCGTTGCACCGTAAAGTCCTGATTCAAAAAGGACTGCCCCGGCCACTCTTCCAAAATTACTTTCAACTCGGTCGGCACCGCTGGGAGGGGCGTTTGATTCGCAAAAGTATCCGCACCCATTGCCAACACCCGTGTATCCCGAATGTTGCGGTAACGGGTATCCATTAAATTCACGCTGGGGATGAGGGCGGTGCTGTATTTTTCCACCAAAAATTGCTTGCCATCGTGCAGCGCCGCCACCGGCAATAACCGCAGGCCACTATCCATCGAGAACAGGAGGGTGTCAATGCCCTGGGCTTGCAATTCGCTTTCAATCGGAGCCACCAACCACCGATACAACTGCTGAGCATCTTTCAAATAGGCATCACTGGTGCGCTGGCGGGGGTCTTTGAGTGCCGTTAAAAACCGCTCCACCACGGGCATCAGATTGGCTCGCTTCGCTTCAGGAATCCCCCGCACCACCGGCTGAATTTTGGCTTCCTGCTGGGCAAGGTACTGCAATGGTTGGGTGGTGGTGAACAAACCAGGGTCAAACTTAAGAATCCCGGGCCCCGCCACCCCCGTGCGACTACCAGGTGTCACGGCGGCAATACTCAACTGCCGGTCATCCACCATGAGATAGATAATTGCCGGTTTTTTGCCGGTTTCTTTGGTTAAACGACTGAGCATATTGCCAATCGCTTCTACCGAATTTAAGTCATTAACGGGGTTAACTCCTAAAAAGCGACCAAATTCATTCCCAAATAAGGTATCCAAAGCTAAGATAGCGGCATAATCGCCCGCACCCAAGGCATCCGCAATCTCCAAACGAGTGAAATCAAAATCGTCAAATTCCACATCTTCAATGGCATCTAAACCTAAATCAAAATCCAGGTCATAAAACTCTGTCCCAAACAAATCACTCCCAATCCCCCCATCAAACAAAGAAACAATGCTGATATTGCCCAAGAATTGCGTATAAAATTGCTGAAAAGGGGAGAGCGTAAATTGCCCAGTCGTGATTGCGCCAGTAGTGCCATTCGTACTCGCATCGCCAATGGTAAAGAAATTTTGTCCCCCATGCAAAATAAAAATTTCCCCACCCCCGGCACCGCCAGCCGTACTAATACTAAATCCGAAAGAACTCACCCCTTGAACTCGGACATTATTCGTACTGATAATGAAAACATCCCCACCCAAACCATTGAGTGCTTCCGCTTGAATATAGCCGGTTTGAATATCGCCAGGCGCAATCAAGCCAATAAAGCCCGCATCCCCAGAGGAAGAGGCACTCGAGCGCAAAATCCCGGTGTTAATCGTGCCACCCCCCGTGGCAATGCTAATATCGCCCCCGAAGGTAGTGATATTGCCGGTGCGGATATTGCCCCCACCCCCAAAACCAAAGTTAAAGCCATCATCAATATCTACAAAACCGGAGCCACTACTAATCTCCACATCCCCAAAAGAGCTTTGCAGGTTGCCGGTATTGATACCACCTCCAGCATCTAAGGAGATACCATCACCCGCAAAAATATTGCCAGTTGAAATACTACTCCCCGCACTCAATCTCACCTCCCCATTGGAAAGAGAAATTAATTGATTTACATTGATGCTATTTCCGGCATTGAAATCAAGGCTAAGACCGGAACCGGTAATCTGATTGTTGACCGTGATTGTATTTCCCGCATCAGCGAATAAAGTAGTGTCCCCAAAAGTCCCGGTAATATCGGCATTGAAAAATATACTATTGGTGGCTTGTAAAATCACATCATTAGCGGTCAGTTGGGATGTCAGTGTCCCCACGTTAATCGTGAACGTTGCCCCAGGGGAATCCCCAAAAAGAATTTGGCCATCCGCCAGTTCCGGGTCGTTTGCCCCACCCACTGTCACAATAAAGATATTCTCCGGATCAAGCAACAAAGTTCCTTTTTTTCCCTGGGGAGCAGAGGTGTCTACATTGCCCGTGAACCCTAAACTTTCTTTCCCCGATACTTCCACAAAGCCCCCATCACCCGATGTTTGCCCCCCCTTGGCGGTGATATTCCCCCGGAAATCGGTCGCCTTGTCCGCCCAGATGATCACTCGCCCGCCATTGCCTGAGTTAATCGCATCGGCGTTTAATTTGGAATCACGGCTCACGAACGTATATTGGGCGTTGGGTTGGGAACCTTTACCCTGAAACTCTCCCCCCACCAAAATCTCACCGCCTCCCGTCCAGCCCGAGGCGTTAATTTCACTATTAACGAGGGCAATTTGCTGACCAAAAACCCCCACATTCCCACCTTGGCTATCAGAAGAAGATACATCCAAAACACCAGAAACAATCGTGGTTCCCGTTGCCGTAGGAATCTTGGCCTGAGAGCCGGTCAAACTCACGGTTCCATCGGCATTACTTACAACCGTAGTTACCCCGCCCCCGGTGAGCAACTCCGGCAGGCGGGTGGTCGGAATATTCCCCTGGCTGTCCATCATCTGGGCGGCCTGTTGGGGATTAAATTCTAAACTCAACAATTGCCCGGTTTGCGACAACCGCACCAGATTTTCCCCCGGCACGGCGGCAATCGTGATATTCCCCCCCGGTGCCTGTACCGTCCCTGTATTAATCACTTGCCCCGCAACCAAACTCACACTTTGCCCCGGATTGACCATCAATTTCCCTTCATTGATAATTGCCGCCGGGTCTTTGCGGTCAAAGGCAAACCCAATCGGTGACCCCGCCAGTTGGCTGTAATCATTCAGCCCCGAAGCATTAAAACTGCCGCCGGGAAACAGGATGCGGTCGGCGGTGGTGGCTGTAAACGAAGCGGGCACATTCAAACTCGCCCCTTGCCCAAACACAATCCCCGCCGGGTTCATCAGGTATAAATTGGGATTGCCGCCCGTCACCTGAATTAACCCATTGATGTAGGATGCTGAGCCACCCGTCACCCTGGCGAGTACGTTTTGTAAATTGGGAGCGGCCAGGAAATTGGCAATATTCCCCGCATCTACATTAAATTGCCCAAAACTATGGAATAAATTGCGCCCCGCCTGCCGTCCCCCGGTGATGTCGTAGCGATTGCCATAACGGTTGACTTGTGTACCCGTGCCATCATTGGCGGGGGTAATCCGTTGCGCCCACCCCACACTGCCGTGCAACACGACCAAACTACTGAGAACGCTACCGTATAAAAAATGACGCATATCAAACTCCTCACACTTCACACCACCAGAGTTAGTTTTATTCCCCAGTTAAGTTCATCCTATGGGGAGATAGGTTATCTGGCAAGAGGTTACGACGAAAGGCCAAGTTAATAATCATTAAAACTACGGTAATCCCTTGGGAATTTGAAACAAGGGTAACAGGCGCACCGCCTTGGGTTTTTGGCTTATTTGTTCTTAAATCTTTCAGGATTGCTATGGGCACAGGCTAACAGGCATTGCAGCGAGATAATTTTCTGCTGGTTGTAATGAATAGAGGTGCCCTAGAGATGTCCTTGTGAGAAGCGGTTGCCAAGACTCTCCCCGACTAGGGCTATGTCCCAAATCATGGGGTCAACCTAGGGATTCACTTCTTGTACTATCCATATCTGGTCTGCGCCTTTTTGATAGCTGTACCGATTTTGAGGATTTCCCCGCAATTCCAGGTGATCCACGTGCTGGGGACACAGCCAAAGCAAGCAAAAATGGGCGGGCGGGGCGTGGGGTGCGGTGGGTGCGGTCGGTAAATCCCCTTGGCGGGGTTGGCCGGGATGCGGCCAGGTGAATTGCTGCCGACCCGCCGCCGATAGACTCTGCCAGCGATGGTGACGAGCCGTTTGTGCCAAGGGTGAGGAGTGGGAACCATCAATAATTTGCACCCATCCAGCCAACCGAAACTGCTCTCGGGTTTGGGGGAAATACCAACACAATTCTGCCCAGGGTTGTTGATGAATCTGGGCGACTTTTTCACTACGCTGGTCGGTGATAAACTCCAGAGTATTGGTATCCCCGGAAAAACCACGGAATACGATGGTGCGGTTGTGGGGACGGCCTTGGGAGTCAACGGTCGCCAATTGGGGGTAGCGGCTATAGACCAGGGAGCGGTTGCTGTGCAGGGCACGAGCAAGGGGGGTACGCCAGGGAGCAAGGGTCATAAATGCAATTCTTTAGGTTATGTAGCAGTATGATTTGAATTTAGAATGGCGGTCGCAGGGGGGCACCCCCCGTCACTGGTTCTCCAGAATTTTTGTTCGCAAATCGAATCGTATTGCTATAGAAAAGGTCAGAAAAGACTTCGGACTACTTCTTTATGATTGCGAATTTACGATTGTGAATCTGCACGATGAACCATTCCCCGTCCCATCTGCATCTGACTGGTATGGTGGCAGTAATGTCAATGCCCCACGGGCGGACTGATTCCCCGCCGGTTAACTTTTGATTCTCAATTATTCTCGGTACTGGGAATATCCTCCGGCACTGGTGGTGCGGGTATGTTAGACTGCTGACAGCCACACAAAGTCAATAACAACGGGTGTATTTAGCCCATCAGCCGGGGGTAGTACGGTGTTCAAACAACTGGCGATTGCCACAGACTTACAGGATGGGTTGCAACGATTCAGCCATTTTCTCCCGGCCTTGGGGGCGGGGGGGATAGAGGCAGTCACGTTTGTCCACGGGGTACCCTATCGGGATACGGGGGTGCGGACCCGGGAGGATACGGAGGCACTGGCGGCGGCGGAAGCAAAGCTGACGCTACCCACGGAAACGGGCGGGGTGCAGGTGAAGCGAGTCATTCGCTCTGGGAAACCGGCGGAGGTGGTCGTCCAGGCGGCCAAAGAGGTAGGGGCGGATTTAATCCTGGTAGGTACCCAACAGCGCAATGTCCTGGCGGAGAAACTCTTGGGCAGTGATTCCCTCAGCATCATGCGTAAGTGTGAGGTTCCCCTGATGGTGATCCGCCCCCAACTGGTGCAGGTGTTGACGGCGGAGGAGCTGGATTTGCGGTGCCGCCACCTGTTTTACCACTTGTTGTTACCCTATCGGGGTCGGGCTGAATCCAAGCTCTTGTTGGAGGATGTATTGACCCAGGTACAAAAATCCCCCGTTCCTCGGGTGGAATGTTGTCATCTGGTGTGGGTGGTGGAAGACCCGATGCGCCGGGATTTTGCCCCCGACCCCCAAGAGATTGCCCGGGCGGAACAGGAACTCGCCCAGGTGGCCGCCCAACTCGCCCCCCATATTCCCCAGGTCTTCACCCATGTGCGTACCGGCGACCCGGTGGATGCCTGTCTAAACCTGGCGCAGATGTTGGATATTAGTGCCGTGACCCTCACCGAAGCCCACATGACGAATCTGTGGGATATGTCGGCCTCCCTAGGGGGGGAATTGTTGCGCCGTATCCCTTACCCGTTGCTTTTGTTTTCCTCGCCCCAAAAGTAATTATTTTTGCTCTATTACCAGTTGGGGCTGACCTGTTCCAGGGCGTAGACTTCATCGGGAGTCAACCGCCACCCCATGGCTCCCCCATTTTCCTGGGCTTGACGGGCATTTTTCGCCCCCGGAATCGGCAAGGCACCCTTGCACATCACCCAATTCAAGCTCACCTGCGCCGGGGTTTTGCCGTAATGTTGGCCGATTTCTTGCAGTAATCCTTGCAGGGGGCGCACCTGGAGCAACCGTTCCCGGTGAAACCGTAACCCTCTGGCCTTGGGCGGCGGATTGTCCACCGTGTATTTACCCGTGAGTAACCCCATCCCCAGGGGGCTGTAGGCGATGAGCGCAATGCCCAATTCCTGACAACGACTTAACAGGCCATTGCGTTCCGGTGCCCGACAAACCAAGCTGTATTCCACCTGGTTACTGGCTAGGGGTACGCCCCGGTCAGCCAGCACTCGGTAGGCTTCCTGCATCTGGGACAGGGAATAGTTGGACACCCCCACCGTCCGGGTCAGCCCCAACTGCACCGCCTCCGCCAGGGCATTCATCCAACTGGCGAGAGATACCGGGAAATGCACCGGCCAATGGATTTGGTACAAATCCACCTGGCTCACCCCCAAGCGTTGAATACTCGAGCGCAGGGCATCCACCAGGGTTTGCGGCCAAAATCGCCAGGGCAGGGGCATGAATTTGGTGGCAATCACCGCCGAGCGACCCATCTCCCGCACAAACTGCCCCAGGAGTTGCTCCGAGCGGCCTAACCCATACACCTCCGCCGTATCAAAAAAGGTAATTCCCGCTTCGATGCTGGCTCGATAGGCGGCCTGTAAATCCTGGTCATTGTACTGCTTGCCGTAGTCCCAAAAAAGTTGGTCACCCCAAGCCCAGGTGCCGATGCCCAGGGGACTGACCTGCAATTCCGTTTGCCCCAAGCGGCAGATGGTCTGTGTACTCCCGTCCATAACTTGGCGTTTCTACAATATGACTAGACTAAGTATAACAATTTGTAACGAAGGGGCGGGGAGGCCACTTTACGTTGTGCCTGAGTGCCCGTTGGGGTAATTGCGGGTGAGGGTATCAAGCATCAAACGCACATCCGCCTGCATATTGCAGGTATCTTGGCGCAATTCTTCAATGGAACTTTGCTGACGCATGACAATCTGCATCATCATGGCCTGTCCTTCCCGCAGTTCTCGAATGGCTTCAGCATTGGCATGAGTTTGTGCTTCTAAACGGGTAATGGCCTCGGCGTTGGCTTCAACTTTGGCATCTAAACGGGTAATCGCCTCGGCGTTGGCTTCAACTTTGGCATCCAGACGGGTAATCGCCTCGGCGTTAGCTTCAACTTTGGCATCTAAACGGGTAATCGCCTCGGCGTTAGCCTGGGTTAGGTCTGCTAAGCGGTCTAACATTGCATCGTTCCAGCGTGCCATCGGTTGCGCCTCCATCACTTCTGCGTCCAGTTTATAGCCATCCTCATTCAATGCTCACTCAATAATTCTGAATAGTGGTCGCCGGGGCGCAGCCCCCGGTTTTGGTTCTATGGCTACGCCACGCAAGCTAATGTCCTACGGACACGCAAGCTATCAGGGTTTTTATACGCTCAGAAATGCCGTAGGATTGCTATATTAGTAACGGTTTTGATCCAGATTTACTAGAAGCATTAGAAAGCTATGGTGCTAACTCCTGAGCAAGAATTAGAGCGGGAAGAAGGTATTTGGGATTGCCCTTTGTTCAAGGATGAAATTGCAGAGGGATTGTGTTACGAAGTTACTGTTTCCCGGCAGGGTTTTTTTGCTAGTGGAATGATGGACATTTGGGGGTCTGAATTAGACAAAACTAAGGAAGAAATCAATCAAATCTGCGACCAATGCGCTAAGTACCGCTATCTGTTTGGCTGATGGCTAACGTGCGGCTGGACGGACAGCAATCCCTGGGACGGCAACTACACAACCCCCGGTGATGCAAAGCCTGGGTAAATTGCCATAATAAAAATTGGATGCGCTTTTTCTGTCCAGGTTAGAAATTAATGTAATGACGCAAGAACGGGTAGTGGTCGGTCTGTCCGGGGGGGTGGATAGTTCCACGGCGGCGGCCTGTTTGGTGGCACAGGGCTATGACGTGACCGGCTTGACCCTTTGGTTGATGGCGGGCAAGGGGCAATGCTGTAGCGAGGGGATGGTGGATGCCGCCCGTATTTGCGAACAGTTAGACATTCCCCATCACGTTGTGGATATGCGGGAGGTGTTTCGGGGGCAGATTGTTGACTATTTGGTGGCGGGCTATGGCGAAGGGATTACCCCCCTGCCCTGCTCCCAGTGCAATCGCTGGGTCAAGTTTGCTCCCATGTTGCAGTACGCCCAGGAAACGTGGGGTATTGAGCGCATTGCCACCGGGCATTACGCCCAAATTAGCTATAACGCCCAAACCCAACGCTACGAACTGCGGCGGGCGGTGGATCGCACCAAAGACCAGTCCTATTTTCTCTACACCCTCAGCCAGGAGCATCTGGCGGCGACCCTGTTTCCCCTGGGCGGCTACACCAAAAGTCAAACCCGTGCCTTGGCCGTCCAGTATGGCCTAGCGACAGCGACCAAACCGGAGAGCCAGGATTTGTGCCTGGTGGAAAGCCACGGTTCTATGGCCGAGTTTTTAGACCGTTACCTGCCGCCCCAAACCGGGGAGATTGTCAACCGCCAGGGGCAGGTGTTGGGGCACCATACGGGGGTTCACCACTACACGGTGGGGCAACGGCGGGGGTTGGGGATTGCCGCCCCGGAACCCCTCTACGTGCTGGCCTTGGATGCGCCCCAGAACCGGGTCATCGTTGGTCATCGGGAGGAAGCCCTGGTAGCGGGCTGTCAGGTCAACCGTTTGAATTGGGTGAGCATGGCTCCGCCCACCGACCCCTGCAACGCCCAGGTGCAAATTCGCTACCAAGCCCCAGCGGTGGATTGCTGGGTGGTGCCGACGGATGCGGACGGGGTAACGGTACATTTCAGCGAACCCCAGTTTGGCGTTACGCCGGGACAGGCCGCTGTATTTTATCAAGACGATGTCCTGCTCGGCGGGGGGATTATAAAATTATAATTATTCAAACGCCCAGCGATAAATCACCTGGGTGGTAAGTGCTGCCGTGGTGGGGTAAACCCGGCGGTCTAATTGCACTTGCAGATTTAATAAAGGGTCAGTCCCGGCGGCAAGCAAAAACTCCACTGCTTTTAACCCCGGCCAGGGGTGGATATGGCGCAAAACCCCACTCATCGCCTGGGTGTAGGGGTGTTCCGGTTGCCGATACCAATCCGGGGGGGCTAAATCCGGCTGGTCAAAACCCAAGTGGACAATCAACCCAGCCTGGTCAAACACCGCCGTCGCCACCGGGCGGGTGACTTCCCGCAAATGTAAATCATAGGTGGCCGCCAGATGGCGTAATTTTTCCAGGTAGGTGTACCGCTCCGTGGGGGTGGGGGGTACCCGCCAATGCAACCCCAGGGTGACCAGGTATGTTTGTAATAACAAATGCCCCAGCTTATCCGCTTTGGTGGTCAAATAATCTCGGTTATAGTGCGTGACCTCCACCATCAGGGGCACCCGCTCGACTACGGTTAACCCGTAGCCCCGCAGACCAGCAATTTTGCGGGGATTGTTGGTAATCAGGCGAATGTGATTTACCCCCAAATCGTGGAGCATCTGCGCCCCCACCCCGTAGTTCCGCAAATCCGCCGGGAACCCCAATTTTTCGTTCGCTTCCACCGTATCCAACCCCTGGTCTTGAAGGGCGTAGGCTTTGAGTTTATTGACCAAGCCGATCCCCCGCCCCTCCTGACGTAAATACAAAACCACCCCCTGCCCCGCATGGTCAATCATTTTCAGAGCCGCTTGCAACTGCCGCCGACAATCACACCGCAACGAACCCAAGGCATCCCCGGTCAAGCATTCCGAATGCACCCGCACCAACACCGGCTGCTGGGCAAATTGGCTGGGGTCACCCTTGACGATCGCCACGTGCTCCGACCCATCCCGCTGGTTGCGATAGCCATAGATGTGAAATTCGCCAAATTCCGTCGGTAAATCCGCCACCGTCTGCCGCACCACAAATCGCTCGTGGTGCAAACGGTACTGGATCAAATCCGCAATGCTAATGATGAGTAAATCGTGCTTGCGGGCGTAGGCAAACAGGTCAGATAACCGTGCCATTGAACCATCCGGGTTTTGGATTTCACAGATCACCCCCGCCGGGTACAAACCCGCCAACCGTGCCAAATCCACAGCGGCCTCCGTGTGCCCCGCCCGCTCCAACACCCCCCCCGCCTTAGCCCGGATGGGAAACACGTGCCCCGGTCGCCGCAAATCCTCCGGTCGGGTTTGGGGGTCGAGCACCGCCTGAATGGTTTTCGCCCGGTCTTCGGCGGAAATCCCCGTCGTCACCCCCAATTCGGGAGCCGCATCAATGCTGACCGTAAACGCCGTTTGATTGCTGTCCGTGTTGTTGCTGACCATCAGGGGCAGATGCAATTCGTCCAACCGTTCCCCCGTCAACGCCAGACAAATCAACCCCCGGGCTTCCACCGCCATAAAATTCACCATGCCGGGGGTGGCAAACTGGGCGGCGCAGATCAAATCCCCTTCGTTTTCCCGTTGCTCATCATCCACCACCACTAGGGCTTGACCCGCCCGCAGGGCATCCAAAGCTTCGATAATTTTGGCAAATCCACCCTCGGACACACATCTAACAAGAATTCATTATGTTTAATTGTAAACATTCTGAGATAGGTTCCGCCGACTCCCAGCCCCATTCCCCACCCGGGGAACCCGACAGGAAACCGCGGCCTACCCTTGGCTAAACCCCAGGCTCTAGCCCCCACTGAAACTTGAGAAAATGTTGGTACATCTTCTCCTTGAGCAACATCTGATGGTACAGCTTGACCAGAAATTCCTGGGCTTGCTCCCGACTCATCTGCTGCACTTGCGTTTCAAACGAGCGCAGGCTGAACTGCTGCTCTAGGGACAACTCAATGGGCTGATCCATGTACACCTCCTCCGGGTAAGTGATAGCCCGGTTACTGATTATGACACTTAATTAAGAAATATAAACAATTTCTTGACAGAGTGCCAGGTGAGGAGTCCGAAACCGGGTTAGATGTTTATTACCAGTAGCACGGGGGGAGGACTGTTCACCGCAAACCATTCCCCGATGATTAGGGGGCGAGGCGGGACTGGTGCCAACGACCATCGGGTTGTAAGGCGTAGAGAATGCGGTCGTGGAGGCGGGAGGGGCGACCCTGCCAAAACTCAATGGTATTGGGGGTGAGGCGATAGCCCCCCCAGTGGGGCGGGCGGGGAATTTCCCGGTCGGCGTATTCCCGTTCCAGTTCGGCAAACCGTTGCTCCAGTAGCTCCCGGTGGGGAATTACCTGGCTTTGCGGGGAAGCCCAGGCACCCAGTTGACTGTGGCGGGGGCGTTGCTGAAAGTAGGCATCGGAGAGTTCCTCTGGCAAGGGGGTGACTCCGCCCCGGAAGCGCACCTGCCGTTCCAAAGGTTCCCACCAAAACACCAGGGCGGCCTGGGGGTGCTGTGCCAATTCCCGCCCCTTGGCACTGGTCATGTTGGTAAAAAACTGCAACCCCTGGGGGTCAAACCCCTTGAGCAGGACAATGCGGGCATCCGGGTGGCCTTGGGCATCCACCGTCGCCAGGGTCATGGCATTGGGTTCCCGAATTGGGGCGGCGCAGGCATCCCCAAACCATCCCTGAAATTGTATCCAGGGGTCGGGGTCAGCACTCAGGAGGGCATCCTGCGTATAGTTCAGCCGGAGGTCAGCGACATCAGGATTCATAAAATCACCTGGTTGTGTCTGGATCAATGCCCAAGGCTCGTAACGTTTGTGCTAACCGTTCTGCCCGTTGCGGCGCTAATTGGCTTGCCGCCAGATCAGTCGTGTTTACGCCCGGATCATCCCCCGTGGCCTTAACACGAATCACCATCACTACGGGCAAGGGAGGCATTTCATCACTTGATTTTACGAGCGACCAGGGCGTAGAAGGGGTCGCTCACCCCCAAGCCCATCAAGGCCAAAACCGGATTGACGGATAGATTTTTTTGGATCATTACCTCGGGTGTACCCAATCCAGGCACCGATTGGATATACTTTTTGACCAATTGAATCCGGGTTGGTTCTGTCCCGTCCCGCCAGACTTGGATGGCTTTTTGGTAAAACATCCGATTGGAAAAACTCACAATCACAATACCGCCGGGTTTGAGAATGCGATGGATTTCCTGAAAGAGTGGCTCTGGATACTGGAGATATTGCACCGAAACCGTATTCAAGACCGCATCGAAATCGTTATCTTCTAGGGGTAGTTTTTGATCTTGATTTAAGTTCTGGGTAAAGTACCGGGTGAGTCGGGAATTTTTGGCGAGTTCTTCCCGATTCATCCCATGCCCTACGACCTCAGCAAATGTCATTTCCGGGGGTAAATGGGACACCCAACTGCTCATTAAATCGAGGATTTTACCCCCCGGCGTGAGTCGCTCACGGTACAGTTGGGTTAATTTTTGGATAAACCCCTCGTCCACATGGGTCACCAGCCGGGGGAAATCATAAAATAACCCGTCGTCACTGGCATCGAGCTTTTGCCGTTGGTTGGGGTCAAGGACGGGGGCAAACATAAACCGTTTGTTAGATAACGTTACATTTCTCAGTCTAACCCATGGCTCTGGGCAGGGGCGCACATAATTGAAGGACGGATGTACGTTTGGGGAAACCGAATGCGGGCGGTGCTGATGGCGGGGGGGGCGGGGACGAGATTGCGCCCTTTAACCTGCGATTTACCCAAGCCCTTGTTGCCGGTGCTGAACCGTCCGATTGCGGAGCATAGCTTGGCCTGGTTGCGGGGGCATGGGCTGACGGAATTGATCATGACGTTGCACTATTTGCCGGATACGGTGCAGTCCTATTTCCAGGATGGGCGGGAGTTTGGGGTGCAGGTGTCCTATGCGGTGGAGGAATTGCGACCTTTGGGGACGGCGGGCTGTGTGCGGCAGGTGGCGGCTCTCCTCACGGAAACCTTTGTGGTGGTGAGTGGGGATGTGATTACGGATGTGAATTTGCAGGCGGCCATTGGGTTTCACCGGGAGCGGGGGGCAAAACTCACGGTGATTCTCACCCAGGTGGCTGATCCAGGGGAGTTTGGGGTGGTGATCACGGATGGGGACGGGCGGGTGGTGCGATTGTTGGAAAAACCCACGCCGGGGGAGGTGTTTTCCGACCGGGTGAATATGGGGGCGTACATTGTGGAGCCGGAGGTTTTGGCGTATCTGCCCCCGGATCAACCGGCGGATTTTGCCCAGGATTTATTGCCCCAGTTGCTGGCGCAGGGGGAACCGGTGTACGGGTTTGTGAGCGGGGGCTATTGGTGTGATGTGGGCAATTTGGAACGCTATCGCCAGGTGCAGTGGGATGCTTTGACGGGACGGGTGCGTTTGGCTTCGGAATATCGCCAGGTGCAAACCGGGCTGTGGCTGGGGGAACAGGTGCGCCTTGACCCGTCGGTGGTATGGGAGCCGCCGGTGCTGATCGGCCATCACTGCCGCATCGGGGCGGGGGTGCGGCTGGGGGCGGGGACGGTGATTGGGGATCACGTCACGGTGGGGGCGCAGGCGGATTTGAAACGCCCGGTGATCCTCAACGGGGTGATGGTGGGGGAGGAAAGCCACCTACGGGGTTGTGTGGTGGGGCGGGGTAGTCGGATTGGCCGCCGGGTGCAGATTTTGGAGGGGGCGGTGCTGGGGCATCTTTGTACCGTGGGGGAGGAAGCCCAGGTGCAGAGTGGGTGTCGCATTTGGCCGGGGAAATATATTGAACCGGGGGCGACGGTCACGACCAATTTGATTTGGGGCACGGGGGCACGCCGACATTTATTTGGAGCCAGGGGGGTGTCGGGATTGGCGAACGTGGACGTTACCCCGGAGTTGGCGATCCGGTTGGGGGCGGCCTTTGGTTCCTGTTTGTCTGCGGGGGCGCAGGTGCAGGTGTCCCGCGACCAACGCAAAGTTTCCCGGATGCTCTCCCGCTCAATTATTTCTGGCCTCATGTCCGTGGGAGTGCAGGTGCAAAACCTGGAGGCCAACGCCATTCCCATCAGCCGTTTGGTGGGGCGGGTGCTGGGGGTGGATGGGGGGGTGCACGTGCGGCTCGACCCGGATCAATCGGGGCACGTGTTGATCGAATTTTTGGATCCGCAGGGGATTAACATTCCCCCCGTCCTGGAGAAAAAAATTGAGGCGACCCTGGCGCGGGAGGAGTTCCGGCGGGCAGCCCTGGCGGATATTGGGGATATGACCGTGCCGGGGCGGGTGGCAGACATCTACCGGGGGGCTTTTCAGCAACAGTTGCAGGTGGAGGCGATTCGCCAATCCCGCGCCAAGGTGGTGGTGGACTACGCCTACGGGGTGGCGGGGGCGGTGCTGCCGGAATTGTTGGAGGGCTATGGTTGCGACCCTTTAGTATTAAATGCCAGTTTGCGCCAAACTCCCCTCAGCTTGGCGGAAAAAGAGAGTTTATTGCAACAGTTGGGACGGGTGGTGGAGGCAGTACGGGCACACTTGGGGGTGCAGGTGAGTGCCAACGGGGAACGGTTGGTGTTGGTGGATGAAACCGGAACGGCCATGCAGGGTTCCCTGTTGACGGCGGTGGTGATGGAATTGATCTTGGCGGGGCAACCCCGGGGCATGGTGGCGGTGCCAGTGACCACAAGCAGTTTAGTAGAGCAGGTGGCACGCTACCACGAGGGGCGGGTGCGGCGCACCAAAGCCAGTGCCACGGCCCTGATGCGAGTCTGTCAGGAGGAACCCCGGATTTTGTGCGCCGGGAGTGGGGAATTGGGGTTTATTTTTCCCCAACTGCACCCCGGCTTTGATGCCATGTTTACGATTGCCAAAATCCTAGAATTATTGACGGTGCAGGAGCGTTCATTGGCACAAATTCGTGCCCATTTACCGACCGTCGTGTGGAAAAACCAGGCGGTGCATTGTCCCTGGCGGCTAAAGGGCGCGTGGATGCGTCATTTGGTAGAAACCCATCCCCCGGATAGCCTGGATTTAACCGATGGGGTGCGGATTTTTCCCCAGGGCTATGACCCGGATCATTGGGTACTATTTCTGCCGGATGCGACGGAGCCAATGGTGCATTTGGTGGTGAATGGTTTGACACGGGAATGGGTCAACCATTGGGGGCAGGAATATCGCCAGCGGCTCCAAAATTTTATGGAACAGCAGGAGGTTTAATTATCCCCTCGGTCGAGACACCTATAGCTATCACAGATGGAAACCTCTATTGAATAGGCTACGCCGAGCAAGCTTACAAAATAAGCGGTCGTAGGGGCGCAGTCCCCGTCACAGAAGCACCTGCGGTGTATGGTTCCCGGTAACACGGGCGTTCCATCGGGATAATCTTCTGCTGGTTGCAATAAATAGAGGTGCCCTTGCAGGTTAATGTTAGTTATGATGGCACCATAAGCTGGTGTAGCTCAGATGGTAGAGCAACTGACTTGTAATCAGTAGGCCATCGGTTCGATCCCGTTCACCAGCTTCCCAATAAACAAGCCAGATACAGCGATTCTACGGGCATTACAGAATTTACCCCATTAGTACATGAAATCTAGCTGTAAGTACGGAAATGTAGTCAATTCTAGGTTTATTGGTGTAAGTTAGGTGTAAGCAAGGGAAGCTACACCGATGCCTAGAGCGACTAAGGGGACAGTGGGGGTATTTGCCAGCAACGGGCGGTTACAAGCCCGGTGGACATGGCGGGGCAAGCGGTACTACCTGAGTTTAGGTGTAACGGATACACCTAAAAACCGGAAGCTGGCGGCGGGGAAGGTGGCGCAAATCCAGCGAGATTTGGATTATGGGGAATTTGCCGGGGATGTAGCCCGCTATCAACCCCAGGCGGTTACACCAAAAATTACACCAGATATTCCGGGGTTGGTGGAATTATGGGGCAAGTACACGGAATTTAGGCGGCCATCCCTGAGTCCTAATACGCTGTTAAAAACCTATGGCATGGTGGCCGGGGCACTAAGCCTATGTCCCTATGGTTTGGATAACCCGGTGGCGGTGCGGGATTGGTTGGGGCGGAATTACCCCCCCGGTACGGCTAAAAGAATCCTGGTGCAGTTGAACGCCTGCGGAAAATGGGCGGTTGGCTCCGGGCTGATAGAATCTAACCCGTTTAGTGGCATGGCCGGTACGATTGCCATTCCCAAGGGTGAAAAATCGGGGGATGATGACATTGATCCGTTTACCCCAGATGAACGGGCGGCAATGATAGCCGGGTTTGAACAGTCCCCCTACTACCGCCCCTACGCTCCCCTGGTGCAGTTCCTATTTTTGACCGGGTGCAGGCCGGGTGAAGCCCTGGCGTTGGAGTGGATACATATAATTGATGGCTTTATCCACTTCCAACAAAGTAGCGTTATCGCACGGGCAAACACGGTTAAGGCGGGGCTAAAAACCCAAAGTAGCCGTAAATTTCCAATAAACCGGCAATTACAAGAACTGTTAGATAGTATCCCCAAGGTAAATAAGCTGGTATTCCCATCCCCCGAAGGACGGGTTATCGGTTGGGGAAACTTTAACCGTAGGGCATGGACAACGGTGCTAGGGGATGCCGGGGTACGTCACCGCAAGCCCTACAACTGTCGCCATACGTTTATTACATCTGCACTACAGGCGGGGCTATCGGTGCAGGACGTAGCTAAGCTGGTGGGCAATTCCCCAGGGGTGATTTACAAACACTACGCCGGGGCGAGCCGGG
>CAYZTU010000018.1:0-62638 GCA_964481635.1 uncultured Synechococcus sp.
GTTATATTTAACTTCATTCACCACTATAATGAATAATTACTTACATAGCACTACCAATTCTAGTAAAAGAACGTGTTCTTGTATGAAATGTCAACAGAACCAAATAGCAATGATCCATAATCATTGTTACCCAAGAGTGAAGCGTTTGATTTGTATTATCCATACATTTGCAGGTATCCAAATCCGTGTGCTACCATGACCCAAGCCGTTTTTGGACGGTCATTACCACATGGAGGACAATATAATGCCTGGTACCGACAGCCTCGCAGGGCATCATTTGGGATATTTGCTGTGGAGTGTTGTGGGGATAGGTTTGGGGTGTCAATCTCCCGTTTTTGCTCAAGTCACTCCAGGAGGCGGTGGTACGGTTGTCAACCGCAATGGACAAGAATTTAATATCACCGGTGGTACCCAAGCGGGACGCAATTTATTTCACACGTTTCAACAATTTGGCCTTACACAAGGACAGATCGCAAATTTTTTTAGTAATCCGGCCATTGCCAATATCCTGGCACGGGTAAATGGGGGTTCTGCTTCCTATATCAATGGCTTAATTCAAGTGTTGGGGGGCAATAGCAATTTATTTTTAATGAATCCAGCGGGAATTGTCTTTGGCCCAAATGCGTCTTTGAATGTTCCAGCGGCGTTTACGGCAACCACAGCAGACCGCATCCTATTCCCAGGCGGGAGTTTTAATGCCTACGGCAATAATGACTACAGTAAATTGGTGGGTGAACCCATCGGTTTTGCGTTTGACAGAAAAGAACCAGCGGCAATTATTAACGAAGGCAAATTAGCGGTTAATCCCGGCCAAAGTGTCAGTCTGATTGCGGGACAAGTGATCAATACGGGTACGATTCAGGCACCGGGCGGAAACATCACCATCGCCGCTGTACCGGGGGAAAATTTAGTGCGTTTGTCGCAGGCGGGGCAATTATTAAGTTTAGAGTTTAATCCTCAACAGGCAGCCCAAATGGCAGATGCCCAGGGGAATATTCCGGTGACTCGTTTGCCAGAGTTATTAACGGGGGGCGGGGTAACAAGTGTGACGGCCAATAGTAATGGTACGGTCACAGTGGCGGGTTCCCGTTTACAGATTCCTGTATCATCTGACACAGCAGTTATTGCTGGTACATTAGATGTTTCTAGTAACACTGACATGGGCGGCAATGTTGGTGTTTTTGGGAATAAAATTGCAGTGGTAAATGGGCAGATTAACGCTTCGGGCATCACCGCCGGAGGAGAGATTTTAATTGGGGGTGAATTTCAGGGCAAAGGTTCAGTTCCCAATGCCAAATATACCTTCATCAGTAGTGATTCGCAGTTGTTAGCGGATGCCATCAATGCTGGCGATGGGGGCAGGGTGATTATTTGGGCGGATAAGGCGACCCAATTTTGGGGAACTATTAGTGCTAAGGGTGGGGAAGTTTCTGGTAATGGCGGTTTTGTGGAGGTTTCGGGTAAAGAACGTTTGAATTTTCAAGGTAACGTTAACACATCCGCACCCCAGGGTAAAGCAGGCACATTACTCCTTGATCCAGAGAATATTATTGTTGGAACGGATACTAATGATGATGCTCAATTAACGGATGATAAGCAAATTCTTTTTGCTGATAGTCCGGGGGCAACATTTAAGATTTCTACAGCGACATTGAATAGCCAACTAGAAACAGGTAATGTGATTTTGCAAGCGACGAAAAACGTAACTTTTGAAGTTAATTTTGAATATACAGGGGTCAATCCCACCAAACTTACTGTTGAAGCGGGAAATGATATTAGCACGCAGGCAATTACTACCGATTTTTATGAGATAGGCTTAGATTTTCAAGCCGGAAATACGATTATAGTCAATGGTGAAATTGTCACTGGCGGCGGTGCGGTCCAGATGAACAGTGCCAAGGGAGGGATTACGACTGGGAAAATTAACACCTCTTCTGGTTTTGGAATTGGCGGAGATGTCACTTTAACAGCCGCTCAGAATATTCAAACAGGGTCTATTGTGACAACAGGTGATTCCGGGAATGGTGGAAAGGTAAATATTCAAAGTACAAAAGGGAGTATCACGGCGGAAGGAATTGACACGAGAGCTTTTGGTGGTAATGGCGGCGATGTTACTTTAGTAGCGGCTCAAAATGTAAAAGTATCATCTATTGATGCACGGGGTGGTGAAAGTTTTATTGCGGGATTTGATGGCGGCGTTTTTGTAACCCTTCCTGGAGGGACAATTGCAATCAAAGCTGGGAAATTTGCCCAAATTATGAGTAGTTTTGACCTGTCTGATTGTGTTGATTGTGATGGCGGTGGATCATTTGCTAGTGTCGCTACCAACGACAATTCCATCACGATCACCCACGGGGGGAATGGCATAACACCATTTATTGTCGGAGATGCGGCAACCAATGGGAGTACGGGTATTTTAACTACGGAGAATTTTAGTATTTATCCGACTGAGACATTTCTGACCTCTACAGTGGTTGGTAATATCAGCATTCTCACCGGCCTGGTTGTTCCTCCAGTCACGCCGCCTGAGTCCGAAAATTCATCAATGCCAAACCCTATGGTTTCGCTGTTTAATTCTATTCCACAAGTGAATAACGTTAATGAGATTTTCTTTGCGACTATTCCCCCAGTCATTACTCCCAACAATCCCCCTACTCTGACAAGCGATGCACCTAACAATACGGTTTTGGATACGAGTTCCATCGAACGAACCACGATTTTGAGTCGTTTGCCCAGAAATCCTTCCCAGATACTTCTGTTTGACCAATCCTTAGTTAATTTATTCGCCCGATTTTTGAATGCTCTGCCGATTAATTCTTTTAATGATGCGGAACAAGTTCAGCTTGCCCTGGGGCAGGTGGGTGCCAAAACCAATACCCGTCCGGCTCTGGTTTATCTCATTTTAGATAAAGAACAACTGGGTATTGTGGTGCTTCCCCCCAAACCGCCCCAAGGAATTGCCAATCATCCAGGGGTCAAAGTAGCCAGTACCCAACCCGAGCAGGTGATTGCTGATGCCGCCATCGCTAACGCTCCCCTTTTTCGCAGCGTTCCCCAGGCCAAACGAGCCGATGTAGAAGCAGTAGCCCAAAAGTTTTTAGATAGTATCCGTGACCCCCGGCAACGGAATACCAATAACTACCGGCAAGCGGGGCAACAGTTGTATGAATGGATGATTGCTCCCATTGAAGCAGAATTAAAAGCCCAGGGGATTGATACCATCATGTTTGTCCCCGATGAGGGTTTGAGAACTTTACCTTTTGGGGCATTGTGGGATGGGCAACAATTCCTTGTAGAAAAATTTAATTTAGGTCAAGTTCCCAGTGTGAATTTAGTGAATTTTGATTATCAGCCCGTCCAGGGGGCTACCTTATTAGCGATGGGAGCTTCGGAATTTAAGCAACAAGAACCCCTCAAGGGGGTACCCATTGAATTAGGAACCATTACCAATGAATGGGGTGGTAAAGCCCTTTTGAATGAGGAATTTACGATCAACAATTTAACCAGAGAGCGGCAACAAAATGGCTTTGTTTTGCTCCATTTGGCGACCCACGCCGAGTTTCGTCCCTCCACTCTCAGGGATGCCTACGTTGAATTTTGGAACGAGCGTTTGACCCTGGATCAGGTGCGTCGTTTACCCCTGCGCCAGCCCCCGGTAGAACTGCTGGTGCTGAGTGCCTGCCGTACTGCCGTGGGTGACCCCTACAGCGAATTGGGTTTTGCCGGTCTGGCGGTGGCCTCCGGGGTGAAATCTGCCCTGGCCAGTTCTTGGTATGTGAGCGATGTGGGCACCGTGGCACTGATGACCGAGTTTTACCAGCAGTTGCAGAGTTCTCGCACGAAAGCACAAGCCCTACGGGCAACGCAAATCCGCATCATTCGCAATCAAGTACGCCTGGGTCAGGGGCAAATCCTGCGGGAGGGACACGCCACCATCCCCTCTCCCGAACCGGGACTCCAAACCGACCTCAGCCACCCCTACTACTGGGCGGGCTTTACCCTGATTGGTAGCCCGTGGTAAGTTAATGCCCGTTGGTTTTTGCAATATTGCGTTATCCTGATGGAAAAACCGTTAGGTTTACTAATATAGCAATAGTATCTGATTGGTTCAGAAGAACCAAGGACGGGGGCTGCGCCCCTGCAACCGCTGTTCTAAATTCATTTAGGATTTCTCTATGTCGGAAAACACCAATCTATACGAAACCGACTTCCACGCTTGGACGCAACAACAAAAAAAACTCCTGGCCGCAGAGAAGTACACAGAATTGGATTTATCTAATTTGATTGAGGAGATAGATTCCTTGGGAAAACAAGAGCGAAATGAACTGCGAAATCGCCTTGGTATCCTACTGGGTCATTTGCTTAAATGGCATTATCAGCCATCATTACGCTGTAAAAGTTGGCTATGTACTGTCAAGGAACAAAGGGTACGGATTCTTGAACACCTACAAGATAACCCTAGTTTGCAATCCTGTTGGTCGTCAATTTTGCTGAGAGCCTACCAGGATGGATTACGTTTAATTGAAAGAGAAACACCCATTGACATGGAAACCTTACCGCAAACTTGTCCGTTTACGGATCATCAAATTTTTACGGAAATGCTCCACATGGAAGATGGGGAATTGCGATAGCTAAATCTGTTATTACAAAGTTATCCTGTTGTACGATATTTGAAGATTTCACTCTAATTAGTAGCCCCTGGCAGGGCAAGGCTCATATTAAACATCGTTAATAAATGATTCGCAGTCGGCGGCAAAACCTGCCTGATTCAAAGCCCTGGCCGTCTCCGCACCATCCTGTACCCGAAATTGGGGGCCAAAGCGCACCTGCAATTGCCGCAAAGGATGGGTGACCGTTGCCACCACCGGCACCTTAGCCGTTTCCCCACACCAGGGTTTCAGGATTTCCCGCAGTTGGGCTTGCCGCTGCATATCGCCCGCCTGCTCCACGGTCAAAGTGACGCTGAGAATCCGCACCTCCTGCGCCAACTGTACATCCTCCAAAATAAGTTGCATCTGCTCATCCCGTTGATCCAGGCGACCCCACAGCACCAGGGGTTGTTCCGGGATCAAATAATCACCGATTTGGGCAAACACACTCGGAAACGCCACCGCTTCACAACTACCGCTCAAATCCTCCAAGGTCACGACCGCCATCCGGTCACCTTTTTTCGTGGTGATGGGTTTGATCTGGGTAATCAAAGCTAGGGCAGTTACAGAACGATTTTCCGCTACCCGTTCCAACTGACCTAAACTAATGGGAGCCAAAATCTGTGCCCGTTGTGCCAGGGGTTTTAACGGGTGGTCAGAAATATAAAAACCCAGCAATTCCTTTTCCAATTTTAATTTTTCCGGGGACGAATAATCATCCACTGGCGGGGCTTTGGGTGCCGCTGTCAAAGGTGTTTCATGGGCACTACCACCCAACAAACTAAAAATGTCCGCCTGCCCCATGGCTCGGTCTTTCGCTCGGCTATTCGCCCAGTCTAAAAGAAATTCCAAATCCATCATCATTTGATGGCGATTATTGTGCAACCTATCTAACGCTCCCGATTGAATCAAAGCCTCCAACGCCCGCCGGTTGACGACCCCCGTATCCACCCGGTCACAGACATCGGCGAGGGATGAAAATTTACCCTTTTGACGTACCTGTAATATATGCTCCACCGCTCCCTGACCCACATTCCGTACCGCGGTTAGACCAAAGAGAATTTTCTGGTTATCTTTCAACGGTGTGAAATCCATATCTGAACGGTTAATATCCGGGGGTTCGACTTCGATATTCATATTTTGACAGGTGGCAATATAGCGTTGAATTTTATCCTGATTGCCAATTTGAGAAGACAGCAAAGCGGCCATATATTCCACCGGAAAATGGGCTTTGAGATAGGCGGTTTGGTAGGTCACATAGGCGTAGGCAGTGGAATGGGATTTATTGAAGCAATACTCGGCGAACAAAAGCATTTGTTCAAACAAATCTAGGGCGATGTTTTTGGGAATGCCATTTTTGGCGGAACCTTCTAAAAAGACCTGCCGTTGTTTTTCCATTTCTTCCGGTTTCTTTTTCCCCATCGCCCGTCGTAATAAATCCGCCTGTCCCAGGGAATAACCCGCCATATCCTGAGCGATTTTCATAATTTGTTCTTGATAAATAATTAAACCATAGGTTTCCTGAAGAATTTGCTCAAGCATTTCATGGGAGTATTCTACTTTTTCCCGCCCATGTTTACGGTCAATAAATTTAGGAATCAAACCCGCATCTAAGGGGCCAGGACGATATAGAGCGAGAATGGAAGAAATGTCTTCGATATTAGAAGGCTTCAAATCCCGGACAATTTGCCGCATTCCCGTAGATTCCAATTGGAAAATTCCTTCGAGTTCCCCCTGTCCTAATAATTCATAGGGTTTCGGGTCATCCAAAGCTAAACGATCCAGGTCAATGTGAATCCCATGATTTTTTTCAATAAGTTTAACAGCCCGTTGAATCAACGTCAGATTCCTCAAACCCAAGAAATCCATTTTTAATAAACCGAGGGATTCAATATCCTCCATCGGATATTGGGTAATAACCGCCCCGTCATTATTCCGTTGTAGCGGCACCAATTCATCCAACGCTTGGGGGGCAATCACCACCCCGGCAGCATGAACCCCAAAGGTTTTGTTCACCCCTTCAATCCGCATCGCTAAATCCAGCCAGTGGCGCACTTTTTCTTCCTGTTCATATTTAGTTTTGAATTCCGGGGCAGGGGTTTCGTCCCCAATCATTTCCCGTAAACGTGCCGGTTTGCCGCGAAATACGGGGATATATTTAGCCATTTGATCCGCTTCCCGATGGGTAATACCATCTAAAACCCGTGCCACATCCTTCAATACGGCTTTGGAAGTCATCCGGTTAAACGTAATAATTTGCGCCACCCGGTCATCCCCATAATGTTGGGTGACATATTCAATCAAACGGTCTCGATTATCAATACAAAAATCCGTATCAATATCGGGCATGGATTTACGCTCAGGATTCAAAAACCGCTCAAATAAAAGGCCATGATGTACCGGGTCAATGTTGGTAATTCCCAGCACGTAAGCAACTAAAGAACCGGCGGCGGAACCCCGCCCCGGACCAACGGGAATGTGGTGATCCCGAGCGTATTTCACATAATCCCACACCACCAGGAAATAACCGGAAAATCCCCGTTGTTGAATAATTCTTAATTCATAAATCAATCGGTCTTTGTAATTAACGGGAATTTGATCCCGTTTTACCCCTAACCGCTCCGCTAAACCCTGCCAAGCCATCTGTTCTAAATAGGTATCCACCGTATGCCCCACGGGCACATCATATTCGGGTAGACGGGACTCTCCTAAAATGTTGTAAGGTTCGATTTTATGAGCGATTTCCAGGGTGGTTTTTAGGGCAGTTTGAATCACCTCATCCTCCAAATGATCCCGAAATAATTTACCCATTTCCTGAGTAGATTTGAGATACTCGGTACCGCTGTAACGGAGGCGTTTAGACTCGGTAATCAATTTGCCAGTTTGAATACACAAAAGGGCATCATGGGCTTCCACATCGTAGCAGGAAATGTAATGGGAATCATTGGTGGCAATATATTTAATCTCCAATTCCTGGGCAATGTTGATGATTTCCACATTCACCATCCGGTCTTCTCGGGAGCCGTGGTCTTGAATTTCTAAGTAAAAGTCATCCCCAAAGGTTTTTTGGTACCACTGGGCGACTTCCCGGGCTTCCTGGTATTTCCCCTGGAGAATTTTCTGCGGGATTTCGCCGCCCAAACAGGCACTGGTAACAATCAGTCCCTGTCGGTATTGCGCTAGTAAATCTTTGTTGATACAGGGGCGAGAAAAAATGCCTTTACCCTGCACGCCCTGCAAGTGGGAAATCGTCGTAAGTTTGACCAGATTTTTATAGCCTTCCGTATTTTTCGCTAGGACAATCTGGTGATAACGGGGACAGCGTTCCTGTTTGGTAATATCCCCATTGATCACATACATTTCATTGCCAATAATGGGTTTAATGCTCCGTTCACGGCATTGTTTAATCAACTCAATCGCTCCGTACATCACCCCATGATCGGTAATCGCAATGGCGGGCATATTCAGTGCCACCGCCCGCTCCACCAGTTGGGGAATCTGGCTAGCACCATCAAGCAGACTATATTCCGTATGGACATGCAGACCGACAAACGACATGGGAGCAACCGGGAATTTATCTATAAAATGGCATTCTAAAGCAGAATCTACCGGCTTGCCTGTCGATTCCTGATTCTGTCCTGATTCTGAAAATTTCCTGCATTTTTGGCCGGGATTCCTGGAGGTCTGTGTCACACTGAGTTATCAATTTTTTTTGGAGCGGGAAGTCCTATGCGGGTGGCGGTGCTAAAAGAGCGTGAGGTGGGGGAATCCCGGGTGGCTTTGGTACCCGAAACCGTGGGACGGCTCGTGCAGCGGGGGTTGACCGTATTCGTTGAGAAAGGTGCCGGGGTGGGGGCTTGCTTCCCCGACGAAGCCTACGAGGAGGCCGGGGCGCAGATGGTCAGCGACCCCCTGGCTTTGCTGGCCGAGGCGGACGTGGTTCTCAAGGTGGCACCGCCCCAGGAAACGGAGGTGCATTTGCTCCATGCGGGGGCGGTTTTGATTAGTTTTATTGACCCGCTCGGTCGGCCTTTGCTGGTGAAGGATTTGGCAAAACAGGGGGTGACGACCTTCAGCATGGAGATGATTCCCCGCACCTCCCGGGCGCAGGGGATGGATGCCCTGTCCTCCCAAGCGTCTCTAGCGGGTTACAAAGCGGTGTTGATTGCGGCGGCCAATTTACCCAAATTTTTCCCGATGTTGACCACGGCGGCGGGCACGATTCCTCCGGCAAAGGTGTTTATCATCGGGGCGGGGGTGGCTGGTTTACAGGCGATTGCCACCGCCCGTCGGCTGGGAGCCGTGGTGGAAGCCTTTGATATTCGCCCCCAGGTCAAGGAAGAGGTGCAAAGTCTGGGAGCCAAGTTTGTGGAGGTTCTGTTGGCGGAATCTGCGGAAGCGGCGGGCGGCTACGCTCGGGAGGTTTCGGAGGCAAGTAAGGAACAATCCCGCCAATTGATCCGTGACCACGTAACCCGAGCCGATGTGGTGATCACCACCGCCCAGGTGCCGGGGAAACGGGCACCCCTCTTGGTGACTGAGGACATGGTGGCGCAGATGAAACCGGGCAGTGTGGTCATTGACCTGGCGGCGGCGCAGGGGGGCAACTGTGCGGGTACCGAAGCCGGACATCAGGTAGTCAAAGAAGGCGTGACCCTGATTGGACCCGTGAATTTACCGGCTTCGATGCCGATTCATGCCAGTCAAATGTACAGTAAAAATTTATTCAATGTGCTGAATTTGCTCATTCCTGAGCATCACCTCCACCTGGATTTTGCCGACGATATTATCCAATCCGCCTGCGTCACGCATGGGGGGGAAATCCGCTCCCAACGGGTCAAGGATGCCCTAGCGCAGGAACTGGTGACCTAGGGTTAAGGTTCTGGACAGGGGCAGGCTCTCCGGCTGTGCCACAGGATACTTTGGCTGAGTAAGGGCAATAAGGGGGTGGCCACCCCCGCCCGATCCAGTCCCTGAGCCGTCCAATGGTTGCAGGTAAATAACAGCGAGTACCCGGGCTGTGCCTGGAAAAATTGCCCGGTCGTTTGGTAACCCCGTCCCAGGGAAATCGGGTTACCCTGGGGATTGCGTGGGAAAGAAGTTTTGATGTGTTGTACCAATTCCCGGTACTGGGAGACGCTCAGGCCGATGCAACGAGAATTGGCGGGAATTTGCCCCACAGGGTTGACAAAAACAATACTGGGATTTGCCCAAAATAACGCCTGTAGTCCCGCTGGCCAGCGCTTCAGCAGCGAACCCGGTTCCCCCATATAAAAATGCTGTTCCCCAAACCCAAAACTTAAATACTCTGCCTCGGTAGCTCCAATTTTCGCTAGGGGTAATATCTTTTGCCAGTCAATAACCGCATTCCGGCGGGGTAAAATCATATCCGTATGAATGGCTCCCCCCTGGAGATAAATGGGAATTGAGCAGTTGGCGGTGGGTGGTAGAGCCCACCGTCGGGGTAACACCGACCCCAGCCCCACCGTCAGCACAAGGCTCACAATACCACTACCCACTAGGACTTGCCACCTCCGGCGCATCGGGTTCCCCTTGCCTAGCTTCCCTCTCTAGGGTAATCGCTCAACCTGTTACCTGCACCATTGGCGGTTTGGGGGCGAGGGTTGGGGCTGTGAGCTATAACTTTTGTGCTTTGACTTGAAATGGTCGGGCATGAAATCATTAGATATTCATTTGAACCCAGTGATGGATAGCGGCTAGCTCAACTGCCGCCGCCACTTCCACGCCCCTCCCCATATACAGCTTGCGATAGTGGAACCGTAATCCATCAAACTGGAACGATTCGGCAAATCCCTTTTCGACCACTGGGAGCGTTGCCATTTCCCAAGATGCTACCTTGATCAAAACCGCTCTCGTCACCGGTCCGGCGGCATAGTCAGTGGTTAACCATTCTTGAGCAGCGCACAGGCTGGAGTCATCAGACCAAGTGAGCGGTCTGCCGAAGATACGATGGGGAATCTCCCGGCCATTGATGCGTAAGCGGAAGTATTCGGGGCCAAAGCGGATTTCACCAGCCCAAATGCTTTCGACCTGATACTGCCCATCTGGGGAGAAATTCATGGTGGCTCCTCACAGTAACGTTACCCAAAACCCTATACGCTGATGGGCACCTCTGTTAATTGAGGAAAAGCAGACGCAGAGGTACTTCCCCGTCTTTAGTTCTGGGTAATATAGCAACACTATCTGATTGGCAAACAAAGATTCAGAAGAACCAAGGACGGGGTCTGCGCCCCTGGGACTGCTGTTCAGAATTCAATTAGGACTGCTGTATGTTACTACTTTTTCTACTTTTTTAATCTAACCAGCCCTTAACCTGAAATGGGTGATGCTGTCCTTGTCAAAAGTGGCGGTGGTCGTATATCTTACTGATATATTTTATGTCGTTTTTGTTACAAAATTCCCATGTCTGTACCCGACAGTCCGACCAAGCCAGAATCAGTGGAGGAGTTGGCAACTCCCCTCAAGCCCCGCTTGACGACCAGGGATGGGATTGCGCTGATTGTGGGCATTGTGGTGGGGGTGGGGATTTTTGAAACGCCGGTGCTGGTGGCCATGAATCTCAGTACGGTGTCCCAGGTGGTGTTGGCCTGGTTGCTGGGGGGGGTGTTGTCCTTGGTGGGGGGGCTGTGTTTTGCGGAGTTGGGGGCGGCCTATCCCCATGCGGGCGGGGTGTACCACTACCTGAACCGCACCTTTGGCTCTCGGCTGGCGTTTTTGTTTGGCTGGGCGCGGATGACGATTATTCAATCCGGTTCGATTGTCCTGCTGGCATTTGTGTTTGGGGATTATCTCAGCCAGCTATTGCCCGTGGGAGATTACGGTTCTTCTCTGTATGCGGCGGCGGCGGTGGCGGGGTTAACCGCTTGTAATGTCCTGGGTTTGACCCCTAGCACCTGGGTACAGGCGGGACTGAGCGGGGCAAAGGTGTTGGGACTGCTGTTGGTGGTGCTGGCGGGATTGCGGGGGGGGGCGCAAACGGCGGTGCCGGTACCAGAACCGACCAATATGAACCTGGGTTTGGCGATGGTGTTTGTCTTGTTCACCTACGGCGGGTGGAATGAGGCGGCCTACATTTCGGCGGAATTGCGCCAGGTGCAACGTACCATGCCCCGTACCCTGCTCTGGGGAATCGGGCTGATTACGAGCCTGTACCTGCTGGTGAACTGGGCTTATTTGCGGGGGTTGGGTTTGGCGGGGGTGGCGCAATCAACGGCGGTGGCGGCTGACCTGTTGCGGCAAACCCTTGGGTCATCCGGGGCGGCGGTGACCAGTGGCATCATTGCCATTTCCGCCCTGGGGGCAATTCAGGGAACGATTATCACAGGTGCCCGGACTAACTATGCCCTGGGGCAGGACTTTGGCTTTCTCCGGGGGTTGGCGGTCTGGAACCGGCGTTATGATTCTCCCGTCGGTGCCTTGGGAGTCCAGGGGGCGATTTGCTTTGCCCTGGTGGTGCTGGGAACCCTCACCCGTAAGGGGTTTGCGACGATGGTGGACTACACGGCACCGGTGTTTTGGCTCTTTATGCTGCTGGCCGGGGTCGCCTTGATTTGGTTACGCTGGCGGGAGCCGGGACAGGTGCGGCCTTTTCGGGTGCCTCTGTACCCCCTCACCCCGCTGGTGTTTTGCGCCACCTGTGGTTACTTGCTCTACGCCAGTTTGGCCTACACAGGAGTGGGTGCCTTGGTGGGGGTGGGGGTGCTGGCGGTCGGGTTTCCCTTGAGTTTCCTGCCAAAATCCGCCTAAATTCCTAAACTGGTTGTCATTGGTGATTTGATGCATTTGTTATTGGAGGTTGTGTGATGATGCTACGGAAACCTTTGACTGTATTGACGAGTGTGAGCGTGGGTTTGGCAACCCTCAGCCCTTGGGTCATGCCTGCCCATGCCCTGCCCGTATTGCCCAGCTTTGGGGAATATATCGCCAAGGATGTCCCCTATGTGCCCACGCCCCAGGAAGTGGTGGATGCCATGTTGAAATTGGGCAATGTCAATAGCCAGGATGTTCTCCTGGATTTGGGCAGCGGGGATGGCCGGATTGTGATCACCGCCGCCAAAAATTACCAGGTACAAAGAGCCGTTGGCATCGAAATTGACCCCAGCTTAGTGGCGGAAAGCCGCCGCAATATCCAGGAAGCCGGGGTGGCAGACCGGGCACAAATTGTCCAGCAAAATCTATTTGACACCGATTTGAGTAAATACACAGTGATTACTATGTATCTCTTGCCCAGTGTGAATTTACGTCTGCGCCACAAACTCCTGCGCCTGAAACCGGGCACCCGCATCGTTTCCCACGCTTTTGATATGGGCGGGTGGAAACCCAATGAGGTGCGCCAAGTGGATGGACGTACCGTGTATCTGTGGATTGTGCCGGAACCAGACAAGGTGAACCCCGAATTTCTCAAAGAAGTCAAGGAGTAGGGAGCCGCACCCAGTACTTGGTTGACTGTGGCGAAGCAGACATTTCTATGAATTGAGGATAGGGGGGTTTTTGCCCCCCGTCCTATATCTTTTGGTAATTTATTACCTTTACCATTCAGATGTCTATCATAAAAACGATGCAAGCGAATGGGTGATTATTAGTTATCGAAAAGGGGATCAAATTCAATTAGCAAGTATTAGTTTGAATTTATCAATCCAGGTATTTTATGAGGAGATTACCTTTGCGTTGCAATTTTAATAACACCCCTCATTTACTTCTGGGGAAATTGTGATCGCTTCTCATTTTGCAAACCGGATTGCTTTGAAAACTAAAAATATAATTTCTTTGCCATTTCCTCTTGTCAAAAGCCTTTGCCTAGCCTAGGATTGGGGTGGCTTGTGTTTCAAATTCATCTCGGGGGGCTTGGGATAATGGGACGTTTGCGTCTGTGGCTGTGGCTTTTCTCCCTGGGATTTGCATTACCCGTGAGTGCCCAGATCGTCCCGAATGGGTTGGGTACGCAGGTCAACCAAAACGGCCAGCAGTTTGACATCACAGGCGGCACCAGAGCGGGTGCGAATTTATTTCACAGTTTTAGTAGGTTTGGGTTGAGCCAGAGTCAGATTGCTAATTTTCTATCTAACCCAGCAATACGCAATATCCTGGCACGGGTGACGGGCGGGGATGTGTCGGTGATCAATGGCTTGATTAAACTTACGGGCGGCAATAGTAACCTTTATTTAATGAACCCGGCGGGGATTGTGTTTGGCCCCAACGCTTCGCTGAATGTCCCGGCGGCGTTTCATGCGACGACGGCCAATGGGATCAAAATTGGGGATGGTTATTTTGGTATGAATACCACGGCGGCGGAACTGGCTTTATTAACCGCCGAACCGAATGGTTATGCCTTTAGTAGCTTAAATCAAAACCTGAATCCGGGTACAACCGCGGGGGTGATCGTCAACCAGGGGAATTTGGCGGTGAATGCTGGGCAAATGATTGTTTTAGCGGGGAATCAGGTAATCAATACGGGGACGATTCAATCCCCGAATGGTACGGTGATTATTAGTGCTACCGCCGATGGGAAGTATGTGAATGTGTCCCAATCGGGAAATATCCTGAGTTTGGATTTGCCGGTGGCGGTGAATCAAAATCTAGCGGTGGACAATCTGCGCCCGGTTTTAGCGTTGGATATACCCCAACTATTGACCGGGACGGCCTATGTAAGCGGCACGATTACCACTGCATCAGAAATAAAAAACCCCAATTCACTCATCAATATCACGGGTGAGCGGGTGATTCTGGATAAGGCGAATTTGGATAATTTGGGTACGGATGGGTTGATCCAAATCCGGGTGGCACCGGGGATTACCAACGAGGGTTATGTATTTTTGGATCGGGTACGAAACTACGAGCAGTTGGTGAATAACCTGACACCGGGCAGTGAATTGTATCTGATTAACCGGAGCGATTCGGGGGTAGAAAAAGTCAATCAGGTGGTGGCGAGGAATGGTGCGGTTGAGCGCATTGATATTGTCGGGGATGGGAATGCGGGGCAGATGTGGTTTGGGCGGGATTTTATCACGTTGGATACCTTGCCCCAGTATGCCGCCCAAATCGAGCAATGGGGGCAGGGGTTGACCGGGAGCCGGGGCATTTATCTGTATGCGTGTAATCTGGCGGCGAGTTTGGCGGGACAGCAGTTGGTGGGGGAAATCGGGCAATTAACTAATGCGAACATTGCCGCAAGTACAGACATCACGGGTAGCAGTCAATACGGCGGGAATTGGGAATTTGAGTACAGCACGGGGAATGGGTTGGGGCAGATTGCGTTTGATGCTCAAGGAGTGCAAACGGCGGATGTGAAGTTAGTCACTTTTACGGTGACGGATTTGGGGGATACAGGGGCGGCGGGTCAATTACGAGATGCCATCAATCAAGCCAATACAACACCAGGGGTAGATGATATTGTGTTTACTCCCAATGGCACAATCACACTCGCTTTGGGTGAATTAGTCATCAATGACGGTACGGGTGCAGGTTTAACCATCACGGGTAATGGGGTAGGGAATACGATTATTGATGGTAACAATGCCAGCCGGGTGTTCAATGTACTTGCTGGTGCTACGACATTTAATGACCTGACCATTCAAAATGGCAAGACTAAGCAGAGTGGTGGGGGGATTGCTGCTCTTACTGTCACCCTCAACAATGCCAAGGTGTCCAACAATGCGGCAGGTACTTTTGGTGGGGGGATTCAGGGTAGCGATGTTATCCTCAACAACTCCACCGTGTCCAACAATAAGGCAGGTTTCGATGGCGGGGGGATTTCTGCTAATGGCACTCTCACCCTCACCAACTCCACCGTGTCAGATAATAAGGCTGGTAGAGAGGGCGGTGGGATTAGGGCTGGCATTACTGTCACCCTTACCGATTCGCTCGTGTCGGACAACATAGCAGGCGAGAACGGGGGGGGGATTTTTTCTGGCAAGAATGTCATCCTCACCAATAACTCTACTGTGTCGGGCAACACGGCAGGTTTCAACGGCGGGGGGATTTTTGCGAGTGGTACGGTTGACCTCACCAACTCCACTGTGTCAAAAAATGAGGCTACATCGAGTGGTGGGGGGATTAGGGCGGGGAGTACAGTTACCCTCAAAAACTCTACCGTGTCGGGGAATACGGCAGATGATTTTGGTGGGGGGATTTTCACGAAGGGCACCGTCACTCTGACTGATTCCAAGGTATTAAACAACACGGCCACGAATGAGGAGGGCGGGGGGATTTTTGCGGAGCAAAGTGTTACCCTCACCAACTCTGAGGTGTCGGGGAATGAGGCCAGTAATTTTAGCCTGGGTAATGGTGGGGGCATTTTTTCCAATAGCTCGGTTACTGTCACCGATTCCAAAGTATTAAACAACAAGGCAAAGAATGATGGCGGGGGGATTTTTGCTCGCGGTGCCGTGACGCTCACCAATGCCGATGTGTCAGACAATACGGCTATCACCATTGGCGGTGGGGTTTTTACGGAAAAGAATATCACCGTCACAAATTCCACAGTATTGCGTAATGAAGCGGGTGCCTTTGGCGGGGGGATTCGTGCGAGTGGTACGGTTGACCTCACCGATTCCCAAGTGTCCAGTAATAAGGCAACTAATGGAGATGGTGGGGGGATTCAGGCGGGGAGTACCGTTACCGTCAAAAACTCCACCCTGTCGGGGAATACGGCAGATGATTTTGGTGGGGGGATTTTCACGAAGGGCACCGTCACTCTGACTGATTCCAAGGTATTAAACAACACGGCCACGAATGAGGAGGGCGGGGGGATTTTTGCGGAGCAAAGTGTTACCCTCACCAACTCCACCGTGTCGGGGAATGAGGCCAGTAGACTTAGCCTGGGTAATGGTGGGGGGATTGCTTCCAATAGCTCGGTTACTGTCACCGATTCCAAAGTATTAAACAATAAGGCAAAGAATGATGGCGGGGGGATTTTTGCTCGCGGTGCCGTGACGCTTATCAATGCCGATGTGTCAGACAATACGGCTATCACCATTGGCGGTGGGGTTTTTACAGAAAAGAATCTCACCGTCACAAATTCCACGGTATTGCGTAATGAAGCAGGTGCGTTTGGTGGGGGGATTTTTGCGAGTGGTACGGTTGACCTCACCGATTCCCAAGTGTCCAACAACAAGGCAACCAATGGGGAGGGTGGAGGGATTCGGACGGGGGTGGGTACAGTTACCCTCAAAAACTCCACCGTATCAAACAATACGGCTAGCAACGGCGGCGGCGGGATTTTTGCTAATGGTACGCTCACCCTTGAAAACTCCACCGTGTCGGGAAATACCACTACATTTGGGTCTGGCGGGGGGATTTTGGCTAGTGGCACCCTCACCCTCACCAACTCCAAAGTGTCGGGGAATGAGGCTGGTTTCAATGGCGGGGGGATTTTTGCTGTTGGCGATGTCACCCTCACCAACTCCACCGTGTCGGAGAATACGGCTAGTGATGGTGCCGGGGGGATTAGGACTGGTGGCAATCTCACCCTCACTAACTCCACCGTGTCAGATAATACGGCTCGTCTTGCTGGCGGGGGGATTTTTGCTGTTGGTGACAATCTCACCCTCACCAACTCCACCGTGTCGAACAATAGGTTGGTAGGTAGTCTTTCATTAGGCGGGGGGATTTATGCTAAAGGCAAGGTCACCCTCAAGGATTCCACCGTGTCGGGGAATGGGGCTAGTATTGGCGGGGGGATTTTTGCTGAGTTCAATACAAATCTCACCCTCACCAACTCCACCGTGTCGAATAATAGTGCTTTTGGTGGCGGGGGGGGGATTGCTGCTACGGGTTCAGGTATTACGCTCACCCTCACCAACTCCACCGTGTCGAATAATAGAGCCATATTGGGCGGGGGGATTGCCACGGGCATAGGTAATACGCTCACCCTCACCAATTCCACCGTGTCGAATAATTTTGCTAGTGACCTTGGAGGGGGGATTTTTGCTAATGGCAATGTCACCCTCACCAACGTCACTATAGCTTTCAATAGCGCATCTCAAGGCGGGGGTATCTTCAACAATAATGATCCTTCCAATCCCATCACCAATCCTATCAATATCGGCAATAGCATTGTGGCAAAAAATACTGCAACTAAGTCTCAGCCTGATATTGGGAGTTTTTCTATTGGCGATGGCTACACCAATGCGGGCAATAATTTGATTGGAAATAATACAGGATTTACGGGTACTTTCACAGATGGAGTGAATGGCACGATTACGGGAGTTGACCCCCTGCTCGGCACACTCCAAAATAATGGCGGCTTGACCCAGACCCATGCGCTACTCACGGGTAGCCCTGCTCTCAATGCGGGGGACAATGCGCTAATTCCGGGGGGTGTGACTACCGACCAGCGGGGGACGGGGTTTGACAGGGTTGTGGGCGGTACGGTGGATATTGGGGCGTATGAGGTGGGTTATGCGCTGACCGTGAATGGTGGCAGTCCCCAGAGTACAGTTGTCAATACCGATTTTGGCACTCCCCTCAGTGCCAAGTTGATCGACCCCGCCACATCCCTCCCCATCCAAGGGGTGACCATTACTTTCAACACCCCCAACACTGGGGCGAGTGGACTATTTGGTGTTCTGAACAATACCACTGCGATAACTAATAGTAGTGGCATCGCCACCGCCTCCACTCTGACCGCAAATACCAAAGCAGGTACATACAATGCGGAGGGAAGCATTACTGGAATTACACCTGTTTTCTTCAACCTGACCAATAATCCCGATGTACTGGCAACTTTGACCATCACGGGTGGGAATAACCAATCCACCACGGTCAATACAAACTTTGCGAATCCCCTGCAAGTCACGGCTACAGACCAATTTGGCAACGCCATTCCCAATCAGAATTTAACTTTCAATGCACCAACAACAGGGGCAAGTGCCACCACCACCCTGGCACCCATTACCACCGACAGCACAGGAAGCGTGAGCGTACCGGTAACCGCCAATACTGTTTCTGGGAGCTATACGGCCAGTCTGCTGAGTGGTGCCATTCAAGCTGACTTTAACCTGACCAATAATCCCGATATACTTTCTCAACTCATCATCACGGGCGGGAATAACCAATCCACCACGGTCAATACAAGCTTTGCCAATTCCTTGCAAGTCACGGCCACAGACCAATTCGGCAACGCCATTCCCAATCAGAATTTAACTTTCAATGCACCAACAACAGGGGCAAGTGCCACCACCACCCTGGCACCCATTACCACCGACAGCACGGGCAACGTGAGCGTACCTGTAACCGCCAATGCTGTTTCTGGGAGCTATACGGCCAGCTTGTTGAGTGGTGCTATTCAAGCTGACTTTAACCTGACCAACAATCTAGCTCCAGTTCCCCCCGTTTTAATCAATCCAGTTGATATTTCGGTGCCTATAGAATCCTTATTATTCTCTGACCAGATCAACACCATCCTACAAGGCACAGAAGATTTGGTTTTCAGTCAATTTATCCTCTGTTCTCCCAATGAAGGCTTCGCCCAGTGTTTAGACAGCACTATCTTCACCACTGGAGAAATGATTTTGCAAATCGAGTGAGTTGGGGGGAACTGGATTCAAAGTCCCCCTTATCAAGATCGAAATGACTATAAAATAAATAGGGATGTCTTCAAGATGGTGGCGCAAAGACCACCTCCTCATAAAATACCTCAATTGGCACAGACAAACCAATACTTTTTAGTTCAACATGATCGCCGGTTCGATAACTAAGAATTACCCATGCACCCGCATCATTTTTATGATAAATATCCACTGCCATCTCATCAGAACTTACCAACACGTAATCAACCAGATTCGGATTGCGGCGATACTTGGCAAACTTTTTGCCCCGGTCATAGGCTTCCGTACTATCTGATAAAATCTCAACGATCAGGCAGGGATAAGTAATATAAAGCGCATGATCCCGATCTCGCTGGTCGCAAGTCACACTCACATCTGGATAGGTGTAGTTACAAGTATTAACGATATTCACCTTCAAATCTGAACTAAAAACCTGACACGCACTCCCGCGCAGATGAGATTTAAGAGATAACAGGAAATTGATCGCAATCGTACTATGATTTTGGGTACCACCACTCATGGCATAAACCCGACCATTTATCAGTTCATGTCGTTCGAGTTGCTGTTCTTCCCAAGCAAAATATGCTTCAGGCGTAAAGTGCCTATCCTCATCTCGTAGGGCAATCACGATCAGAGTTCTCCTAGCTGAAAACTAATCATATTTATAAGATATAGCAATCTCATAAAATTAGAAATCATATTTGAATTGTGAGAATGATTTTTATACCTATGGCACAAAGGGTTGCAGGGCACCGCCCCGCATTTGGTTTCCCAGAATCTATGGCGAATGCCACGCAAGCTATGAGGCGACAACCTTACCCTACTTAGCTATAGCAGTATGATTTGAATTTAGAATGGCGGTCGCAGGGGGGCACCCCCCGTCACTGGTTCTCCAGAATTTTTGTTCGCAAATCGAATCGTATTGCTATAAATCTCTGTAATGCTCATCAGACTTACGCAAAATTAAATGTCAAATGGGTTCTATAATATTTGACTGGGTTAGCAATACAAAAAACCACCGGGGTCAAACAACTCCGATGGTTAGGTTGAGCAAAAATGAGGCTTAGATTTTGGCAGGCTTATGCACGATGAAGCTGATCATCTGGCACTGCTTGATGTTGTCGAAGGCCACCACTTTCACATAGGCATCCGGGTATTCGTAGCGACAGGCTTGCACTTCATTCAGGACTTCCTGGGTGGAGGTAGCACTAAACAAGGGCAACTTCCACATCGTCCAGTAATGCTCGGCGGCAGAGGAGGTTTCGTTAAATTCCACCGCCGGGATGAAGCCCTTATCAAAGATGTACTGGATTTGTTTGGCAATCTGGGCATCGGTCAAGGGGGGCAGATAGGAAAGGGTTTCGTACCGCCGTTGTTTGGGTAAGGTTTTCATGGTTGGGTCTCCGTAATTTAGGATTCAAGGTCTGGCCATGTGGCCGATTCGCTAGAGGCAACTTGGGTGATGCGCTCCAGGTGGTGTTTTCGCTGCTGGGTATTGGCCTGGTGAATCTCCGAGCGCACCATTTCCGGTAGGACATCGAGGATATTCTCCGCCAGGTGTTCCCGCACGGTCATTACCCGTAAGGCCAATTCCTGCCGTTCCCGCAACAATTCCTCTAGGTATCGCTCCCCGTCCTGGATTTTGCCGGTGGCGGAAAACCCATTCAGCCAGATGGCTAAGGGGGGGTCGGTCTGGGCGAGTTGCGCCACCACCACCCGCACGGCCTGATAGGTGAGATAACTGCTCAGGACATGACTGGTTTGGCGGGCAATGTGCGGGTAGTCCATAAGCAAGGGGGGAAACGGTAAACCCCATGGTGACATAAGCTCCCGGAGTCTGCCCGTTTCCCGATAACAGAACCTAAAGGGTGTCCATCGCCTGGAATTCAAACTTAATTTCCTTCCAGAGTTCGCAGGCGACCGCCAAGTCGGGCGACCATTTGGCGGCTTCCCGGATCACTTGGTTGCCCTCTCTCGCCAGGTCCCGCCCTTCGTTGCGGGCTTGGATACAGGCTTCCAGGGCGACCCGGTTGGCGGTGGCTCCCGGTGCATTCCCCCAGGGGTGACCAAGGGTACCGCCGCCGAATTGGAGGCAGGAATCATCCCCGAAAATTTCCACCAGGGCGGGCATGTGCCACACGTGAATCCCCCCGGAGGCCACGGGCATCACACCGGGCATGGAGGCGTAGTCCTGGGTAAAGAAAATCCCCCGGGAGCGGTCTTCCTCCACGTAGTCTTCCCGCATCAAGTCCACAAAACCCATGGTGATGCCCCGTTCCCCTTCCAGTTTGCCCACCACGGTGCCGGAATGCAGGTGGTCGCCCCCGGACATCCGCAGACATTTAGCTAAAACCCGGAAGTGGATGCCGTGGTTGCGTTGCCGGTCAATCACGGCGTGCATGGCACGGTGAATGTGCAACAGCAGGCCATTGTCCCGACAATACTTAGCCAGACTGGTGTTGGCGGTAAAGCCCCCAGTCAAGTAGTCGTGCATGATGATCGGGGTTTTGATTTCCTTGGCAAACTCCGCCCGTTGCATCATTTGTTCGCAGGTCGGGGCGGTCACGTTCAGGTAGTGCCCCTTGACTTCCCCGGTTTCGGCCTGGGCTTTTTCAATCGCTTCTTGCACAAACAGGAACCGGTCCCGCCAGCGCATAAACGGTTGGGAGTTGATGTTTTCATCGTCCTTGGTGAAGTCCAAACCACCCCGCAGACATTCATACACCGCCCGTCCGTAGTTTTTCGCCGACAAGCCCAACTTGGGTTTGATCGTACAGCCCAACAGGGGACGACCGTACTTGTTTAACTTATCCCGCTCGACCACGATGCCGTGGGGCGGACCTTGGAAGGTTTTCAAGTAGGCGACCGGGATGCGTAAATCCTCCAACCGCAGGGCTTTCAGGGCTTTGAACCCAAACACATTCCCCACGATCGAGGTGAGCATATTGGTGACGGAACCCTCTTCAAACAAATCCAAGGGGTAGGCCACAAACATAAAGTACTGGTTGTCTTCCCCCGGCACCTGCTCGATGTCGTAGCAACGGCCTTTGTACCGCTCCAAATCGGTTAAATTGTCCGTCCACACGGTTGTCCACGTCCCCGTGGAAGATTCGGCGGCCACGGCGGCTCCGGCTTCCTCCGGCGGGACTCCCGGCTGGGGCGTGACCCGAAAACAGGCCAACAAATCCGTATCTTTGGGGGTGTAATCCGGTGTGTAATAAGTGAGGCGATAATCTTTCACCCCGGCCTGAAATCCGGCCTGGGCTTGGGTTCGTGGGGCCATATTCCCTAACTCCTTCGCAAACGGTTAATGCCGACCCAATCAAAAAAATTCTCCCCATCGGTAACGGGACGAACTGGGACTAGGACGGGTTTAATTTCACGCTATCACGAAGGTTACCCTCTCCAACTTTGTAAGGTGTTATAGCAATGATAATCAAACGTTATTGATTGCTTTTTGTGAAGAAATTTATCTGGCTGTGGGGCGATAAAATCGGCCATTATCGCTCATGTTCAGTTCGGGTGCCGCTGATTTATTAGTATTAATGATGAAAATAATCATGAATTTTAATCATTTTTGAGGACATTACTTTGTGTGAGATTAGATAACGAATTTGTAACCTCAGTGCCTGGGTTACAGTAGGAGTGATTTCCGCCTTTTGTGGTGATGCGCTCCCTGTTGGCGACCGTGTTTCGGCCTGCCTGCCCCCTGTGTACCCGTCCGGCGCAGGGTTGCTTTTGTATTGATTGTCAACGGCAAATCGAAGCTACCCGTCTGGCTCAGCCCTGGCAATTTTGGCAAGAACCCCTCCCCTTGGCGGCCTGGGGACGCTATCGGGATGCCCTGAAACGGGTGTTGGGGGCGTTGAAATATCATAACCGCCCAGAACTTGCCCGCCCCTTGGGGCACCATCTGGGGGACTTATGGTTGAGCGGGGGGCATGGGTTGGGACAACCGCCGGGGGTGGTGCCTATCCCGATTCATCCCGATAAACGGAAAATCCGGGGGTACAATCAGGCGGAACTTTTGGCTGAACATTTTTGTCAGTTTGTGGGCTTAAAGCTTTACAGCAATGTCCTAATCCGGCCAACTCATACCGAGGCACAGCATCATTTATCGGTACTGGAACGGGAAGCGAATTTAGCCGCAGCCTTTGCGCTCAACCCCGCGCATCCCCGCCCCACAACCCCATTGTTAATTTTGGATGACATTTACACCACGGGGGCGACGGCACGCACGGCACAAACCGTATTACAACAGGCGGGACTCTCGGTGGTGGGAATTTTAGTGGTGGCGACGGGAAAGGCGGATATGCCCGCCAAGTCCCCGGTTCGGAATGCAAAACCGAAGCCAGTTGGCAGGTGACTCGGAGAAAACCGATGGGGTGTTTTATTTGCGATCTTGCTGAAATGCCCGTATTACCGGGAACCATACACCGCAGGTGCTTCTGGGACTGCGCCCCTGCGACCGCTGTTCAGAATTCATTTAGGATTGCTATGGAATTTGTGGCATACGTTTAATTTTACGCAGAATCGCCTAAAATGATTGCAAAGCAGGTTCTATATTTGATAAACCAAGCACTTTACATGGAATTATCAACTATCCTGGCGACCCTACAAGACTGGACACCCGTGCGGGTTAGGCGTTGACGGGGATGCGCTGATAGACCCGCTGCACCACCTGGGTGAGCCGTTCCACCCCCCGTTCGATGTCAGTGATAGATGCCGTTAAACTGATCCGCACACACTGACGGGCATGGCTCCATTCCTGGCGCAGACCGGGAAAAAACGTATGCCCCGGCACTACAATCACCCCCGCCTGTTTGAGTTCCTGGTACAGTTCCCAATCACTAATCGGCAAATCCCGCAACCACAACCAGGCAAATACCCCCCCCTCGCCCCGGTGCAAAAACCAGGGCAAATCCAGGGGTAAACCCGAGTGCAGACCCGCCGCCAGGACGCTAAATTTGTGCTGGTAGTGGGGGCGAATCGCCGTTTCCGATAAGTGTGCCAACGCCCCGGAAGCAATCGCCTGCGCCGCCAACGCCTGCCCGTAGCGGGACGCATGGATGCAGGCATTGGTCAAGAAGCCCTCAATCCCCCGCAAAATCCCCTCATCCCCGATGGCAATCCCCACCCGTTCCCCTGGCAGCCCCGCTTTGGAAAGACTAATGCAATGGACGATATTGGGGGCAAACACGGGGGTCATGGGGGTGAAATTTAAGGCCGGATAGGGAGCCGCATAGGCCGCATCCACCAGCACCGGAATCTCCCGCTCGGCAGCCAAGGCCGCAATCCGTAGCACTTCGGTTTCGGATAGCACATTCCCCGTGGGATTACAGGGGCGCGAAAAAATCACACAGCCCGTTTCCGAACCAAATTCCAATTGGTCAAAATCGGGACGATACTTAAACTCATGCCCCGCTTCGTCCACCTCCAAAGCCGGTCGTACCGCCCGCAAAGATTCCGGCACCAGGCAAATGCCCCCGTAGCCCGTGTAGTCAGGACTCAAGGGTAAAACAATCTCCCGCCCCACCCCCCCAAAGGCATTGGCGGCAAAAAAGTATAGGGTCTGACTCCCCGGCGTAATCAACACATTGCGGGGGGTGAGGTGCAGGGCATAGCGCTGGTTAAAATCCGCCACCACCGCCTCAATCAAGGGCTGATACCCCTGGCTGGCACCGTAGCGGCACACCACCTCCCCGTAGGCAGGACTGGCGAGTAATTTTTCTGTACAGTCCCGCCACAACTGCTCCACCTCCGGCAAAATCACCGGATTGCCCGCACTGAGATTAATCAAATCCTCCCCCGCCCGGGCTTGCAGGGTTTCCACAATATCTTTCATGATCGCCCGCACCCCCGTCAGGCGGGTCATGGTGCGACCAAAATCACTCAGTTGCGGGTTGAGCATGGTTCGGGATCAGGCAAATAAAGGCTATTCTAGCCCAGATTTTGCCCCTAATCCCGCACCCCCAGGGTAATCACCCAGGTGCCCACCTGCCGGGGCAAGGGAATATCCCCCGGACTCAGGACTTGCAAATTAAAGAAATACATACCACTGTTGCGGGGATTACGCACATTGGACAGGATAATATCCACCGGCGTATCGGCGGGCACCGGGTCAATCAAGGCAATCCGCAATTGCCGGTTTTCCTTGTCTAAGACCGCCTCCCCCACCCGAAACTTTTGCTGGTCTTTGCCCCGCTGAGTCCGACTGCGTACCACCTCTATCGCCTTGGCATCGAGTTCGCCCCGATAGCTCTGGGGATAGGTAATGTAATACTCCGCCACCGCAATACTTTGGCGGGGGACGTTGAGGTAGTACCGATCCCACTGGCCAATCTGCCCCGAATCCGCTGAGTAGCGCAGTTCTTTTTTCGGCCCGCCCCACAGCGTCCAGCCGGAACCCTGCGCCACCGCCACCCCGGCACCACTCACCACGCTCACCGCAGCTAACAAACCTAGAACTAGACGTTTTTGCACCATCGTTTCACTCCCACTTTGCATTAACGTTTTGCATTAACACTGTATCCAAAATACCTAGTGTTTTGATGGTAACATTCCCGTGCGGTTCCCGTTTGTCCCCACACTTAACCTCGTCTTAACCGTAGTTTTGCCCTATGCCGTTCGCAGAGGAATAGACTAAAGTGGAGGAGGCTGTCCTACGTGTGGGTCTCCGGTGAGTTACTGCTTTAACCCCTCTTGTACACGCCCCCAAAACCCGGAAGGTTCGCTAGTGTGCGGCAATTGTGGGTCGAGTTTGATCCTGGGTCATCGGGGACGGGAATATCGGATGAAAAAATGTTTGGGTTACGGGGGATTTGGGGCGACCTTTGCCGCCGTCGAGGAAAATCTCCCCGGTAAGCCCCTGTGTGTGATTAAACAACTGCGGCCACCGGTGAACAATCCCGACGACCACGTGTATCAGATGGCCAGGGAATTGTTTGAACGGGAAGCGGAGATTATGGGTCGGTTGGGCAACCATCCCCGTCTGGCGAGTTTACGGGATTATTTTGCCGAGCCGCCCCACTTTTACATGGTGCAGGAATTTGTGGACGGCAAGACTCTCCAGGCGGAGGTGCGTGAGGGCGGGCCATTTGAGGAGGGTTCGGCCAAGTTATTTTTGCGGCAAATGCTACCGGTTTTGCAGTACATCCATGAGCATGGTACCATCCATCGGGATATTAAACCGGCCAATATCATGCGCCGTAAGGCCGATGGCGAACTGATCCTGATTGATTTTGGGGCGGTGAAACAGGTGGGACAAATTCCCAGTGGTGCCGAAGGGGAACTCACCCAGTTTGCGATTGGAACGGCGGGGTATGCGCCCCCGGAACAGTTGTCCATGCGCCCGGTGTATGCCAGTGATATTTACGCTCTGGGGGGCACCTGCCTTTACCTGCTCACGGGCAAATCCCCCAAGGAGTTGGAAATTGACCCCCAAACCGGCGAAATCCGCTGGCGGCAGTACGTGCGGGTGAGCGATGCCTTTGCCCAGGTGTTGGATCGGATGTTGGCCGTTTCCTTAAAACAACGCTATGCCACCGCCGGAGCCGTGATCCGTGCCCTTGACCTCGAACCCCATTACCATACCCTGGCGCAGGGGGTACGCAACTCGAATCCGCCGCCCACTCCGACTGCCCCCCCGACCCCGGCGGATCACACCACGGGCGACAGTCAGGCAAGCCGGTTGGCAGCGGCGATCCGTGCCCGCAAAGCCCGGGCGGTCAACCTGGAAAGTGGGGATACGGACAGCAGCAAGCTGACTCAGAGTCGTTTGAAGGATGCCCTGCGCCGGGGAAAAAAGGACTTCGCCGGTCAAGATTTCCGGGAGTATGACCTCCAGGGGGAAACGATGGTGGGCTGTATCCTGACGGAAACCGTGTTGAGCAAAGCCAATCTGCGGGAAAGTATTTTGGAGGAAGCCAATTTGGGGCGGGCGAATTTGCAGGGGGCAAATCTACAAAAGGCCAATTTGCACAAAGCCTACCTGAGTTTCGCCAATCTCCAGGGTGCCGACCTGCGGAATGCGGACTTGACCGATGCCTACCTCCGCAATGCCAATCTCCGGGATGCCAACCTGTGTGGTGCCAATTTAGAGGGGGCTTTGGTGGCCGATGACCAACTGGCGGTAGCCCGCACCAACTGGGCGACCAAATTACCTACCGGTAGCAAACGGGCGAACTGGTGGCCGCTTTAGGTTTTGCCCCAGCATAGGACAGACGGTGGACTCTATGCATTTGGCAGTTGTCTTACCCCGTAGGTGATTGTCAATGGGCGAAGCGAAGGGCTATTGTGGGAGTGCGGGTGGTGTGAGGGTAGATACGCATGAAGTGGAATCCAGTGCGCTGGTGGCTATCTAGCTTGGTGGCAATAGGTATAGCCTACGGCGTTGTGCCGGGGGGAAAAGCGGAAACCGAACCCAAGCCCCCGGGGGAAGTTCCCGGTTTGCCCAGCTTAGCTCCCGTTACCCCAGTACCCCCCAACTCGCCGGGGGTTCAGGATTTTAAGAATCTACCCCCCCTATTGGCTCCTGTCCTGCCGGAGGTAAACCCCCTGGCCACGCCGACCGAACCGACTCAGGTGGACATTAACACCAATCAAGCCCTGAGTCTGCGCCAAGCTCTGGAATTGGCGGCTCAGACCAACCGGGATTTGCAAATTGCCCGTGCCCAAATTGATGCTGCCCGGGCGGGACTGCGCCAGGCTCAGGCCGCCCTATTCCCTACCCTCAGTTTCCAATCTAATTTTCAGCGGAGCGAATCGGCGCAGTCGGAAATTTCTGGGCGAGTTGCCCGGATCAACGCCGCCGGGGGTTCGGTGGCCAACGTGGTGAGTGGCTCGAACGAAGGAGCATCTCTGACCTGGGATGGTACCCTGAGCTTGAATTACAACATTTATACGGGCGGGCAGCGGGGGGGACAAATTCAGCAGGCACAGGAGCAATTGCGCCAAGCCATTTTGAATGGGGTGCAGGTGGCGCAGGAATTGCAGTTGGATGTGGCCAATGCCTACTACGATGTGCAAAATGCGGATGCCCAGGTCGGCATCGGTCAATCGGCGGTACGGAATGCGGAGGTGAGTTTACGGGATGCCCAGGCGCAGCTCCAGGCGGGGGTGGGCACCCAATTTGCCGTCCTCCAGGCGCAGGTGCAGTTGGCCAATTCCCAGCAACAGTTGGTGAATGCCCGCCGGGATCAGGTGGTAGCGCAGCGGAATCTGGTGCAAATTCTCAGCCTGGGCAATCAGGTGGCCGTGACCGCCTCTGACCCGATTGAAACCGCAGGAAAATGGGCAACCCCCTTGGATCAAAGTATTATTTTGGGGTGGCAACAGCGACCGGAATTGGTGGTGCAACTGTCCCAGCGGCGGTTCCAGCAGGCGCAGAGGGAGATTGCCCTCGCCGGGATTCGCCCCAATTTGGCGTTTTTTGCCCAGACGGATTACCTACGGTTCTATGAAAGTCCGACCGGGTTGGAGAAGGGCGGATTTGGGCAGGGGTATGTGTTTGGTTTGCAGTTGAGTTTCACCCTGTTTGATGGGGGAGCGGCCTTTGCGGGGGCACGGCAGGCGGAGGCCAATATTGCTGTGGCGGATATTACCTATGCCAATGTCCGTAACCAAGTGCGCTTCCAGGTGGAGACGGCGTTCAGCGACCTACGGGCGAACGAGACCAATATCAAAACGGCGGCACTAGCCCTAGAGCAAGCCAACGAGAGTTTACGGCTGGCTCGTCTGCGGTTTCAGGCGGGGGTGGGCACCCAAACCGATGTGATCAACCAGGAAAATGCCCTCACCCAGGCGCAGGGGAACCTGGTAACAGCGGTCTTGGGTTATAACCGAGCGTTGGCATCCCTGGAGCGGGCGGTGGGGAATGCCCCGTTTAATTTTGCCCGTCAGCCGTCCCCCCCGGCCAGTTCACCCTAATTCCCCATTCAAAAGGCATCGGCGGGGTCGGGGTCTGGCCCAGCTTCCCCTTGTTCTAGTTTGAGTAATGTGGGATCGTTGAGCGGTGGAATGCCCAATTCTACGGCTGGGGTGGGTTGACCTTGAATTTGTAATTGGAGTTGTTGCGACTCCGCCTCAATCTTTTGCGCTTCCGGGGGGTCACCGCTGGATTCCAGTTCCTGCTTTAGCTCCGGGCTAGGGGTGATGGTCGTTGCCGGGGCATTCGTTTGGGCAAAACCGGGTAACCCGACCAGTCCGATACCCGTAACCAACCCAGTCAATAGCCAACGCAACCTACGCATCGCTTACCCCGGAACATAATTTTTTCATCCTAACTGAAATGGTGTGCCGAATTGCCTACCGTCTGTTTTTGGGGTTTGTTAGGGGTTGAATATAACGCCGATGGGCACGCACAAAACAGGCATCTTCCCAGCGATAGGTACGATAACGCACCGCCATCCAGGGTTTACCTTCTTCGTCAAGGGCATTACGCAGTACTTCATCAGAACCGCCCCGCCCAACTTCCGCTTCTAAAATATCACCCCGCCGAAATTGCCTGACGATGGGTGCTTGTTTAGAGGCTTGGCGGCGACAGTTCAAATGCGGTGTGACCACTTGCCAAAGCGAACCAGCACTCACTTGGATATGGTTGGGCATCTGACCCCGGCCTTTGCGGGGCGCATCATTGCTGTAGAAATCTCCATTCATCGTACCCAAACTTATCAAAGTTAGCATAACGATGTGAGTGTATATCATCTGATAAATCCTGTTTTTTTCGGACTGTTACTCATATAGCAATATTATTCGATTTGCGAACAAAGATTCTGATATAGCAATACGATTCGATTTGCGAACAAAAATTCTGGAGAACCAGTGACGGGGGGTGTCCCCCTGCGACCGCCATTCTAAATTCATTTAGGATTGTCATAGCTCAACCTTGCTGATCATGCCAGGATTGAAACATCAATACCGGCCAGAGTTGGGCTTGCCAATTGAAGCGTCCCTGTAAATGCTCTTGCCACTTTTGCTGGATGGTTTGGGGGTGAAAATAACCCTGTTGCTGTAATCGCCGGGGGTCAAGCAAGTCCGCAGCCCAATCACGCAGGGGTGGGGTACGCAACCATTCGCCTAAGGGGAGGGCAAATCCCTGTTTCGGACGTTCAATGAGCGTTTGAGGTACATATTGGTAGAGAATTTGCCGCAAAATCCATTTACTTTTGCCCTGGTGAATTTTATATTTTAGGGGTAATTTCCAAGCCAACTCTACCACATTTTGATCCAAATAGGGGCTACGGGATTCTAACCCAACGGCCATGGTTGCCCGATCTACTTTTACCAAAATATCATCGGGTAATTCCATTAGGCAATCCGCCAACATAAATGCGCTCAATTCATCGGTGAGAGGCTGGGAATCCATCGCTAATTTTTGAAAAATAGTCCGGGGTAAATTTGGTATATCTATCGCTAAATCTTCAGCCAACGGTGGATTCAACCATCGGCTACTTAAATGTTGATAGAGCAATGTCGGGTGAGATTCGGATAAAACGGCGGCTAACCGTGCCAAATTATCCGCCGGTGAGTAATAGGGTGTCGCAAATAAGTGATTGACCCATGCGGGGGGAATTTGCCTGAGTAAATCGGCTAATTTTTTGCGTAACGGTAAGGGTACTCCAGCCATTGCCCGCCAGATGGTTTGCCCATAGCGATACTGACGATATCCCCCAAACAATTCATCCCCCCCATCCCCGGAAAGACTGACGGTGACGGATTGGCGGGTGAGTTCGGAAACTAAAAATGTGGGAATTTGCGAATTATCAGCAAAGGGTTCATCGTAAATGCAGGGCAGTTTAGGAATCACGGCCATTGCCAGTTCTGGAGTGGCAATTAACTCGGTATGTGCTGTTCCCAAATATTGGGCTACTTGTTTCGCCCAGGGTGCTTCATTGTACGCTGCTTCCGTGAACCCAATGGTAAAGGTTTGGATGGGTTGAATGGATTGTTTTTGCATCAACGCTACGATGAGAGATGAATCCACCCCCCCGGATAGAAAGGCACCTAAGGGCACATCAGCGACCATCTGTTCTTGAATGGTTTGGGTGAGGATATTTTCTAATAGATGAATGCTGTCAGGAGTGGGCAAATCCCAGGGTGTGACATCACGGGTTATTTCTAATAGTGACCAATAGGATTGGGGCGGATTGACCTGTTGGGGATGGGTGATTTTGAGCCAGCTTCCCGCCGGGAGTTTGTAAATGTTTTGATAAATACTGTGGGGACTGGGAATATAGCCGTAACTCAGTAGCAAATATAATGCCTGCGAATTAAGCATATTTGACCAACCGGGACTGCGCTGGAGGGCTTTTAATTCCGAAGCAAAAACAAAGCCCGCCCCCGTCCAACCGTAGTATAAAGGCTTCTCTCCCATCCGGTCCCGCGCCAGGTAAAGACAGCGTTCCTGGGGATGCCAGAGGGCGAGGGCAAACATCCCTCGACATTTTTGTAAACACGCCCCCAGCCCCCAGGATTCGACCCCCGCCAGCAGTACCTCCGTGTCCGAATGCCCCCGAAACCCATACCCCTGGTCGGCCAATTCCCGGCGCAGGGCGGAAAAATTGTAAATTTCCCCATTAAACACCAACACCCAACCGGTGGGCGAAACCATCGGCTGGGCACCCTGGGGGGACAGGTCCAAAATTGCCAACCGGCGATGCCCCAACCCCACGCCCGCAGATTCATCCACCCACACCCCCCCAGCATCCGGCCCCCGATGGGTCAATGTTGCCGTCATTTGCTGTACAATAGCAGTTAATTCCTGCCCCGCTTCCCTAGCCCAAACCCCCGTAATGCCGCACATTTATGGCTCCCGCACCTGCACCAACCGCCAGCCTTCATACACCCCCACCACCCGATAGCGGCTCCGGGGTTGGAGCGCAAAATCCGGTTGCACCCAAGCCCAACTGCCCAGGGGCAGCGACTCCGGGTTGGGAACCCATTGCCCTAAATGGGGCGTATAAATACTCAGTAAAATCTGCGCCTCATCCCCCGTCCCCTGCCGGACAAAATTAATCTTTTCTTGCGCCAACACCCCGCTCACGGAGGTTTCCTGTAACAACCATTTCACATCCGGGCGGTAATTGCCCACCAATCCCATCGCCCCCACCAGCGTCAAGGCCAACCACGGCCCCGCCACCGATAACCCCAACCACGTCCGCACCCCCGGCCAGGTTTGCCCCCACCGATACCGGCACAGCCAACCCAGGGGCAAAAGCACCCAACCTATCCCCAGGGCAAGGGCAGGCCACCGGTAGGCAACCACCTCCGGCACTCGCTCCACCAACCGAGGAAAAAACAGGGTCGCCAACAGCAACAACGTTCCCCCCACCAAACCCAGCCCGTAGCCCCAGTTCCGGCCAAAACCCCGGGCTTTGACCCGACCCGCAAACATCAAGCCCATCCGGGTCAGCCCCAGCCCGGCCAGTAGCGACACCCAAGGCATCAAAAGCAAGCTGTAGTGGGGCAAACGGGTGGAAACTGCGCTCAACCCCACCAGCACCACCAGGGGATAGCCCAGCAGCAAACTCCGCCGCACCTTAGGGGTCGCCGTGATACCCAAAAGCATCAACACCGGCCAGGGAAACCCCTGCAACGGCACATTCCACAGGTAATAAAAAAAGCCATTCCCCTGGCGAGTCCGCACCACCGCCCGCCCCACAAACCCCGCCAACGCCCGTACTGGCTCCCAGCCATCTTGGCGCACCACTAACCCCAACCAAATCAACGTCGGTGCCATCCCCAGAATCACCCCCAGCCACAGCCAGGGGTTGCGTAAATGGCCATGCCGCTTGCGCTCCAGAATGAGATACGGCAGCAAGGCCACCAGGGGAATCAACCCCATCACACTGCGGAATAAAATGCCCAAACCAAAACATACCCCCGCCCCCAACCGCCAGAGGTTTGCCCTGCGTTGCGCCGCCTCCGCCCGGAGCAACCCCCACACCCCCAGCACCCCCAGCATCACCGTGAGAATATCCGGGGTGGCCTGACGGCTATAGGAAAACCAGACAAAATGCAGATTTAATAATAACGCTCCCCACCAGGCCGCCGGGGGTGCAATCAACCGTTTGCCCAGGTCATACAGCAATAAAGTTGTACTTATACTTGCCAGGATTGATGGTAGGCGTGCCGTCCCTTCGCTCAGCCCCCCGGTTTGAAATATCCCCGCCAACAACCAATAAAATCCGGGCGGTTTGTGGTAATGCACCGTATCCCAGGAGCGGGGCACCAGCCAATCCCCGGACAACAGCATCCCCCGCGCCCGCCACACGTACAGCCCCTCATCGTAGGGCAAAAAACTTTGCTCTGTCCCATGCCAAAACAGTAGGGGGACAAGCAAGACCACCAAAATAATGTAGGGAAACCAGCCACGCCAACGCACGGAAATTTTGGGAACACCTAGGGGTAAAAACTCAACTGGGGCAAACCGGTGGTTTCCGGCCAACCCCGCGTGATATTCAGACATTGTACCGCCTGACCCGCCTGACCCTTGAGCAAATTGTCAATCACGCTCATCACGATCACCCGATCCGTGTGGGGGTCGAGTTCCAAGCCGATGTAACACATATTCGTCCCCCAAGCCCATTTGGTGTGGGGATAGACCCCGGGCGGCAAGACCCGCACCCAGGGTTTGCCCCGGTAAAAGGCTTGGTAAATCAGGAGTAAATCCTCAGTAGTTAAGCCGGGGTCTCGCACCTGGGCATAAACCGTGGCTAAAATCCCCCGCACCATCGGCACCAAATGGGGGGTGAATTGTACCTTCACCGGTTGACCCGCCAAATCCCCACACACTTGTTCAATTTCCGGGCGATGGCGGTGGCGACCCACCCCGTAGGCACTGATGGAATTATCCGCCTCCGCCAGCAGCAGAGGGGTCTTGGCCTGCCGCCCCCCCCCGGAAGTCCCGGACTTGGCATCAATCACAATACTGTCCCAGGCCACCAACCCCTGGCGCAACAGGGGAGCCAAGGCCAACAAACTCGCCGTCGGATAACAGCCGGGACAACCCACCAGCGTCGCATTGAGTAAGGATTCCCGGTACAGTTCCGGCAGACCGTACACCGCCTTGGCCGCTACCGCCCCATCCGTGCGTTCGCTGCCGTACCAGGTTTGATAAATCTGCAACTCCCGAAAGCGGTAGTCGGCGGACAGGTCAAACACCTGACACCCCTGAGCCAGCAGGTCGGGCACCAAACCGGGAGCCACCCCATTGGGCAGGGAGAGAAACACCACCTGGGCTTTTTGGGCAATCACCTGCACATCCACCGGCTCCACCACCCGATGCAACTGATGGCCGAGATGGGGGTAAATGTCGGCAAACTCCTGCCCCGCACTGCTATCCCCCCCCAAGTAGGTCAATTCCAGATAGGGATGAGCCAGGATCAGCCGCACCAACTGGACTCCCCCATAGCCCGAGGCACCCACCACCGCCACCGGAATTTTTGCTATATCCGTCACGCCATCCCCCAGGGTTTTGCCGTTAGCCTAACATGAGTCATCCCGTTCCGCCGGTGGGAACCATTACAAAAGCATTATAAAATAAACTACAAAATCAACTGCCACTCCGCCGTGTCCCCCGTGCGGGTCGGTTTACTGGTACTGCCCACCACAAACGGCCCCCAGTAGCGCCGGGAACCATCCAAACTAAACGCCACCAAAATATCCCCCGGATTTAGGACCAAAACCCCCTCCGGCAGGCTGAGTTGCAACCCCTCCCGTTCCCCTTCCCCCGGTGCAAAATCCCAATGCACCGGCTCCTGGTAGCCCCCCCCCTTACGCGCCAACAGCACAAGGCGAATCGGTTGCTTAGTGCGATTGCTGACCCGCAGACCCCGGGGATTTTGACTCACCACCGCCGGTGTGGGTCGTGCTAGTACATCAACTTGGGGTGTCAGCCCCCAGAACATCCCCATCACCAATAACCCCACTTGCCAACGCATCGGTACCTCCTTCACCCCAGCATCACCGCCAGTTTATCAGCCAGGGCGGCAATCCAGCCCTCCTCCTGCCGGGTGTAACTGCGGGGAGCATTGGCACCCACCACCAGCACCCCCTGGTGGCCAATGGGTTGCACAATCACCGCCTGGGTATTGGGGGGGAGATAGTCAAATTCCACCCGCCCCGGATACAGGTTCAAATTGACTAAATAAACCGGCTTTTGTTGCCCTAAAACCCGTTGCACGATTGCCCCCGGTTGGACTTTTTGATTAACCCCCAAAATCCCCCGGCGCAAATAGGTTTCCCCAGCGTAATAAATCACCAGGGTTTGAGTTGCTGTGGTGGTTAATAACGTATGGGATAACCAGGCCAATTCCTGTTGTAAAGATAAGGGTAATTCAGCATTTATTTCCATGCCACTCACCCCCATGAGTTCGACGGATTCCGGGGGTTTCGCTTGGATATTTTGCCAGAGTAATCCGGTTAAAATCAGCACCGCACTGAGAATAATCCCCAGGACATCGCTACGGGTTTGGGCGGGGGTCAAATGTTCATTTACCCCACGATTCACCAGCAGGGCGACCGCTCCCACATTCCCCACTACCAAAGGTAACCAATACCAGCGATTCACGATGAACCCGACTGCCCCGCCGACCCTTGATCCGTGACCAGCATAAAAAATACATTTTCCAAGCCCTGTTTGAGCCGCAAATCCTGGGCTAATTGATACCCCTGGGCATCGAGGGTATCCATGATGATCATATCCGGCTGAAATTGCTGAACCTGTAAACTCGCCCGCTCGGGGCTGCTGACCTCAATCAACACATCCCCCTGGTTTTCCAGGGCTTGGGTGAGGCATTTCAAACTGGCCTGATTTTGGCTGACCACCAGGATTTTTTTCCGTGCCGAACCCTGCGCTAACAAATGATTCACTTCCTGGAGCAAATTTTCCATCAAAAAAGGCTTGGTAATATAGCGTTCTACCCCCAAACGATAGCCCTTTTGGCGGTCTTCCACGATGGATAAAATAATGATGGGAATGTTAACTGTCGTGGGATTATTTTTCAACGCCGCCGCCACATCAAACCCATTCACCTCCGGCATCATCACATCCAAAATAATCAAATCGGGACGGAGGATGCCCACCTGGTTGATGGCTTCGACCCCATTGCGAGCTTCCTGCACCTGATAGCCCGCCTGGGTGAGTTCCTGCTTGAGCAATTCCCGAATGTGGGTATCGTCATCCACGATCAAAATATGCTGGGTGGCCGCCATCACCGCCGGTAAGGGCATCACCTGCTCACGCAGTTGCTGGATCAGGGCATCCACGTCCAGCACCACCGGTGCGGGTGCCGCCCCCACGGGTAGGTGAAACCAAAACGTACTGCCTTTGCCCACCTCACTCATCACCCCAATCCGCCCCCCGTGATGCTCGATGATGTGACGGCAAATTGCCAAACCCAACCCCGTTCCCTGGGGTTTATCCGTCAGGGTATTCCCCACCTGTTTGAACTTTTCAAAAATTTTCTCCTGATCCCCGGCGGCGATGCCCATCCCCGTATCCCGCACCTCCACCAGCAACTGCCCCTGCACCAAACAACTGCGGCAGGTCACTGCGCCATCATCGGTAAATTTGACCGCATTGGAAATGAGATTAATTAATACTTGAATCAACCGATCCCGGTCGCCTTGGATCTGGGGCGCATGGGGGTCTAAATCTAAATTCAATGGCAATTCCTTCGCCACAAACAGGGAGTCCGTAGCGGCGGCGGCGTGGCGGATCAGGTCATTAATATCCAACCACTCCCAGTGCCATTCGGTCTTACCGGATTCCATTTTGGCAATATCTAATACATCGTTGATCAAACTGGTTAAACGTCCCCCCTCGGTGATGATAATCCGTAAATTCTCTTGGATTTGGGTCATGGTGCGCTGCACCTTGGGGCTGTCGCTGTGAATTTCTGGGAAAAGGGTATCTTCGAGTTTCTTTTGAATGATTTTGGCAAACCCCAAAACCGAAGTTAAAGGTGTCCGCAATTCGTGGGAGACGGTGGAAATAAAGTCGGTTTTCATCTGATCCAGTTCTTTGTCGGCGGTAATATCCCGGATCAAAATCACCGCCCCCAGGCAGGCCGATGGTTCCGGGTGAATCGCCGTCGCCACCGCTTTCCCCACCCGTGCCCCCGCCAGGGGAATTTCCCCCTGATGCACCCCCGCCCCATCCTGAAGGGTGGCCTGGATCAGGTTCTGAATCGCTGGGGGCAACTGCGCCACGGGAATATAGGGCGAACCCCGCCCGGAACAAAGAGTACGCAGGTGCGCCATTTCGGCACTCAGGGGCAACCGTTCGTCACTGGTTTGCAGAGCCAACAAACCGGCCAGGGCAGGGTTGTAGCGGGCGATATGCCCCTGGCTATCCGTCACCAGCAACCCGTCCGCCAAATGGTCAATCACCGTCGCCAGGTAGGCACTGGCTTTCTCGGCGGCTTCCTTGGCCTGTTTGAGGTCGGCCTCGACCCCTTTGCGCTGGCGAATGTCCCGCACCAGGCTGAGGATGTAGGACTCCTCCCCCAGTTGCAGCCGCCCCACGGACAGTTCCACCGGGAAGCGGGTGCCGTCCTGATGTTGGGCGCAACCCTCGACCGTGCGGGGTTCCCCCGGAATCAACCCCTGCCAATGGTCGGGACACCACTGGGGATGTAGGTCGGCGACTGTGCGTTGGCGCAATGCCGTCGGGGTGTAACCGAGTAGTTCACAGGCTTGCCGGTTGGCATCAATCACCTGGCCGGTCAGGTCGTAGAGAAAAATCGCATCGGCGGCCTGCTCCACCAGAGAACGAAAGCGGGCTTCACTCAGCCGTAAGGAGGTCTCCGCCCGCTGCCGCTCGCTAATTTGTTCGAGCAAAATTTGATTCGCCTCGGACAAGGCCGCCGTCCGTTCCAAAATACGCTCCTCCAGTTCCATCTGCGCCTGCCAGCGTTCCCAAAAGGCCAAGGCCATCGAAACCAAATTCCCCAGGGCACTGGCAAAATGCTCCTCCTCCAGACTCCAATGATGCACCGTTCCCACCTGCTCCAGGGTCAACACCCCCACCAACTGCCCCCCCGCCCAGACCGGCACCGCCAGCAGGGAGCGAATATCCGCCGGTTTCAGATAAATGGGGGTCAAATCCCGGGTGCGGGGGTCGCTCTGCGCCCGATGCGCCGGAATCACCTGGCCTAGGGACTGGAAATAACCGGGACAATCCCCAGCCTGCAACCGGATGCCCTGGGGATGGGCATCCTGAATGGCATCGTACAAACAACGGCATTCCAACGTCTGGGTATCCCGGTACAACCAGACCCCGGCTCGTGCCACCTCCAAGGTTTGCGCCGCCGTTTCCGTAATCAAGGCCAGCCCCGCCGGTAAATCCCCCCGTCCCAACACCTCACTGCTGGTCAATTCCAACAACGCCTGGTTATGCCGCCGCAGTTGCCGCTCTCCCTCCAGTAGAGCCGATTGCAGGAGCTTTTGTTCGCTGATATTGTGGCTAAACACCAACCCGTAATCCCGCCCCTGGTCGTGCAGATGATGGACTGATACCTCCACCGGAAACCCCTGCCCATCCTGACGGGTGTACTGGGTTTCTTCGGTATAACTGTGCCACTGCGTCAACTGTTGCCACACCTGCGGCCAATTCGCCGGGGTAATGTGGGCATCAATCGTACTCAAATGGCACCCCAAAAGAGTTTCGCGCACATAACCCAAACAGCTACAGGCGGTTTGATTGGCGTAGATAATCCGCCCCTGGGGGTCAAACCCCAAAACAATATCCAAAACCCGATCCAGAGCTTGCTGGGACAGGGAACCCAACAGCCCGTCCAGGGACATCACGGGTGGGTCTCCGCCAGCCGTTTGGTCAAATGGAGCCGTTGGCCGTGCTGGCACCATTCCACCTGGTCAAACACCTGATGCAGGATGTACAAACCCCGCCCCGATTCCCAGGACCACTCCGGCCCTTGGTGCAAACAGGCGCATTCCGGGCAACCCGCCCCCTGGTCTTCAATGACCCAGCACCACCAGTCCGCCCCCCCCTGGTAATGCACCCGCACCGCTTTGCTGGGGTCAAGGTTGTTACCGTGTTTGGCCGCATTCACCAAAGCTTCCTGTAGCCCCAAACGCACCAGGGGCAGCAATTCCGGGGGCACATCCGCCACTAATAAATCCAATACCGGACTCAGATACAGGGTGGAGGGAAAACTGAGCGTCAGTTGCCGGTTACGCACGGGGATTGGGTCAAATGACGACACGGTGCTATGCTTAGCTTAGCATTCCGGCGGGTGCTATCTTTAGCTATAAGCGGTATCTTTAGCCATGACCTACAACAAATTTGCGGGTTCCCCCACCCTGTTGAGCGTTGACCTGGGACGCACGTCCACCAAAACCTCGGTCACCAGCGAACCGGAGGAGGTGGTGATCATTCCGGCGAATGTGGCACCCATGAGTGTGGAGCAGGTGCGCCAGGGTCGGTTTGAGGGGGGTGCGCCCCTGTTAGACCTGTGGGTGGAATACCACGGTCGTGCCTACGCCATTGGTCATCTGGCCGCCGATTTTGGGGCAGGTTTGGGGATGGGACTGATGAGCGATACCCTCCCAAAAACCTCCCGCAAAGTCGAAGATGCCCTAGTGAAAACCTTTGCCTGTATCGGTTATTTTGACCTGAGTGGGGATTTGGCGGTTTCCCTGGGGTTGCCCTACCTGTCCCAGGAGCAATTTGATACGGAGAAACGCCAACTGGTCGCCCAACTGCAAGCTCCCCATGCCCTCTCCTACCGGGGGCGGAGCCTAACCGTGAATATCACCAAGGTCTGGGTGATGCCCGAAGGGTTTGGCAGTTTGGTCTGGTGCCACAAAATCGCCGAAAAGAAGGTGGATTTCACCAGTTTGCACGTCGCCGTGATTGATATCGGCCACCAAACCACCGATATGCTCAAGGTGGATAAATTTCACTTCGCCCGGGGCACCTCCCGCAGCGAAGAATTTGGCATGAGCCAGTTTTATGACCAGGTGGCCGCCCAGATCAAAGGTGCCAACAGCGAGGATTTGACCCTGATCGAAGCGGTTCACCAACCGGAGGGCAAACGTTTTTACCGCCCCCGGGGCGAAAAACCCATGGATTTGGACGAAATCCTGCCCCGCCTGCGGGAAATTTTTGCCAAGGAACTTTGGGAACGGGTGCGTCAGTGGCTCCCCAGCCAGGTCTCGGATGTGATCATCACCGGCGGCGGGGGTGGCTTTTTCTGGGAGGACTTTTCGCCCCTGTTGCGGGAATACGGCCTCACGCCCCACCTCGCCAACCCCAGCCGCACCGCCAATGCCCTGGGGCAATATGTTTATGGTCAGGTGCAGTTGAGCAAAGACAAAGGGGCATAGGTTCCCCATGACCGAACGCTTGGGCAAACGGGTGAGCCGCTCGATTACCTTCTACCCGACCCCGGAGGATAACGAGTTGCTGGAAGAGTTAGACCGGCGGGTGGATGCCCAGCAGATAACTTTTAGTGAGTTATGTAAGATTGCCCTGCGTCAGTTTGTCCAAGGTGGCGTGACCCCAGGGACGGCGGCGGTGCCCAGCACCTACACCGTGAGTTTTGTCCCCGCAGAAACCGAATTGCAACAGCAAATTGAGGCAGAACTCACCGCCCAGGGGGTCACCTTCAGCGATTGGGTCAAACAACGGCTCACCACACCTCCGCCTGATGCCCTGGAATCCCGGGTGGTGTCCTTGGAACGGGCGGTTACGCAACTGCAAAATCAACCCACCCCCTTCACCCGTCAGGAGATTGAGCAAATGATTGAGCAAATCATGCGCCCCCAGCCCCCCGCAAAAATACCCCAGTTACCCGTCCCCCCCCCGCCACCCAAACCCGCACCCCCCGCCACCGACCCCCTGATCGCCGAGTTGGGAGCGTTGCTTCTGGATGATTTTTAACCCAAACTTAACCAAACATTAACCATCAAGGGGCGACAAGAGTTCTTATACTAAAACCGGGCTTGGGTACAATAATCCCAAGGGTGTGAGACTGTTCAGTTTTGATCATTGGTATCAATCCGTTGCAAGGAGCCGGTTATGGGAACCCAAAATGCCATTCCAGATAGTGAATTGATTTTACACGCCATGGTGAATGCGTTTTACTATGGCAGTTTTCCGGCTCTGCGTAACATTGACCTGCGGATTCAGCGCAAACGCATCACGGCCTTTATTGGCCCGTCCGGGTGTGGCAAGAGTACTCTGTTGCGGTGTTTCAATCGCCTGAATGACTTTATCAAAGGCACCAAGGTCGAGGGGCAAATTTTATTCAACGGCAAAAATATCTACGACCCCTCGGTGGACCCGGTGACCCTGCGGCGGCGGATCGGCATGGTATTTCAAAAGCCCAACCCTTTTGCCAAGAGCATCTATGAAAATATCGCCTTTGGCCCGCGCATCAACGGCTACAAGGGAGATATGGACGAGTTGGTAGAGCGTTCCCTGCGCCAAGCCGCCCTCTGGGACGAGGTGAAAGACAAGCTGAAAAAACCGGGGACGGCTCTATCCGGGGGGCAGCAACAGCGTTTGTGTATCGCACGGGCGGTGGCGGTGCAGCCGGAGGTGATTTTGATGGACGAACCCTGTTCCGCCCTTGACCCGATTTCCACTCGGCGGATTGAGGACTTGATGCAGGAGTTGCGGGATTTGTACACGATTGTGATCGTCACCCACAATATGCAACAAGCCTCCCGGGTGTCGGACATGACCGCCTTTTTCAACGTGGAAATGAAGGAAGGGAGCCGCACGGGGCAGTTGGTGGAATACGATGTCACCGCCAAAATTTTCCAGCAACCGGCGCAGGAAGCGACCCAAGCCTACGTGGGGGGGCGGTTCGGTTAAACGGTTTACAATAGAATGACTTGCTGAGTTGGCTGAACATGGTCGCAACGGTTACTCCGGCCACGGATGTGCTGGTCATTGGTGGTAAAGTTTTCCATTCCCGGTTGTTCACGGGCACAGGTCGCTATCGTACCCTCCAGGAAATGCAGGCCAGTATTGCCGCCAGCGGTTGTGAAATGGTGACAGTGGCGGTGCGGCGGGTGCAAGCTCAGGCGGACGGCCATGTGGGGCTAGTGGAAGCCCTCGACTGGACAAAACTCTGGCTGTTGCCCAACACCGCAGGCTGCCAAACCGCAGACGAGGCCATCCGGGTGGCGCGTTTGGGGCGGGAAATGGCGAAGGTGTTGGGGCAGGAGGATAATAATTTTGTCAAACTGGAAGTGATTCCGGCGGGCAAATACCTGCTACCTGACCCGGTGGGCACCCTCCAGGCCGCCGAGCAGTTGGTCAAGGAGGGGTTTACCGTTCTGCCCTATATCAACGCCGACCCAGTGTTAGCACAGCGGTTGGAAGCTGTCGGCTGTGCCACCGTGATGCCCTTGGGTTCCCCCATCGGTTCGGGGCAGGGGTTACGCAACGCCAGCAATATTGAAATCATCATTGCCCAAGCCCAGATACCGGTGGTGGTGGATGCGGGAATTGGTACCCCCAGCGAGGCCGCCCAGGCGATGGAATTGGGGGCGCAGGCCGTGTTGGTCAATACGGCGATTGCCCAAGCCCAGAACCCGGCTCACATGGCGCAGGCGATGCGTTTGGGGGTAGAAGCAGGGCGGCTGGCTTACTTGGCGGGGCGAATTCCCGTGCAGTCCTACGCCATTCCCAGTTCCCCCACCGAGCAACGGGTGGGCGAGCAGTAATGATTTCCCCGCCAACAGGGTGAGGCGGACTTCCCCATTCTGGCTCATTTCCGGGCAACGACCGCCACATTCCAAGCCAGCCGTTTCAAGCCAGGAATCCGTTTACACAGGCGGTCAAATCGCTCTAAAAACAAATAGGTTGGCCGCAGTCGTTGGTGTTCCATAATAATTTTTTTCCAGTAGCGTTCTTGATTGGGATGGACTTTTTCAATGAGGTAAAATTGTAAAAAAATCCAGAGCGTTGTCAGCCAAAAGGCATCCCACTTTACTTCAGTAAATAGGGGGCGGATTTGGTGAATAATTTGGATATTTAATGGAGTTTCATCCCTAGTTCGCACCTGGGTCGCCATGCGACGGTAGATATTGATCACCGGATTGTGGATCAACGGATCCCAAAAACAGACTTGCCCACCCGGTTTGACCACCCGTTGCATCTCCCGCAGAGCCACCAACGGGTCAGGAATATGATGAAGCAAATTGGCGGCATAGACCATATCAAAAGTGTTATCCGGGTAATCAATCGCCATAGCATTAATCACTTTACCCGTCACCGCCACCCCATATTTGGCCGCCAACTGCTCCGCCACCTGCACCATTTCGGGAGAATAATCCCCCGCCACACATTGCGCTCCCCGCAGGGCGAAATAAACGCTATTTTCCCCGGCTCCACAACCCAAATCAAGAATGTATTTGCCGTTCAGATCACCCAAATGCCGGAGAATAAAGCGATTTTCCGGGGCGGTACAGGCTTCAAAATAATCGGGTACATAAATCCCGTCCGCATCAATGGCTTTCGCCCAGCTATCGTGGAATTCCCGCTCCCGCCGGAGAACTTCATCTAACACTTCGCTCTCCTTTCAATCTGGCGCAATCCTACCACAATTTACGCCACAGCATAGGGCAAGGGGTCAACGATCCCCGCTTGGCGAAAGCCCTCCCGCCGCAAAATACAGCTATCACACACCCCACAGGCCAATTCCTCCCCCCGGTAGCACGACCAGGTGAGTTCCCAGGGCACACCCAATTCCTGCCCCAAACGCACAATGTCCACCTTATGTAAATCTAGCAACGGTGCCGTCAACCCAATCGGTTGCCCCTCCCGCCCCCGTTTGGTACCCAGGGTGTACACCGCCTGCATCGCCGCCAGATAATCCGCCCGACAGTCCGGGTAGCCCGAATAATCTAGCGCATTCGCCCCCAGGTAAACCCGCTCAGCCCCCAACACCTCCGCCCAGGCTAGGGCTAAGCTCAGGAAAATTGTATTGCGAGCCGGAACATAGGTGATGGGAATCCCCTGGGTCATCTGCGGGGGAAGCCGATGTTGAGGCACATCCATATCCCGTTGGGTCAAGGCAGAACCGCCCCAGCGACCCAAAGCCAGGGGCATAATCTCATGCCCGTGGGCGGCGGCACTTTGGGCAACCGCCTGTGCCGAGCGCAGTTCCCGACGGTGGCGTTGTTGATAATCAAACGAGAGCGCATAGCACTCGTACCCGGCGGCCTGAGCGTGATACAAAACCGTCGCCGAATCCAAACCCCCAGACAAAAGGACAACCGCCCGCTGATTCATAATTCACTGGTGCAAAACTATTGTTAGAATGATCACCATGTTAGAAAATATGAGAAACCTGTGGGCATCAATCCAGGTTTTTTGTTCGTAGATGTTTCGCGTAAGGAGACCGCCGATGCTACACCGCAAGCTTTACCAAATCTGTTGCGACGGTCGGGAAGTGTGGATTTATCTCAAGGATCAACAACGGATGATCGAGCGGGCACGCATCATGGACATCGAAGGCGACTTGGTGACCTTGCGTTACGAAACGGAAGAAGAGGATGAAACCTGCGCCTGGGAAGAACTGATCCGCATCGAAAGCATCGGTGCCATCACCCAGAAATTGGCCTCGGTGCCCCGGGGTGACTTGGAACCGCTGGTATCGGACGATTGCCCGGAAGCGGAGCAGATTCGGGACGATTAAGCCCGGAGTGCCCGCAGTAACTGCCCTAACCCCCGCCAAAAGTTTTCCCCGGTGGGTCGGGGGTTGAGCGTGCTAGTTACCGTGTCCCCATCGGGGTTCTGGGGAAATTCTCCCGCCAAAACGTAAAGCCCCGTTGGTTCCTCCCGCCAGATTTGCCAGGGTTGCGGGTAAATTCTCAGCACCGCTCCCCCTTCTACCGGGCGCAAGTGATAGGCCGTGACCAGGGTTTGCAAAAACTCCTGCCGCAGCCGTCGCCCCGCATAGCCGATCCCCACGGTGCCCGCATCCTCCAGGCGGGGGTTGAGCAAAACCACCGGACAAACCGCCGTTTCCACCAACGTCCGCACCTGAGTGACCTCCGCTGGGTCGGGAGCGACCAGAACCACGGCTTGATCCTGCGGTTGGTGGGGTTCCCGGAGGGTTTCCACCCGCCAAGGCACCGCCCCCCAGTCCCGCCGCGCCAGTGCCGCCCCCCCCGCATCGCTAAACACCACCCGCCCCGCTTGTCCCCAAGTCACAAATGCCTGCAAAAATTCCTGCACCAAGGGCATCGGTTTCACATCGGGCAGCCATAATTCCACCAATAGACGGGTTTCTCCGTTGGCGAGAGCCGCCTGAGTGGCCGTCTGCGCCTGGGTAATGGCCTCCGGTAGGGTTTGGGGTAAGGGCATGGGTGGCAAACCAACGACAGACTATTTATATTATGGGGAAATGCTTGTCACTCAAAATCATGTCCTTCTTCTTGGGTCTGTTAATAGGGCTAATCCCCCTGTGGTTCTACCAGCGACGATACCATAGTTCTCTTGTCACTTGGAAAAAACGTTTACATCAAGAACAGCATAATTATTATACCCTTGACCAAAAGCATCGTTATCTCGCCCAGGAACATCAACGGGTTAAGCAAGAATTTATCGCCCTGCAAAATACCCATCAAGCCTTAATTCAAGACAAAGATAAACTTACTCCCCAACAGGAGGAACTTGCTCGACAATTAGAGCAGCTAGAGCAAGAAAATCAAAATCTTACCCAGGAACATCAACGGGTCAAACAAGAACTTATTGCCCTACATAATACCCATCAAGCCTTAATTCAAGACAAAGATAAACTTACTCTGAAATTACAACAACTAGAACGAGAAAATCAAAAACTTAAAGCCGATTGCAATTATTTTGAACAATGCGCCATTGAAGCCGAAGAAAAGAACAATTTTATCCAGCAAGAAAATGAAAATATTCAGACCCAAATTCAGGAATATCAACCCTACAATCAGCACCCAAATTCAAGCTTTTCTCCAAAGGATGTAAATCAAAATAATGAGTGTGCTTACGAAAATCAAATTATTATTTATAGTCATGAGGCAAACCTATATCCCAATGAAATCTATGAAATGATATTTAATTTAATCCGAGAAGAACTTAATCGCATACCACCGGAATACAAACGCCGTCACCATGTACTGCAATCCCTACTAGACTGCAATTTTTCTGAGGGTAATCAAACCCATATCAAACAGCAAATTGAACGATTATTCTCTGAATATACAGGTGCGAATAAACGCTTGGAGCGAGAATTACAGGACTTGGGCTTTCAGTTTTTTCAAGGTACAAATCACCATAAAATCATCTGGCAAAACGACAGCCGCTATACTTTTTCTTTTGCCAAAAGCCCCAGCGACCGGCGTGCTGGCCGTAATATCTCCCGTGATTTGATTCATCTTTTGTTCTAAGGGCACCTGCATTTGTTGCTCAGTAACATGGGTGTTCCAGCGAGATAATTTTCTGCCGGTTGCAATAAATAGAGGTGTCCTAAAATAAAAGATATGAAAGCTGAATCATCTTACGATCAAACAGCTTTCACACGTTCTTGAAAAATTTATGATATGGACGGCTTTTCCCTTGGAAACTTACACGCCTACTTTGATGTATTTTGGGGGAATAGTGCCTGCATGGTTTGCTCATCAAACTCTTTTTTGAAGCTGATGTCTTGACCCACAAGCTTCGCTCGTGCCACCGCCGGACGGGCATTGACCCGCTCCAGCCACGCTTTCAAATGGGGAAATACATCTAAGGCATTTTCACCCAAAACCCTGGGAAATCGGTCAATCCAGCCCCAGGCGGAGATGTCAACGATGGTGTACTCATCACCCAAAATGTACTCCTGCCCGCCCAGCCGAGCATCCAAAATGCCATAGTGTCGCTCCACTTCCCGGCGGTAACGATGAACCGCATGGGGCATCGGCTCCGGTGCCATGTGCTGAAAATATGTCGCTTGTCCAGAGTAGGGAGCAACGCCTGTAGCCACAAACATCAACCAGGAATACAATTGCCCCCGTTCCTGCGGATTGCCCATCAATTGACCCGTTTTTTCCCCTAGATAAAGGAGAATTGCATTGGAATCAAAAATAATTGTTTCCCCATCCACAATCGCAGGCACTTTACGATTGGGATTGATTGCCTGGTAGGCATCTGTATGCTGTTCCCCTTTGAAAATGTCCACGGGAACTACCTCGTAGGGCAATCCCACCTCCTCTAAAAAGAGTGCCACCTTCATCGGGTTCGGGGTGTGGTGAAAGTAAAAGCGAAGCATGAGCCTATTCCTCTGAGAAGCAACGGTGTTAGACAGTTTGCAAAACATCGAACAAACAGATAATAGGACTGGGTATGGCATCATGTCAATGGGTGTTTGCAAATAATCGAACTACTGTGAGGCGAGCGTGGGGCGGTGAAACCTCTATACCATCCTGAGCGAGAGGCCATGACTCTGGAGGGGTTTTTAGTGCCCTGGGGGACAGTGTGCGCCTCAACGTTGTGCGCGAGTTGCTCCGTTTAGCCGAGGGTGCGGAACAATCCTGCGGCACCTTTGCCATTTCGGTCAATAAATCAACCTTTTCCCACCACGTCCGGGTGCTGCGGGAGGCGGGGTTGATCCGGGTACGACCGGAGGGGGCATTTTCCTTGCTTTCCCTGCGGCGGGAGGATGTGGAGGCTCGGTTTCCGGGACTGTTGGCAACCTTAGCTATGGCCACAAGTCGCCATTCTCCAGAGTCGGACACCCGTGCTGGTGATGGATAATCCGTGGCTTCAGATTGCCGCTAAGCTAAACCATGGTTTTGCCATCTTTTTCTAGGGACATTCAGCCGCCATGAACGAGCCATTCTGTACCAGCACGGGGTTACCCATCCCCACCCTGACCCCGGAGCAGGTCACTCCCTGGTGGGAACAGGTGGCGCAAGCTGGCCTTACCCAGGAGATGTGGGTGGAAACCGCCGGTCGTAGCAGTGCCATGCTTACCCTGGGCTGGTTGGGAGCGGACTGGCAAATTGGGCGGGTGGTGGTGCTGGTGGGAAGTGGGGTTGCCGCTGCGGTGGCGTTGAGTGCTGCCCGTCATTTGGCGAATCGTTGTATGAATGTGCGGGTCTGGCTGCATCCCGAAACTGCCGCTGATTCACTTGCTCAAAATCAGTATCATTTGTATCAAAAAACCGGTGCCCAAACGGTTGATCTGGCGGAATTGACGGGCGAAACCGTGGCAGTGGTTTTGGTGGGCAGTGATACCCCGCTTATCCCGGAACTATGGGCTTGGGTGGCATCATCGGGGGCGGAAGTCCTGCGGATCGGGGCAATGGTTGATGGCACGGCGGCAGCCACGCTGGTTTTGGGGTTACCTGTGGTGGCCATGCCCTACGGCGGTCAACTTTACCTGGCGGATGTGGGGGTTCCCCTGGCGGTGTATGAACAGGTAGGACTCTACCATCGGTTTGTATTTGGAAATCAGTACATTATTCCCATGTATCCGAGGGAAGATGCGTTGCCAGATTTTAGTTCAGAAAACTAGGGGATTTCGTCGGCGAAACTTTGCACCCGCAGGAATCGAAATGGTCCCGCAATTGCCCCCCACACCTGGGCATCGGTGAGCGGGTCACGCCCCCGGTCGAGGCTGATAAATTGCTGAGCATTGATGGTAAATTCGCTATCTAAATAGGTGGTTTTGCCCCGGCGTTCTACCAAACATTGTTTCCCAGGGGTGACTTTGCCCTGGAAACTCTGCCCATCCCAGGTAACGATCATATTACATCCCGGCAGGGGCGTAAGTTGTGCCGTCGTCAGAGAAGTTAGCCGGTCTTTGTTGCGGGATGCACCGTAAAATTGGGATTCATTTTGGACGAGATAATTAGCAATTTCGATATGTTGGTCACGGCTAATTAATTGCAAAACCCGTACCCGATAGGGACTATGGAGTTCATAGTCATAGGCTTGCTCCACATACAGACTCAATCCGTCCAGAAGTGCCCAGGGCAGGGGACGCATACAGACCCGAATATGGGCAAAAAAGGGAGGATTTTCCAGGGCTTGCGCCTGATTGCTAAAGTCGGCGGCCAACCAACGGGCGAGGGTTTTCTGATCGGTAGCGTGGGTCATGGACTAACATGAAAAACAACGGAAGTTACACTAATTGTACGGTCTGGGAGAAACGGACGGGTGAACCAAAATAGCGGTTGGCGGTTTTGGCTGGGCTGGTTATTTGTCCTCATTCTGCTCAGTAGTTTGGGGCTGGGCTGGCTCGTCCGGGGTTTATCCCTGTTACTCCTGTTGGTTATCCTCACCCCGACCCTGTTGACCCTGGGGGTACGCTGGTGGTTGGGACGGAATTTGGTCACAGGAGCTTGCCCGGTGTGTGGCTTCGGCTTGCAGGGGGTGGCGAATACCCAAACCCAATGCCCCAGTTGTGGCGAACGCTTGCAGGTATCGGGGGGGCAGTTTGTGCGCCTCACGCCTCCCGGAATTGTGGATGTGGAAGCGGTGGAAGTGCCCGAGTCTAAAAATTGAGGTTTCCCGATGTCTCTCAATGCCCTCCGTAATGCCCAAATTCAAGCCGGTGCCCAATTTCACCCCGACGGTTATCCCCTCACTTTTGGTCAGGAACGGGCAACGCCAGGGGTTCTGGATACGGGAGTAATTATTTTTGACCGCACCCACTGGGGTCGCCTGCGTTTACTGGGAGCCGACCGTACCCGTTATCTGCATAATCAAAGTACAAACGATATACAATCTTTAGCGGTCGGGCAAGGATGCGATACGGTGCTGGTCACTTCCACCGGACGCACTTTAGATGTGGTCACCGTCTCTGTGGAACCGGAATGGCTAACGTTAATTATTTCATCGCCGTCGCATTTGAGCATCCACCAATGGTTAGAAAAATATATTTTCTTTGCGGATCACGTCACGATTCAAGACCACACCGAAACCACAGCCATGTTTACCCTGATCGGTGAAAAAAGTCATGGGTTGATTGCCCAATTGGGGGCGCAATATTTACTTACGCAACCGACCGGAAATCATGGGTGTATGACCTGGAATGAAATGCCTATTTTTATCGCTGTAGGGACAGGGTTAATGCACCCCGGTTATACATTGATTACCCCCTTAGAATGCGCCCTCAATCTCTGGCAATGGTTGTTAGAAAAAGGGGCAATTCCCTGGGGAGAACAGGCATGGGAATGGCTACGGATTCAGCAGGGCAGACCGGCGGTGGGGGCAGAATTAACCCCAGATTATAACCCCCTGGAAGCGGGATTATGGCATGATATTTCCTTTAGTAAAGGGTGTTATATCGGTCAAGAAACCATCGCCCGTCTCAATACCTACCAGGGGGTCAAACAACAGTTATGGGGGATAACCTTAACCGCACCAGCTACTCCAGGCACACCCATTTTCGTTGGGGAAGAAAAAGTGGGATTATTAACCAGCTATACCCACTACTTTGAGCAGGAACATTTGGGGTTGGGCTACATCCGCACCAAAGCAGGGGGAGCAGGATTAACGGTGCAGATTGGGGGACAGACCGCTCAGGTGGTGGACATTCCCCTGGCGCAACGGGGCTATCTGTCAGAAACCCAGGGGTAATTGCGCCGTTTCTGGGGTGGAAATTGCCGGTACTACCGGTTCTGACCATTCCGGCTCCGTGCCTGCTAATAATGCCTGCGCCGCCAACAGTAAATCCATTTTTAGCGGGTGTAGATTTTCATTTTCGCTCACAAATTGCTCTAATACGGTCATGGGGTCAAGCACCTGACTCAAATCCACCTGGGTCACCCGTTGCCGGGGTTGCTCATTCACCAATTCCGGTTGGATTGTCGTGCTATGGGCTGTTGCCAAGACTGACCGAATCTGGGCTTCGTTAATTTTGGCGATTTGTTCAGCTTTGATGCGATAAATTACCCGGATAATGGCATCTTCTATGGGGGCTTTTTGAATTTTATCTAATAGTTCCGTTTGCGGGTCAGTAGATTGGGTCAAATCCACCCGAATGGTGTGCATCAAACGGGTGGGTAAAGGATAAAATTCAAAACGGGTTTCCGTGGGTTCAACCTCAATCAAAACATACCCTTTTGGCTCATCTTCTTCGCTGAAATCCACCCGTTCGATACTCCCCGCATAAACCACCGGGGGATTTTGATGCAAGACTTGATGGCGATGGACATGACCTAAAGCCACATAGCAAAAACAGGGCTGAGCTAACAGAGATAGGGGTACGGTTAAGGTCTTACCCGCTGAGAGGAGTCGTTCTGCCCCAAACAGGGCTTTATCCGCCATCACATGGGCGGCTAAAACGGTCGGTATATGCTCATCCAAACTTAAAATTTCCCCCTCTAAAACCTCCCGCAATCGGGTCAGCAATAGTTCATTAATGTCACCCATGGATAACCCCTGGGTTTCCGGTTTGGTTAACAACATGGAGCGGGTAATCCAAGGCAGGGTCATCATTTGAAGTTTACCGTTGCGGGTCTCCAGGGTATGGGTCGTCAAGGATTCCCCCACAATCACCCCCGGCACATGCAAGGCGCGATAAATAGACAGGGACGCACCCCCCTCCCCCTGGGTATGTTGGTCGTGATTGCCGACTAATAAAAGTACGGGAATGTGTGCCGCTACCAATCGGAGAAACTGCTGGGCAAACAACTCCTGAATCCAGGGTGCCGGGGTGGCGTCGGGGAATGCATCGCCGGTGAATAAAACCACATCTACAGGTAAGTCCAACGCCTGATCGACACAGGTTTGCAACGCCCGCGCAAAATCTTCCACCCGTGTATTCAAGCCGGTGAGAGGATTGGTACGCCCATGATTTTGGCCGCTTCCCAAATGAATATCTGAGACGTGCAGAATCCGAATACCCATAACTCCCTGGAAGTGAATCAAGTTTGCTGATTTTATTATCACTGATGGTCATCCCATTATGGTGCCAATGGGTGTAATTTTATTCTAAACTTTGAGGTATCAAACCCCGCAATCAATGTTTCAGTTAAGGCGATGAAGCAACAAAAAATTGCACTACTAACGACACCCACCTGAAAATTCACAACAAAGACAAGATACAGCAATCTTATCCGATTGGCGAAAAAATATTCTGCGGAACCAAGGTCGGGGGGTGCCCCCCTGCGACCGCCGTTCTAAATTCTAATCCTATTGCTATATCTTCAAGACATCTCGATTGATTGGAACCGGCAGAAAATCATCATCAATCCTTGGCGAATCCCGTGTAGGCTTCCATCCCATGTTCGCCCAAATCCAAACCCCGCAGTTCCTCCTCTGGGGGCACCCGCAACCCCACCGCCGTCGCCCGGATGATCCCCCAAGCCAACAGACTAAACACGACCGTATAAACCCCCACCGCCACCACCCCGGTCAGTTGGTGAAACAATTGGGTCGAATCGCCCGTGAGGAGGAATCCACTCCCAATTTCCACCGCTTCCAACCACGGGTAGCCCCCCTTACCCACGCTAAATAAACCCAAGGCCAGGGTTCCCCAAATCCCACAAACCAGATGCACCGACACCGCCCCCACCGGGTCATCAATCTTCAAATTATCAATAAAACTCACCGCAAAAACCACCACGATCCCCGCCACCGCACCAATCACCACCGCACTGGTGAAATTAACATAATCACAGGGAGCCGTAATCGCCACCAACCCCGCCAAAATGCCATTGATTACCATAGATAAATCCGGTTTCCCAAAATAAATCCAGGAAGTGATGGTAGCGGCAATTCCCCCCACCGCCCCGGCCAGATTCGTGGTTAAGGTAACGTGGGCAATTTGCATCCCATCGGCGGCCATCGTCGAACCCGGATTGAACCCAAACCAACCCAACCAGAGAATGAGTCCCCCCAGTGTGGAAATCGCCAGATTATGCCCCGGCATCGCCACGCTTTTCCCCTGTTGATAACGCCCAATCCGCGGTCCCAGCATGATTGCCCCCACCAACGCCGCCCAGCCCCCCACGGAATGCACCACCGTGGAACCCGCAAAATCAAAAAAACCAATTTTACCCAGCCAGCCCCCGCCCCAAATCCAATGCCCCGTGACCGGGTAAGCGACCCCTACCAACAATAAACTAAACAGGAAAAATGCCCCGAATTTGATCCGCTCCGCCACCGCCCCAGACACAATTGTGGCCGCTGTTCCCGCAAACACCAACTGGAAAAAAAACTTAGCGACTAAGGGCACCCCCGCCCAACTCAAGGAAGTGAAAATCCCCTGATACGCATCCCCTGTCGCTGGACTATTATCCGCCCCCTGCAAAAACCAACCATTGCCCCCGAAAAAGGGTGACCCATCCCCGAACATGATGCCAAACCCCACCGCCCAAAAAGCAACCGTGGAAAGGGCGAACACGATTAAATTTTTCGAGAGGATATTCACCGCATTTTTTTGGCGGCAAAACCCCGTTTCCAACATACAAAAACCCGCATTCATAAAAAATACCAACACCCCGGTGTACAAGACCCATACGGTGTCGAGATTCACCTTCTCTGTCTGAGTTTTAGCTTCCAGGTCAGCCATTTTTTGTTGCAACGCTTCGAGGGGAGAGACCTCAGGAGAAACCGGTGCATCTGGGGTGGGAGCCACCATCCCCGGTTGTGCTGGCATTGGCATCGGACTGGGAGTCTGAGCTACCGCCGGGGTGAAATTCAACGTGGATAAACCCACGAGCAGGACGACCACAAAAACCGTTGCCCACCAACGCCGTAACCACCGTTGTCCTGCCATGCCCCTTACCTCACCAATGAATAGGTCACCGCTTTGCACACTTTTTTAATCATTTCCTAACTTTGGATCGCCTTTAGGTATTTTAGGATACCAAAGCCTCATCTGGATTCCTGTCCATGCCAAGCGACTAGAGTCATTATCGGGTTTAGTCGTTCAAAATATGTAGCAATCCCAATTGAATTTTGAATAGCTGTCGCCGGGGGACTCCACGCTCTTTGCCCTAGGCACTCTCTCAGTATATAACCACCTGCGGTGTAGGATTCCCCAACTTTACGTATCCGAGGTGATCAGGGTGGGTTTCACCCCAATGTCGGGAATCAGCAGGAGCGGGCCACAGAGCACTGATAAATTTTTCAAAATTTGCTCAATCAACTGCTCAGAACCATGGTCAAACCAGAGTTGCTGCGGCTCGTGGTCTCCCGTATATTGCGTGATATTCAGGCGTGTCCGGGGAGCTTCCTCGCCCTCGTGATGCTCAATCAACGCTTGCCAAGCCCCACCCAAACCCCTATCTTCAACGATGGTGACCTGATAATCTGACAACTTGTTTAATACATCCTTAATTTCGCCGCCGGTCGGAAATCGTGACGTTCGGTTTGGATAGGTCATCCCCATCTCATCTAGCCAGGACTTGGTTGCGGCATCAAGCGGCCAGACCGTCCACAACATTCCCATCCGGTTGGGCGCTCCTAGACCCAGGTGATTGGGCAGGATCAATCATGGCATTTTCCCCGATTGCTGATCAATGATGCAGCCAACCAAAAGGAGCCAGAATCAAATTCTAGCTCCCTGGGTGCCCGCAATTTTAACAATGGAAAAGGATGGAACTAATTAAACAAATTGCCGCCAATCCCTTCCAAAACCGGCAGGAAAAACAGCAGAACGCCCGCAAACATCACCCCGCCGGCACCCCCAATCAGGAAACTGCCGGTAAAGCTACTCCAGCCCTCGGCAGTTTGCAGTTGATCCGTGCCGCCAGGGGTCGGTTTATCAAAAGAAACACTCCCGTACAGGGACAAACAAACCGTCAAAATCAACACCAACCCCAGGGCGGCCATCACCCCGGCGGCCAGGGCATACTCCGAATCCCGCATCGGCCCCAGTTTGTAAAAAGGCCCCAACAGGAGATACCCGTGCGCCATCCCCACCTCCAAACCCCGCCGCGAAGGTTCCAACCCCGGACGGTAGGCGGGTAAATTATTCACCAGAGCCATCCCTAAACCCGCACTCACCGGGGTTTCCAGATGACCGAGCTGCCCATCCCCTTTCCAGGGGCGTACAAAATCTTCACTCATGGACATCACCTCCTAACAAGTTGTGGCGAAATCTAAACTAAAAAGGCAAGGCCAAGGCATCGGGATAAAACCGATTCACCTCAATCAAAATCCCGGCAATGATGAACATCCACACGGTCAACAATACCGGTGCGAACGAGAGATATTTCAGCAAATCCTGCATGAGAGTCGCTCCTAACGGGGGGATACGGGAATTTCGTTGTCTTTGGCGGTCAATTGCCCGGTGGTCAACTCGCGAAACGCCAACAGCGGCCAGCTAAAACCGGACAACATACAGCGAATCGCCAAGGGTACATCAATGATAATTTCTTTTTCCGTCGGGTCTTTTTCCGTCCGCACCGCAATCAGATAGGCACGCCCCACCCAGCCAATCCAACCGGCAATGTACAAAAACAACACCCCCGGCAGGGTAAATTCGGCAGCATGAGACCAGCGGCCATCCGCAATCAAATGGGGCAAGCCATCTTCCCCACACAGCAAGCCCTGACCCGCATAACGGTCAAAGCGTGCCTGGGTCTGGGCAATCCGCCGTTCTACGGCTGCCGCCTGAGGACTTCCCGCCGCATACAAGGACAACCGGGCTTCCTGGGTCGCCACCTCACTATTCAAACGTTGTTGAAACGCCGCCGACTCCCGACACGGGGTTAAGCCCGCCACGTCCGCCTGAGCCGCCGGTGCCCAGTTGCACCACATCACCAGTGCTAAGACCAAAGCCAGGACTTTTGCCATATCCAATTTCCTCTCATCACAGATAAAATGTCCAGATGGTGGGAGAATCCGCATTCCCCACATCAGGCATCACTATATCCTGACCCGTACCCCATCCCTGTGTCGTCGCAATGTTCTGTAAACTTGTAACACCATGTAACTTTTTATGACGCATTTCAACAGAAATTTCCCCTGGTGGGTGGGGGTGGTGGTACTGCTCTGGACGGGGGGGTGTCAATGGGGTTTATCGCCCTCATCTGGTCTATCCCAACCACAAAAAGCCCAGCGGGATCAATTAAACCAGCAGGGGGTACAAAAGGCTCAGGCCAAGGATTATACCGGGGCGATAGGACTACTCACCCAGGCGATTGAGCGATTTCCCCAGGATGCAGAGCTTTATTACAATCGCGGCTCAGTGTACAGCGACATGGGCAAACCCAACGAGGCCATCCAGGATTTTACTAAGGCGATCCAACTCGACCCCAAGCTGGTGAGTGCCTACAACAACCGGGGCATCACCTATGCCCAGGGAAATAACTACGCCCAAGCGATTGCCGACTTCAGCCAAGCCATCCGCCTTGACCCTAATTTTGCCGATGGGTATATCAACCGCGCCAAGGCGCACCGTCTCCAGGGCAATTACCAGGCTGCCCTTGCTGATTGTAATGCGATTTTACAAAAGCAACCGGATTTTGCCCAGGGCTATTACCAACGGGGAAGCACCAGAATTGCCATGAAAGACTATCGGCAAGCGTTAGCGGATTTGGAGAATGCCCTGCGTTACAACCCGCAACTCGCACCGGCCTATGCCCAAAAAGGGGTGGCGCATCGAGCCTTGGGGGAGCGGCAACAGGCCATTGAGGCGTGGGAGCAGGCGGCGCAACTTTTTCAAAAACAGGGGGATAAGGACGGGTTTAGCCAAGTCAGTCGCTTGATTCAGCAGATTGTCCGATGACCCCAGAAGTGGTGGCGGTTTTGGGGGACGGAATGTGGGGTTCCCTGTTGGCGGCACTCTTGCGGGGCAATGGGCACACGGTACGGGTGTGGTCTCGACGGCACGGTGGCGATATTGACGAAACGGTACAACCGGCTAAGGTAGTTCTGATAGCCGTATCGGTGGCTGGGGTGCTGCCGGTGATGCAAAGGCTAACGGTTTTGTCCCCAGGAGCAATTCTTGTCAGTACAACCAAAGGCTTACTGCCCGGTAGTTACAGCACACCCGCCCAACTTTGGCAAAGGGCTTTTCCGGGGCATGGGGTGGTGGCACTTTCCGGCCCAAATTTGGCAGCCGAGATTGCCCAGGGTTTACCGGCGGCAACGGTAGCGGCAAGTAGCCAGTCCGAGGCGGCGCAACGGGTACAGCGGGTTTTAGCTTCAGAGCGGTTCCGGGTTTATACGAATCATGACCCCCTGGGCACGGAATTGGGGGGAGCCTTGAAAAATGTGATGGCGATTGCCGCCGGGGTATGTGACGGCCTCAATTTAGGAGCCAATGCCAAGGCCAGCTTGATTACCCGTGCCCTGGCGGAAATGGTGCGGGTAGCGGTGGAATTGGGAGCAAATGCCAATACATTGTATGGTTTATCGGGTTTGGGGGATTTGCTAGCAACCTGTAATAGCCCTTTGAGTCGCAATTACCGCGTGGGTTACGGGTTGGCGCAGGGCAAGTCCTTAACGGCTTTACTTGAAGAATTACAGACGACCGTTGAGGGGGTCAATACCACTCAGGTGTTGGTGCAGTTGGCCGACCAACGGGGGATTCGGGTGCCGATTGCCCAGCAGGTGTATCAATTACTCCAACATCGGGTCACACCCCAGCAGGCGGTGACCGAACTCATGGGGCGGGATTTGAAAGCGGAATTTCATCCAGACCCGCTATGATTAAAAATGCCCCTTTGGGAAGTTAGCTCGTTAGTAGAGTGCTGCATTAGCGTGGCTTGACCTCTGGTCACTCGCACCGCAGCGGTGCTTACGGGGAATTAGCTCAGTTGGTAAAGCGCTGCGTTAGCGTAGCTTACGGGGAATTAGCTCAGTTGGTAGAGCGCTGCGATCGCACCGCAGAGGTCAGGAGTTCGAATCTCCTATTCTCCATTTCCAGAACGTTTCACCGGGTTTCAAGAACGCCCAAAACACTGATAAATAAGTGAAAGATCCCTTTAGAGATACTTGTATGGGAGTAGGCGTGATATGCTAGATTACCCACCCAGTTCCCCATCAATGACGTGACATTGGGGGGTGCTGCATCAGTTTACATATCGTCAATTATTTCAAAACTATGGCTGACCGTTCCCTACTGTTAATCCCTGGTCCAACCCTGGTGCCGGAATCCGTTTTACAGGCGATGGCACAACATCCCATCGGCCATCGGAGTGGCGAGTTTAGCACCCTCATGAAGGAGGTAACGACAGGGCTAAAGTGGCTTCATCAAACCACGGGGGATGTGTTGATTTTGACCGCTTCCGGTACCGGAGCTATGGAAGCGGGAATTATTAACTTTCTCAGCCCCGGCGACCGAGTTTTATGTGGTTGTAATGGTAAATTTGGTGAGCGATGGGCGGAACTATGTCAAGCCTTTCAACTTCAGGTAGAAATTATTAATGCCCCTTGGGGTCAACCCTTGAATCCTGATGATTTTGCCCAAAAACTGACCGCTGATACGGCAAAAATGATTAAGGCAGTAATTATTACCCACAGTGAAACGTCCACGGGGGTAATTAACGATTTGGAAGCCATTAATCGCCATGTCAAAGCCCACGGTCAAGCGTTAATCATTGTAGATGCGGTGACCAGTTTGGGGGCGACCTCCGTGCCGGTGGATACCTGGGGGTTGGATGTGGTGGCCTCCGGCTCCCAAAAAGGTTATATGATCCCGCCCGGATTAGGGTTTGTGGCGGTGAGTGAACGGGCGTGGCAAGCTTATCAAACGGCAAAATTACCTAGGTTTTACTTTGACCTGGGGGCGTATCGCCAGGATGGGGCGAAAAATACCACCCCCTTTACCCCGCCGGTAAATTTGTTTTTTGCCCTGCGCCAGAGTTTAGAATTAATGCAAAAGGAGGGGTTATCCCAGATTTTTGCGCGCCATGACCGGGCGGCTCGCATGGTACGGGGGGCGACAGCGGCTTGGGATTTACCATTACTTTGTCCGACGGCAGCGGCCAGCCCTGCGGTGACGGCAGTTGCGCCTACAACCGTGGGGGCGGAGGAGGTGCGGAGCTTGTTGAAAAAACAATTTGGCATCGCCATTGCGGGTGGGCAAGACCATTTGAAGGGCAAAATTTTCCGCATCGGCCATCTGGGGTTTGCCGGGGAGCGGGAGATGTTGACGGTGATTGCTGCCCTGGAATCGGTATTACATCAACTCGGGCATCCCCTCACCCCCGGCAGTGGCGTAGGGGCGGCGATTCAGGTTTTAGATACGCCGTAGAAAGCTGACCGATTCCACATGATGCGTCTGAGGGAAAAAATCAAAGGGAACCACCTCTTCCAAAACATAGTGAGAATCCTTACATAATTGCCGCAAATCCCGTGCCAACGTAGCGGGATTACAACTAACATAAACCAAACTCTCGACGGGATTGGTGACCAAAAAATCAATCACGTTTGGGTCACAGCCTTTGCGGGGTGGGTCGAGCAGAATAATATCCGGGTTTAAGTTTAATTCAGGTAATAATTTTTCCACCGTGCCGCAGTAAAATTCAGCGTTTTTAATCCCATTGGATGCCGCATTAAATTGCGCCTGTTTGATCGCTGTGGGATGGACTTCTAACCCAATCACTTTACCGACTTGATTGGCCAGAGGCAAGCTCAAGGTGCCAATGCCACAGTAAGCATCCAGAATACACTCATGCCCTTCTAGAGATAGTTTTTCCTGCATATAGTTAACCAACATTTCTGCCTGTTCCGTATTCACCTGAAAAAAAGTATCCGGGCGAATCTGCCACCGCAGTCCGCAAAACTCTTCCCATAGGTAATCTCGCCCCCAAATGCAATGGGTTTTGCCAGCAAAAATAGCATTACTAGCCTGGGGATTTTCATGGATACAAACCCCGACAATTTGGGGATATTGTTCCTGCCATTGCTGGGCTTGATGTTCAAAATTGATTAGATTTAAGGTGGTGGAAACTAGCGTGATTAACACTTCGCCAGTGCGACGGCCAATGCGTAGTCCCAGGTAGCGTAAGTGGCCTTGTTGGGTTCGTTCGTTATAGACAGACCAGTCCTGTTTTTTAATATCTTTTTTGATTTGTTGTAGCAAGGGATTAAATTGCTGATCTTGCACCGGACATTGGTTGAGATTGATAATTTTATGACTGTGTTTTTCATAAAATCCCACTTTAATCTCGCCAGCAAGGTTAATTCCTAAAGGGTAAGTAACCTTATTGCGATAATCGAGAGCTTGATAACAGGATTGTGTATCTTGAATGGGGGGATTTGCAAAGCCTCCTAAACGAATAAGTGCCTGTTGAATTTGATTTTTCTTGGCAATTAGTTGATAATTGTAATCAATATGTTGCCACTGACATCCCCCACAATCTTGAGCCAAAATACAGGGCGGTTTAATGCGATGAGGAGAGGGATTGATAATCGTGATCAATTTCCCATAGGCATAATTTGATTTTACCCGAATTAAACGCACTTTAATCTGATCTCCAGGCACCGTATCGGGCACAAAAACTACCCGTTGTTCATAACGTCCGACCCCCTCTCCTTGGTCATTGAGGTCGCTAATGTCTAGGGTAATTACTTCACCCTGTTGCCAGTAACTACTCACAGTAAATCTCCAGAGACTTGCAGGGCGTGTAAATGATGGTAAATACCTTCACCCTGGATGAGTTCCTGATGGTTGCCTACCTCCACAATTCGCCCTTGGTCTAACACCACAATCCGATTGGCTTCTCGCACCGTACTCAAGCGGTGGGCAATAATAATGGTCGTTCTTTGCCCTTGAATTTGTGCCATTGCCCGTTGAATAGCTCGCTCCGATTCATAATCTAAACTCGAAGTTGCCTCATCAAAAATCAACACATCCGGTTGCACCAGTAACGCCCGGGCAATCCCAATTCTCTGCCGTTGTCCGCCGGATAAACGCACCCCCCGTTCTCCCACAATCGTGTAGTATTTTTGGGGTAATAAATCAATAAATTCATCTACTCTGGCGATAGCACAGGCCGCCTCCACCTCCGTCATCGTTGCCTGGGGATAACCATAGGTTAAATTATCCAGTAATGTCCCATTAAATACATCTACTTCCTGATGCACCACCGCCAACCGACGGCGGTAGCCCGTAACTTCTAAATGTTGGATGTCCTCACCATCCATTAAAATATACCCTTTTTGGGGGGCAAAGTAACGCAGTAAAAGTTTAATTAAAGTAGATTTGCCTGACCCGGAACGCCCCACTAAAGCAATCGTTTCATAGGGGTGAATGAGCAGATTAATTTCCTGCAAAACGGGACGGCCAGAGGCATAACCAAATTCTAAATTCTCCAGACTGATTTTGCCAGTAAATTTATACGTTGTGTAATGTAAATTGATTTCACGATTGGGCAGAAGTAATGGTTGGGAATCCGGGGCATCAGGCAGGTCAAGAAACTCATGAAAACGCACCATAGATGCATAGCGACGAGCCATGACCTCTAATAAATTACTCATGGGTTCAATTTCCGCATAACCCATACTGGCAATTGTGTACAGAGTCACAAAATGCCCCAGAGAAATTCGCCCTGCCACTGTTTCTGCCAGAGTAAAACCCAGAATAAAAAATAGACAACTTTGGACAATAGTACGTTGATAAGTGGCTAACCGCACATAACCTAAATGTATGCGATGAATAACGAATTTCAATTCTCTAGTCAGGCGTTCTGTCTGTCGTTTTAATTCCCAGGGTTCGGTCGCAAAGGCTTTCACGGTTTTGATGTTGGTAATTAGCTCAGAAGTGCGACTTTCCGTATTTTCTTGGTGGACATCAACCGCCTGTTCTTTGTGAATCAAGTAGTTCAATTTACGAAAACTAAAACTGAGAATAAAAATGAAGGAGCACAACATGAATATAGCCATGCGCCATTCTAACCAAGCGGTTACCACTACAATTCCCAATACCCGCACCATTTTTGGAAGCATTAACCCCGCTATATCAGGATAAGTCCAAGTATGATTGGACAAACCCCGTGCGACTCGTCCCGCAATGCGTCCTGGGTTGTGGGTATCGTAAAAATCCAACGGTAAGCTCAGAATTTTGGCAATTGCCCGTTGGGTTTGTTGATGCCGAGAACGCAGGGTGATCTCCCAGTGGAAATAACCACTCAACCAGGGTTGTAAAGGAGACCGTAAAACAGTAAGTAAAAACATTAAACCAAGTAATACATTCAGACTGAAATTTTTGCTCACTGACCAGGAACCCCAAGCGGCAATGGAGTTAATTAAACTCTGCATCCAGTCATCCAAGGGTTGCTGGGAAAGCAAATTTAAGGTTTGCCCAATTAAGTAGGGAATGATTAAGTCCAAGAGTTCAAAAACACTAGATGTACTAATACTAAATAAGGCAAGTCCCCAATAATTGCGGAAGTAGCCGATGATTCGCCATAAGCCTTGCATGATTTTACCCTCCCTTCTCTTTTAGGGTAACATTTGGATTTTTTATCAAAAAACTGGGTCTAAAACCCCGTCCTGCTTCGCACGCAAGCTACAGG
>CAYZTU010000019.1:0-61471 GCA_964481635.1 uncultured Synechococcus sp.
AAGAGGAAGCATGGTCGCATCTAACCCAGCTACCATCGTTGTAGTGCCATTTCCGTTTTCTGATTTATCGGCCACGAAATTACGTCCGGCTCTGGTTTTACTGAATAGCAGACGCAGAGATTGGTTGCTCTGCCAAATTACTATACCAATCCTACGGCATTCGTGAGAATATAAAAACGCTGATAGTTTGCGTGGCGTAGCCATAGAACCATACACCGCAGGTGCTTCTCTAACGGGGCTTCGCCCTGCGACCTCTTACTATAGGCCTCTTACTATAGCAATAGGATTGGAATTTAGAACGGCGGTCGCAGGGGGGCACCCCCCGCATTTGGTTCTTCAAAATGTTTGTTCGCCAATCAGATAATATTGCTATATATGTGTACAAAAATTATTCTTACAATTCAGATGTGATTGCTATATTCTATTCGCTTAAGATTTCTATTGAACAAATAATAAGTGATCAATTTTTGTGTAATACGAGCGGTGACTGGGAGTAAATTCTTTAGTTCAGCCGCTGAAAACCTGTATGACAAATAGGTTGTTCCAAAAGCTTATTGATATCTAAACCCTGCTCACACTGATGAATTTTTCCAAACACTTCATCCAAAGCCATAAAGTACTGTTCTCGCAAAGAATCCCTATGTTCTGTACAAACATAAACACTATTTCCTGCCAAAAAACCTTTCTTAAGCATTTCTTGAGTGATTAGCGTTTTATAAGCAGTATGGTTATCGCTTACAAATGAGAAACCTGTCAAGGCAGGAATGCCCCAATGCTTCAAAATCAAGCGATATTGATCAGCTAACGATTGCCATCCCTGACGAATCTTAAGACCCGTTTCAGTAATTAACTCCCATGATCTAGTTTTTTCCATAACTTCTAAAGTCTTTAACCCAGCAACAACACCAATTCGTTCTGTCCAAAAGGTACTACTAATGAATGTGTCCTGAGCTGCTTCCATTACCGATGCTCTACCAATAACCGCAGTAATTGCATAACCATTACCCAGAGCTTTACCAAAAGTTGCCATATCTGGTTCAACATTGTACTTTTTGTGAATACCACCAAACGTTTCCCGAAAACCAGAAGTACATTCATCAAACATCAAAACAATACCTTTGCGAGTGCATAAATTTCTTACATTTTGTAAGAAATTATCGCTAGGGTCGTTATTACGGGTAACCTCCATGATGACTACACCAATTTCATGTTCGCTAACTATTTGTTCTAATTCAGTGAAATTATTATAGGTAAAAGGTATTGCTGTACCTGCTAGGGATTTGGGGACACCTTGTGGCTCTAGTCCAGAAAGTAAGTGTTTACTCAAATTATCTTGAGACTTTAAATTGGCAGAGAGATACCAATCGTGCCAGCCATGATAACCACAGAATGCCACCTTTTCTCTGCCACTAGCGGCTCGGGCGATTCTGATAGCAATAGCACAAACTTCTCCACCCGTGCGTGCAAATCTAACCATGTTTGCCCAAGGATGCAATTCTACTAACTTTTCGGCTAAATATACCTCTTCCGGTGCATTAAAAGTACTCATATTCCCTTTTTCTATTACTTCTTGTACAGCGGCATCTACTTCAGGATGACCATAGCCTAAGGTGTTAGTACCAATGCCCATAATTGACATATCAATATACTCTTTACCGTCTAAATCCCACACTTTACAGCCCTTAGCTTTACTGAAATAACTAGGCCAAAATTTTGGCAAAAACATCTCTGAGCGCTTGGAAAGCAACATGCTACCACCAGGAATAACTTTTTTAGCTCGTTTCCATAATTTTTGTCCCGTGCCTAATTCTGCACCTTCATTTCTGCCAATATGTTGATTAATGCTAAATATTTCTGGTCGTTGCTGTTGCAGTTGCCAGATTTCTTGCCATGAGAAATCTAGCCTTGGGGCAAAGTATTCAAATACTTGCTTGACTACCTGATAATCCTCCGGTTCATCAACTGTCCAACGGCAGTGAGAAATATCCATAGGGGATTCCAAAAATTTTAGCTGAAATAAACCACTATTTCTAATGTATGGGCTGACATGTTCTCGTTCAAATTTAGATTGACCTTTTTCCCAAGCTTGTTCCAATGCTGTAAAGGCAAACACTTCTACATCTAAGCCATCACCAAAACTAGGTGCCGTAGCACAGTAATCTACCGAGGAAGTTCTGAATAGATCAATTACTTCATCAACTACTTGAGGGTCAACAAGAGGACAATCTGCAGTAATTCTAACTACTGTTTCTGCCCTATATTTTTTAGCGACTTGATAGTACCTATCTAAGACATCAATTTCACTGCCATTCTCACAAATATAACCGAGTTTTTGGATACAATCTATAATCGGTAAATTGTAAGATATTTCACCCGTAGCAATAATAATTTTATCGATAAGTTTAGCTTTTCTAAGTCGGTGCAATAACAGTTCAACCAACGGTTTATCAGCAACAGGTAACAATACCTTATTAGGTAAGCGGGTTGATCTCAAACGAGCTTGGATGATTGCTAGGGTAGTCATGGTTTCCAGAAAGAGGGATTAATTAAATTTATATCATTATTAGCAATCAAGGGAAATTCGCTGATTTCAGAATTATGAGTCAGTGCGTTCAGAGTATCTGCAAGATGGTGGGAGTGATCTACACCGATGATAACTTTATCAATTTCAGAGAAATTGAGTACAAAGTTAAGACAGGCAAAAACAGGCGAGATCTGAGTATCTCCTAACCATGTAAACCATTTACTCCATAACTCACTCCAACCAGCGAATTTTTGTATGACCTCTTCATAGGGCATGAGTAGCACACCTTGTAAAAAACTTGAGCGAGTATGCAGTTCTACTTGATAATTTTGTAACCTGGACAGCCATCCACTATCCAAAAAACGACGATCTACCAAATTAAATGGGAGTTGCACGATATCGGGAGTAAACTTAGCCCAAATATCATCTAGTTCTTCAGGAGAGTAAACTGAGACACCAATTTTCTTGACAAAGCCTTTTTTCTTTAGGTCAAATAAACTATCTATAATTTTTTCACCCAACCCAGTATTTATCTGTTGTGGTTTGTGCAAAAGCAGCCCATACAGTTGCTTTATTCTTAGTCGAGATAGAGAGCCTTCTACTTGTTGTCTAATCCAAAACGCTACGTTCGTGTCACCGGGAACTTCAGGTAGTTTTGTAATTACTTGAAAATCTTGAATACCTGCTTCACCTAATACTTTTTCACTATCTCCATAGGCAATGGCTGTGTCTATCGTGTCAATATTATGAGATCGAGCCAGAGAAATAATTCTAGCTACCTCAGAAAACGAAGGCTGACCTGTTTTACTCGCAATACCGTAAGGCATACCAAATTGTGCGGTTCCCAAAGCAAGATGACAAAATTTTGTATTAATCATTGACCGACTACCTATTTAGGAAAAATCTACTTTGTCCAGGAACGTTCTACCCAGTAAAAAACATCCATATCTTTCGTGATCAATGGCAATATGACTTCTCAAAAAGCCTTCTACTACATAACCATTTTTCAAAAAAACACGTAGAGACCCAAGATTTTGCTCATAGCATCCTGCCTCTAATTTTTGGAGTTTTAAATACTTGAATGCCCAATTAGTGGTTATCCCGATTGATTCAGTGGCAATTCCTTTTCCCCAAAAACTTTTCTCACCAATCATAATACCAATATCTCCTACCTGGTAATTTTTAGTACAAACTTTAATATTGCCGATATGTTCATGGGTACTTTTAGTGGCAATCTTAAAGAAAAAATTATTAGGACTTTGATTGATTACTCTAACATATTCACAGAGGGATTCAATGGTGTAATTTTGATGCCGTACTTCTAAATACCTAGTCACTTCAGTATCTTGCAACCAACCTAAATATTTATCTGTAACATCGGCCAGGGTAAATTCCGTTAAGATTAGTCTCTCGGTTTCTATCAAAGTCTCAGTCTCCATCAACATCATAATTTGGGCATCCTTTCCTTAACTTGATTTTGTAAATTACTAAAATCACCATATTTTAAAATATCACATCTAATAATCTAAAATTCAGGCCAAAAACCTGGATTCATAATCTCCTCTAGCCCAAAGGGGCAAGCATCCGGGAAATGATCTTCGGGCAGGTCGGTTTCAACGACTGCCAAATCCCTCGCCTCTGTCCAACTTTCTGTAAAGGCTTCGTTCAACCTCGATTTTAATCCAGGATTACGTTTCAATAGTTTGTTAATAGATGTGCGTTGCACTTTGATGCTCGCCCGCCAACTGTTTGACCTGCGCCAGTACTGTACCCGCCATTTGAGTAGGTGGGCAATCAGTTGGATAAGACGAGATTCTAGCTGGTCGTAATGCCGATTGCCCAAATCCCGTAACTCCTCAACTAAATGAATCACGTCTAGTTGGTCAAACTGTCTTTGACTCAGGAGATCGGATTGGTTTCGCACCCAGGTGTAGAAATCTTTTTTATAGAGTGTGTCATTCATAAGCCGATATATCTCTTTACGCTTTGGCTACTGGTGATGTATTTTAACCCATTGCTGGACATTTAGCCCACACATTTACCCGTTGGGCAAAGCAATATCGCTATACTTAGTTAGTACGAGGGTTTTCTAGGGATGGCTTTATGATTAAGTTTTAGAGGTATCGGGATGACAGGATTTGAACCTGCGACCCTCTGCTCCCAAAGCAGATATGCTGGTTGTGCAAATGACTCTGGCATTGGGTTGTAAAGCTTAGTTAAAAATTTGGACTAAATTTGGACTAGGGGTTGAGCATCAATAGGAGTTGCGGAGATTTTGGGAGAGCATGGCGAGGGCTTCCTGTTCCGTCCAGTGGGGTTCCGGGGTGATTTTGTCCAGAATGACGAGCGTCAGTGGCTCTAGGCCGAGCTTCTTTGGCATAGTATGGCTTCGATTTCCGAAAGTTGTCCCAACCCGAAATGACTAGTGAAAGGGTTCCTAAGTTGTCATAGACTGAGAGTAAAACCTGGTGGGTATCAAGTCAACCCAACCTGGGGGGGGATTCACGTCCTACACTTGGACGGGTCGGTGCTGGTGAAGCGGTTGAATCTGCTCCCCGGTCGCCGCCTCAAGGTGGTCACCTCATCTACAACCCTTTTGAGGTTGACCTGACACAAGAAAATATCCCTGTCATCAGCAAGCTGCTCCCTTCCCTGCGCTGGTATGGGTGAAGGGAACATAATAATTTAGGAAAGGGAGCCTCCCCATGAATTCTGAACTGGAACAACGGCTCATCAGCAAGATACACCAATTACCAGAATATCGAGTTTTGGAGATAGAGGATTTTGTTGATTTTCTCGCTCGTCGCATGGTCGATGAGCCACTGGTTGAGGTGATGGAAAAGTTATTGGGATAACGACAAGGACGCTATGTATGACGAATTATAATTTTGGTGATATAGCAATCTGATTGGATTGTAGAACAGTATGTATTGCACCCAATTTTTGAATAGATATTCTGAAGAACCAGGGACGGGGGCTGCGCCCTTGCGACCGCTATTCAAAACTCAAATCCTATTGCTATATTCTACTCATGCCATTTCCGTTTGCCAATCAATCAAATATCAAACAACGACCGGCAGTTATTATTAGCAACGACATTTACAATCGACACAAAGTTGATATTGTTGTGATGGTCATCACCAGTCCCATAAGAGAACCGCTTGAATTTGGGGAAATGATAATTTCTAACTGGAATATGGGGGTTTATTGAAGCCGTCACTCGTCAAACCAATAATTGCTATAGCTTTAGCAATATTATCCGATTTGCCAACAAACATTCTGATAGCTTGCGTGTCCGTAGGACATTAGCTTGCGTGGCGTAGCCATAGAACCAAATGCGGGGGGTGCCCCCCTGCGACCGCCATTCTAAATTCCAATCCTATTGCTATATAAAGCTCAAAATCTCCTGTGGAACACGCTGGAGAAATTTCATCCTGATTTCATACCCGTCTGCGAGGATGATCCTAAATGCCAAGTAAAGTTTTTATTTCCTACGGTAGCCATGATTCCTCGTCCCAGCTTTCTTTCCCTCACGAGTGCTTCCCTCGTTAGTGCTGTCATCAGTTTGCTGTTGATGAATCCGGCAACCAAAGGGGTGGCTCATGTTGGGCACGGCAATGAGTTTCAGGGTGGTAACCAAGTTCAATCCGCAGGAACCGTAAAGATTGATCCCGAAACGGTGCGGCGCTTGGGGTTGAAAGTTGAACCCTTGACTCGTCAGCGGTTAGCTTTTGGTCTCCTGGTCACGGGGCAAATTGAACCCCTTCCCAATCAGCAGGTGGAGATTACCACGCCGGTGGGGGGGACGGTACTGCGTTTGTTGGTTAATCCGGGGGAGCTAGTGCGGGCGGGACAACCGGTGGCCATCATGACTAGCCCAGAGTTGGCAGAGCTACGGACAACGGCCTTTGACCGCAAGGCAGAAGCCATCGCCGCAGTGCAACAAGCCCAGGCGGATGTGCGTCTGGCGCAGGAAAATCTGCAACAACAGCACCGCATAGTTGCGGCGGAAATTCAAGAAGTCCGCAGTGAACTGAGCTTTGCCCAGGAACGTTATGACAAAGACCGGGAATTGTTGGCGAATGGGGCGATTGCCCGACGCACTTTTTTAGAATCAGAAACCGCCCTAGCCCAAGCCCGCTCCAGCCTTGCAAAAACCGAAAGTCGTCTCCCCATTTCCCAAGCCCAGGCGCAGTTAAAACGGGCGCAGTCGGCCTTAGACGTGGCACAATCCCGGGTCAATTTGAGTACCCAGACCTACCAAACCCGTTTGCGACAGTTGGGCACCCGCCCCAATCCCGATGGCACCCTGACCATCGTTACCCCCATCGCCGGGGTGGTCGCTGACCGGGAAACCACCCCAGGAGAATCGGGGCAGGATGCGGGCAAAAAAGTGATGACTATCGTTGACAACCGGACGGTGCAGGTTTCTGGCAACATTTTTGAGCAAGACCTGGAACGGGTGCAGGTGGGACAACCGGTGCGGGTCAAAGCCAACGGCGTACCCCATCGCGCGTTCAAAGGTGAAATTAATGTGGTGGGTGCGGTGGTCAACGCCGAAAGCCGGATTATCCCCATTAAAGCCAAATTGGAAAATCCAAACGGACTGTTAAAACCAGGAATGTTTGTGGCCTTGGAGGTATTAACGAATCAGACTCCGGTACCCGTTCTGACGATTCCCATAACTGCTGTTGTGGAAACCCATGAAAAGAGACAAATTGTATTTGTTCAAAATGGCAATGCATTTGAAGCAACGGCAGTAACGTTGGGGAGAAGAACCGAGGATTTGGTTGAAGTTACCAGCGGCTTATTTGATGGGGATCGGGTCGTGACCCAACGGGCAAGTCAACTTTATGCCCAATCCCTGCGGGGGGGCACAAATGTTGATGATCATAGTGAAGCACCTGCTCCTTCTCCTTTCGCCCTGCCCTGGGGGGTGATGATTCCCGTGAGTGGAGCAATTGTCGCAGGTACGTTTTGGGCGGGGATGGTTTGGGCGAATCGTCGCAGCCGGCGGTTAGCCATGAATCCGGTAATCAACGGGCATAACCCGGTTGGGTATGGGCAAGAGCTTTACGCAAATCCCACTAGCCAGTCCGAGCCAGCCCATTTAACCAATCCCCCCGAAGAATAAACCCCATTCAAACCGTCCCAGCAGAACCCTATGCTAAATGCAATTCTCAAATGGTCGATCATCCAACGCTGGTTAGTGGTTATTGGTGCCATTATTGTGACTGTTTTAGGCAGTTACAATCTGACCCGGATGCCTTTGGATGTGTTTCCAGATTTCGCACCGCCCCAGGTGGAAATTCAAACCGAAGCGCCGGGATTGGCTCCAGAGGAAGTGGAGTCGCTGATTTCCTTGCCGATCGAAAGTGCAGTCAATGGCACACCGGGGGTGGAAACGGTGCGATCGTCCTCAGCGGTTGGGATCTCCGTCGTCAAAGTCATTTTCAAATGGGGCACCGATGTTTACCAGGCACGGCAATCAGTCACCGAACGGTTACAGCAAGCCCGATCTAAGTTACCGGCTGGGGTGGAAACGCCGCAAATTTCCCCGATCACCTCTCCGATCGGCACCATTCTGATGGTTGCCTTTGTGGTGGAGGGAGAGGGACAAGCATCCGGGGACTCTGCCACCAAAACATCGTTGATGGAAGTCCGGCGATTGGTCGATCGTGATGTCACCAATCGCCTGTTGGCAGTGCCGGGAATCTCCCAGGTGATTGCCTATGGAGGAGATGTGCGCCAGTATCAGGTGTTGGTTGATCCGGCAAAACTAGCGGCGTTTAATGTTTCCCTGCAAGAGGTGACGGAGGCGGCAGAGCAAGCGAATGTGAATGCGGCAGGTGGATTCCTGATTACCCCCGATCAGGAAGAAATTATCCGGGGCGTGGGGCGGATTGAGTCGATCGAGCAATTGGCGCAGTCGGTTGTCACTGCCAGGGATGGGAAACCCGTCTTGCTGCAAAATGTTGCCTCGGTACAGATGGGAGCCGCTTTGCAACGAGGCGATGGCAGCGCCAACGGACAACGGGCAGTGGTGATCGTTGTCAATAAACAACCGCTAGCAGATACTCCGACGGTCACTCGTGCCGTGGAGCGGGCAATGGCGGACGTGAAAGCGGGATTACCCAACGATGTGCGGGTACTGGAAACCTTTCGCCAAGACAGTTTTATTGAGTCTGCGATCGAAAATGTGCGGGCTTCGCTGCGAGATGGCATCATCATCGTTTCTATCGTCTTGCTGCTGTTCCTGATGAACTGGCGGACTGCCATCATTACCCTCAGCGCGATTCCCTTGTCCGTGCTGATTGGGATGCTGATTCTGTCCTGGTTTGGCCAGGGCATTAACACCATGACGCTAGGGGGCTTAGCGGTGGCGATCGGCTCTGTGGTGGATGATTCGATCGTGGATATGGAAAATTGCTACCGGGGACTCCGTAAAAATCAGGTGAGCGACCAGCCCAAGCATCCCTTCCAAATCGTCTATGACACCTCGGTGGAAGTGCGCGTCAGCGTGATTTTCTCCACCGTGATTATTGCTATTGTCTTCGCCCCCATTTTCACCTTGACGGGCGTAGAAGGGCGGATTTTTGCCCCGATGGGCATTGCCTACCTGGTGTCAATTTTTGCCTCCACTCTGGTGGCCATGACCCTCTCTCCGGCGCTCTGTGCCCTCTTACTGGCTAATCGTCGCTTGCCCTCCGATGAAACCTGGGTGGCGGCTTGGTCACAACGGTTGTATCGCCCCTTGTTGGCTGTGGCGATCGCCCGCCCCAAGCTGATTCTGTTGGTAGCCAGTGCAGCGTTGGTGGCATCGCTGGTGATGTTGCCGACGTTAGGACGGGAATTTTTGCCTGAGTTCCAGGAGCGATCGCTGGTTAACGCAATGCTGCTCTACCCCGGTAGTTCTCTGGAAGCAACCAACCAAGCTGGGTTAGCCATGCAGGATGCCCTCAAGGATGATCCTCGATTTCAGACCGTGCAACTGCGGGCAGGACGTGCTCCTGGGGATGCGGATGCTGGCGGGGTGAATTTGGGACACCTGGATGTGGAACTCAGCGATGCAGGCATCCGAGACCGCAAAGGTAGCATTGAGAAACTGCGTCAGGAGTTCAACAAGCTGCCTGGAGTGGCTCCCAACATTGGCGGGTTTATCTCCCACCGCATGGATGAGGTGTTATCCGGCGTGCGGAGCGCGATCGCCGTCAAGATTTTTGGGCCAGATCTGGCAGAATTGCGGGCGATCGGCCAGGAAGCCGAAGCTGCTATGCGAAACATTCCCGGTTTAGTCGATTTGCAACTGGAACCCCAGGTGCCCATCCGCCAGATTCAAATTCAGTTCGATCGCGCCAATGCCGCTCGTTATGGACTTACCATCGGCCAGCTTGCCAACATTATTGAAACTGCCCTCAACGGCCAAGTCGTGTCCCAGGTGTTGCAGGATCAGCAACTCTTTGATCTGCTCGTCTGGCTGCAACCAGCCGCCCGTAACAACCTGGATACCATTCGCAACTTGTTGGTGGATACGCCCACTGGTCAAAAAATTCCCTTGGCACAGGTGGCTCGCATCCAGTACGGCACCGGCCCCAACACGATTAACCGAGAAAATGTTTCGCGGCTGATTGTGGTGTCTGCCAACGTGTCGGGGCGAGATCTGCGATCGGCGGTTAATGACATTGAATCCAGCATTCGCCAAAATGTCACCTTACCCTCTGGGTATTTCATTCAGTACGGCGGACAGTTCGAGTCCGAAGAACGAGCCACGCAAAACCTGTTAATTTACAGCGGCTTAGCATTAATCGTAATTGCGGTGCTGATGTACTTTGCCGTCAAGTCAGTACCCGCCATGCTGATGATTATGATCAACTTGCCGCTGGCGCTGGTGGGGGGCATTGGTTCGATCGCCCTCAGCGGGAGCATAATCTCCGTTGCCTCCCTCGTTGGCTTCATCACCCTGTTCGGCGTTGCCACCCGCAATGGACTGTTGCTGGTAGACAACTACAACACCAAGTTTGCTAAAGGAATGCCACTCCAGCAAGTGATTACCGAAGGCTCCATGGAGCGGCTGGTTGCGATTTTGATGACGGCGCTCACCTCCGCGTTGGGCATGGTACCCCTGATAATTGGTAGTGGAGCTGGCAAAGAAATTCTGCAACCCCTAGCCGTTGTCGTACTGGGGGGATTATTTACCTCAACTGCCCTCACACTGTTGGTTCTGCCAGCCTTGTACGCCCAATTCGGCAAATTCTTGACCCCTAAAAAATCGGAGGATACCATCCAACCCGACATCGTCATCGAGAAGGTAGGTGTTTAACCATGAAATCACTTTTCTTCAGGAGCAAATCTATGTCATCAATCCAAGGACATATTTTATTAGTGGGCAGTGTATTTTTTCTAGGAGCCTGTAGTCAAAATACCCCCACCCCACCGCCCGTAGTTTCTAGCCCAACCATGACACCCAAGGTTATTTCTAGTCCAACCACTGCCAATAAAACCGATTCGCACGGTGGACAGGGCGGACAAGTTATCGAATCGGGTATTTACCATTTGGAACTGATAACAATCAATGAAGCCAACGGCACTCACATTGACTTCTTTTTGCAGAAGGGCGATAGCCATGAACCGATTCCCGATGCTAAGGTCACTGCCCAAGTGCAATTACCTGATGGTAGTCAGCAAGTTTTGGATATGCAATATGATGTTTCTGGTCAACACTATTACGCAGTGCTTTCAGGAACGATGGCGGGGGAATATAAGGTGGCGATTCTCTCGGATATTCAAGGCGAAAAAGTCAATGGGCGGTTTCGCTTTCAGCGTTAAATCACTAATTTATCTGGAGTCAGGTACACTACCTATACTCTCCCAGAATTGCAGGGTAATGAAAATCGTAAATTACTCTTGGAATTTCATCGTAATTTCATCCCGCAAGACCATAATAGTTATTAACACCTTTGGTTAATCATCATGGCAATACGAAGCAGGGCGATTGTATTTGGTTTCGTTGGCTTGGCTGCAGTGGCCTCGGTAGCTGTTTTAGCGATGGGAAAGTCTTCTAACTCTGAGAAATCGGAGCATCCAATGGCTATGGATCATTCGTCCCATCGTCCCAAAACCACCATGCCCCATCATGCGCCCGGTGGACAAGCTCAAGACGACCACAATGGACATCCACCTGGGCAAAAACCTAGTGCTTCCATCTCTCCCAAACTTAGTCTAGTGACTGCGAATGCAATCACACCCAATCAGCCGGTGCCGTTGGCCATTCAGGTCAAAGACTCCCAGGGAAAGGCCATCACCCAATTTGATACCTTCCAGGAAAAACGGATGCACCTGATCGTCATCAGCGATGACCTGCAATTTTTTGACCATCTTCATCCCAACTACCAAGATGCTGGACGATTTGAAGTGACGGCCAATTTCCCCAAACCCGGTAACTACACCCTATTTAGCGACTATAAACCCAAAGGACAAAAAGAGATTGTATCTATTTTGAAAACCACAGTTCCCGGAAGTCCAGTCGCCCCCCCACCTCTCGATTTAAGCACGACTAAAACTGTTGCAAACACGGCAATTCACCTCACCCTATCAACCCCAAAAATCATATCGGGCAAAGAAGTGACTGTGACATTTCACCTCAAGGATGGTATGAGTAATCAGCCTATTTCAGACCTAAAACCTTACTTGGGTGAACAGGGACATTTGGTGATTTTGAAGCAGTCCAATCCATTGACTCAAAATGATTATATCCACGCCCATGCGATGAGAAATACCCCAACGGGTCAGGTACAGTTTATGACTACGTTTCCGAAGCCAGGAAATTACAAGTTGTGGGGACAGTTCAACCGCAATGGTACCATCATAGTGGGAGAATTTTGGGTTAATGTGCGTTAGATTTTACCCTGGCTGAAATCAGAATATGGCTACACTATACAGGCTAAAGGGTCGCAGGGCATCGCCCCGCCCTTGGGTGTCAGTGATTTTTGGGATGACAAGCTTACTCTGTTTAGCGATATTCCCAATAAGATAGATGCCAATATGCGAATTTTACTGGTTGAAGATGAACCAGACCTAGGAGCGGCGATCCAACGCATCCTCAGACGGGAAAAATATGTGGTGGATTGGGTGCAAAATGGGCTTGAAGCTCAGAATTATCTGGAGCAAAAGTGGATTGATTACACCGTGGCGATTTTTGATTGGATGGTACCGGGGCTATCGGGGGTGGAATTATGTCGGCGTTTGCGGCACCAAAATAGCGCCCTCCCGGTGCTGATCTTGACCGCTAAAGACCAGATTGAAGCCCGAGTCGTTGGTCTCGATGCCGGTGCGGATGATTATTTGGTCAAACCCTTTGCCATGGCTGAATTTCTCGCCAGAGTGCGGGCGTTGCAACGACGGTCACCCCACATCCAACCCCCGGAATTGCGGGCGGGCAATCTGGTGCTCAATTATGGTCAGCGCACGGTCTGTGCCCTAGGGGATCGGGGTTCAGTCCTCATCGAATTGACGACCAAGGAATTCCAGATTTTAGAATTTTTGATGCGGCACGCCGGTCAAATTATTACCGGGGAACAACTGCTGGCCCAACTGTGGGAGGTGGGTGCTGAACCCAGTAGTAATGTGGTAGCGGCACAGATGCGTTTGTTGCGTCGCCGGTTGGCACCCATTGGCGGTCATGCCCTCGTTGAAACCGTGCATGGGCTGGGGTATCGTTTCAAAAAATATGATACCGAATCCTAGGTTTTCCGCCCTACTTTTCAACCGCACCCAGCGGCAACTGACGGCTTGGTACACGGTGGTTATGGGTGCCATGCTGGGGTTGAGTGGCTGGGTCACCTACCAGATGGTTGCCTATTCCCACTGGCAAGCGGTGGAACAGGAGGTGAGGACGGTTTCGGGCATTTTGCACGATAGCCTGGAAGCCAAGCTCACCGACCCGGGCACAATTCCCCCGAGCGTGGAGGCGGCGTTACCCGGCCTGTGTCTGGGGGGACAACGTTGTGCCAATCTAGCGGCGGACTCGCCCCGCCATGTCCTAGGCATTGTGCAGCAAAAAAGCTATTATCTGCAGTTTCTGACCGTTTCGGGACAGGTTATTGCCCTGCTGGGACAGCCCCCGATGGTAACCCCGATTCGGGAGGGTTGGCAAACGGTGGTTGCCGAGGACGGGAGCCGCTATCGCCAAATGTCCCTGCGGCTCAAAACGGTGACGGGCACCGCCTGGGGATATATGCAAGTCGGTCGCTCGCTCCGGGAATACGATGACCATCTGCACACCCTGCGCTGGTTATTTTTAATTGGCTTACCCGTGGGGGTTGTCCTGGTGGGCGGCACGGGTTGGTGGCTGGCGGGGTTGTCCATGAACCCGATTTATCAATCCTATGAACGGATGCAACAGTTCACGGCGGATGCTGCCCATGAGTTGCGGACTCCCGTGGCGGCGATTCAAACAACGGTGGAAGCGGCTCAGGGTACCCACCCCCTGGCCGCTGTTGAGATTCAGGATACCTTGGCAGTTGTGGCTCGCCAGAATCGGCGCTTAGCTCAGTTAGTTGAAGACCTCCTCTTGCTTGCACGGATGGATCAACAAACCTACCCCATTAAGCAGGTACCCTGTTGCTTGAATGATCTGGTCACCGATTTGGTTGAGGAACTGCACACGTTGGAGATTGCCAAAACCATCACCCTGACCCATCACCTGCGGATAGGAGAACCCCTGTTGGTGATGGGCGATGAGGCGCAGTTGGGGCGGTTAATCGCTAATTTGGTGACCAATGCTCTGCAATATACCCCTCCGGGCGGAGCCGTCACGGTCATTTTAGAGCGGGAGCATCACCAGGCATTAATTCATGTGCACGATACGGGGATTGGTATTCCCCCGGAGGAACAAAGGCGAATTTTCCAGCGGTTTTATCGGGTACACAGCGACCGCTCCCGCCACACGGGGGGTGCCGGATTAGGGTTAGCCATCGCCAAAGCTATTGCTGAAGCCCATCACGGAACCATTCAACTCCAAAGTGAACAGTACCAGGGCAGTACCTTTATGATTCGATTGCCCCTTTTGGGGCACAAGTTTTGAAAGCTGTTTTGATCTCAATTACAGCGTGACCGATTTTCGATCATGACATAGCTGAACACGCAAAGGTTGATGATATGAATCACAGGGCACCACCCCGCTCTGGTTTTCCAAAATCCTGAGGCGACAACCTTTCCCCACTTAGCCATAACATCTTGAATTCGCACCATATTCAACATCTATACATCACACCGGCTGAATAAAATATCAGGACTTACGCGAAGTAGAAATTTCCCTCATCCCCCAACCCCTTCTCCCCATGTGGGAAAAGGGGCGTAGGACAGGCTTCTTCTGATTCCCTCTCCCGTTCTGGGAGAGGGTTAGGGTGAGGGTCTTAGACCATTCAGCGTAAGTTCTGATAGAACTCCGTGCCTTAATCCTCAGGGCGGCCTGGAGCAGGGTGGTTGATTTGCCGGAACCGGCCACGGCGACCACCAGCCCATGACCCTGACCGTTCTCGATAAAGTCAAAGATGGCGAGCTGGTATTCCGAGGGCTGGAACTCCTTTTTGGGCTGGGCTTCTTCAGTTTTCCTGGGTTTGTAGGTTTCTGGTTTGGGTATCAAATTCAGGTAACTATCCCGGTACTTGTCAATCGCTCTGGCATTACCTTCCTCTTCCGTCCATTGTGGTTCAGGGGACAAATCCGAGATATTAGCAAATGCTTCAAGGTGTGCATTATCTAGGGTGATTTCGGCCAATACTTGCGCTATTGTCTTACAGCAACTATCGGGGAAACGGACTACTTGTTCTTCGCTAAAGCGAACGACTACCCAACCATATTTTTCAGAAATATACTCGTTACGCTCCCTATCTTTACCTTGATAGTGAATAGCTTTTCGGGTTTCCAGACTGTAGGGTTCATCAATTTCAATATCTATGAATAGCCTAAGTTTAGGTTCAACATAGGTAAAATCGGGCTGATACGGCCTATCCCACCCTGGCTGGCGAATTTCATGACCTTTTGTTATCTTCCCAGCGAAATACTGTGCGAGAAAAGATTTGAAATACTTTTCAGATTCACCAAATTTACCTTCCCCCTTGTCGCCGTCGGGGAGCCGGGTGGTGCCGAGAGCCTTTTTCACCTGCTCACGCCGGTATTGAATAATTCCCTCAGGGGTTTTGAGCAGTGCCTGCCGCTCCGCATGGGCTTTCTTCCTCTGTTCCGCCTGGCGCATCTCGAACTCGTAGCCCCGCACGTTCTCCTCCCAGATGCGTAAACGCCGGGGGTACGCCACCCTCTGGGCGTTCACCTGCGCCAAAATCACACCCACCGTCACAGCCAACAGCAGTGCCGCCAGGATAAATTCACCGAAGAACGCTGGCACCAGGGCAATCACAGTGAAGGCCACCGCCTGGGCGGCCAGCAACCCCACCTTGAACCGCCTGGGCTTGGCACCGGGGGAGGGTATGACCGGCACATGGAACGGTTCCGGCTTGGGCGTGGCCGCAAGTGCCTGTTCCAGGGGGGAGGGTTTGAAGATTATGGGGTACTGGGACATAGTGAAACCTGCGGCTTTGCACCCAGTATGAATTTAGTTGGTTAATACCAGGTTAAGCCTACGGGCATTTACCTAGTTGTTGTTTGAAATAATGTTATGTAGTCGGGATATAGGATTTTTGTAGCCATCTATCATATACATAATCGAAAAATTCATCAATTGCTTCAGACTGACAAACATTTGCCAATTCGTTACCTGCTCGAGTTAAAATTACTTGACCAACTTCTAGTTGATTAGTTGAGTCGTTGGGCATAATCAATTCAACTGATTTATTATAATATCGAGCAATGAGTTTTTTGGATGAATTTTCAATTAAAAAACCTTGCGTTAGAGTTTGTAGCTTAATTAAACCAAGAGTTTCGAGATGATTTAGTGAAGAAAAATTAATGCCGTAATGGTTGTAAAATTTATCACGAAGGTCAAATATTAAAACTATGTTATCTTCCATATCATCTTGAAACTTCCAACAAAAAGAGCATAATTTCGTAAACATCTCAGCGTCTGATTTATCCAAGTCAGCAATTAAATTGACTGTCTTGCGTGAAAAACTACCAGCAGAGTTTGCTTCACCGGCAAGCAGTTTAGCCCATATTAGTTGCATTTGTTCATCAGAAACAGTCTTGCATTTGTCAAAGAAATTAGCAATCCAATCATTATCAATGTTCTCTGGTTTTGCATCTATATTAAGCAATGGAAATGAATAGCTCAATATTTGTTTAATGTTTGATTGCTCTCTCGCTAACCGACTTAGCCCTTGCTGTATCAAACCTAGATTTTCAAATATAGCTTTATTTTTTATTTGCTCAATTTCTACCTCGGCTTTAGCTTTTCTTATCATCTGATATGGCTCAAATACAGCACCTATACCATCTGATACTTTGTCTATAAGTTTATTTGCCACTCCTGCTAATTCTGGAATAATATTTTGACTGATGTTCAAAAGCATAAGTTTTTAGGAAAAACTAAGTTTATCCTAACTTCACTCTGTATGATTTGCAAGATGTCGAAAAGTTATGCCCCCACCCAACGAGCTGACAGAGCTTCCGCCTGTTGTAGGACGTTTTGCACGGCGGCGGCTTGCAGGTCGGGGGGGTAGCCATATTTCCGCAGGATGCGCTTGACCATGCTTCTAAGCCGGGCACGGGCGCTCTCGCGATGTGCCCAGTCCACCGTGACATTGGATTTCAAGCTCGTGAGCAGTTCGTGGGCGATCACTTTCAACTGGTCATTGCCCATCACCTCTACCGCACTTTCATTGTCGGCGAGGGCATCGTAAAAGGCGATTTCTTCACTGGACAACCCCTCCTCTTCCCCCCGCTGTCGGGCATTGCGGATGTCCTTGGCAAGCTGGATCAACTCTTGCAAAACTTCAACGGTGCTGATGGCGTTGGTGTGGTAGCGGGCGATGGCCTGCTCCAACCGTTCAGAAAATTTCTTTTCTTCCGTGACGTTGATGCGGGTACGGGAATGGATTTCATTGTTGAGTAGCCGCCGGAGGGCTTCCAGTGCCAGGTTCTTCTTCTCCATTTGCTGAATTTCGAGCAAAAATTCATCGGAGAGGATGGAAATGTCTGGCGATGCCAAACCCGCAACACTGAGAATATCGACAATATCCGTAGAAACAACGGCTCTATCAATGATCTGCTGGACGGCAAATTTTCTCTCAGCCAGCGACTTGCCGAGAGTGGCGGTGGATTTCACCAAAGCGGCTCGGACGGTCTGAAAAAAGCCAACTTCCTCCCGAATCCGTCCGGCTTCATCGCTGGCGGCGGCGAGGGCAAAGGCTTTGGAGAGAGCCAGGACGGCATCTTGATACCGGCGGTGAGCCTGCTTTTTGCGGTTCTCTTCGGTTTCCCCTTGGGCGGCCTGGTGTTGCCACTCCAAAATCCATTCGATTGCCCCGGCCATGACCGCCAAGCGTTCCCGTGGGGTTCCCGTCAGCCCGTGGCGATAGTCAAACCCATGGAACATCCCCCGGACAATATCGTAGTTTTCCAGCATCAGGGCGACTGCCTGAGCCTCGTCAATGCCCGTTTCCTGCTGGTCTTGGGCGGTGTAGTCTCGCAGGGCTTCCTTGAGACGCTGGCCGATGCCGATGTAGTCCACCACCAGCCCGGCGGGTTTGTCCCGGAAAACCCGGTTGACCCGGGCAATGGCCTGCATGAGGCTATGGCCTTTCATGGGCTTATCCACATACATCGTGTGCATCGAGGGGGCATCAAAGCCCGTCAGCCACATATCCCGCACGATCACCATCTGCAAGGAATCATCGGGGTTTTTCACCCGCTTGGCGAGGTGGTCACGGCGAGCCTTGTTACCGATGTGGGTTTGCCACTCCTGGGGGTCGCTAGCAGAGCCGGTCATGACGACTTTGACTATGCCGCCATTGATGTCGTCCGAGTGCCAGTCGGGGCGCAGAGCCTTGATCTGGTCATAGAGGGCGACACAGATGCGGCGGCTCATGCAGACCACCATCGCTTTCCCCCGCATGGCGGCGACCCGGCTCTCGAAATGGTTGACCAAATCATGCGCCACCAGTTGGAGCCGCTCTTTCGCACCCACCAGAGCCTCGACCGTCGCCCACTTTTGGTTCAGCCGTGCCCGTTCGGTCTGCTCCTCATCTTCAAAAAGTTCTTCAATTTCGGCATCAACCTTGGGCTTTTCTGCTTCAGGAAGTTCGATGTGCGCCAGGCGGCTCTCGTAATAGATGGGAACCGTGGCTCCATCTTCGACCGCCCGGCTGATGTCGTAGGTGTCGATGTAATCCCCAAAGACGGTGCGGGTGTTGATGTCGTCCCTTTCAATCGGGGTGCCGGTGAAGCCGATAAAGGAGGCGTTGGGCAGGGCATCACGCAGGTACTTGGCAAATCCATAGGAGATTTCGCCCGTCTCCCGGCTGACTTTGGCCTTGAAGCCGTGCTGGGTGCGGTGGGCTTCATCGGCGATCACGACCACGTTGCGGCGGTCGGTCAGGAGGGGGTAGCTGGTCTCTCCCTCCTTGGGGTGGAATTTCTGCATCGTCGTGAAGATGACCCCACCGGACACACGGTTGAGCAGTCCACGCAGGTCATCCCGGTCTTGCGCCTGTTTGGGGGTCTGGCGGAGCAGGTCACGGCACTGGTCAAAGGTGCCAAACAGTTGGTCGTCCAGATCGTTCCGGTCGGTGATCACGACCAAAGTGGGGTTATCCAGGCGGCGGATCAGTTGCCCAGCGTAGAACGCCATCAGCAGGCTTTTCCCCGACCCCTGGGTGTGCCAGATGACCCCGATCTTGCGGTCTCCTGACTGTTGGGTGGCGGCGACCGTTTTTTCCACCGCTTTTTTGACGGCGTGAAATTGGTGGTACCCGGCAATGATCTTGTAAATGCCGGAGCCGGTGTCGCCAAAAACGGTGAAGCTCTGAACCAGGTCGAGCAACCGCTGTTTGGCGAATACTCCCTGAACCAGGACTTCCATCTCGGGGGTACCCTTGGGGGCAATGGTCTTACCGTCAATGGTGCGCCAGGGCATGAACCGCTCGATGTCTGCCGTGAGGGAACCGACCCGGGCGGTGAGTCCATCGGTGGTGACCAGAAGGGCATTGGTGCGGAAAAGGGCGGAAATCTGAGTTTTGTAGGTTTGCAGTTGGTCGTGGGCGGCGGCGAGGGTGGCGGTTTCGGAGCCGGGATTTTTGATTTCAATCACCGCCAAGGGCAGGCCGTTGACGAACACCACGACATCGGGGCGGCGGTTGTGGCCGTTTTCGATGACGGTAAATTGGTTGAGGGCGAGCCAATCGTTGTTGTCCGGGTTGGCAAAGTCAATCGCATAGACTTTATCGCCCCGAATGGTGCCATCCTCTGCGTAGAACTCCACAGAAATTCCTTCGACGAGGGCTTGATGCAGGCGGCGGTTTTCTTCGACCAGGTTGGGCTTTTCAGTGGCGATGATCTTTTTGAAGGCATCATCCCGGGCAACGGCGGGAATGGTGGGGTTGAGGCGATCCAGGGCATCTTGGAGCCGTTGGGTGAGGATGACATCGGAGTAGGATTCTCGCTCTGGGGTGGTGCCGTCGGGGTTGGTGGCGACATCAGCCAGGTGGGTATAGCCGAGGTGTTGCAGTTGCTCTAGGAGCATTTGTTCGATGTCGGCTTCGGTGAGGTAGCTCATGTCGTTAGTTGCTCGATCAACTCTTCCCGATTAGATACATAACAAATTTCGGAATGCTCGGCGAGTTGGCTAATGTGGGTGTTGCTCCATACATCCAAGGTGTCGTCAAATAGAGAGATGAATCGCAAAGGGGCGGTTGTGAGTTGAAACTGATTCAAATCAACCCAAGCGGCAACTGTATTATTCACTTTGCTATTGGCGGCACTCCGATTTCCTGTGCTTAAAACTTCAACTAGGGCACTGCGGCGGGGGTGATAAGTGCGAAAGTCTAATCTCCAAGAGCGAGCCGATCGCCCCACAATTTTAATGTCTCGCTCGTAGGGAATGTAATATTCATCGAGTATTTCGGCAATTTCATCATTGATCGTTCCTGCTAATCTTGTTCTACTCAGAAACCAGAGATTAGAGACAGAGATCGCTCCTTCACCAAGTCTGGTAATTGCTGAGGATAAGTTATTATTAATTCGCACTTGGAGCATTCCATCAAATAGTTCGATACTTTGAGTGATGAGTACATCTTGCAGGAAAATTTCCTGTTTTTTGGATAAATACTTGCTGTCAGTTTGCATATCCAGCCAACGCAAAGTCTCTCCCAAGTCGGTAATGGTTTGGGTTCTTTCATTCAAAAAAAGGTCGATGACTTCACCATCGGGGTAAAGGTAAGGGGTACGAATCCGCACATAGCCGTTTACCTCGGAGCAGGTGTAGAGTTGCCCGATCGTCTCAGCAATGGTTTGGCAGGGTGCGGTGGTCATGGAAGCAGTCTAAGTTGGCTGTATGGTAACGGTTTTAATTTCCCAATTATGGGTTATTTTTGCTTCTTTGTGTCGTTTGCTGTTGTCTGTATAATGTCTCCAGTGATGTATTTAACAGGCATTAGATAATATTTTGTTGTATAAAACTACAGGATCGATGTCTGCGCCGTTATCCCAGCAAATTGTGCCGAGTTCTGGGTTTACTGTAACAGTGGCGAAGTATTCGTAGTTTTTTAGTGGTGCGAATATCCCTGTAAATTGGAGCATATCTTCAAGATCAATAATTCCTTCTTTGCCATCGTCAAATGAAAGAAAGAGTTGATATTTATGTAGGGGGCTGACTGCTATTACATCGGGGAGCATAATTTATTCGAGAGGCTGAATGAATTCAAGGGGTGCATTTTGGCGGGCTAGTTGCCAGTCATTTATCAATTCTACCTGATGCTGGGATGCCCATTCAATCACCAGCCCAAGGGTGCGGGGTTTGAGGTTGCCTTCTAAAACTGATAGGGTTTCAATGGCGATTAATGCTTTTTGTTGACCGTAGCGAACATGGAAGTGGGGCGGTGCGTGGTCGTTGTAGTACATGGTGATTATGATTCCAAAGAAGCGACTAATTTCTGGCACTAAGCCACCTCCTCCACCATTTGCTCAGCGTCTTTGACCCGAATTTCGCCCGACATCAGCTTGGGTAACAACTTATCGCGCATTTCAGCCAGTGTGCGAGATTCTAAACCGTGGCAAGCAATTTTATCGAATATAGGATTTAATGATGATGCTAATAATTCCCATACTTTGGTCTGAGGTTTACAAAAAACATAATTTTCTAATGCTTCAGTTCGTGCTCTTTGCCGTCCTGATGTGCCAGTCATACTTTGAATAGCGATTGTCCGAAAAGATTGATCACGAGCGATCAGGTAAGTAAAAACCTTTGGTACTGGAGGTATTGATCGCATCACAATAAATTCGGTAGAACCCCAACCAATATCATTAGATGCAAGATTTTGTACAAATGCGGTCTTTCCATTTTCCAAACAAGGAGTGATCCGAGCAAACAAAGTATCCCCATTACGAAAACGCATTCCTGATGTGAACGCCCGCAAAACAGGAGGATCAGAAATTGAGCCTTGAGTTGGTAGTGCGTTCATACCTAAGTAGGGAGCTTCAGTTCCTTTTTTTAGACTTTCACTTGGGTTGAACTGGATATGATGATTTAGGGTGACTTCTTCCCACCCGATCGGTAGTCCAGTCTCAACATCCAAAGCCTCTGGAAACAGCGACCAGATATGCTCTGGGAGGTAGGGGGGCAGTCCTGCTTGTTTGGTGCGGGTGGGGGCAAAGTCTATAAACCAATCCTTGAAAATCGCCCTCGCCATTGCCTCCAGGGTGTCGTTCATCCGCCGATTTAGTTCGATCTTGTCATCGAGGGAAGAGAGGATAGATGCGATCGATTTTTGTTCGGGGAGTGGGGGGAATGGAAGATGAAGAGCACTAATATTTTTAAGGCTAATTGTTTTTTGAGTAGAACCAACAACACTACTTTCTATTTGATATTTTGCGATTGGAGAAAGAAGAAAATAGTGCAAAAATCGATCTAGAGCTTTTTTGGGATGTATTAGTGCAGTATTCTGTCCGAGACAAAATCTTTTATCTGTAGAAACATAACTTGCATTTCCATAAGTACCAACTCTACTAAATACAATATCTCCTTTTTCGGGCTTCTTTCTTCGACTAAATTCTTCATATATGGTATTTGTAACATATAAAGCATTAGATAAATCTAAAAGACCATCCCTTATATCTGCCACGCGAACCATAGGATAACCTTTTTTTGCATAACTAGGAGTTTTATGAAGAGAATCGATAACTTCTGCAACTTCATCTAGTCTGCGTACTTCCCAAGAAATGGGTAGGTTATTTAGCCACTCACTCATCGATCGCCTCCTTTAATCAATCAGAAAATACAATTACAGCGAGAGAACCCGCCACCTTAGACCCGCAAGCCAAGCGATCCTAGCATCAAGATACAGATTTTTTACTTTCCACTCATTCATCGATCACCTCCTCTAATAAATCAGAAAATACAATTACAGCGAGAGAACCCGCCACCTTAGACCCGCAAGCCAAGCGATCCTAGCATCAAAATATAGATTTTGTGCTTTCCACTCATTCAGCGATCGTCCCTCTCCAACTGAGTTAAAAGATTTTGGATTTGGGTCTTCAAGATAGGAATGTCATTTTGTACAACTTTCCAGACCACATCCAAATCAATCATGAAATACTGATGCACTAAAATAGTTCTCATGCCAATAATTTCTGACCATTGCACAGTTTGATCCATCGCTCGAACTTCTTGTGGTAATGCTCTAACGGCTTCCCCGATAATTTCTAAATGTCTAACAAACCAAACAGACAATAGGTCATTATTTTCTAAATCCTCATAGCTGATGTTTTGATAGCGTTCGATAGCCTCGATCGCGGCAATGATGTCTCGTAACCTTTCTTGGGGATCTCTCATAACACGATCGCCTCTGCCAACACTCGTTCCTTAATTCGGGGTTTCAAGCCCCGTTCCGTCACCACATCCACCTTAAAACCCAGCAAACTCTCCAAATCAATCAATAAACCAGCCGGAAACCAAGGCGTAATCTGATCGAGATCGTAATCAATCAAAAAATCAATATCGCTCTCGTGGTCTGCTTCACCTCTGGCAACCGAGCCAAAAATCCTAATATTTTTTGCTCCGTGTTTTTGAGCAATAGCGAGAATGTCTTCACGTTTTTGTCGTAGTAAATTAAGATTGGGTTTTTCTTTTAGTTCACTCATCGATCTCTACCTCCGCCAACTTCACCTGAATCAGCACCGTTCACCGCAGAAAAGATATTAATTGCCATACGCCTTGATACCCTGGACAAGCGATCATCATTTGTCCAAAATTCAGAGCAACCATGAACAATAGCCGCACCAAGATGCAGAGCGTCCGGTGTCTTCAGACTATCGGAAACTCGTAGCCTTAATGCTTGATCAAAAACTTCATCAGTCAGTGGTAACATCTCTAGTTCTGCTAAAAAATCCTCATAATCTTCTACTAACGGTTGATTTTGGCTACGTTTGGGATGCACCAAAACTTCTAGTCGCACAAGCGGTGAAATGCAAAAGTGATTATCGATATTTTTGGCGAAAAAGGCACGAGTGATTGAACTAAGATTCGGCACTTCCTCGATCAAATAAATTACAAAACAAGAATCCAAATAGACCTTTTTCATTCTTGATCCCAATCATTGCGTAAATGCTCAATCCGTTTTGCCACTTCCAATGGGTCAGCTACAGGACGGTTGGCAAATCGAGGTGATTGTAACAATGCCAGAATTTTTGCTCCGTTCCCTGCCCCATTCTTAGGTAGAGGGGCAAGCACCGTCACGATCGCCCTTGTTGCTACTTCAACTCGCAAAGGCTCCAAAGTGCGAATCGTTCCGTCTGGTTCAATAATGGCTTCTACGGCTTTTAACATAGCGATTACTCCTGTTTCTTTGTTCGAGTGCTTCTGGGTTTAGTTTCCGCCTCAACCTGCTTAACTTTAGCCACCGTCTCAATAAAATCTCGATCCACAGATTGGGGCTTTGCCAATTGCGCTGTGTGGAACTTTTCATATTCCCCTTCCGCCCTCAGCTTCGCCATCTCCGCCGAAATCTTGCCCGCATGGGTCAAAATATCCCGATCCGACAGCTTCAAGAAATCATCCAGTTTGGCGATCCAATCATTCATGTGCATCGGTCGTTTGTTCATTGCCTGAAGCTCGGCAAACTCCAGATAGGCTGACACAATCCGATTCAACGCCTCCAGTTCTTCCCCATTCAAATAATTCTTGGCAATACTCACATCTCCCTTGCGAACCTTGCCATCGGGCGCATTCTTCCAGGAGGTTAAGCCCATGTTCGGCTGGCTAGCATCCGCCCGCTCTGCGATGATTTCTGCCGCCGTGTGACCATGGGCCGCCCAGTGCATCTTGTTTTGTACCGTCTTGAAAAATAGCTGTGATGTCTCCGCCTTGCCGTCATAGTCAATGCTAGTAGCGTAAATATCCAGCACCTTCTGGTAAAATAGAATCTCCGAAGATCGAATATCCCGAATCCGCGCCAGCAGTTCCTCGAAATAATCATCCCCCAGCGTCCGCCCTGCTTTCAGGCGCTCATCATCCATTGTGAACCCCTTCACTAGCAGTTCACCTAAGCGGGCGATCGCCCATTGCCGAAATACAGTTCCTCGCGCCGATCGTACCCGCATCCCCACCGCCAAAATCGCATCTAGGCTGTAGTGCTTGGTGTTTCTTCGGACTGTTCGCTGACCTTCCATCCGAACTTGTAAGAATTCCTTACAAGTTGCTGCCTCGTCTAATTCGCCATCCTCATAGATCGTGGCAAGGTGCATCGTGATGTTTTGAGGGGTTGTTTGGAACAATTCCGCCATACCCGCCTGAGTTAGCCATACCGTCTGCCCATCCAGCCGCACCTGCAAATTCAGCCCGCCATCCTCATAAATTAGAATTTGCCCTGCTGGTGGCTGTGCTGTCAAATTTTCATCCGCATTAAAAGTCATAGCCCAACCCTCCCAAATTCTCCCTAATTGCCACCTCCAGCCGTGCCGACTCTTTGAACTGTTCCCCTAGTTTTTCCGTCAGTTCCGCCATCCGCTCCTCAAAGGGGACATCGTCCTCCTCAGCTACCGCCGCCCCCACATACCGCCCCGGAGTCAGCACATAGTTATGCCCCCGGATGTCCTCTAAACTCGCCGCCATACAAAACCCCGGCACATCCTCATAGCCGCTCCCTTCCCGCCAAGCATGGTAAGTATCGGCAATCTGCGCCACATCTCGATCGGCAAACTCCCGCCGCGTCCGATCCACCATGTAGCCCAACTTGCGGGCATCAATAAACAAAATCTCACCCCGACGATCTCTCAGTTTCTTATCCCGTGCGATGCCGTTGGACTTATCCTTCGCCAGAAACCACAGACAAGCCGGAATCTGAGTCGAATAAAACAACTGACCGGGCAAGGCAATCATGCAATCGATCGCGTCCCCCTCAATCATCGCCCTGCGTATCTCCCCCTCTCCGCTCTGCTGGGACGACATCGACCCATTCGCCAACACCACCCCGGCAGTCCCCGTTGGTGCGAGATGATGCCAAATATGCTGTAACCAGGCATAGTTCGCATTACCCGTGGGCGGAATCCCAAACCGCCAGCGCCCATCTTCCCGCAGCCTGTCCCCACCCCAATCGGAAATATTAAAGGGCGGATTCGCCAGAATGAAGTCAGCCCGCAAATCTGGCAACTCATTCTTATGAAATGACCCCTCCGAATTCCAACGAATATCCGAATCAATCCCCCGCACCGCCAAATTCATCTTGCACAACCTCCAGGTGGTGTAGTTGCTCTCCTGCCCATAGATGGCAATATCGCCAATCCGCCCCTGGTGGTCTTTCACAAACTTTTCCGACTGCACAAACATCCCCCCCGAACCACAACAGGGGTCGTACACCCGTCCCTGGTAGGGTTGTAGCATTTCCACCAGCACCCGCACCACCGACCTCGGCGTGTAAAACTCGCCCCCCCGCTTGCCCTCCGACCCAGCAAACTGCCCCAGGAAATACTCGTACACCCGCCCCAACACATCCCTAGCGCTATCCTGCGCCTCCCCTAGGGTGATGTTAGAAATCAGGTCGATCAACTCCCCCAGCATCACCGCATTCAAGGCTGGACGGGCGTATTCCTTCGGCAAAACCCCCTTGAGCGAAGCATTCTCCTTTTCGATCGCCAGCATCGCCTCATCAATCAATTTGCCAATGGTCGGTTGCTTGGCGTTGGTTTGCAGATGCGACCACCGCGCCGCCTGGGGCACCCAGAACACATTCTCCGCTGCGTACTCGTCCCGATCCTCTAGCACTGCCTCATCATCGGGAAATTCTGCCGCCAGTTCTTGCCGCCGTGCCTCAAAGCGATCGGAGATGTGCTTGAGAAAGATCAGCCCCAAGGCAACGTGCTTGTAATCCGACGGCTCCATATTGCCCCGGAGCTTGTCCGCTGCCTTGAAAAGTTCAGTCTCATACCCAAGACTGGCACCGTTATTCGGCTGAGGTGTGGGGGGCTGGGGCATGGGGTCACGTCAATTATGAAGCTGAGTCCTAGTATAGTAAGCCAAACGGTCACTGGAACGAGTGAATTGTTGGCAATCGCATCTATCTCTACATTGTACAAATCGAACAGCTAAGCGTTCCACCGAATCAGCCCCATGACCCGGCCAACGACTCTAATCTCATTCACCGCCAGGGTAATCGGCCTGTAGCACTCGTTATCGCTAATCAGTTCGATGGTCTTCACCCCAACCCGTCGCACCCGCTTCACCATCAGGGCATCGTCCCAGGCCACCACCATGATTGCGTCCATCACCCGGCTCTCCGGTTGGACAATCACCAAATCCCCATGCCTGTAGGTCGGTTCCATCGAATCGCCATAGACACTCACGATGCTCAAATCCCCTTTCCAAGGAACCAGCCCCTCTGGAACCTCGAAATACTCCTGCACATACTGCAAACCCGCCACCGTCGCCCTCACCCCCAACCGTATCCTCTGCTGGTGCGCCAGTTGCTTCTCACTCCCAGGCTTGGGCGGCAACGTCCCCCGCAACCACAGATGACCCCCACGCTCCTCCACCACCACACGACACCCACCGGCCTTCAAAACCCCATTCGCTTCCCTTATATCCATAGACAGTTGCTCTACCACCCTGGACTAAATTTGGACTAATTCTCGCCCCCCGTCAACCGATTCTAGCCACTTCTAGCCCCCTATTTATCCCTTAAAGTCTCTGCATATCGCTATACTTGGTTAGTACGAGACTTTTCTAGGGATGGCTTTATGATTAAGTTTTAGAGGTATCGGGATGACAGGATTTGAACCTGCGACCCTCTGCTCCCAAAGCAGATGCGCTACCAAGCTGCGCTACATCCCGTTGCATTTATCTTAACCTGGGGATGCTTGAGATTTAGTGAAGTTCCCGAGAAATCATCCCGACAGCCCCTAGGATGCAAGTAGAACTTGGAGGAACTGCTGATGTCTGCCCTGGTCACGACCACGATTGATAGCATTCGGGCTTGGGAAGTGTTGGACTCCCGGGGACGGCCTACGATTGCCGTACAGGTAGATTTGGCGGATGGGGATGTGGGGATGGCGATGGTGCCCAGCGGTGCCTCCACCGGGACGTTTGAAGCCCACGAATTGCGCGATGGTGACCCCCAACGCTACGGCGGGGCGGGGGTACTCCAGGCGGTGGCTAACGTCATTGAAACCATTGAGCCAGAATTACTCGACCTGGATGCGACGGATCAGCAGGCCATTGACCAAGCCCTGATTGACCTGGATGGCACCCCCAACAAAAGTAACTTGGGAGCCAATGCCATCCTCGGTGTGTCCATGGCGGTGGCGAAGGCGGCGGCCAGTGCCCTGGGGTTGCCCCTGTATCGCTATTTGGGCGGACCGATGAGCAGTGTCCTGCCCGTGCCGATGATGAATGTGCTGAATGGTGGTGCCCATGCGGACAACAACGTGGACATTCAGGAATTTATGGTCGTGCCGGTGGGGGCATCCAGTTTCCGGGAGGCGTTGCGGTGGGGGGCGGAGGTCTTTGCTACGTTAAAAAAAGTTTTGAAAGAGAAAAAACTCAATACCAGTGTGGGGGATGAGGGCGGCTTTGCCCCCAACTTGAGTTCCAATCGGGAAGCTTTGGATTTACTCCTGCAAGCGATTGAACAAGCGGGCTACAAACCGGGTGAACAGATGGCCTTTGCCCTGGATGTGGCCGCTAGTGAATTTTATCAAAATGGGCAATATACCTACGATGGACAGTCCCATACGCCCCAGGAATTGATTGCGTACCTGGCGGATTTAGCCCAAAACTATCCCATTGTTTCCATTGAGGATGGGCTGGCGGAGGATGACTGGGACAATTGGCAAATCCACACCCAAAATCTGGGCAAAAAAATCCAACTGGTGGGGGATGATTTATTTGTTACCAACCGCATCCGTTTGCAAAAGGGGATTGATTTAGGGGTGGCGAACGCCATCTTGATCAAGCTCAACCAAATTGGTAGCGTCACCGAAACCCTGCAAACTATCAACCTGGCCACCCGTCGGGGGTACCGCTCCGTAATTAGCCACCGCTCCGGGGAAACCGAAGATACCACCATTGCTGACTTGGCCGTTGCCATCAACGCCGGACAAATCAAAACCGGTTCCCTCTGCCGCAGCGAACGGGTGGCCAAGTACAACCGTCTGCTGGAAATTGAGAACGAGTTGGGGGACACGGCGGTTTATGCGCCGCAGATGGGGTTGGGGCCGAAGCTTCTGGGTTAGTTAAATTAACCTAACGGAATCCGATGGCGGCTTGCCAAACGAAGGCCAACAGTAGGAAAAAGATGGGGATCACCGGCAGAACATCGACCAGGGGGTCAAAAATTGCGTAGGCTTCCGGGAGTTTCGCCAGGAGTAACATTAGTTCCATAGGGTCACAGCAACTCAGGGTTTTTCTTAGATTATCACCTTGGGGTGGCGCAGGGACTAGTTGCGGATCGAACCATCGGGCATTTTTGCCCCGCTCAAATCCACCCCGGCCAGGGTCGCTCGTCCCAAATCCGCCTTGGTCAAATCCGCTCCATTAAAATCCGCCCCACTCAGGTTCGCCTGGGCGAGATTGGCTCCCGCTAAATTGGCTCCCTCCAGGCACGCCCCGCTGAAGTTGGCTTGGCTCAGGTTGGCACCGGAGAGGTCTGCCCCCTGGAGACAAGCACCAACGAAAATAGCATTGTTTAAGGTCGCCCCGCTGATGGTTTCCCGGCGGATATTGCTGGCGGCATTGAGGATAATTCCCCGTAAGTCCGCCCGCACCAGGGTTACCCGGGTCATACAGGCACGGGTCAGGTTGGCTTCCATCAGGTTCACACCACTCAGATTGGCCTCACTCAACAGCACCCGGGTCATGCTGGCCTGGGAGAGGAGGGCTTCCTTGAGGTTGCACCCACTCAAATCCGCCCCGCTCAAGTCCGCTCCCTGGAGATTGATACTGCGGAGATTGGCACCCCGCAGGTTCACCCGGCTGAGGTTACAGCCCTCCAACACGGGCGCATTGAGGGTAGCCTCACTCAAATCCGCCCCGCTCAAGTTGGCACCGCTGAGATTAGCCCAACTCAAATCCGCCCCGCTCAGATTCGCCCCGGCCAGGTTGGCATCCCGCAAATCCGCCTGGATCAGCTTCACCTTGGTGCAATTACTCAAACTGAGGTCTGCCCCCCGCAGACAGGTACCGCTGGCATTGCTCCAGACCAAACCACAGCCCTGCAGGTTGACCCCGGCCAAATCCATGTGGATGAGTACGGCTTCGCTTAGGTTGAGCCGCCCAAAGTTCCGCTTCCCGTTTTGGTAATGCCGCAACAGCTCGTCCGGCTCGATCATTCCCATCTCTAGCATGGTCGGTGGTGGGAGCAGTGGCTCACATCCATCACCGTAGCAGATTCCTAGGCGAATATCCCGCCCCACTGTCCCTAGCGTAAAATTACGGATTTGTGTCGTAGTACTAATTTGTTCATAAAATTTTAAGTAAACTGAATGTACTTATTTTGTTTTACAAATTTTCAAATTAAATTCCCAAATAATCAGGTTTGTAGGGTTGAGAACCTGGGTTTGGGTGAGGGAGTGATCTCAATTCCCGTAACCCTGCGGGGGCGGTTTTTACGGAGGTTTGGTGATTTTGCGGTGGTGAGGGGGGTTCTCTTTCGGTAAATTAAATTTACTCAGGAAATTCGATGTTTTGTAACCAGTTTGTAACCAAGATCAAGGAGTGGCTTAATATGACGAACCAAGCGCAATTACTCAAGGGTCTGATGTGGGTCAAGCAACAGCAGGGAACGGGGTGCTTGGTACTGACCTTGGGCACAGACTGCTGGCAGTTCTATCTATTCATGGGGCGGCTGGTGTATGCCACGGGGGGGGTACATCCGGTGCGGCGGTGGCGCAGGTTGTGGCCGCAGCATTGTCCCGCACATCATCCGGCTCCCCAGCGAGTCCAGGGGGATTTGCCCTGGGATTACCCCCTGGTGGCGCAGGCATTGACCCAGGGACTGATCACCAAGGAACAGGCGCAAACCTTTGCCCAGGCGTGGTCGGATGCCACCCTGCTGGAATGTTTGATGACTTGGGAGCGCAAAAGTACCCTGACCCCCCAGATGAAGTGGCAAGCGGGGCGAGAACTTCCCCAGCGGTGGATGCTGGTGCAGGTGGACTATTGGTGGCAAACCGGGCAGACGCAATTGGCTCAGTGGCAGTCTTTGGTGGCAATTGGCCTGGAGCGGGTGCCGGTGATCGACCGGCCAGGACAGTTGAAAAATTTAGTATCAGCGGCAGCCTATCAACATTTAACCCAGGTGCTCGATGGCCGTTCTACCTGTTGGGAAGTTGCCCAGCGGGTGGGTCGTCCGGTGGCGCAGGTGGTGGGTTCCCTGCGGACGTTTATCGACGATGGGGTGATTTTGCTCAAGGAGGTGGCGGATTTACCCGTACCAGTGATGCAGGTGGTGCCTCCACAACGACAACAACACCGCCCGATGATTGCCTGTATTGACGATAGCCCGGTGGTGGGACAAGCCCTACGCCACATTCTCGAACCGGCGGGGTATGAAGTTTTAAGCATCACCGACCCTTTGCGTTCCCTGTCTGTGTTATTACAACGTAAGCCGGTGTTGATTTTTCTGGATTTAGTAATGCCGGAGACCAATGGCTACGAAATCTGCACCTTTTTACGCAAGAGTGCCGCCTTTCAGACTACGCCGATTGTCATCTTGACCGGTCAGGGCGGGGTGATTGACCGGGTGCGGGCGAAACTGTGCGGTGCCAATGATTTTATGGCGAAACCCCCGGTGCCACAGCGGGTGGTGGAGGTGGTGCAGACGTTGCTCCCGGCGGCCAGCCCAGAACCTTCGGCACCCCTAGCGGCGGCCTGTTAACTCCACAGCAGTATAAAATTATAAATTCTCAACCAACCTAAACCCTGGAACTCAATCACCTTGGGAGTTCTGGCAATCCTCTGTAATAACCCCGTCTGTACCGACCCTAAAGTTCATGCAAGGGAAATAGGGGCTAAAGAGCAATAGAATCCTCAGCAAAGAACCAAAATTTAGTCCAAAATTAGTCCAGAATTGGAGTTATTACAGGACTGGACTTTGATATGGACATCAAGAAGGCAAACGAGGGATTGAGAGCCGGTGGGTGTCGGGTGGTGGTGGAGGAGCGTGGGGGATGGTTATGGTTGCGGGGGACATTACCGCCCAAGCCTGGGAGTGAGAAGCAACTGGCGCACCAGCAGAGGATACGGTTGGGGGTGAGGGCGAGTGTGGGGGGTTTGGAGCAGGCGAAAAGGGAAGCCAGAAGGGTGACGGTGTTGCTGGACAGGAAGGAGTTTGACTGGTCATTATTCGGGGTGGAGGAGGGTAGCACGGTGGTTGCCGGTTTGGTCAAAGAGTTGGAGCGAGAGTATTGGCTGACCCATGAGCGGAACCCAACGAGCGAGTCCACTTGGCGGAGCGATTATCTTGGCATTTGCAACCGTCTGCCCCAGGATGTCCCGCTCACGGCGGGGATAATGCTCGACTTGATAGAGACAACCAAGCCGAATAGTGCATTGCGCCGCAAAATGTGCATGGTGTTGGGTAAACTTTGCCAGGTGGGGGGTATCTCCTTTGACCCAAAGATGTACCAGGGGCAATACCAGCCGAGGGAGCGCAACATCCCCACCGATGACCAGATTCTAGCCGCCTATCATCTCCTCAAGGGCAAGAACATCCCGTGGTCAAATGCTCTACTGCTGATTGCGGTCTATGGGTTGCGGGCGCATGAAGTTTTCTTTCTCGACCGGGAGCGATGGCCTATCCTGCGGGTGACGGAAGGTAAAACGGGCGACAGGCCAATTTACCCCTATCCCCAGTCCTGGTTAGAGGAAAATAATGTTACAAGTCATAGCGTCCTACCGGAGCGGGGAAAAGCCAAAACCTTCCGAAATACAGGCCAAAGAGTCAACAAACAGTTCCGCCGGCACGGACTACCCTTCAGACCTTATGACCTGCGCCACGCCCACGCAATCCGCATGATAGCCTTCAGAGTCCCCGTGGAAATTGCCGCAAGGTATCACGGCCATTCCGTGCAAGTCCACACTAATATTTATCAACGGTGGATGTCCCAACAGACCCTAGACCAGACCTGGTTAGAAACAAAAGAGTTTGGGCTGTAGCAAACAAAAGAGTTTGGGTTCTCAATAGGAGTCTCTGAAGTTCTGGGCGGCCAACTGGAGGGCATCTTGTTCCGTCCAGTGGGGTTCCGGGGTGATTCTGTCCAGGATGACCAGCTTCAGGGGTTCTATGCCCAGGCGTTGTCTCATCTGGTTGACGGTTTCGACCAGGACACGGCAACAGGCCAGGGGTTGACACTTAGCCTGACGCTCCGTGAAGCGCACGATGACCCAACCCCGTTGCTGGAATAAGTTATCGCGTCTATCATCTGCGCCCTGGTGGTGGATGGGTTTCCCGTTGAAGTAGGGTTCATCCACCTCAATATCTATGAGAACTTGACCGTCCCAGTAGGCCATATCTACGGTGTAGAAGTCTGCTGGCGGGTCAAAGCCTGATTTGATTGCTGGTTGGCCATCACCTTGGACAATCTGATCACCCAGGCGTTGGATAAGACATTCCCTCAAAAGGTGTTCCCACTTGCCCTGTTTGGCCTGGTGAAGGGTGTCCCATCGGGGTCTAAAGTTCTCCCTCTGGTAGTCTGTCAAATTCTCTAACAGCTTTTCGTAGCGTCTCATGCGCTTCTGATGCCTTTCTTGCTCATCTCTATAGGATTTCCGCTCTTGTTCATAGCGTTTAATGTTCTCCCTGGTGCGCCGGTGGTGGACAAGCCAGACGAGCGGCAGAACCACGGGGAGTACCAGGAGAACCCAGGGCAAATCAACGGCGAATATCAGAGCCAGAATCACGATGCCGATGGTCATCCGCCACGGCTTCCTAATTGACCTCAGTTGGGGTTCAACCTGGTAAAACTCTGGCCGTTCAGGGCATGGCATCACCGGGAACTTGACTATCGGATACATAGGACTTTCAGGCGTTCCACCGAATCAACCCCACCACCCGCCCCACCACTCTAATCTCATTGATGGCAATCGTCACCGGCTCATAGGCGGCATTATCGCTGATCAGCTTCACCGTCTTGGCTCCAACCCTCAAAACCCGCTTCACCATCAGCGCATCGTCCCAGGCCACCACCATCACCGCATCCATTACCCGGTTCTCCGGTTGCACAATCACCAAATCCCCATGCCGATAAGTCGCTTCCATAGAATCGCCGCACACGCTGACGATACTTAAATCGCCCTTCCAAGGGATTAACCCTTCGGGAACCTCGAAATACTCCTGCACATACTCATCCCCGTTGAGCCGTCCCCCACCCGCACCCACCTCTACCTGTAACACCGGGATTCTTCTCTGAACTTTCTCGACTTGACTTTCTCTGTTGACTGGTGTTCTTCTCTCTAGCTCCTGCGGCACAAAATTAATTCCCGCCGAATCTTGCATCGTTTCAGGTGGATTCTCTTGCATCTCCTCTTGTGTTAATGCCCGCACCGTTATTTTCCACTTCTCCCTTTCCTCTAGTTCCCGCACCCTCTTATCCCCCAGCAACCACCCCTCTGGCTTCCCAAAGTGAGCCTCTAATCTCCTCAAATACATTTCCTTCGGTATCCGTCCACTGTTCAACCAATGGTGGATTGTACTCTCAGCCGCCCCTGCTATCGCCCCTATCTCCCGATTGCTCGCCCCTAACATTAACTCCCCCAGCCGCAACCGGAATATCTGCCACTCCGGTCGCTCCATCTTCTCTATTTCTATACTTCCTTGTTTTTTCTTTCTCATCTTGCTATACTTTCTCTTGTAACTTATAAGTCAATCTCATGCATCCAGAGTATATCAAAGCGGGTTTGCGGTGTCGAGGAATGTTGCTGAGGAATGTTGCCGAGGATTTGGGGGTAAAGGAGCAGACCGTCTCCGGGGTCATTCACCGCAAAATTACTTCCCGGCGCATCGCCACCCACATCGCCGCTCTCCTTGACCAGCCGGTACAGGTCGTCTTTCCCGATAGCACAACTTTCGACTGTCTCGATAAACATAGGTACTAATAAAGTGATGAGGAATTTATGAAGAACCAATCGTTCCAGGTCTCTTGTTCAGTCGCCTATAATCCCAAAATCCTCAAGCTAAAACGCATGACCGGGAGTACCGGGTGCTGGTCTCTCGTCTGCCTCTGGGCGTACACCGCCGCCCACAAACCCGATGGCATCCTCCTCGACATGACCGCCTCAGAAATCGAGCAAGTCGCTGGCTGGCACGGCAAAAAGGGCAAATTTTACAACGCTTTGGTCGCCTGTGGTCTCCTCGATATTGACGATGGATTCCCAAAAGTCCATGAATGGGAACTCCATAACCCCTGGCAGACCACCGCTAAACAACGTACTGAAAAGGCCAAACGTGCAGCCCTCTCCAGGTGGCACTCGAACCTCGACCATTCTCCCCCTCAACCTCAACCAACTACACCTAAACGAAATGCCCGTAGCAATGCCCGTAGCAATGCCACTAGCATCAATTACCCCCCGACTATTGACAATTTCACCGCCAAATCGAAAAAACCCAGTAATAATGGGCATTCTTCTATGCTCGGAGCATTGCTTGAGCATGACCAGTTGCAGTACAGTTCCCACGCTCTAGGAGACCTCCAGAGCATCTCTAGCTCATCTCCAGAGCATCTCCAGAGCATCTCTAGCTCATCTGTAGAGCAGATAGAGGTCACTGACCCCGTTGAGTTGGAAACGCTCTCCAACTCGTCGCCTTTTGACCCGAAACCCGCATTAAATGGACATTCTTCTATGCCCCAAGCATTGCTAGATTCTTGCTCAAGCAATGCTACAAGCAATCCCCAGAGCATTGCTCAAGCATCAAAAAGTGGCGATGCCTATATTAGGGTAGGGTATTCCGAGCAATCCGATCCACCGGAACCCCCCCCAACCCCCCCCGCAAGCGGTGGGGGACAGGGCGAGGGGAAACAATACTTTGTTATTACCGAACCCCCGGAAAACCCGGAAATGCCCTCTGGGAAGGCGTTACAGCCAGTTTACCCCCCTAATGGCAGTGATTCTGGAATGCCTCAAAGCCCCGTGGAGAGCCGGTTACAGCCAGTTTCCCCAGTTGCTAACGGTGGTTCTGAAATGCCTCAAACGCTTACAGAGACGGCGTTTCAAATGGTTTCCCCAACTGCTAACCAGGACAATGGCATTACAGGTGTTCTGGGAAAGCCCGATTGGGACGGCGATACAGGGTTCGCCGAGTGGCTATCGAAGTTATGGAACTTCCCCATTGCAAGCGTTTATCAGTACCTGAGAAAGGCTAAAAGAGACTCTACCACGGCATTTGACGCTGAGAATTTCTACAGAGATTACCAACGGGAGCAGAGCAAGCCGCAACCGGAGACCCGGATTGATTGGCTTTCGCACCCCAACCGGGAAGCCTACAACGCCCGTTGCGTAAGCGATTGCTACCAATTCCTGCTGGAGTTCCCCTCCGGCTCCCCAGAACGCTCCCTCCGGGCATCCTTCGTTCAGTGGTTCCTATCCCAGCAAAAATCTCCCCTCACTCCCAGCCAGATTCCCCAGGAAGAACGGTTAATCCCCTCATTGGTACCAGTGGATGATTATGACTTTTGAATGCCTTTCCTAGGCTTTCTAACCCCAAGTTTGCTAGAGATTCAATTATTATATAAGAGCAAATGGAGGTACTTAAAATGGCTGAAACAGTGATGATAACGGCGTTTGACGTTCTTAAAAGCTTCCAGAAGTTAGAGCGATTGCCGGGGAATGGCGACTCTGACCGGGTTATCCTCGAAGTCCCTAGGTGGCAGTGCTTCTGTTGTAATGATACGGGGCTAGTACAACAGCCTGACCTAATCGTGCAAAATTATGGGAACAACGACCCAGAACTTGTATGTACATTCTGTGGTATTGCCGTTTCCAAGTGGGGAAGGGAACCATCCGATGAACAGTTGGCGAAACTTGGCATCTCCCGGAGTGAATACCGGAGTGGCTTAGAAATCAGGGATATTCGTGCGCCCCGTGAGGTCTGCGAAGCCATCCACCATCAGAACCGGAACAACTGGATAACTTGGTTCAATAATGAAGTAGAACGCAGGCATCTGGATAAGTTCAATAAAGCTTCGCATCATCAGAGCTTCGCATGAATCACCTCAATGGCTACGCCACGCAAGCTATCAGGGCGTTTTTTCTCCTTTGGCTCACTTCCCCCAGGGGTCAGCTTCCAGAACCCTGGCCGATACACTCCATCAGAATTGATAATGGTCAACTGAAAACAGCAGACCTCAACGGGAAACCCATCACCTTCTATCGCTATCGCCGCCACAATAAAGACCGCTCTATCGCTATCAATCCAAAACTTATCCCCACAGTAGAACGGGCAATAAAACAAGGGCTTTCAACCCAGGCTATTCTCTCCATCTACCGCTCAGAACTTACCAAAATAAATCCCCATTCTCGCCAACTTAAATCCCGCAAAAAGTGACAAGGAGCTACCGCAATGTTCTATCGCCAGAAGGAAGCCTCAACCATAATTACTTCCCTCAAAGCCGCAGAATCTCTCCTCATTCTTGGGGAAACTGGCTCTGGTAAATCTCATCTTGCCGCCCATGTCCATTCGGTGTTGCAATCCGAGGGCTATCTCTCTGTCCTTGTCCCCCAAGATGTGCCAAAAAACCAAATCCTCACCATCACCCAACTACTGGAAATCCCAGAAACTAACATCGAAGGCGGTAAAATGTCCCTTCCTCAACTCCAACACGAAATCCTCATCACCCTCGAAACCCTCTCCTGCTTTCTCCTCTTTGATGATGCCCACCGTCTGACCCCACTCATCAGGTTCTGGCTCGAAAGACTCCACCACCAAGGCCAACCCATCGCACTGTTCGCCAACAATCCCCCAGCCGAGGGTATCTTCCTTCGACTCCCCAGATTTACCCTTAAACCACTCCCACAACCCGCCATCAAAGAACTTATCTCCCAACAGGCCGCCCACCTCAATTTCCCCCTTGATACCGCTACCCTCTCCCAAATGATGTCCTACTGTGGTGGCTCCCCACTCCTAGCCCAACGGGTCGTCAAAGAACAGTACCTCGAAATCGAACCAGAAGGCCCCGACCACCACCAGCAACTCGACATTACCCCCTTTCTCGTGGCTCTCCTCATGTTTGCCGGGATGATTCGCATCATCGGGATTGGCCTTAACCGGGTCTCCCTCTATGTGATCGGCGGCCTCATGCTCGTCTTAGTCGGTATCGTTCGCTATCTCGTCTATCGCTTGCCCAAGAATAATCGCCGCCGTCTCTCTTAATCCTGTGGAAATCCCCTAATGCCGCTTATCCTGAAGCAGGGGATAACTTGACTTTCTCTCTCATGGGGCAATAATTGAATGGTCATCCTTTCTCTTGCCCCGATGCTTTCTCTTTCCACTTCAACCGGACTCCTTTGGGCGGTAGTTCACGATTTGCCACCCTTCACCCCTAGATTCCCCAACCTCGTTAATATCCCCCATATCCCCCTCCAAATTGATGCTAATCCCCTTCTCCTTAAAGGCTGGTTCCAGAAGGATTTCCAAGCCCTCATCACATCCGAATCCTGGGATGACAATGTTCAATGCTTCACCGTTAAATTGCCCCCAGCAGTTCAACAACTTTCCCACTTTGAGCATCCTTTTATCGCCCTCTCCTGGCTCCCCCCGCTCTCCTCTGCCCAATGCGCCCAAACGCTCCGACAGTCCCACTTCTTCTCCAGCCGCATGGCCGTCATCAACTGCACCATCGAGTTCATAGACCTTCCTCCTAACCATGACCCTGATGGTCTTATCCCTTTTAACTGCGTATGACCGGAACTACTCACATCTTCTTTAGCGCAACGGGAACCTGCATCCTCTTGGGAACCGCAGACCCCGGGGTTCTCATAGTCGGTGGCCTCATGGGACTCCTACCCGATGTGGATACTTCTCGCTCCTGGTCCGGTCAACTCCTTAAACCCCTCTCCCACTACCTCGAAAAGAGGGCAAATCACAGAGGTCCTACCCATTCCCTCATTGCCTCTCTCCTGATCGCCCTAATTGCTTCCCCGCTCATCGCCCTCTCCCCCAGGGTCTATGCCGCCATCGTCATCGGTTACACCCTCGGTTGGTTTGCCGACTGCTTCACCAAGACCGGCGTTCAGGGCTTATGGCCTTCCCCCGTCCGCCTAGTCTGCCCCGGTCATCCCAAGTACAGACTCACCACCGGCTCCAAAGCTGAATACTTCCTGCTTGCCTTCCTTACCATCGTTCTCTCCCTCTTTATCTGGGTAAACTCTGGTAGTGGCTTCATTCAGTCCCTTAATTGGCTCCTCGGTAGCTCCTTTGGCGCAGTTGAACAGTACAAACAAGAGGGTGGTCAATACCTACTCACCGTCCAGATTCAAGGTCGCAATGTCCAAACTCAACAACCCGTCTCAGGGGAATTTGACATCGTTCAAGACTTAACTGCCACCTCCCTCATCGCCCGTAGGGAAAACTCTTTCTATGTTGCCGGTACCCAAGGCAATCTCAATATCGAAGCAACTTCCATGCGTATCATCAACCGTAAACCTATCTCTTTCTCAGTCAAGCAACTTGACTTTCAAGATAAAATCGTCTCAGAAATACTTTCTCCCCTTCCCATGGACTCCTACCTCACCGGCGAACTACTCCTAGACTCCGAGGTAGATGCCATCACTACTCCCGTCGGTCAACTCTCAACCATCGTTACCCAGACCTTCAACCGCACAACCCGCCTCACCCTCACCTCCGCAATCACTAAAGATGTTATGGCCTTAGCCGGTAACTCCTTCGGCTCTGGTTCCCTCTTTATGCGCCATATCAACCCAGTTACCGCCCACTCACCGGAGGGTTATGCCGCCCACTAAAGTCCTTCCCCCCGGCGCATCCAACGTTACCCCATTCCCCGCCGACGGTGTTCAACTCTGCAATCGCCACGTCTGGTCGCCCCAAGCCCTGCCCAACGGCCATCTCGTCATCATCGGCTCATCCGGCTCTGGCAAGACCCAAACCCTAAAAGCTCTCCTCTGGAGCCTCAATAATTGGCAACCCGACCTCTCCCTCATCGTCATAGACTTCCACGGCGACCAACGGCTCCCCAACGAATCCCTCTCCCCACTCCATCTCTCCTCTAAGTGGGGAATTAACCCCCTCGAAGTCAACCTAGACCCCCAGGCTGGTGGACCCAATATCGCCGCTATCTCCGTAGCCGCTGACCTCAGAAAAGCCCTCAGACTAGGACCCAATCAAGAGGGCGTTCTCCTTCGCACTATCAAACAACTCTATGACTCCCACGGCCTCACCGATGACTGGTCAAAAGAACCACCCACTTTCCATGAACTAGAAGAAGCCCTGGTTTCACAGGAAGCTGATGGGTGCAAAGAATCAGCCAAAATTATCCTCAAACTCTCCATCACTTTCGAGTTCAAAATCTTCTCAAGACCCTCTATCCCCCTCTCCCACGGCATCAACCGCATTGACCTCTCTAGCTTGCCCCAGGAGATTGCCGTCATCGCCGCTAATGCCCTTATCTCCCAGCAAATGAATCGCCATCGCATCGCCGGGGAAAGCCCCCTCAAAACCTTTATCGCCGTGGATGAAGCGAAAAAGCTACCCCAGTCCGAGGCTTGCGATGTGGTGATGAGAGACGGTCGTAAATTTGGCCTTCACCTCATGCTGGCCTCTCAGAGTGAGCGTCATCTTTCTCAAGATGTCCTTGCCAACTCAGCCTCCAAAATCGTCTTACCCGTTGACCAATCCGAGGTCTCCAAGGTTGCACGGGTGTTCCGCTTTGACCCCCAAAGGCTCTCCCGTCTGGCGCAGTTTGAAGCTCTTGTCAGACTCGGTACCCACGCCTTCCAAACTCGCATTACTCCCTTCTTTGAAAGGATAAATCCTGCCCCACTACTCCCAAAAGTTGATACGAAAGTCTCCCAGCAGGATACTGAACACCTGCTGGCAAGTTCCCAGTACCTCGAAGTCCTCCAAAACCTCCACGACTTACGAACTCTCCCCACCCAAGAAGTCTCCTAACCCCATGAATACCCCCATGCCGCCCCTTCTCAAACAGTCTCTTACCTGGTGACTCCATGTTCAAACCAAAGAAGGAACCCAAGGCCAACCTCATCACCATCCATTCCGTCCGTGGTGGAACCGGAAAGACCAACCTCTCCGCCAATCTCGCTACCTCCTTCGCCCTCACCGGCTCCAATGTCCTTCTCATTGACCTCGACCTCTGTTCTCCCTCTCAGTACGTCCTCTTTGATGTTGACCCCACGCCCAACCTAAACCAGTTCTTCAACGGTAAAAAGAAACTACTCGATACCGTCCACAAGGTCGCCAATCACCTCTGGATAATCCCCGCTTCCCCTAACCCCGAAGAAATAGCTAAAATCTCCCGCATTGGCTACGATAAAACACCCATAAAGAGCCTCTTTCAATCACTCCCAACTGTAGTAAAAAAGCACAATATCCATGTGGTCATCCTTGATACTCACCCCGGTATCAATACCCCTGTATTAACCTCATTGGTGATGTCCGACTTCCCCATCCTCATCATCAGGCCAGACCAACAAGATTACACTTCAGCCCATACCCTGTTGGAGATTCTAAAGTCCTTCGACATCAACCCCAAAATCATCATCAACAAGAACTATGGCTACCATGAACAAACCATCTCGGACGATGCAGAAGTACAGTTTGGTTCAGATTGTCTGCAAGTATTCCCCCTTTACACGGATATTGTTAAGCACGGCTCAAAGGGCATTTTTATCCTGGAAAATGAAGTGCATCCGTTCTCAGAGAAGATAGCGGAACTCCGTAAACTACTCACCAAAGAAGCCGCATGAATCCCCACCAGCCCCCATGCTAATAGAACCCAAAGTCTCTAAGAATGCCAAGCCCATTGTCCTCAAGTGGTTAGCCCCGTTGTCCACATTCCTGGGGGCAGTTTATCCATTGCCGCAGATGTGGAAAATAGCCCAGGGGAATACAGATGGCGTTAGTATGACGGCCTGGATACTGATGGCGTTGACTTCGCTATTCTGGGCGATTTATTGCCTGGAGAACAAGCAGACCAAGCCGGGGATTGATAATGCAATTAAAACTGTCTTTAGGGGGCTGGTCGTGGTCATGTTAGCCGTTGATTGGTATTGGGGGTAATCATGCTCATCAGACCAAGAAGTTATCGGGGAACGAAGCGGGTAGTCCTCAAGTGGCTGGTCTCCCTGGCGACCGTCCTGACCACGATTCAAGCCCTTCCCCAGTTGGTTCTCCTGTGGACTACACCAACGGTAGAGGGAGTCTCTACAACCTCTTGGCTCCTGATGCTGGTCACGTCCGGTATTTGGATACTGTTCGCCCACGAATTTGGCCGTAAACGCCTTCTATTGGATGCTTCCCTCGAAGCGATAACCCAGGTGCTAATCGTCATCACCTTGCTCTCTAGGCAGTGACAACTCCCCATCGTTAGAAAGTCATGCTATAAAGGGGTTGAACCTTTCTCTCTTTTCTATGGCTTTTCTCCCGGTAATTGTAGTGGCAGTCATCATCACCCTAATCGTGTTCTATGTCTGAGGGGATAGCATTCACGGTGATGCTGGCTCTTATCTTTCTGGGAATCGGAGGATGGGATGAGGAATAGCGAAATAAAGAAGCTCAAAGAATCAATCTTAGAGCGTCCCGATAGATTTAAGAAGCTCAAAACAGAGTATCGAGTATTCATCAACTGGGCGGCTAATGTGGCGTTATGGTCAACCCCCATCGCCCTCATGCCCCAACTGATAGCTATCCCCAAACTCTCTATCATCACCTGGCTCTGGTTAGCGTGTAACTCGACAATTTACACCCTGTTTATTGCTAACCAAAAGAGCCAAAAACAACTGTTCGTAAGGGTGGCAGATAGCCTACTCCATTGGGCAATCGTACTCTTTATCCTATTAAGACCATGAGGGGTGTCCTGGTCATGGCATTGGGCATCACCATAGGACTTTCCATGCCGCCCGTGGTCAGTCAAGAACTACCGAATCGTCAGGAAATCTATATCACCCTCTCCAACCGCAAGGAACTCCTGGTCAACACCAATCAGACCGTCAAAGAGAACCAGATAATTGCCGATACCAGGGGAACCACCGCCAGAAAGATAGCCGCCCTCCAACTCCAAAAAACTATCTACCAACAGGAAACCTTTAAGCCTTTACGCCTGGTCGAAGTCCCCCCACTCCTGCGACCCTCCCTACTCAGGGAAGAAAGCAAACTACAGGCCGCTACCGAACAGGTCACTCTCCAACGCCAAATTATCAATGCCCTCACAGGAGAAGATGAAAATATCTTGCTCCATGAGACCGCTAAACTGCGGAAACTAGAGCAGGAACGAGACATCTTACAAGGGGAACTCGATAGCAAAAAGTACCAGTATTCCCTCGAACTTAACCGAGCGGAATCTATCAAACAATCTCAGCAGATAGACCACCAACGGCAACTCGCTATCTGGCAACGTAGTGAACTGGAAAGAAGGAATAATCTACTCAAATTAGACCTGGAAATAGAGGAGATAAAGCAAGCAGAAACCCTCATCAGGAGTCCCTACAATGGCATCATCCAGAAGGTCGTTTGGCAGTCTCAGCGTGGTAATAGGCTTGATGTCCTCGTTATCCTTATCCCCACCAGGCCAAACAATGCCGCCCCAGGTGCTACCCCCAGAGCGACAGGTTATATCCCCGGAACCCCAAACACCACCGGAGTCAACCCCACGGGAAATCCCCTGCCAAGTGAGTACCCAGGATTGCTTGCAGGTCTTGCACTCATTAGCGACCCGAAATTCACCAGCCCTCTCGGAACTGGACATAGCCTTAGCCGAATTGGATAACCGTATCCGGGTGGCAAAAGCGAATAATCAAAAGACGATATTCTCAGACCTGTTTACTCCAGTCGTGGCCGCCCTGGTGCAGACTGATAACCTGGTCGCCCGAAGGGAAGCAACTACCCCCCCCGTGACACTCTTTAATAACCCTTGGGTCACTTTGGCAACCGCCATAGGTGTCCCCCTATTTCAACAGTTATTGGGCGGTAATTCAGCGCAACAGTCAAGGGCAATCGCAATCTCAGACCTTGAAGTGAGAGTAGAACAGCTACGCAGAAATAGAAGGGAATTAGAAGGGAAAGTCAAAGACACCATCACCCAGGAGATTCTCACCCTGGAGCGTCTTACCCTGGAGCAGGAACAAGCCGCCCGCCGCCTGGAAACAGAACAAAAGCGGCAACGAATTAGGGAGATACAGTACCGGACCGGCAGTAGTTCCACCGTGGAATATCTCACTCAACTGGAAAGACTGGAAAACTTGACTCTATCCCAGGAACTTGCTAGAAAGGTGAAAAGCATCCAACTTTCTAAAGTGACTCGCTATGTTCTTGGGAATGCCGCCCCCGCTACCGCCCCTGATGGCAACCCGCCCAGCAGTTAAAGTCTCTGATGGTGATACGGTCACTATTCAGGGAACCCGCATTCGTCTCGCTTGCATAGATGCCCCAGAACTGTCCCAACCCCGGGGGCAAGAATCTAAGGCTACCCTCCAAAGACTCATAGGCTCTGGTATCCCCCAGGTGGAAGCAGTAGATACCGACCGCTATGGCCGCACCGTTGCAGTCCTCAAACTCAATAACCTCAACCTGAATCACCAGATGGTCAGATTGGGACAGGCGTTCGTCTATCAGCGTTACCTCCATAATTGCCCTGACCAGAGTGCCATCAGAGCCGCCGAAAGCCAAGCAAAAAGTCTTTCCCTAGGAGTATGGAATGATAAGCCCCCGGAGTTCCCCTGGCATTGGCGCAGGAAGTAGAAGGATAATCATGGTGATGATTGGCAAGGACTACGGCAGGGCGACCCGATTGGTGACCCGCAATCCGTCGGTCATAGCATTTGTGCGGTTGGTCGAGATAATGAGGCTCCACCAGAGGACTTATCGGGATACCGGCCTGTTCACCGATAGGAAACTCTGTGCCGAACTGGAGGAGCGAGTGGATGATGTTCTCTCCACCTTCACCAGGCCAACCCCAGGGCAACCGGAACCCGATGATGAACTCCACCTTGACCCCTGGCAGTACACCGGATGATGCCGAAGGCTTCTACCAGAGAGGACTAAATGCTTACCCTAGACCCTGCCCTCCAACCCACAACCTATTACACCCCTATCTTTAACTGGGGTCTGCATCCCTCCCAAGGAACCGGTACCCTCCTGTTCTATGAATACCCCTTCCTGAACGATAAACTCCTCTCCTACCGGGATGACTTACTCAGGAACATCACCACCCATTCCATCGGTGAATTAGTCCTTGAGTATGATGACCTCGATAATGGCAAGTGGATATTCCAACAACAGCAACGCAAAAGGGGGCTATCCAAAAGGTTCCAGTCCCAGGGTATCCCGGTGTGGATAGACCTCACCATCAGACCAGACAGTGAAAACCTCATGCTTATGGGCGTTCCCCACGGGTGGCGCAGTTACACCATCCATAAACCCCTGGCGAAGGACTTGATCAGGATTGCTTCGCTCGCAGAAGACCGAGCGGAAGGGGAAATCATGCTTATCTGCTACGGTGGCTCATTCGTAGTCCAAGACCTCTGTAAACTCAGGGGCTGGCACTACGAACCCGAATACCAGAAGCCCCAACAGTTCCTGCCCTCCACCCAGAACCCCCTTAGACCCACTCCCCTGCCCCTCAAAGCCGCCAACGGGGCAACGCAACTTATAACCATCTTCAGGTGAACCCGTGGCCTTCCCTGAACTCTCCCTTGACCTCATGCCCCAGGAACTCAAGGAGCCTGTCCAACTCTGGTCACATCGGGAACCCTGGCCTTCCGGTAGAACCTATGGTTGTCTCGTCTTTTACTGTGATGACCGTAAGTTCAACTCAATTACCAATCGGGTGAGCGTACTGATGAGAGAGAACTTTCATCAAATGGCCGAATTGAACATCAGCACCAATGATGATGATACCGATGAGAAAGTGACCTATAAAACCTTTGAAAAAAGGCGCATTAGTTTCTTAGCCCAACAAGTGGGTATTCCTATCTGGGTAGATTTGAATGTCCTACCCCAATTCCAGAAGATTAACCTTCTAGGCGTTCCCAGGGGCTGGACAAGTTATATCACCCGTGCCAACAGGAAAAACTATGGTGAACTCTTTAAGGAATATCAAATAGCTTGTAACCACTGTGGAGACGCAGATAAAGTTAAATTCGTAGTCTATGGTGGCGACAGCAAAACACTCCAAATATGTAAAGACTTCGGTTGGCAATGGATACGCCAACAGACACCCTCTCATGGCCTTGGTAAAGATTAACCTAACTCAGGTGCTAACGCATGGGTAAAAATGGTGCTGGTGGAGGTGGCGGTGGCTCTAAAAGCGGTAAACGCCAATCAAAAACGATTGGCGATAAGTCCAATAGGAAGTCACAATACGCCAAGAAACAAATAGCCCGTAAAAGAGCAAAACAAGTTAAAAAGTTCACGAAACAACAGAAAAAAGAAAGAGATGCAAAAACCAGGGAACGTAACATGGCAAGAGACTATGAAGCTGGCAATAATATGGACTCCTGGGGCATAAATCCAGGTAGAATTTATTAAGCAAATGAACAGTCCTTCGGTATTTGTGATATTTAGGAGCTAAATCATGGAAACTTACTTTGTAAGTAAAGGGTTCAAAGTAAAACATGGGGAAGAAGTAGCGAGGTTAGCAAAGGAAGGAAAACTAAAACGGACAACAACGAGTTCAGATAACGGTATATTGTACGGGAAATGGTATCACGAGTCCTATGAAGGGAATTGGTCACAGTCACTGTGGAAAGGTGATGATAATTCCATCACTTTCTATCCATAGTCCTTCGGTAATTGTGATATTTAGGAGTTGAAGATGAGCCTGATAACGATTGGTAATATGACCATCAACTTGGAACAGATAGTGATGGTAAAGTGGAACCATGTTGACAAGATGGCGACAGTTTACATGACCAGAAACCCGATATTAGAGTTCACCGATGAAAACTATTCAAAACTTGTGGAAGCAACAATTGATGTAAATTACGAATCATATAGTAACCACGATGATCACTTTCCTTGGGGGGAATGACCGCAATAGTCCTTCGGTGTTTGTGATGGTTAGTTAGGTTGCATCATGGACATTTACTACGGCTTACAAATCGAAGACCTGATGGGAAGACTCCATGACGATGAAGAATACTTACACTTCATTTTGGGTCAAGAAGATGAGGACAATGAAGATGACTAAAGAACTTTATGACCTTATGGAACAATTCGAGAAATGGCAAGAACATCTAAGGCTCGACAAAGAGCCAAAGGAGTTATGGCCTAGAAACCACTTCTATCAAAATGGCGAAACTAATCAACTCTTTCTCGCCTTCCGCAGAGGCTTTTATCTCGGTAAATCAGTCGCACTCTCAGAATGCCCTTCACTTAATTAAGGAGAATCATGGGATACTACCCCAAATATCACCCCTTACTATGGATAAAGGCAGATTCTAAAGAGTCTGCTACCGCCATAGCAGAAATGATGCCCGAAGGTAAACCCAGACGCTACCAAGGCTCCTGGTACATCACCTTCCCAAAGAATCGCTGTTCAATCCCCAAGCTATGCGGTGGAATCTCCTGTATTGATGAACAAGCTCTCTCCCTCGCTTGCCGCTTATCAGGCCAATTCTGGCCTCATGCCACCACCCACAACGTCTATTGCCCCACCGCCCTCCTCATAGGCCGCTCCCACGAGGAAGCCTCCGACCAGGGCTTCCTCCCACTAGGACACTTCTAACTCCCCACCCCACTCTCTCCCCAACTTAGTCCTCATCCCCTTCTTTCCTTCCCCCCTCACCCAGCCTTCCTCCCGGAGTTTTTGTGTTCTTTTGCCCGTGCGAGTTGTGGGCGTATTGGGGCGCATTTCATACTCACTGCATCTTTTAGTACATTCCCCCGGTACGCCCCGGCGGTACAACTCGTGGTACGCCCCGAAAGCCGCAACACCCAAAGTATCAGCCGACCATTAACGACTGCCGAAGGATTGACCCAGGCGCAATCAACCCGACTAACGACCCGGCGCAGATAACCCGACTAACGACCTGTTTCCCGGCGAACTGGTCTTCTCGTTGGGGCGTTCTGCCTGGGTTTTCTATTGTCCCTACGCCGTCAAGCGTGGAAGTTTGCCTCAAAACCTATTACTGGTAGCGTGACACGCTTGACTGGCTACGGGCTTAGGGGGGTTGACCAGGCAATAGAGCCGGTTACTCATTAGGAGACACATCATGTCTAAGTACTTTGTGGTTGCTGACGGTTACACCAGTTGCGGAGAGGCTCGCATCGTCGGTGTTGAGAAGGTGCGGACTCTGATTCAACAGTGGTCTTTACTCGATAGTTGCAAACAGACTGGACACATCGTTCTACAGGTTAGTGAACAGTTTGCGCTCAAGTGGCTGGCGGAGAGTCGCTTCTACCAGTTGACTAACTAACCCACACATGGGAGGGCATAGTCCCTCCCTTTTTTGTTGGCAGATTTCTAACCCTACTTCCGATTAAAGGCGGCGCTGTGGTCATTCCGCTTCGTTCTTAATTGCCCCGCTACGTTCCACCGCTACACCGCTACGCTGCCGCCCCGAACCGGAACCACTGAATAACCATTCACTCCATGAGTCCAGGGGTTTCAATCACCCCGACTACCGCCCCAGGTGCTGACGAACTGGTCTTCTCATTGGGGCACTCTCCCGGCTTTTCTATGGTACTTCCGGGGTCAAGTGTGGGAGTTTTACAACTTAGTAAATCTGGTTTCGTTACACACTTGACACCCTACAGTTTTAAGGGGCGACCGGGTTAGTTACACACTCATTAGGAGACAAGACCATGACTTACTTAACTGCTGAATTAGCTTTCTGGAATGCGGTTGATGATGAGTTTGATGTTAATGAGTTCAATGAGGATTACGAGTGGGAAGACGACGCACGGTTCCCCGATGAAGCTGAATTTTACGCATGGAGGTATCCCTCACTCTACGAATAGTTCACATTGGGGGGCATAGTCCCCCCCTTTTTTTATGGTCGTGGCTCTAACCCGACTAACGACCTGTTACCCCGCCCGTTGGATACGTTCTCACCGCCGGTCCAGTGGTTCCCCAGATAATTGTCCTGACGGGCATCCCCCCCTAACCCCCCCCTATGCAGGGGGGGGGAAAAGAGCATTTGATGGTTTAGAGCTTTCTACACCAACCCGGCCATAGAAAGCTCGTTGGGGGACTCCACCACGGCTTTTTTATTGTGACCCCGCACGTCAACCCTAAATGCACCCCCTGTTCTGTCACCACCGGGGAAGGTAACTCGTCATTCGCACCGGGGGGGGTTGACGAGGCGGGAAAAGGGAGGCCGTCGTGGTGGAGTTCAGTCATGCGTACTATCGTTGCCGGTTCCAGAGGTTTCAGTGATTATGAGCGGCTGGTGGCGACCCTGGAGCAGTTGCAGATTACGGTGGTGTTGAGCGGGACTGCTCGTGGGGCAGACCGGCTGGGTGAGCGGTATGCCTCAGAGCGGGGGATAGCGGTGGAGCGGTTTCCGGCACAGTGGGATGTTTACGGCAAGAGGGCGGGGTACTTGCGGAACCAGGAGATGGCTGGGCAGGCCGATTGCTTAGTTGCTTTCTGGGATGGTTCCAGTGCAGGGACGGGGCACATGATAGACCTGGCACGGCGGCAGGGGTTGCAGGTGGTGGTAGTGAGATTCTAGTCCTACGGTGATTGTGAAGTTCATTGAGGGATGATGATGGAAGCGATTGAGACCCCGACACAGAAGATTCAACGGTTGAACGATTCATTGCGTCAAACGCTGATTGGCGGGAGGCTTATCTTGAGTCTCAAGGTGTCACAATTACCAGAAGACCAGAAGCAAGAACTGGTGAATCTGGTGATGAATTTCAAGGATTTCACCGAGGATAATGACCCCCACGGGGAACACGATTTTGGGTCGGTTAATTACCAGGGTGAGACCTACTTCTGGAAGATTGACTATTACGACACCAATTACCAGTTCATGTCCCCAGACCCAAGTGACACTGAAGTGACCCGGAGAGTGCTAAACATCCTGCATAGCTGGGTGTATTAACCCAGGGTTGAGATTGCATCACATCTAAGAGCGGCGCAATCTCTCAGCGCAATCTCAACCCTGGGGGGAGCAACAGCCGGATTGTCCCTGCGGGGCTATAACGCCGCCCTTTTGCCCATCACAATTCCCACCATCAACAATGGCACGGCCTAACGGCCTGGGAATCGGTGCTATGCAAAACCCCGGCACCCCTCCCACCGCCAACTCTCCACCCCAGTTTCAACGCTACCACGGGTACAGCACTTGTACTGCGATGCGGACAATAAGGAGAAATCGTCAGTACAAGATGCAGTACTAACAGCCCCGTGGTTGGGGGCGATATTGGGGGTGGAGAGTTGGAACCGGATTGACCCTGCGGGGCTATTGCTGGGACGTATCGCCGTCCCAGAACCCTCACTCTTTCTTGGGGGGGTAAGGGTATTTATTAAGATTAGAAAGTCAAGCCATCGGGCGATCAGAGTTACTTATCTTTCTAGCTTTCTCGATAGAGGATTTGTATCTTTCTAGGGGCTAAAATGCTTTCTATGATGGGATTTGGGGGTTATAATAGTAACAGGAACCAATAAAGGTTCTACTCATTAGGAGACAGAGAAAATGGTCAGCAATTTTAAGGGGATGGTACGGGGTGCTAATTTCGTGCGTGAGGAGCGGTTAAAGGAAACGGCGTTAAAGGCTTACAAGCGTTGTTATTACGGTTTGACCTCGTTTTTGCATACCCAGTGGCGGGAGGCATGGAAGGAACTCAACCCATTTAAGGATGAGAAGTATTTTCTTGCGCCTGGAAAGCGGTTAGAGGATGGGAGCTACAGCTATCCCGAGATTGACTGGGACTTATACAATGCCGACCGTCAGGCGGCCTGGGATGAGTTTATGGAGTCTAACGGGATGCCTCGCCCGGTGGAGGTGATGACTCGGTTCCAGTTGGAGACGGCGTTACAGTCGTTGGTTGAGTTCTGCCAAGAAAACTGGGAAGTGCTTCCCCCTTTCGAGGGCTGGGGATGCAAGCCCGATAGTGGGGAAGTGACCACAACGCTCACCCAAATCAATTACGACAACTTGAAGGCAAGCGGGAAGTACACCACCCAGGAAGCCCCGCAGGAGATGCCCCCAGAGTTCCGGTTAGAGGGGGAGGAGATGGCCGAAGGGTTCCATGAAGTTAAGGAAGACTCTATCTGCTTACCAGGTCAGGGTTATTAGGCTCCAGAGGTTCCCCCGGTGGGAGCCTTTGGGGTGTTCTCCCGTCCCGCCATTTAGCGGACTAAAGGTATTGATTTAGGCGGGACTCGCCAACCCAACTGACCACATCTCCCAACCAGTGCGCCGGTGCAAAAGAAAGGGACTCATAGGGGTCGTGTGGCAGTAGGATTCCCGGAGCCGCTTCGGAGCATACCATCAGGGCTTACCCGTGGGTAGGGGCAGCCGGATTGTCCCTGCGTGGCCGAACAAGGGATGAGACGGACTCTGCGGCAGTAACTCTGTCAGGAAGCGAATCCGTGGGGGATACCGCTACGTTGGGGGGTGTGGCCGCTTCCCACCAGAGTTCCCACCTTGAGCTTATGCCACCCCCCTACCCCCCTCAAGGGGGGGGATAACAGCCATTTTCTTACTCTTAATAATTTCGATAAAACAGATAGATACTATTAGTTATATGATATAATTTCTAATAGTTATACAGTCTAAATAGTCCTTCGGTTTGGAGTGATATTTATCAAGGTGAAAGTGATGACTACAATGACATATTCACGATACCAGGAAGCGATATTCAGTCATGTTACCAGAGGGGAGAACCATCTGGTAGTGAAGGCTGTAGCTGGTGCTGGGAAGACGACTACATTGACGGAGATATGTAAGAGGCTGAAGGGGCGTTCTAAACTATTTTGTGCATTTAACAAGCACATAGCCGAGGAATTGGGGAAGCGATTAAAGGGTGTGGAAGTGCGAACAATTCACTCATTGGGGATGCGATGTTTGGGGAAGGTGAACATCAACGGGAAGAAATACTGGGGGCTTGTTCGAGAATGGACAAAAGATAACCACATCTACGGGAAGAAAGCGGAGCAGATTATCCCGTGGTTGAAGGAGGTGGTTGCACTGGGTCAGGCGAACTTGGTCAGTGGCGAGGGCATCATGCCGGTGATCGCTTCGCTGGGACAAGGGAACTTATTAGGGAATCGGCATCGGGTGATAGAGGCTTATGAGGTTATTTGTCGGCGTGGGATAGAGCAGTATGAGGAGAATGGGGAGATTGATTTTGGGGACATGATATGGCTCCCCAACCGATTAGGATTGTTGGGTAAATTGCGGCAGTACGGGGCGGTGCTGGTGGATGAACTTCAAGACCTCAATCGGGCGCAACAGGAGATAGTGATTGGGTCATTGGCGGCGGGGGGCATTGTCGTTGGAGTAGGCGACCCGGCACAGAGTATCTATGGGTTTGCTGGTGCTGACCCTCTGAGTATGGAGCGAATGATAGAGCGATTAGGAGCGGATGTTCTCCCCCTGAGTGCCTGTTATCGGTGTCCCAGGAGTCATATCAAGTTAGCCAAGGAATTTAACCCAGTGATAGAGACAGGGAAGACCGAGGAGGGGGAGATTTACCATTGGAGTCCTGACCAGTACATGACCCAGGCGCAATCGGGGGATTTGGTCATCTGTCGTAGGACGGCTCCCCTGGTGGAAATGGCGTTGAAATTGTTAAGTAACAAGGTAGCGTGTCGGATACGGGGCAGAGATATTGGACAGGGCATCAAGCGGTTAATCACAGAGACTGCGCCTACGGCCTGGAGCATCAAGGGGCACTTAGAGAACATTGACCGATGGTTTATTCAGGAGTTAGGGACGTTAGACCCTTTGGAGGACAAACAAGCGATTGGGGAATTGAAGGACAGAGCGATGTGTTTGAATGCTTTGATTGCCAATAGTGGGGCTAAGAGCCTTGGGGAATTGCTCACCTTGCTAGAGCGATTATTCTCCGATGACGAGGGGGAGAATACCATCTGGCTTTCTACTGTCCACCGGGCGAAGGGATTGGAGAGCGATAGAGTTATCCTTCTCAATCGTTCCAGGATGCCCGATGAGATGGCCTCTACTCCCACGGAATTAGAGCAGGAGAACAATCTATTGTATGTGGCACATACGAGGGCGAAGAAGGTGCTGATATTTGTGGAAGATAAGTAGGATTGGTTAGTCCCCCAGGCTTAGGATGAAGCGTTTTGGGGGATATATGCAGGTTAAGAATTGGGCTAGAGATGGGCGGCAGATGAGGGCTAAAAAGAAAGCGGCAAGGGTGAAACAGATAAGGAAGAAGTATAAGGTTTTGGCTAACAATTTACGTTAGTTATCTATGGGTGTTTTCTATTGTTTTCTAAAGAGAGAAAGCATAGAATTTAGATAGAAAGTTAGTCCTTCGGTAAGGGTAAAATTCATTAGGAGACAGTTATGCAAACGATTAGAGAGGGACTTCATGGAGAGCCGGAGAAAGAGGACAAGGGTATTAGTGCTAGAGCCATTATCAATGGGGAAATGGCGAGTAGAGAATATCGAAGTTGGTAGTCGTTATTTAGTGACCCAGGAGCAGGGAGAGTATCGGTGCAGTTGCAAGGACTATGAGACACATGGTTTTGGGCATTATTGCAAGCACATTTGGGCGGTAGTAGATTTGTCCTTCGGTGATTGTGATGTTAAGGAGACAGAGAAATGATGACTATTGATGGGCGGGTAAAGCTGGATTTTCCAGAGGATTTTGCGAGTAAGGAGAGTTACGAGCATTTTTGGGATCGGTTGGTATGTCTAGTAGCGGAATGGCTAAATCGGGACATCAGTATCAGTGACATTGACGAGTTGGAAAATTTAATACCTGATTACAAAGATTTCATGCACTGGTTGCATATTTTCGATCAGGACGTGCATGATTTTATCGAGTTTCATTCATACATCAAAAAGGGGGTGAATAAATAGTTTTGGCCTTTGGTGATTGTGATGTTATTCAGGAGTAAATCATGTTTGTGAAAGTTGGCAAGAACTGGGTTAATACGGAGCGAGTGAACTACATTTCTGAGAGCCATATCTGCTTCGGAGATGAGTGTTCACTGGCGTTGCGGGAGGGGGAGATTATGGAATTGACGAAGGCATTGGCTCAAGGGCATAAGCGGGTGGAATTACCGCCTGTTTATGCAGAGGAGCGGTATGCGGATTCATTGCCGTTTTAGTTGCATTCATTCTTAGGAGTGAATGAGGATTGAAACTAGGTAGTGATAGTGTCCTTCGGTGATTGTGATTAGTTGTTTATTCAGGAGTTAATCATGTCTAAGATTGCGAATGGTGGATTATTGGGAAATGCGTTGGTCGTGCCTGACGTGACGGGAATCATCTGGAGTGGGCGGCCACGGCAGTACCGGAGTGATTGCCAAGCGGGGCAGTTCAAAATCGCTGCTGAGAAGATGGTCGGCAAGAGCCTGGAAATGGAAATCTTTGGGTTTCGCACCATTGATGATGAATTGTTTGGGTATGATTTCCAGACCTGGTTGCAGGTGTTGTTCATTGACCCGCAGAACGTGGTGAGTTCCATCCTGTTTAAGACGGAATCAATGGATAACTTTGCCAATTTACAGGTGGAGTTATTGACCCAGGGGAAAGCGATTGGGGAGGGGATTACCACTGCCACGATGGGTAAACGGAGCAGTAACTCGACTGGGAAGGGTTATTTTGCCGTTGAATTTACCTGGAAAGCCCGTGAGAAAGGTGATCGCCTACTGGAGATTGGGGAGTTTGTCTCTGGCCTGACGCTGGAACAGTTTGCGTTGCCGGGTAATGGTGGCGGGAATGGGGCGGGTGATGATGCAGTGGAGGTAAAAGCGGGATAGGTTATGCGCCCTGGACAAGGCGAAAAACTGTCCCCCTAGCATGGGTATCACGTCTCCTAATCAATTAGGGGTGAGCAGTGCTTGCCCCTTTCTTTACTTTGTTATGGAGGAAGAGATGGTTGAGCAAATTGCTACAGATTTGGGACTGAGAAGGATAGAGATTGGGGTAATGATAAACAAGGATGAGTTATGGCGGTTGAAGCCTTTGATTACGAAGGAAGGGTTGGTATATTTGGCTCTGGAAATAGACCGCAGAGAGCATATTCCGCCCGCTGTCTGGACAACAGAAACAGTTTTGGCTTTGCTGGATAGATTTCGCTCTGGGACGGGGGAATGGTTGTTTGAGCTTTCCACCTTTTGGGAAGCAATGCAGAAGTTAGAGAAAAAAGGGTTTATATCGGTGAGACGACAACTGGAAATCGAATGGGTATAGAGTTCAGTTTCGGTGATTGTGAAGTTATGGAGGTTGAGATGGATGATGTGATCAGGGGATGGCTAAGGCCGCAGTTGATGAAGCGGTCGCAGGAATTATTGAGCAGTGGGGCGATTGACGGTGGAAGTTACGAGCCACAGCGATTGTCCCAGGTGGTGTTAGTGGCGGCGATGCGGGATGTGGTGGCCGATTTCCGGGCAAACCAACGGGAGCAGGAAGATTTAGAAAATCTCACGCACTTTTAGCGATGTTTATCAAGAAGGGGGATGTGGTTTGGTGCCGTCTCTACAACAGTAGGAGAGGGCAGTTCTACGGGAAGCCGTGGGAAGCGACAGTGCTAGAAGTGCTGGGTCAAGTCCGTTATCGGCCCTATCGGGTGACAGGGTGGGACGGCTTCGACATTTGGCTAGACAAACACGAGATTAGGGGGATATTTGAGAGCTAATACTGGTGATTAAAAGTCCTTCGGTTTAGGGTGAGTTATTCAGGAGTGATTATGAACTTGAATGAATTGGAGAATCTGTACCGGGAGATTGAGGCGAATCTAGGAGAGGAAGACCCTCAACCTCTACTCGAACTTCTAGGAGAGCAAGTGGAGAAGAAAGTTGATGGGTACTGCTTCGTAATTGGGAAGTTATTGGCGAGGGAAGCCTGGGCGAAGGAAGAGGCGAATCGGTTGCAAGAGATTGGCCGGGTTGCCAAGAGCGAGGCGAATCGTCTGAGGGGTCATCTGCTGTGGTTCCTGGAGCAACGGGGAACGGAGAAGATAGCGACTGACCGCTATCGGGTTTCCGTGGCGGGGAATGGCGGCAAGGCTCCTCTGATTATTGATGATGGCATTTCCCCAGAGGATGCCCCCCAGGAGTTCCAGAAGGTCAAGGTCGAGTGGGACGTGGAGGCGGTGCGACAGGCGGCAGAGTTGGGGGCAATCCCTTGGGCGAGAGTTGGTGAACGTGGTAAATCTTTGAGGATAAAGTGATGTTCAACCCTTTGAAAGTAGGAATTAAAAATGGAAACCCTGGTAAAAATTGAGGTCTGTAAGAGCGCAGATGGCCTTTACTGGTTATTTCTGACCAAGGGCGAAAAGGTCTCACATCAACTGGTTTCAGAATCAGAAATAATGGAAGAACTTTCTGAAATGCTACAAGATATTTTCCCATTTGACCTCCATTAGAACCATCCCATAATAGGCTCCCCCATTGCTTTTCATGGTATAATAGCTATGAAGTTGGGGGTATATTTATGGTTATTCAACGGTTGAAAAGTCGGCAAGGGTATGAGACACCCCTGGGTATTTTACCTGGTGTGACTACAATTCTTAGGGCGACAATGAATCCTGAGAAAGAGGAGCATCTTAGGAAGTGGCGACATAAGATGGACTCCTTGAGAGCTGCGGGGCATGATGTTGACCCGGAGGAGGGATTAAAGAGGGGACGGGTGATAGATACGGCAATCAACGGGTTTTATTCGTGTGGGAGATGGCCGCAGTTACCGGAGGATACGCTGGGACACTGGCGTTCGATTGAGGGACTGGTGAGGGCGTTCAGGGCAACCCATTGGCAAGAGGCGATTTACCATCCCACAGGCTATGCCGGGACATTTGACGCATTCGGGTCTTATCTGGATAAGGAGTGTGTGCTGATTGACTGGAAGACTGCGAAGCGACCCCAGAAGCGGGAGTGGTTAGAAGATTATTGGTTGCAGGTGACGGCCTATGCCCAGGCGTGGGAGTGGTTGGGGCATCCCGTCAAATGGGTGGCTCTCGGTATCGCCATGCCCGATTACCGCAGGGAACTCCATATCTTGCCCTACGGGGGGAAGTGGCTGGAACTGTGGGATGCTCGACTGGCGGCATACAAGGCTCTACCACCGCCGCCGGTCTTCCAAGAGCTACCAGTCGGCTGAAGGGATAACTGGGCGTTCAATTGCCACCGCCATCAAATCCCGGCATCGGGACTGAAACGACCCTACGGGACACTCCCCCCAACCCCCTCTATGCAGAGGGGGGGAATTATGCGGATTGATAGCTTCTACCAACTTGATAGGCAAAAAATAACCCCTCCACACGGAAGGGGCATAAAAACTCATTAGAAAACTGTTTCAATCTATCAGGTTATAATCCCGGTTGTCAAGGCTCCATCAGTGTTTCACGTTCTTGCTTTCCTTTCTATAACCATTCTGCGAGGTAATTATGGCGATACTTTTCCCCTTCGTTACGCCCACGGGTCAGGCGATTTGTGACCTTGAGTTCAAGCGCAAAGATGCGGCGGATGTTGTCATCGTCACGGAGCGACACGATAATCCGGGGATGTCTATCAACAACGGGTTCGAGTTCTTGTTCCCCCAGGTGGTGCAATTCTGGGAACTTTCTCTTGCCATGCCCCCCATCTGGGTAGAACATTGGCTCCTGAATGACGAAGATGACTACCACCTGGTCACTTATTCCCTCAAGGATGGCAGGGCAATTAACCCCAAGTGGTCTTTCCTTTCTCAACTTGACTTTGATGTTCTCGTTGGCCTATAGTGCTTTCTAGTTCCCTGGAGAGCCTTTATGCAGGAGAAAGGAGAGCAAGTTTTTCTGGAGTTATTGGAGGGTGCATTGCGCGAGCATCCCGAGTGGGTGGTAAAGGCGAGGGAGCGGTTGGAGCGTACCCAGGCGGGGCGGTTGCTGGACATCGGTAACATGGCGGCGATGTTGGACTGTTCCAAGGAGCATCTGGAGCGGTTGGTGGAGTCGGGCGAACTCCAGCCACAGAGGGACTATCTCGATGTGAGTTCCAGGAATACCGCCAGAAGGATGTTGCGCTTCCGCCCAGACCAGGTGATTCTTACCCTCAGTCAACCCCGCTAGTGCCATACTAGACCGACTATCTCGGGATTATCAGCCACAGCTAACCATCAATTTCCCCAAAATGTTATTAGTCCAAAATTAGTCCATCAATTTCCTGCAACCCCTGTAACCCCTTTCCAGAGCCAGTCCTAGAATTACGACCATCTCTTAACTCCAGAGGCGGTTTTCCAAATCCCGCACCTGCCGTTCTAGGCGGTCAATGCGTCCCCGCAGTTCATCCACTTCGCTTTGGTTCGCCAGCCCCAACTCCCGCAGGATGTCCCGCATCTGACGGCGGGCTTGGGCTTCCCAGGTGCCATTTTGGGCTAAGCGTACCACCAAGTCGTTGATCAAAGCAGTGGCCTGTTCCGGTCGCAGGCGGCCATTCTGCACCCACTCGTCGCCCACTTCCCGCACCTTATCCACCACCAGGGCAGTGGTGCCAATGCCGAGAAGCAGTAATTGCCGCAGGAGATTGTCCTGTTCCATAATCAGGGATGACCGTACTGTTTCTATTGTGACAGATGCGTTGGCTCAGGATCACTGCAATCACGCTCATCCTTTGGGGGCTGACCGCCCCAGTGGTGTTGGCGCAGGTGTGGCTGGAGTTGATCCTCAGCCAGCGGCGGGTGCAGGTATGGCAGGACAACCGGGTGATCCGCCGGTATCCCGTGGCAGTGGGCAAACCGGGCTGGGAAACCCCCCAGGGGGATTTTGTGGTGGAAGTGAAGGTAAAAGACCCGGTCTGGCAAAGTTTTACCAGCAATAAACAAATCCCCGCCGGTCATCCCAATAATCCCCTGGGTCGCCATTGGATTGGGTTTTGGAGCGATGGGGTGGATGAGATTGGCTTTCACGGCACCCCCCACCCGGAGACTGTGGGCAAAGCAGTCAGTCATGGTTGTGTGCGGATGTACCCCCGGGATGTAGCGGAATTATTTGACCTGGTGGAGTTGGGGACACCCGTGCGGGTTAGGCGTTGAGACGCAAAGATACTCTTGATCTTGACATAAGGGCACCTCTATTAAATTGATTTTGGAACAGATTTATGGACACCTCTATTTATTGGAACCAGTAGAAAATTATCTCGTTGGAATGCACAGTTTACCGATAGCCTGCGTGTCGCTGGGCGACATTAGCCTGCGTGGCCATAGCGATAGCGTGTCCGCAGGACATAGCCATGAGAGACAGGGGAATGCCTGCGGCAGAGAGCACCCCTGCGACCGCTATTTTTGCATAAATAGAGGTGCCCTTGATCCCTACCTCAAATTTGCTTATTCTAAGAGTAAAGATTCCTATAAAAAACATGACTTCTGAAACTCTTGGTGCGGATGCGGTAGATGTGGCTATTGCCCAGGGCATTGACTTTGATGGTACCCCTATCCCTGTCCTACGCTTGGAACTTTACCATGAGGTGATGGCCTTGGAAGCCAACCGCCAGCGCAGTGGCGTTGCCAATACCATGCGTTCTCGCATTGTGCGTATCGGTGCCAAACATTTACCCCTAGAGACATTAAATCAAAAATTAGTGGGGGCAGATTTTGCACCCCTTAAAACCAAGGAAATTGCCTTCTACTACGGAGAAAAATAAATTTCTAAGCGGTACATATAGCAGTCCTAATTGAATCCTGAACAGCGGTCGCAGGGGCGCAGCCCCCATCTTTGATTCTATGGCTACACCACGCAAGCTATCTGAATCTTTGTTTGCCAATCAGATAGTATTGCTATAGCTAAACCACTCAGTCTATCCGTCCTCTCTCTCCCCTGATTCGCTAGGGCTAGAAATTCTTTTACTTCTTGAGATTTATGATAAGTCGCTCTATCCCAAATTAGTGCAATCTTTTTCCCAGAAAATTTACTTTATATGTGCTTCATAAAATCTATGGTACTCTCTCCATCTGCTACATCATATTCCCGGAGAATAAATTCTTTTATTTGATAATTTAAAGCCCCAAAATAAGTTTGTCTATTTCTTTGATTCAAAATAGGAATTTCTATTCTCATATCTGAGCGTCCCCACACATATCCACAAATGTCCCCCCAGCACAAGCGACACTCATCTGAAAATAGGACAATTAACTGTCCAGACGTAATCTCAGCCTGATTAACTCTAACAAATTCTTGAATTTCTTCTAGTTTTTTTACCAATTCCGGCTCAGATTTTGGATTTATCTTCTGCGACCTTTTCCAGGTAATTCCAGCTTCTGAAAATAAATTGTAATAACTTTGTTTCGATTGGCAAACAACATCATAATTTATATCTATAGCAATCCTAAATGAATTTAGAACAGCGGTCGCAGGGGCGCAGCCCCCGTCCCTGGTTCTTCAGAAATTTGGTTCGCAAATCAAATAACATTGCTATTGATGAGTCACTAAATCATCCAAATTCCAATGATTTTTATTGTGTAACCAAGCAATGACTTCTGACCGTTCGACAGACTCTAAATAGCTTTTACGGCCACTATAATCTAGTTTCAAACCCGCAATACCCTGTTCATAAAACTGTTGTTTCCAGCGAGTGACAAATGACTTATTAACTACCAAAAACTCGGCAGTCTCCGCATAAGGTCTTTCGTCAATAGCCATTCTGACTGCTAAAGCTCGTTTCAGTTCTCTAGCATCCGGGTTACTGCGTATAAATTCTACTAACAGAGAAACCATTTCCTCTTTTGTACATATCAGCATTATCCTCTCCTTGATTTATTCTTTCATCATCTTTACTGATTATTATAACCGATCTCCTCGTTCTGTTCCTAAAAAGGATTGCTATAGGTCAGATATTCCGCAAACGTCAAGTTTTTGGTGGGCGCTTGGGTCATGGGATAGGGATGATCAGATAACCTTATTTTAGCCATTATACTTTGGTTAACCCAGCCCGGGTAGTGCTATGTAAGTAATGATTCATTATAGTGGTGAATGAAGTTAAATA
>CAYZTU010000020.1:0-56920 GCA_964481635.1 uncultured Synechococcus sp.
GTTATATTTAACTTCATTCACCACTATAATGAATCATTACTTACATAGCACTACCGCTTTTTATGGTCAAGTTCCTCTTTTGCAACTGGAGGGAAATTTTTCGCATTTTATGATTGAACAATTTCGTACAGTCACCTCTTACTTTGACCATCGAATTGATTACCCACAGTAGTCATAAGTAAATTAAGATTGCCAGCAATTTACTAAATATCTAACTCCGCTAAACTCAACTGGGAAGCATAGGTTTCGATGAATTCTCGCCGGGGTGGCACCCGGTCTCCCATCAAAATCGTAAACAGCCGATCCGCCTCAGCCGCATCTTCAATCGTGACTTGTTTCAGGGTGCGGGTTTCTGGGTTCATCGTCGTTTGCCAAAGTTGTTCCGGCATCATTTCGCCCAACCCTTTGAACCGTTGAATCGTATAATTTGCATTACCGGGCAATTCTTGCTTAACTCGTTGCAATTCCCGATCGTTATAGCAATAGGTCACCTGGCGGGGACGGGTGCGCTCCAATTTGTACAGTGGCGGACAACCGATGTAAATATGCCCTAATTCCACAATAGGACGCTGGTACCGGTAAAAAAAGGTGAGCAATAAGGTGCGAATATGCGCTCCATCCACATCCGCATCGGTTAAAAGAATCACCCGATGATAACGTAGTTTTGCCACATCAAATTCTTCCCCTTTAATGCCTAAGCCAATCGCCATAATCAGGGCTTGGATTTCCGTATTTTTATACACACGGGCATCATCGGTTTTTTCGATATTAATAATTTTTCCTCGCAGGGGTAAAATAGCCTGAAAACGCCTATCCCGAGCCTGTTTAGCACTCCCACCAGCACTGTCCCCTTCCACAATAAATAGCTCTGATTCCTTCGGGTCACGACTACTGCAATCGGCCAACTTACCCGGCAGGGTTGAGGATTCTAAAACCGACTTACGCCGCACCAATTCTCGGGCTCTGCGTGCCGCTTCCGCCGCCTGATAGGCTTGAATTGCTTTATCTAAAATGGCATCGGCGACCTGGGGACGCATTTCCAAAAATTCTGTGAGAATTTCCCCCACGAGGGAATCAACAATCCCCCGCACTTCCGTATTGCCCAATTTCGTTTTGGTTTGTCCTTCAAATTCCGGGTCTGGCACCTTAATCGAAATCACACCTGCTAAGCCTTCCCGAATGTGTTCCCCGGCTAAATTGGCATCCTGTTCCTTGAGTTTATTGCGCTTGCGAGCCAGGTTATTCATGGTGCGGGTCAATACCGCTTTTAGACCTTCCAAATGGGTACCCCCATCCACCGTGCGGATATTGTTAGCAAAACCCAAAACATTGTCCGCATAGGCATCGGCACACCACTGTAATGCGACCTCAATAGCGACATGGTGGCGTTCCCCTTGAACATAAATAACCTCTTCATGCAGGGGTTGTTTATCCTGATTCAGATAACTCACATATTCGCGAATGCCCCCCAAATAACAAAAGGTTTCAATCCGGGGAGACTCCCGGCGATAATCGCGCAAACTAATCTGCACCCCCGCATTCAAATAGGCCAGTTCCCGCAACCGATTGGTGAGGGTGACAAAATCAAATTCCCTCGTCTCTTTGAAAATTTCCGCATCGGGGAGAAACCGCACCGATGTCCCCCGCCGCTCCGCCTGCAAGGGTGTGCTAGACAGGGTGCTGACCGGCTTGCCCCGCTCGAACTGCTGACGAAACTCTTGACCCTCCCGCCACACGGTCACTTCCACCTGCGCCGAGAGGGCATTGACCACGGACACCCCCACCCCATGCAGACCACCAGACACCTTATAGCCACCGCTATCGCCACCAAATTTCCCCCCGGCGTGCAGTACAGTCATTACCGTTTCCAACGCTGATTTACCAGTTTTGGCATGAATTCCCGTGGGAATACCCCGGCCATTATCGGTTACCGTTACCGAACCATCTGCCTGTAAATCCACTTCAATGTGCGTACAAAAGCCTGCTAGTGCCTCGTCCACCGAGTTGTCTACCACCTCGTAGACAAGATGATGCAACCCCTTCGGCCCCGTACTACCAATATACATACCAGGACGTTTGCGTACCGCTTCCAAACCCTCAAGCACTTGAATCTGTTCGGCATTGTAGGCAGCGGTCATGCTAAAATCTCCCAGAAGCGACACCAAATCAAATCAACCTTAAATCCTTTGAAATTTTAACATAAAACCCCTAAAAACTCCCCCAAAATGGAAATAAGACAAATTTTGATTGGGGGGTGCAATCCTGGCTTTAATCGTGATCAGTGGGCCAACGGCAACCGGCAAAACCGACCTGGGAATTGCATTAGCACAAAAGATAAACAGTGTGATTATTAATGCTGATTCTCGGCAGGTCTATCAAGAATTGGATATTGGCACCGCCAAGCCCACACCACTTCAGCAAACACAGGTTCCCCATTACCTGATCAACTGGGTAGCTCCCACAGCGTTGATGACCGTCGCCCAGTATCAACGGGAAGCCCAGGGGCTGATTGGGCAACTGCATGGGCGGGGAAAAATTCCCCTGTTGGTGGGCGGGAGTGGTTTGTACTTACAGGCTGTGATCCAAGGATTGTGCATCCCGCCGGTCGCTCCCCAACCCGCATTACGTCAGCAGTTATCCATTTACAGTCAAAGCGAGCGTTATGAGTTCCTCCAGCAAATTGACCCAACGAGTGCCAGCAAAATCCATCCCCACGACCCAGTGCGTACCCTCCGTGCCCTGGAAGTGTACTATGTTATGGGAATACCCTTATCCCGACTTCAGGGGCAAAATATACCGCATTATCCAGTTTTATATTTATATTTAGACAGTGAACAACTGACCGAGCGAATTAGCCAACGCACGCAAAAAATGCTTACCCTGGGATTAGTTGCAGAAACCCAGCGATTGCAGGAAAAATACGGAATTGATTTACCTTTATTAAAAACCCTTGGCTATCAAGAAATCAGTCATTACTTGGCCGGTCATTATTCCTTGCAAAAGGCACAAGAATTGATTGTCCAACACACCCGCCAGTTAGGGAAGCGACAACGTACTTGGTTCCGGGCACAAACCGGTTTGGTTCATATCAATAGTGACCGTCCAGATTTAATTACTTACAGTTGGGCAAAAGTACGGGAATTTCTCATCGCCATTGGTTATTAGATACAGGGCACCTTTATTGATTGCAATTGTAGCCCTCGTCCCTGCGACTGCTATTTTTGTTCGCTTGCTTGGCCTAGCCTCTTAATAGAGGTTCCCACAAAATTAACCTGATTATGGCCTAGGATTCCCACCCTTCAAACCACACCCGCACCTGCCCATTAGGTTCCAGAACTAATTGCAATGTGGCGGTTTTGGGGATGGTACCCATGAACGTTTCCCCCACCAAAGGCATGGGGGTTTGATCCAAAAATATCCCCGCTTCCGCTGATAGGGGCATGACCCGGCTCAGGGTGCCCTGCGGCGTGACCACCAGCCGATAGATGAGGGGTTGTTTGAGACTCTCCGGCGGTTGCCAGCGTTGGCGGAAATAATTTTGTACCCCTTGAAGTTCCGGGGGAGCCGCCGCTTTTACCTGGGGGGGGACGACCTCCCCCGGTGAGTTGGGTAAAGGAATGGTCTGCATCACCCCGGGGGGCGGTGGTGGTAGGGTGGTCACCGTGTTCAGGGTAATGGTCGGGCCGGGGGGCGGGGTCGGCGGCGGGCTGGGTAATGGTTGGGCTAACTTTGTCGGTGAACCAGGAATCAGGCGGGTCACGAGCGTCATCTGCACCGGGCGGGGCAACCGGGCTAAAATCACCGCCAGCGCCAACCCAACACCCAAGGACAGCCATCCCAAAAATTGTTGCCACCAGGGAAAGCGGGGGGTTTTTGCCGCCTCCAGCACCCAGGCTAGGTCGTGCAATTCTTGAAGTGTCAAATTCATGGCGGGAGCGAGGCCGCCAAATTGGAGGGCGTAACGGTGCGGTACTACGGGTCGGGATTCCCCCACAGGCACCAATTCTCCCGGTTGCTCCATGGGTGGGGCGGGTGGCGGCGGCGTTGCCAAATAGGCCAAAACCAGCACCGTGAGTGCCGCCAACTGCTCCTGTCGTCCTTGAATTTCCAGCCCATTGGCCAGTTTTAGATAAAAATGATGCCATCGAAGCCGCAAGTCACAACTGGGTCGTCGCAGGTTTTGCCACCTCATAACGCCATCACCATGATTTTCAGTATTGAATGGTCAAGATCGAATGGTCAAGGGGAACTCCACGGAACCCACTTCATCATAATCATGATCAGGTTGTCTCTGGGTTTGACTTGAGTAATGACCACCACAATTTGGGATATTGTACTGATTGGCCTGACCCTGTTGCTGGTCTGGCTGGTGCTGAGTTGGTTGGTGAAAGTGACGGTGGATACGGGGAAAACCCTGCTCACCATTGGGTTGATTTTGGTCATTTTGCAGTTCGGCTTTGGCCTTGGCCCCCGTGCCCTGCTAACCCGTGTCTGGGAAATCTGGCAAAAATGGTGGCCGCCGTCGGCGCATTTATTTCCGGCGCAATTTGGTCTATGGTTAAGTTAGAAAATCTGTGAGTTAAACAATCATGAGCCAATTGCCCTTCGAGGTGGTCGTGCCGCCGGTGCGTTTGGATACCACCACCAAAGATGGATTAACCCAACAGGTGAAACAGATCGCCAACCAAAAAGCGACCCTGGTTTTGTTGGATCTGAGTCAGGTCGAATTTGTGGATAGTTCGGGGTTGGGGGCGATGGTAGCAGCATTGAAAAGTTTGCGCTCGGTGGGGGGGGAACTCGCCCTCTGTCAGCCTTCGGCTCAGGTGAAAACCCTATTAGAGATTACCGGTTTGGAACGGATTATCAAAATTTACCCCAATCGGCAGACTTTTGACCAAGAGTACGGTAAATAACATGGCGGGACAATCCCACTTTTGTGCAGAGGATTTATCGCCCCAACTCCTCGCCCATTACCAACAACAACCCGTATTGGGCGTAGATACGGAAACCATGGGTTTGATCCCCGCCCGTGACCGGCTCTGTTTGGTGCAGATTAGCGATGTAGCGGGGCAGACCACGCTGGTGAAAATTGCTCCAGGTCAGCGGGTGGCACCCCATTTGCAAATGTTATTAGAAGCCCCTCATATCCTGAAAACTTTTCACTATGCCCGGTTTGATTTGGCAACCCTCCGTTACCATTTGAATATCCAAGTGCAACCGATTTTTTGCACCAAAATTGCCAGCAAAATCGCCCGAACGTATTCCCCCAAACACGGATTGAAAGAAGTTGTCCAGGAATTGTTGGGCGTTGAATTGGATAAACAGTCCCAATCCTCGGATTGGGGGCGACCCGATAGCCTGCGCCCAGAGCAATTGGCCTACGCCGCTAATGATGTAATTTATCTGCCCAAAATTGCGGAGCAGTTAACCGCTATGCTGCAACGGGAAGGGCGTTGGGAATTAACGCAACAGTGTTTCCAATGTGTGCCGACTCTCGTTAGTTTAGATTTGTTAAACTACCAGGCCATTTTTGAACATTAGGGAACCTCTGAATCAGGGGGTTCAGCCCCGGTAGGGGAACGTTTGACAAGGGAGAAAGAACCTTGGTAGGGTGATGTAAATCTATAAATACTATCCCTATGTCATATCAGCAGTTGTGGAAATGGTGTTTGCGGTCGGGTTTAGCTCTGCTGGTTGCTATACCCACGGTTAGCCTGGGAACACAGGCAGTTGAAGCCCAAATGGATGATTTAGTTTTTGAATTGATTAATAATACATCGAAAGCGATTGTTGATTTCCGGGTTGATCCGCGTTCCCAGCGCAATTGGGGGCCAAATATGCTGTCTGGGGTGATTCGGCCTCGGGAGGCGGTGGAAGTGATCATTGCCGATGACCGGACGGATTGTACCTATGATATGTACACCCGCTGGTCCGATGGTTCGGAATCCGTAGAGTACGATCTTGATCTATGTGAATTGGGGAGTTGGACTTACTACGAATAATAAATAACGAACAATAGGGCACTTCTATTTATTGGCAACGATAGAAAATCAACTCGCTGGAAGTCCGATTTTCAGGAGAACCAAGGACGGGGGAATGCCTGCGGCACATTGCATGGAGCACCCCTGCGACCGCTATTTTTGAATTAATAGAGGTTCCCAATAAATAATAGGTGATGCTGGGGGAGGTACTCTTCAAAACCCTTTGCGTTGGCGGAGCATGGCATCCTGGATGCGCTTGCTCAGGTTGGGGTCTTGCTGGGCTTGGGTGGTGATGATGTTGAATTCCTGGATGGTTAAGCCCCTTTGCTCTACCAGGCGTTGGGAGCGTTCTTGATAGCGGCTACACAGGGTTTGTACCGGGGTGGGTAGGTTCCGTTCCCCGCAGAGGTTGCCGCTGGTGTTGACGGTGCCGAGCAGACGACGGGCTTCTTCCAGGTGGGCTTGGCGGATGGGTTCCAATTCCAGCACGATCAGGGCATAGCGCTGAATCCGCTCGTCGCTAGGGGTGGTTTGCGCCCAGACGGGCAGGTTCAGGCCGGTCAGGAGGAACAGGAGGGTCAAGGTCAGGCGGGTCGGCATGGGACAAGGGTTTCAGTATTTAGTATGGATGTTTTTATATGAAGCCGTCGGCGGGGGAAGGTTCCGGGTGTTGCGTTGGGTGAGATTGTGAAGTAGGCTTTTGAGTAATTGTATATCTAGCCTAACCTATGCCCAGGGTCGCTGACGAGTATTTGGTGCATCTGCTTCTGGAGGGGGGGCACCGGGAGGAAGTACGTTTTGGCTCGATCCAGGATTTCCAGAAATGGTACCAGGGGGAGTTGATGGCGCAAAGTACGTCCCACGACCTGGTGAATGTGCCGGTGCGGGGTTTGCAGGGGGAGTTTTTGGTCGTGCGGCCAGCGAAGTTGGTGGCGATTCGGGTCGAGCCGGTGTTTTTATCCAGCATTGAACGCTAGGCGGTCACCCCGGATTGGCGGGTGAACCAGACGGGTATGACCGATTCTTTAACCCTCACCCTACAAATTGTTTTGGCGGTGGTCGCTGGCATTGGGGCGCAGGTGCTGGCGGATGTCCTGCGGGTACCGAGCATTATATTTCTACTCCTTTTTGGTATTGTTTTAGGTTCGGATGGGCTGGATTGGTTGCAACCGCAGTCCCTGGGGATGGGGCTGGAGGTGGTGATTTCTTTGTGTGTGGCGTTGATTTTGTTTGAGGGGGGGTTGAACCTGTCGTTGCGGGAGTTGGGGCAGGTGTCGGGGACGATTCAAAATTTGGTGACGGTGGGGGCGTTGATCACGCTGGTGGGGGGTGGGGTGGCGGCGCATACCCTGGGGGAGTTTCCTTGGCCGTTGGCGTTTTTGTACGGGTCGTTGGTGACGGTGACGGGGCCGACGGTGATTGGGCCGTTGCTACGCCAGGTGAAGGTGGATCGCACGCTGGGTGCCCTGTTGGAGGGGGAAGGGGTGTTGATTGACCCGGTGGGGGCGATTTTGGCGGTGGTGGTGTTAAACATTGTCCTGACGGGGGATACGGGTTGGACGGAGATTGTTGTGGGGCTGAGTTCCCGGCTGGGGCTGGGAATTGGGATTGGGGCAGCCGGGGGGTGGCTGTTGAGTTGGTTGTTTCGAGAGGAGAGTGTCCCGAGCCAGGATTTGAAAAATTTGGCGGTGTTGGCGGGGTTGTGGGGTTTGTATGGTTTGGCGCAGTGGGTGCAGAGCGAGTCGGGGTTGATGGCGGCGGCGGTGGCGGGGATTGTCCTGCAGTTGACCGCCCCGGAGCAACGGTTATTACGGCGGTTTAAGGGGCAGTTGACGACGCTGGCGGTGTCCATGCTGTTTATTTTGTTGGCCGCCGATTTGTCCCTGGCGAGTTTGGGAATGCTGGGTTGGGGGGGGCTGTGGACGGTCGTGGTGCTGATGGTGGTGGTGCGCCCGGTGAATATCCTGGCGGCCACCTGGAATAGTGACCTGAATTGGCGGCAAAAGGTGTTTTTGGCTTGGATTGCGCCCCGGGGAATCGTTTCGGCTTCGGTTGCGTCGCTTTTTTCGATTGTGCTGACCGCCCGGGGGTTGAATGGGGGGGATTCGGTCAAGGGGCTGGTGTTTTTGACAATTATTCTCACGGTGGTGGTACCGGGGGTGACGGCGCAGGGCATGGCGCGGCTGTTGGGGGTACGTTCCGAGGAGGCGAATGGGGCGGTGATTGTGGGGAGTAATCCCCTGGGGCGATTGCTGGCACGGTTGTTCCAGGAGCATGGGGAGCCGGTGGTTCTCATTGATACCAACCGGGAGGACTGTCGGGCTGCCCAAAGGGAAAATCTGCGAACCATTCCGGGGAGTGCCCTCGACCCGGAGGTACTGGCGGAGGCGGGAATGGGCAATATGGGCACGTTTCTAGCGTTGACCAAAAACGCCGAGGTGAATCTGGTCTTGGCGCAACGGGTGGCGGAGGACTTTTATCCCCCCCGGGTCTTGGCGCTATTGCCGGACGAACAGCGGTTGAACCATCCCCAGGTGCGGTGTGCCTTGCAATCCCATTTGGTACTGCGGGACTGGAATGAAGCTTTGGAACGGGGGCAAGTGCGCTTGGCCGAAACCCGTCTGGGGGAATCGGCACCAGCACTGGAGGGTGCGGACGTATTGCCCTTGTTGCGGCAACGGCATCATTTTTTGGAGGTCGTCACTACGGATATGGCCTACCAAGCGGGAGACCGGTTGATTTATTTGGCTCCCCATCCCCCCGCCGAGGGCGAAACGGAACCCGACCCCGTTGAAGCGGGGGATATGGTACAGGCGCTGTTGGGTTTGGGGTGAGGTGCGTTGGTGGTGACGGCCTTGCTACACTGGAAAATACTGTGCAAATTAATCCTGTTTCCATGAGCGGTTCCACCCCGGTTATGCCATTGCCCGCCCGTCCGAAAGTTGCCTTTACCCACCTGGGTTGCGAAAAAAATCGCATTGATACGGAACATATGCTGGGTTTATTGGCGACGGCGGGATATGGCGTGGGCAGTGACCCGGAGAGTGCCGATTATGTGATTGTCAATACCTGTAGTTTTATCGAGGCCGCCCGCCAGGAATCCGTGCGGACTCTGGTGGCACTGGCGGAGGCGGACAAGAAAATTGTCATCACCGGCTGTCTCGCCCAGCATTTTCAGGGGGAATTGCTGGCGGCGATCCCGGAGGCGGTCGCCCTGGTGGGAACGGGGGATTATCAGCACATTGTCCAGGTGATTGAAGCGGTGGAGCAGGGGCAGAAAGTCTCCCAGGTGACGGCAAAACCCACCTACATTGCTGATGAAACCGTCCCTCGTTATCGCACCACCTGTGCACCGGTCGCCTATCTACGGGTGGCCGAAGGTTGTGATTATCGTTGTGCTTTTTGCATCATCCCCCATCTGCGGGGCGACCAACGTTCCCGCTCGATAGCCTCTATCGTTGCCGAAGCCCAGGAGTTGGCTGACCAGGGGGTGCAGGAATTGATTCTGATCTCCCAAATTACGACCAATTACGGGCTGGATTTGTACGGCAAACCCCGCCTAGCCCAACTCCTTTATGCTTTGGGAGAGGTGTCTGTACCCTGGATACGCGTGCATTACAGTTATCCCACGGGTCTCACCCCGGAGGTGTTGCGGGCATTTCGGGATGTGCCGAATGTATTACCCTACATTGACCTACCCCTGCAACATTCCCACCCGGAGGTGCTGCGGGCGATGAACCGGCCTTGGCAAAGTGACGTTAATGACCGGCTCCTCGACCAAATCCGGGAGATGCTCCCCGATGCGGTGGTGCGGACGACCTTTATCGTGGGATTTCCGGGGGAAGCGGCGGCGCATTTTCGCCATCTGGGCGATTTCGTGGAGCGACATCGCTTTGACCATGTGGGGGTATTTACCTTTTCAGCGGAAGCGGGTACCCCAGCGCACACCCTCCCCGGTCAAATTGGGGAACCCCTTAAACGGCAACGCCAAAAAGCCCTCATGCAGAGGCAACAACCCATTTCCTTCGCTAAACATCAGCAGTACGTTGGTCAGGTAGTGCCGGTGTTGATCGAGCAGGAACATCCGCAAACGGGCATCAAGGTCGGTCGGTCGGCGCGCTTTTCCCCAGAGGTGGACGGGCAGGTGTACGTGTCCGGGGCAGCACCGTTGGGAGCAATCGTGCCGGTGAAAATCACCCAGGCGGAGGTCTATGACCTGATCGGTACCGCCGTCACGGAAGTGTGAAGCTACTGTACATCTAAACGAGGGGCAAGTTGTTCCCGGTCTAAGAAGGGTTCAGGATTACCTGCCCAGTTAAATTCATTCAAGCGAAACAGTACGCCGCCCTGCGCCCGTTCGGGGTTAAAAAATACCGAAACCCCATAGGTGCGGCGACTATATTCCAAACCATAGGTCGCACTAATGATCTGCACACCCCCATTATCCAAGCTGAGGGCAATGTTCGCCGTCGCCCGCAGAGGCCCATATACCTGTTGGGCCAGAAACAAATTCACCACCTGCTGATCCACCCGTCGGTCAAAGAAAAAAGGCGATTCTTGAGTTAAGCGAAAGCGGGGCGAATAAAACACACTAAAAGCGGTGTAGTCGAACCAATTTTTGGCAAAGTGTCCGAACTGCCCATTAAACCCCACATCGCCGCCCAAAACAATTTGGGTGACACCGTTGCTGTAAAAATTATTGATGCTGGAAATCCCCGTGCTAAAACTTAGGGAAGGCGTTAAAGGGCGGGGACTAAACCGTAATCCTTGGGTAGCGGTAGGCGGCAGAGATTTTCCCTGCCACAGCGTGATACCCCGATTGAGGGTAATCGCCCCCTGATACCGGCCTAATGTCCGCAACTCTTGCCCATCCGGGTCATTGGTGTCATCGCTGTTGGCCTCGATAATGCGGGCACTCAGCAAATACTGCAACTGGGTACTCCGTGCCTTGTCCAAGGTAATCGGCTCATTAGAAGCCAGTGCCACCCCCGCCCCAAATTGCACATCTTCAAATCCCAGAGAACCATTAAAAACTCTCTGCCGGTAGGCCGCATCTGCAACCACACTATGCTCCCGCAACCAGCGATGTTCAAGACGAAACCGTGCCCGCAGTCGCTCATCCGTATCAATAAAATCCAACCGGGTCAGCAGGCCATCCAGTTTCACCGTCGTATCCCGTGCCACGTCCGCCACCAACCGGGAACTCAGGGCAAAATTGGTACCCAAAGGGCTAAATCCCCGTTCCGCAGTCCGTTGTAGCAAAAAAATGGGCGTAACTTGGAACGTGATATTTTGGTCATCCACCACATCAAAGGTACGACTGAGAAATACACCGCTCAAGTCCCGTTGGTCGTAGCCCAGTTCAAACGGCAGGGGGTCACGTTGTCGCCGAGAAATCACCACCCGATTCCGCAATAAAGGCACTGCAATCTGGCGGTCAAAGGCCAGTTGTCCCCCCTTCGACCGAATTTCGCTATCCCCGTTGGGCAGACGGGTGAGGGTAGCTTTACGGGTCTGCAACTCCAATTCTGGTGGGTCAAAGGGGTCATTCGTCAGGCGTAAGTTGGTGGCCGTACCGCCGCCTTGGGAGTCAAAGGTCAATTCATCAGCAGTAAACCGTTGCAAGCCTCGCCCCGGTCGTTCCACTGCCGTTTGGGGCAAAACTGCCCGTGGGGGTGCCACCGGATCAACGAGAATGGGGGCATCCATCAGGTTTGTATCCCGGTCGGTTTCCTGGAGCCGTACCCCCCCCCGCACCTGGTAAAAGACCCCACTTTCCGCATCCAGGTCGTAATCGAGGCGTTTGCCCCGCAACACCTGATCCCCTCGGGTTAAAACGACTTCTTCCCCGGTGGCGGTAGCCTTGCGGGTAATCAGGTTAACTTCAATTTCATCCGCCTCCAGCACCGCCCCCCGATGGCGCATAACCGCATTGCCCGTGGCGGTAAACACCTGGGTTTGCTCATTGAAGGTTTGTCGATTCGCATCCACCTCCACCCGCTCTTTGGGGTCAATCGCTTGGACAATCCGTTCCCACAAGGGCAAAGATGTATAATCAATGTCCTGCACCGATGCCGGACGGACATCCTGCAAAGCCATGACCTGGGATGGGGTTCCAGGGGGAATGGGAGCAAAATATGGCATTGGGAACGAACCTCACACCACCCAAATTGGGTTAAATCACCAGCAGACGAATCTTATTCTAAATCACGACGTTTGGGATTCCGGGACGGGTCAGCAGAGAGCAACCCAAACACAAACAACAGCCCAAAAAAGGCTACGGTCGCATAAACGGTGTATTTCAGAGCCAACATAGGATTAAAACAGGGTGGGAACGAAAGTATCTTAACACTCTCCCGCTCCGATAGCCTGCGTGTCCGCAGGACATTTTTGGCAAAATTAGGTTAATTCCCCTGCTCCTGCAAGTTTACTCCATGCCACCCATTGTTTTACTCACGGATTTTGGTGGACAAGATCATTACGTTGGCGTGGTCAAGGGAGTGATTTTAAGTATCCATCCCGCAGCGCGAATGATTGACCTCAGCCATGCCATCCCCCCCTATCAGGTGACAGCGGCGCAGTTCCTCCTAGAACAATCGCTCCCTTTTTTCCCGGTGGGGACGATTTATGTGGTGATTGTTGACCCCGGCGTGGGGGGAACCCGGCGACCCATCGCCCTCAGAACCGCCCAAACCTACTGTATCGGTCCTGATAATGGGGTGTTGGCACCCGTATTATCCCAAATAACCGAGGCCATCGTCTTGGATAACCCCACCTACTGGCGGACTCCCCAGCCCAGTCAGACCTTTCACGGACGGGATATTTTTGCGCCGGTGGCCGCACATCTGAGCCGGGGGGTACCCCTGGAGCAACTGGGGGAACCGCTCGACCCCCGCACCCTAGTTACTTGGGGTCTGAACCCCACCGTACCAACACCCATCGGCTGGCAAGGCCAGATTCAGTATATTGACCACTTTGGTAATCTCATTAGTACAATTGCGGCCAGTACCATGACTGCTGGTGTGATTCGACAGGTAAAATTGGGAGAAACGGTTATTCCTGGGGGTAGGTGTTATGGGGATGTTCCCGTGGGGGATTGTGTGGCTTTAGTCGGCAGTCATGGTTATGTGGAAATTGCCTGTCACCAGGGCAGTGCCGCTAGGGTTTTAGGTGCTAAGATCGGCGATGAAGTTCATGTTGCCATACAAAGCAATTGATCACTCAATGATGCTCTCAACATCGGCAAAAACAGCTTTATGGGAATTGGATCAATTTTTTATGGAAAAAGGTAGCATATTTCAAACTTTGCAAAAACTATCTGATCGGTTTCAAGAAAATGGAATTGACTATGCGATTGTTGAAGGCATTGCTCTATTTTTTCATGGCTATCAGAGAAGTACTCAGGATATTGATATTTTGCTAACAAAAAATAGTTTATCTGATTTTCAGAAAAAATTTATTGGTCGTGGTTTTACGCCTATGTTTCCTGGAGCAAAAAAAACATTTCGGGACACAGAAACAAATGTCAGAGTTAAATTTTTGGTTGCGGGTGAATTCCCTGGGGATGGTAAGCCCAAGCCCATTTCGTTTCCCGATCCTCGCTTGACATTTATTGAAGTGAATAACCTGTGGATTATCAACTTAAAGAATCTCATGGAATTGAAACTGGCTTCGGGGCTTTCGGCTCCCGATCGACTTAAAGACCTGGCTGATGTGCAAGAATTAATCCGAGTTCTAAATTTGCCGGAGGTTTATGGGGAACAGTTGGATCATTCAGTGCGCCCTGAGTTCCACAGGCTTTGGGCGGGGGTGGCTCAGTCACAAGATTCACCCGTTACAGAATCCGATTATGAATAATGTAACAATTACCTACCGAATTTTAGATGCCAATCTTGACCGAGCCAGGGAAGGATTGCGAGTCATTGAGGAATGGTGTCGCTTTGGTTTGCACCAATCCCACACCGCCGAATTATGTAAAAATTACCGCCAAGAACTGGCCGGTTGGCATCGCTCAGAGTTTCGGGCAGCACGAGATACCCATGGGGATGTGGGCACCGCATTAACCCATCCCCAAGAAACCCAACGGGAGGATATTTTATGCTTACTACAAGCGAATTTTTGTCGGGTGCAAGAAGCTCTCCGGGTATTGGAAGAGTACGGAAAGTTAGTTGATATTGCCATGGCTAATGCCATGAAACAGTTACGCTATGAAATTTATCAACTGGAAAGTGAATTATTAAATAAAAAACGTCATCAAAGACTGGCACAATCTGATCTATACTTGATCACTATGCCGAGTGTAAATTTATTGACGATTGTCGAGTCGGCTTTACAAGCGGGTTTAACGCTAGTGCAATATCGGGATAAGGAACAAACGGACAGCTACCGTTACGAAATTGCGGCAAAATTATGTGGATTATGTCATCAATATAACGCCCTATTTATTGTCAATGACCGGGTTGATATTGCCCTGGCGGTAGATGCGGATGGGGTGCATTTAGGGCAGCAGGATATGCCCCTACCCATCGCTAGAAAATTATTAGGAAATCAGCGTATCATTGGTTGTTCAACCACCAATCCCGATGAACTGCAACGGGCAGTGGCGGGGGGGGCTGACTATGTGGGGGTCGGGCCGGTGTATCCCACTCCCACCAAGGCGGGTAAACCCCCGGCGGGCTGGGATTATGTCGCCCATGTCGCCCGCACCTGGCCGAAACCCTGGTTTGCCATTGGGGGGATTGATTTGAATAATTGTCCAGCAGTTATACAAGCGGGTGTGCAACGGATTGCCGTAGTCCGAGCGATTATGGAGGCAGAAAATCCCGGTTTGACCACCCAAAATTTTTTAGAAAAACTACAGACAAAACCATGAGTTTTTGGCAGGAGATTAACCAAAAAATCGGCGAACTGACCGGTCAATCCTTTGCGGGTACACTCCAAGGGAGTCGGGGCGGTGGTTGTATCCATCAAAATCAGGTGATTAGCGATGGCAAACGACAATTTTTCATCAAAATCAACCGGGAATCTGCCCTCGATTTATTCAGGACAGAAGCCTGGGGCTTACGGGCATTGAGAGCGGTGAATTGTATCAAAGTTCCCCAGGTATTGGGCTGGGGGATAGCCGGTGAGCAAGCGTATCTGATTTTAGAATTTTTCACGTTAAACCAGCGGGGAAATTGGTATTTAATGGGGCAACAACTCGCCCAAATGCACCGCCAAAGTCAGGGGCAACAATTTGGCTGGGAAGAGAATAATTATATCGGTGCTACCCCACAAATCAATCATTGGTATGCCGATTGGGCAGATTTTTTCTGTACCTGTCGTCTGGAATACCAATTACGATTAGCGCATCAACAAGGCGGACGTTTTGCCCAAGCGGAAAAGTTATTACTTCAGGTGCGTCAGATACTAAACTCAACTACGGTAGAACCGGTTTTAGTGCATGGGGATTTGTGGTCTGGAAATGTCGCTTTTACCTCGGCGGGTGAGCCGGTTATTTTTGACCCGGCGGTTTACTATGGTCATCGGGAGGTTGATGTGGCGATGAGTGAATTATTTGGTGGATTTGCCCCTGAATTTTATCAAGGTTATCAATCAGAGTGGGCACTCGCATCCGGCTATCCTGAACGTAAAACCATTTACAATCTCTACCATATTTTGAATCATTTCAATTTATTCGGTGGTGCCTATTGGCAACAGGCTGAGCGGATGATAGCTCAGATGACCCACTGAGGGAGTGGTTGGGATGAATTGAGGAGATTTTTCACGATTCCCATCATGCCCCAATGCCCACCCGTGCCTGCTCCAGCACCTGCGCCGCCGCCTGTAACCCGCTATATTCTCTGTCGTTGAGGGGGATATTCACCACCCGGCTGACCCCTTGCCGGTTCACCACGGTTAACAAACTGAGATAAACTTCCCCCAGTCCGTAATACCCCTGGGCGAAACAACTCACGGGTAAAACCCGCTCCTGATGCCCCAAAATCGCCCCCACCAAATAATCCACCGCCAGGGCGATGCCATAACTGGTACTGCCTTTGCGTCGGATCACTTCCTGGCCTGCCCCTAAAACTTGGCTCCACAAGCGTTCCTGTTCTGGGGCGGCAATCTCCCAAGGGGCACCCCCCACCGTCACCCGACTCCAGAGGGGTACGGCCTTGTCCCCATGTTCTCCCAACACCGGGGCGTGGACACTGCTTGGTGCTACGCCCAATTCCTGCGCCAGAAGGGTTTGCAACCGAGCCATATCCAGCAACGTGCCAGAACCCACCACCCGCTCCTTGGGCAGACCCGACCATTTCCAGGTGTAATAACTCATCACATCCACTGGGTTGGTCACCACCACCCAGACCGCCTCGCCACACACCGGGAGTAAGGATTCGATAATTTCCCGCAGGATATGGGCATTTTTTTGGAGCAAGACGAGGCGACTTTCATCGGGTCCCCGGCGCGCCCCCGCCGTGATCACCACTACCTGGGCACCGGCAGCATCCCCAACTCCACCAGCACTCACCCGCAAAGGTTCCAAAAAGGGTAGCCCATGACTCAAATCCAGGGCTTCCCCTGCGGCGCGCCACCGATCCGCATCCAGCAAAACCAATTCATCCGCCCGATGCCGCACGCCCATAGTCAAGGCACAGGCCATCCCCACCTGACCCGTGCCCACGATCACAACTTTGCGCCAACCCTGGGTTACCGCCCCCGTCCCGTGGGGAATCAGCACACCCGACATCCCTAGGCCGTGGCCTCGGAGGTAGGAGCGGGAGTTTCAGTGCTAGGCCGTACCCGCCGGGTTTGTAGGGCGGATTCGACGGCGTACATCTCCACATGGCTAAACAATGTCGTAACAAAAGCAAACAAGAGAAAGGGCAGGGACAACACCAAAATCAAGCCCACGGCGGCCAAGGCAAAAATGGGACTGGTAGCCAACGCCGACAGGGACACCGCCAGACTCAGAAAAATCACCACCAACCAAGCGATCACCTGGCCGTAAATGTCACCAAATTTCAAGGTACACACGAACCGATACCGGTTAAATTTATCCACAGCAGTCGCCTCAAAAACTCGTACCTAAAACTTAACAGAAGCGGCTCATCTCACCCCAATTTCTTCGCAAAATTGTTATGTCCTGCCAAAAAGCGCAATCAATCGCAATCATCGTCCGGTGTCATCCCAACCCCCCCGTGTCCGCAGGGTGACCCGCAGTTGATTGAAATACTGCAATCCCACCACCGAGGGCTGGGTCTGGGCGGCCTGAGTCGTTTCCACCACGATGGTTTCCTCGGTGGCGCTGGGCACCGGGGGTTCGAGAATGGATTCCGAAGCGACTTCGCTGACGACTTCGCTGGTCATCCGCCCGGTTTCCCCCAGTAGCGAACCGGGGGTAATCACCTGCCCCGCCGGAATGATGGCGTTGTACACCGTACTGGCAGAACCAATACAGGTTTGCGCCCCCACCCGTACTGTACCAATCAGCAATACCCCCGCCCCCACAATCACGCCGGTTTCTAAAACAATCCCATCCCCCTGGGCGTGTAGGATCGTCCCCATCCCCAGGCAGACCCCCGCCCCGACCTGAATCCGACTGCCGGGATTGGCAATCAGGCATACCCCCGGAGCCACCACCGCCTGGGGGTCGAGGCTGACCTCCCCTTGAATGTGGCTGGTGGCATGAACCGGCGCAGGAATAGTCAGCACGTTAGGGTTTCTGGATAATGTGTTCGAGAACCCGCCGCTTGGCCTTGGGGTCAATGCCCAACAGACGCACGTATTCCCCCCGATAATCCCGTAATACGGTGGCAAGGGCGGATAAAACCTCCCCCTCCCGTTGGCTGGCGGGGAGGGCACACCCCAACCAGGAACTGGTCTTAAACCGGCGCACATCAGCGTGTTCCGCTCCCACCCGATAGCCCTGGGCGAGCAGTTGCCGCACCTGCGCCACAACGGCCCCGTCTAAACCACTGGGCGGGGTTGGGGGGGAGGGATTCGTACTAACATGAGCAACAGTGGCGTGCGCCGTGGTTGGTGGGGTTACCCCTTGGGGACGTTGGATGATCTGCTCACTCACCCGCCGCTTGGTTTTCGGGTCAACGGCCAGCAAGCGCACATAGTCCCCCGGAGATTCCCGCAAAAGGCTCTCAATCGCTGCCGTGACTTCCCCCTCATGGGTACTACTCGGCAAACTGACACTCACCCAGGAACTGGTTTTGAACCGGCGGGGGTCAGCCACCTCCGCCCCAATCCGATAGCCCTGCATCAGCCATTGCCGCACCTGTTGCCCGCTGGAACTGGCCGCCGGACTGGCTGTAGCCACGGTGGAGGTTGGGGAAAAGGTGGTAGTACGAGTCGCCGTGGGGGTGGCACTCCCCTGGGGACGCTGGATAATCTGTTCACTCACCCGTTTTTTCGCCTTGGGGTCAATGGCCAGCAAGCGCACGTAATCCCCCCTGGATTCGCTCAGGAGGGTTTCAATGGCGGCCACCACCTCGTATTCATGCCGGGATGCGGGCAAACTCACACTCACCCAGGAACTGGTTTTGAAGCGGCGGGGGTCAGCCACCTCCGCCCCTACCCGATAGCCCTGCCCCAACCATTGCCGCACCTGTTGGCTCAGGTCGGGAGCCAGGGAACTGTTGCTCACCTGGGCGGGGGATGCGGATGGGGTACTAGGAGCGGCATAATGGCTGGACGGGGCGGCGGTCATTTTATCCCCCGGACGTTGAATCACCTGCTCTCCCACCCGTTTTTTCGCCTTGCCATCAATCCCCAACAACCGTACGTATTCCCCCTGATGCTCCTGCAAACAGGCTTCCAAAGCTTGGATCACTTCCGGCAGATGCGTAGAGGCAATCGGGCTACAACTGCGCCAGGAACTGGTCTTGAATCGGCGTTCATCCGCGTGTTCCGTGCCAATCCGATAGCCCTGCATCAGCCATTGCCGCACCTGCTCCACCACCGGGGGAGCCAACCGGGTTGCGCCCGCATAACCATTACTCATAGAAGTTCCCTGTTTTAGAGGAGCAATACATTCGATATTGGCGGCACAGCGATACCCCGCCCGCAACGCATCATTAATTCCCACCACGTGCTGGGCAAAGCTCACATCCTCCGGGCTAACCGGGGGCAACCGATCCGCCTGCTGCTGCATCGTGATCACCGACCCGGAGGCCACAAACCGCCCCGCCGGGATTTCCACATCCTGGATCAGACAGTGCATCATCACAATGCAGCCATCGTTGACCCGGGCGTTAAACACCGTGGAACGAAAGCCGATAAAGCAATTTTTGCCCACATAAGCCGGCCCGTGCACCAACACCCCGTGGGTAATCGAACTGTCCTCCCCAATCCACACGGAATAGGATTGGCCGTCCTCGCCCGTCACCCGCCCCTGTTCCAGGCCATGAATAATCACCCCGTCTTGTAAATTGGTGCCCGCCCCGATGTGAAAAGGACTGCCCTCGTCCGCTCGAATCGAAGTCCCCGGAGCCACCAACACCTCCGCCCCAATCCGCACGTCCCCAATGATATTAGAGAACGAATGGACAAAAGCCGTCGGGTCAATCTGCGGTTCCGCCAAGGTCTTCGACCAGGGGGTGGGGGGAGCCGCCGCACTACGCACTACCATAACCATGCCTCAACGCAACATCTAGGAAACTCAAGCCAATATTGGCTTTAACCACGAGCTTGCGCCCGCTTGCTGTACAGTAATTGTCCTGCAATTGTCACCGTATCAATGATGCCAATGACGGCGGCATCCACTGGCAGGGGTTCGCCCCGGTCAATTTTCCGCGCCGAACTGCCCTCGCTCACCAGCACCCACTCGTCCACCCCGGCTCCCACCCGGTCGGCGGCCACCTGATAACCAGGCGTTAATTGCCCCTGGATGTCCACCAACTGCACCAGGAGGAATTTCACCCCCTGGAGCGTGGTTTCTTTTTGGGTGCTGACCACCGTGCCCGCTACCCGCCCAATCTGCATTAGGGGCGCAGGTAGGGACGGATATTCGTAGTATCTTCCCGGAACTGTTGTACCTGCTCCGTGTAGCGGATGGGCAGAACATACTCCAGGTTTTCGTGGGGACGGGCAATAATGTGGTGGGACAACACTTGCCCCCCCGCCACCCGCTTAACGGACTCGATCCCGGCATTGACAGAGGCCTGCACCTCGGACACATCCCCCCGCACCGTCACCGTCACCCGTCCGCTCCCAATCTTCTCGTAACCCACCAGGGTCACCCGGGCGGCTTTCACCATGGCATCAGCGGCTTCCACCACCGCCGGAAATCCCAGGGTTTCAATCATTCCTACCGCAATTGACATGACATCGTACTCCTAATGTACCGTGATTAACTAAACCCGAAACTGTTCCACTTCCGGGGTGTAGCGGATAGGCAGAACATACTCCAGGTTTTCGTGGGGACGGGCAATGATGTGGTGGGATAGGACTTCCCCCCCAGCCACCCGTTTGGCGGACTCGATCCCGGCGGACACGGAAGCTTGCACCTCGGACACATCCCCCCGCACGATCACCGTCACCCGCCCGCTCCCGATCTTCTCATAACCCACCAGGGTCACTCGGGCGGCTTTCACCATGGCATCAGCGGCTTCCACCACCGCCGGAAACCCCTTGGTTTCAATCATTCCCACTGCAATCGGCATGAATTTAACTCCTTTGTTGCACAACGTAAAAATCGAGTTACAATTGACAATGAATGTTTGTCAATCATAAGAATGGCTACTCGCTCAAACCCTGATAGGGACGGGGATAGCGAACTTAGCTTACTTCAGTTTTCAGCATAAATCTCCGGTGTCACCCTTGGCAATCATCTACCGATGAATGTTTGGCATAGGTGGGATTAGTTTGACTAATCATTCCCTAGCATTTCTACCTAAACCTGCACCACGCTGGGGTGAACTTTCCCAGGGAGGTGGTAATAAGTATCTCCTAGCATGGCCGGTTCAGAGCCTCTGCCTCAGCCGTTCAAAGCGGGGCGGGGATAACGGCGCATCAGTTGTTTGACCTCAGCGGCGTGGTAAGAACTGCGGGTCAAGGGGGAAGCGACCACCTGCAAAAAGCCCATCCCTTCCCCCACCCTGCGCCATTGGTCAAATTCCGCCGGGGGGACATACCGGGCGACGGGCAAATGCTTGGGGCTGGGTTGCAAATACTGCCCCAGGGTGAGGATGTCACAGTCCACCTGCCGTAAATCCTGCATCACCTGCACCACCTCATCCCAAGTTTCCCCTAAGCCCACCATTACGCCGGATTTGGTGTAAATTTGGGGGCACAATTCCCGGGTCTTGCGTAATAATAATATACTGCGGTTGTATTCTCCTTGGGGACGCACTCGCCGGTACAATCGGGGGACGGTTTCCGTATTGTGATTCAGGACATCCGGCTGGGCGGCGATAATCACCTCTAGGGCTTCCCAATTCCCACACAGGTCGGGGATCAGGACTTCAATGGTGGTGGTCGGACAGTATTCTCTGACTTTGTGAATACAGTTAACAAATTGTTGCGCTCCGCCGTCGGGCAGGTCATCCCGGTTGACGGAAGTGATAACAACGTGCTGTAGGTTTAAGCGTTGCACCGCCGCCGCCAAGCGTTGGGGTTCTTCCGGGTCCAAGGCCGGGGGTTTTTTCTCAAAATCTATATCGCAGTAGGGGCAGGCACGGGTGCAGGCCGGTCCCATAATCAGAAACGTGGCCGTGCCCTGGCTGAAACACTCGCCGATATTGGGACAGGCGGCTTCTTCACAAACCGTATTTAAGCGTAAGTCCCGCAGGAGGTGTTTAACCTGGCCGAAGACCGGCCCTTGGCCGAGTTTTACCCTTAGCCAGTCGGGTTTACGGGGGGATGGGGGAGATTGGGTCATAGGCTAAATTGTAACAGAGAATTTTGGGCGATAGGGAAGCCTATTTCTCTGCCAAACTTGCGGGGGTGAATATGGCCTATTGGTTGATGAAATCCGAACCCAATGTTTACAGTATTGATGACCTAAAACGGGAAGGTCGCACCGTTTGGGACGGGGTACGCAATTATCAAGCTCGCAATTTTTTGCGGCAAATGCAACAGGGGGAACGGGCATTTTTTTACCATTCCAATGCTGACCCACCGGGTATTTTTGGTTTGATGGAAATCACCCAAATCAACCTGGTTGACCCTAGCCAGTTTGACCCGAAAAGTTCCTATTACGACCCCAAATCACCCGCTAATCATCCCCGCTGGTGGACGGTGGAGGTGGGTTATTTACAAACCTGCGATCCCCCTATGACGCTGGCGGATTTGCGTCAGCATTACAACCCGGAGCAATTTTTACTTCTGCGCCCGGGGAATCGGTTATCTGTCATGCCTGTTCTTACGGAAATTGCCCTGGACATGGCGGTGAAAACGGGATTAAATTTGTAAACCCATTATTTGTAAATTCATTAGTAGGGCACATTAGTTCAAAAATAGCAGTCGTAGGGGGGGTTCCCCTGCACTTGGTTCTTGATAATAATGGCTAAGCCACGGAGGCCAACGGCATTCCGGCGAGGTAATTTTCTGCTGATGTTCATCCACAGAGCCGTCCTTTGCTTGGTTCCTGGAAATCCCTTAGAATGGGGGCGCAGATTATGGCAGCGAACGGGGGATAGCTCAATCATGAATCAGATTCACAAAATACTCCTGATTGGTTTATGCTCTTTTGTTTTAAGTTTACTATTTATGCCTATACTTTTAGCACAGGGAAATTCGGTGACCGTTCAACTCATTGCCCTCAATGATTTGCATGGCAATTTAGAACCCGCTAATTTAAGTTTCACCCTACCCGATGGTCAACGCATCCCCGCCGGAGGAGTCGCATACCTCGCCACCCATATCCAGCAACTCCGCCAAAAAAATCCCCGCACCTTGTTGGTATCGGCGGGAGATTCTATCGGGGCAACCCCTTTGCTATCGGCTCTTTTCCATGATGAACCAACCATTCAAGCCCTCAATGAAATGAAACTAGCGGTGAATGCGGTGGGCAATCATGAATTTGACCAGGGTTATGCCGAACTTTTGCGGTTACAAAACGGGGGCTGTCATCCCCAGGATGGCTGTGGCAATCGCCAGCGATTTGAGGGGGCAAAATTTCAATATCTAGCTGCCAATGTTATTAATGAAAAAACGGGCAAACCCATTCTACCCCCCTACAAAGTTTATACTTTCGACGGGGTGAAAATTGCCTTGATTGGCATGACCTTAGAAGGCACACCCAAAATTGTTTCCCAAAAAGGGATTGTGGGGTTACGCTTCCAAAATGAAGCGGATACGGTGAATGCCCTGATCCCAGAACTAAAAAAACAGGGCATCAAGGCCATCGTGGTGCTGGTGCATGAGGGCGGTCTGCCCACGGGGGGGTACAACGAATGTCCTAGCCTATCGGGTGCCATCGTGGAGATTGTCCGGCGCACCGACCCGGAGGTGGATTTATTCATCACCGGCCATACCCACCAGGCGTACAACTGCGTCGTGGACGGGCGGGTGGTGACCAGCGCCGCTTCCTTTGGGCGGGTGGTGACGGACATTAACCTAGTCTTAGACCGGCGTACCCAGGATGTGCGTACCATTCAGGCGAATAATCTCATCGTTACCCAGGATGTGCCCCCGGATGGGGTATTGACCCGGTTGATCAACCGCTACAAAGCCCTGGCCGACCCCCTAGCGAATCGGGTGATTGGGCAGATTACGGCGGATTTTCTGCGGACAGCTAGTGCCAGTGGGGAAATGCCCCTGGGAAACCTGATTGCCGATGCCCAATTGGCGGCGACCCAGGCACCGGAGCAGGGCGGGGCGGTGGTGGCGTTTATGAATCCCGGCGGCATCCGGGCAGAGTTGACCTATGCACCGGCGGGGAACGTGACCTACGGGCAAGCCTTTGCGGTGCAACCCTTTGGCAATAACCTGGTCACTCTCACCCTCACCGGAGCGCAAATCAAAGAACTTCTGGAACAGCAATTTGATAACCCGGTGGCGGGACAAAACCGGATTTTGCAGGTATCCCAGGGGTTTTCCTATCGCTGGTCTGCCACGGCGCTCCCCGGTCAGCGCATCCAGGCCATGACCCTCAATGACCAGTCCCTTGTCCCCACCCAAAGCTACCGGGTGACGGTGAATAGCTTTTTGGCCGACGGGGGCGATAATTTCACCATCCTGCACCAGGGGCAAGACCGCCTGGGGGGGGTGACCGATGTGGTGGCCTTGGAAACCTACTTCCGGCGGCAATCTCCCCTGACCCCAGCGGTTTTGGGGCGGATTTTGAATTAGACATGACCCTCACCCCCAAAATGGGCGAGGGGACTCAAATCAAATGCGGGGCGATGCGAGCCTTAAATGCCCAAACTTTGAGTGGGTGGGCTGTAACGAAGCGGGAAAACTCTCTACCGTCTGTTCACCACGGGAAATAGTGAACTTGACCTGCCAACTCCCCGTCCTGACAACATTCTATCAAGACCAGCACATCCTCAATGACCCGACCGATGGGAGCATCTGTGCTAATTTCAATCACCCCTGGCATGGGCTGACCTTTCTTTACTCGCTCGTAGGCATAACGAGTAATGGTAGCAACATCATGAGTCAGCAAAACCCGCCCTTCTTGAGCCGCCCAAGCTAATATGGTGGGGTCATCCCGGCTTGACAAACCAACATCTTGGACACGAACCATATCAAGGGCTGGATTACGGCGAAATAGACCTCAAACAATCGTATTATCAAAATTCTCGTCAACAAGCAACTTTAACACGCTTGCTGTTGTCTTCTACGGGCAAGGAGACGGTCACGCAAGCCTTGTGGGTCAAACCTCGCTTGATTCATAGCACGAATTTCCTGGGCGTGCTGCCCTCGCTGTTGCAAATAAATTTCTACTTCCGATGGATGCCTGAGATAGAAGGCAATGGTGGCATAAACATCAGCTAACTTCAATGACGGATACCGATAAACAATTTCCTCTGCTGTTGTGCCTTGATTAAAGACAGCAACCACAGTATCCAGCGTGACACGAGTGTTTCCGACCAGAATCACACCATCTTTATTCACGCTCAGAGGGGCAGGTTCAGCCCTAATTGCCAAGGTCATAGGTATCTTCAAGTCTGCTGTCCCGATAATAGCAATTTTTCATCAGAACAGATTATTTTCCCCGCCGGTTTTGGGGCGGATTTTGAATTAGATTCAGGACTGACGCAACGTAGAAATTTCCCTTACCCCCGACCCCTCTCCCATTTTGGCAGAGGGGCGTAGAATCAAATGCGGGGCGATGCGAGCCTTAAACCCCCAAGCCTGGAGTGGGAAAGGCGTATGACCCGCTAAACCACCGGGGTAGCCTCGGCTACGGCTCTCTGCATCAGCAGGGCGTGGGAACCCCGTTCTGATTCGCCGGGGGCGGGCAGCCGTTGGACGTAGGTGCCATCGGGTTGCAAATCCCAAGCTTGGCGGTTGTCATTCCACATCAGTTCCATAATGTCCTGCAACTGTTGCTTCACCGCTCCATCCAGCACTGGAGTCAGAGCCTCCACCCGCCGATCCAGGTTGCGGGTGCGCCAGTCCGCACTGCCAATGTACAGATTTTCTTGGCCGCTATTGTGGAACCAGAATACCCGCGAATGCTCCAAAAACCGGCCAATGATGCTCACCACCTGAATCCCCTCGCTCAACCCCGGTACGCCCGCCCGCAGGGTACACATCCCCCGCACCAGCAGACGAATCTCCACCCCCGCCTGGGCAGCCTGGTAGAGTTCCGTAATAATGGCCGTGTCGGCGAGGGCGTTCATCTTGGCAAAAATCCGTGCCGGTTGTCCCATCCGGGCGTGGTCGGCCTCCTGGCGGATCAAGCGGACAATTTCCTCGCGCATATTCACCGGGGCGACGAGTAACTGGCGGTACTGGCGTTGGCGGGAATAGCCGGTCAAGAAATTAAACAGTTCCGTTACATCGGCGGCCAGGTCATCCCGGCAGGTCAAGATGCCAAAATCCGTGTAAATGCGGGCGGTTTTGGAATTGTAATTCCCCGTGCCCAGGTGCATATAGCGGCGGATGCCCTCCCCTTCTCGGCGTACCACGAGAGCTAGTTTGCTGTGGGTTTTCAGGCCAATCAACCCATACACCACATGCACCCCCGCCTGCTCCAAGCGTCTCGCCCAAAGGATATTATTCTCCTCATCGAAGCGGGCTTTCAGTTCCACCAGCACCGCCACCTGGATGCCATTTTCAGCGGCTAAAATCAAGGACTGCACAATCGGCGAATCCCCGGAGGTGCGGTACAGGGTCATTTTAATGCCCAAGACATCCGGGTCTTTGGCTGCCTGGGCGATGAACCGCTCCACCGTGCTGGCGAAGGAATGGTAGGGATGGTGTACCAACACATCCCCCTGTTGAATTAAGGCAAACCAATCCACGCCCCCGTAGGCTTCGTTGTAGGCTTTTTCCTCAAACAGGACGGGCAGGACGGGAGTCCAATCCGGGTCACGCAATTCCGGGTAGGGCAAAAAGGCCAACTCCATCAAATCCCCCAGATTCAATAGAGTATTCACCTCATAAACCCAAGGCACCTGGATATTCAAGCCCTGGGTGAGGGTGTCCCGCACCAAATCCGGGGCTTCCTTGACAATTTCCAGGCGGGTGGCATCCCGGCCATACCGGCGGCTCCGCACCTCTTTTTCGATTTCCGCCAGCAAATCCCCCGCCTCATCTTCCCGGATTTCCAAATCCGCATCCCGGGTGACCCGAAACGGATACCAGCCCACCAACTCCATGCCGGGGAAGAGCACCGCCAGATTGTGGCCAATCACCTGCTCCAGGGGCACCCCCAACCAACGCACCCCCGCTGGACGCAGCGGCTCCGGTAGAGTGACAAACCGTTTCAGGGCTTTGCTGCCAGGATTAGAAGCTGCCTTCGTGGGCACCTTGACCCGGGCGAAGTGGTGCTGGCCGGTTTTAATATCCTGGAGCAACACCGCCAGGTTCAAACTCAGGTTGGACATATAGGGAAAGGGATGGCCGGGGTCTACCGCCAGGGGGGTGAGGATAGGAAACACCTGGCGCATAAAATCGTTGTGCAGGTAGGCCTGCTGCTCCGGCGTGAGGGTGGGGTAATCGGCAATTACAATTCCTGCTTCTGCCAGACGGGGGCGCAGATTTTGGGCAAAATAATCATGTTGCTGGGTGATCACCGGTGCCAGATGGCTGCTGATCAACTCCAGTTGTTGCTGGGGCGTGAGGCCGTCCGGGGTGGGGGTGGTGACATTGGCTTCTACCTGGTCTCGGAGGGCATCAATCCGCACCATGAAGTACTCGTCTAAGTTGGTGCTGAAAATCGCCAGAAATTTCACCTGCTCCAACAAAGGGGTACGGGGGTCGAGGGCTTCGTGCAGTACCCGGTCGTTGAAATAGAGCCAACTTTTTTCCCGGTTGATAAAGTGGCTGGGGTGAGCCAAGGGGAGGGAAGCCACGTCGTTCATCGGTGTCACCTGGTGAGACGGCACCCCTACTGTACCAGGTTTGACCCGGCTCCCATGAACCCGTGTTGCGTTAAAAAATTCTGAGAAATTTCTGGGACAACTGCCGCCGGACAGATGAACTTCTCCACATATTTCCCCAGAATGTCTGCTTCCAGGTTCACCGGGTCGCCGGGGCGCAGGTGGTGTAAATTGGTGTACTCGTAGGTGAGGGGAATCACCGCCACCCGAAAACCAGCGGCCAGCACTTGGGCAATCGTTAAACTCACCCCATTCACCGCCACACTACCCTTAGGGATCAGATAACGGCTGACCACGGGCGGGGCAGCGAAATCCATCTCCCAGAACCCCGTCCCCACCTGTTCCGTGCGGGTCAATCGCCCCACCCCATCCACATGGCCGGTGACAAAATGCCCCCCTAATTTTTGCCCCACCCGCAGAGCCGGTTCTAAATTCACCCACGACCGTTGCCCCAGGGTACTGCGCTGGCGGGTTTCCGGAGAGGTGGCCGCCGTAAATCCCTGACTATCGTAGGCCGTCACCGTCAAGCACACCCCATCCACGGCGATGCTATCCCCCACCGCCACATCCGGGAAATAGGTCATGGGGGTAGCAATCCTGATGCGGTCATCGGTCTGGGTGACGACCTGCCCTAGGGTGGGGATCAGCCCGGTAAACATGGGGGGATCATCTCAGCGGCAGTTCCGTCTTAGTATAGTAAATACAGCAAATCCATCTTTACCCAAAGGCGGCACGACCCAAGCATGATTGAGATGAAGGTTGCCGGGATCGCCCTCGATGCCCTGAGCCGCAATCCAATTGTACTGCTCAAGGACACCACGGAACGACGGGCATTGCCGATCTGGATCGGGCAAGCGGAAGCCAAGGCGATTATCAGTGCCCTGGAGGCAGAGGATTTACCCCGACCGTTGACCCACGACCTGATGCTGAATGGTTGGGCGTTGTGGGATGTGACCCTGCGCCGGGTGGTGATCCATTCCCTGCACGATAACGTGTTTCATGCGGTGCTGTATCTGTACCGGGGGGAGGAATTGCGCCAGTTGGATGCCCGCCCCAGCGATGCCATTGCCCTGGCGCTCAAGGCGGATTTGCCCATTTGGGTGATGGAGGAGGTGGTGGCCAATGCGTCTATCCCCGTGGATCGGGAGGCGGATGAGGCGGAATTGGAGGCGTTTCGGGAGTTTGTGGCGCAGGTGCGACCGGATGATTTTTTAGGGCGGAGTGGCCATAGCGAGGGACAGGAATCATCGGATCGGGGTTAGGGTGGCCTAAATGGGGGCTAGGGTTGTGGGCAGCGGTGGGTTTCGGGTTCATTTACCTACCCATCCTGGTTTTGGTGGCGTATTCCTTTAATAATTCTCGCACGACGGGGGTTTGGCAGGGCTTTACCTGGGATTGGTACCGGGTTTTACTCACCGGGGACAGGGGGGCGTTCCCGGAAACCGTGGGGTTTGGCAATTACGGGGTGATGCCAGCCCTAGGCAATAGCCTGGTGGTGGCCGCCGTGACGACTGTGGTGGCGACGGGATTGGGGACGGCCTTGGCCTTGGGGTTAGACCGGGTGCGGTGGCCGGGGCGGCTGGGGATTGAGGCGTTGGTGTTGCTCCCCTTGGTGATCCCGGAGATTGCCCAGGGGGTGTCGCTGTTGGTGTTTTTTACCTGGGGGTTTCGGCTCTGGCACGCCTGGGGGGGCGGCGAATTGACCCTGGGGCTACCCACGGTGACCATCGGGCATATTACCTTTGCCATTTCCTTTGTGACTTTGGTGGTGCGGGCACGCTTGGCGGAATTGCCCCCCCGGTGGGAGGAGGCGGCCATGGATTTGGGGGCAAATCGTTGGCAGACATTGCGGTACATTACCCTGCCCTGGTTGACCCCGGCGGTGGTCAGTGGGGGGTTGCTGGTGTTTACGTTATCTTTGGATGATTTTGTGGTGACCTTTTTTACAGCGGGGATTGGCGCAACTACGCTACCTGTATTTGTCTATGGCATGATTAAATTTTCAGTAACTCCCGCAATCAATGCCATTTCTACCCTGATGTTGCTGGCTTCGACGGTTTTGGTGGTCTTGGCTTGGTGGATTCAGGGGGGACAGGAAAACGGGGGTCATAAGGAGTTGCAGTGATGAAACAGTGGTGGCGACGGTGGTGGGCGTGGTGGATTGCGTTTGGGGTGGCGGCGTGGTTGCCGGTGGGTTGCGGGCTGGTCAATCAGTCCCCCGCACCTGCGCCCAGGACGACGTTGAGTATTTACAACTGGGCGACCTACATTGCCCCCGAGGTGTTGACGGAGTTTGAAAAAAAGTTCAACGTGCAGATCAAGTACGACACCTTTGATAGCCCCGATACCCTGTACGCCAAGCTCAAACCCGGCAATCCCGGCTATGACGTGATTTTTCCCTCGGATTATCTGGTCAGCCGGATGATCAGCGAAGAAATGTTATTGCCTCTGGATCAGACGCAAATTCCCAACCAGGTGCATCTGGGCGAGAAATTTCGCAACCCCACCTACGACCCCGGCAACCGCTTCAGTATGCCCTACCAGTGGGGCACCCAGGGGATTGGTTATAACCAGAAAAAAATCGGCAAACCCATTGACAGTTGGGATGTCATGTTTGACCCCCAGTACCGGGTGGCGTGGCAGGAGGAGTCCCGGGCGACCCTGGGGGCAGTATTGATTGCCCTGGGCTTAGACCCCAACACCACCGAGGCCAGTGAGATCAACCGGGCGCGGGACTGGCTGATCCAACACAAGGGGAATATCGTGGCCTTTGCCCCGGATACGGGGGAGGAGCTGCTCAACCAGGGGGAGGTGGTGCTGACCCTGGAGAATAGTGGCGATGTGTTTCAGGCCATTACGGAAAACCCCGACTTGGCCTACAGCATTCCCCAACAGGGAGCCATTTTGTGGGTGGATAATCTGGCGATTCCGAAGGGGGCACCCCAGGTGGAACTGGCACAAAAATTCATCAACTATTTGCTAGAACCCCCGGTGGCCGCCCAAATTTCCAACTACACTCGTTATGCCACCCCCAACCAAACCGCCATCCAGGACAAACTCATCCAGGCGGAGGATTTGAATAACCCGGCCATTTACCCACCCCCGGCGGTGCTGGCCAAACTGCAAATTTTGCGGGATGTGCCACCGGCAGCCTTGAAGCTTTACGATGCGGCCTGGAATGAAATCAAACTGCGGGTGGGTCAGGGCTGATGTTGACCTTGACCCAGGTGTGGAAAACCTACGGTCGGGAACCCCGGCCAGCGGTGGGGGGGATCGACCTGGCGATTCAGGCCGGGGAATTTTTCTCCCTGCTTGGCCCATCCGGTTGCGGCAAAACCACCACCCTGCGCTTGATCGCCGGGTTTGAAACCCCAGATGCGGGGGAGATTCGCCTGGGGGACTGTTCCCTGGTGGGGCTGCCGCCGTTCCAACGCCCGGTGCATACGGTCTTTCAAAACTATGCCCTGTTTCCCCATCTCACCGTGGCCCGCAATATCAGCTTTGGGTTGGAGGTGCGGGGGGTCGCTCGGGGGGAAATCCGCTCCCGGGTGGGGGAGATGCTGGCCTTGGTGCGGTTGGATGGGCTGGCACACCGCTATCCCCGGGAACTCTCCGGCGGCCAACAGCAACGGGTGGCACTGGCGCGGGCGTTAATCCAAAAACCCCAACTGCTCCTGCTGGATGAACCCCTGGGGGCATTGGACTTAAAACTCCGCAAGCAAATGCAGGGGGAATTGAAGCAGATGCAACAGCAGTTGGGGCTGACATTCCTCTACGTCACCCACGACCAGGAGGAGGCGCTCACCCTGTCCAATCGCTTGGCCGTGATGCAGGGGGGGCGAGTCTTGCAGGTCGGTTCTCCCCAAGAGGTGTATGAACAACCCACCTGTTATTTCGTGGCGGATTTTATTGGGGAATCCAACTTTCTCACCGGCCAAGTGGTGGAACTGGGTGCCCCGTGGTTGCAGGTGCGGCTGCAGAATGACCAGCAGGTGCGGGTGCATCACCCGGGCGGTAGCCTGAACCTGGGAGCAGCCGTAACCCTGGTGATTCGCCCGGAGCAGGTGCAACTCCAGCCCGCCACCCCCACGGAACCCTCGGCACAGATTACCCAGGCGGATTACCTGGGGTTGGATACCCGCTACCGGGTGCAACTGCCGGGGGGAATTAGCCTACAGGTGCGCCAAGCCGGGGGTGGGTTCCAAATTGGGGAACGGGTGCAGGTAAATTTACCGGCTACCGCCCTGCGGGTGATTGGTCTTGACCCCCAATTCCCCACGGATCAGGCACATTGGCATCCCCCACCCCAACCAGTACGCCAGCCGGAAATCATTTAGGGCATCCATGCCCCCGCCGCCGTTGCTGCATCCAAGGATGACTGTGCCACCCAAAATTTGGGGATTTGCAGGTCGTTGGGCACCGCCCCGCAAAGGAAAAAGGCACCCGGGGGGAGAGAATCCCAATTCTGGGAGCGTGGGTCGCCAACGCCCCAGGGCAATAGTATGATTGAGGATGATTTGTAAACTGTTGATTCGTAAACTGTTTTTAGTAAATCGTTGGCACTCGCTCATGGCTGATGACCTACGTGGGGTATTGGAACTGGCAACGGTGGATGAACTAGAGGATTTGACTCAGATTTTGTTTGGTCGCCGTTTTAACCCGCTGGATTACTTTTGTACCCCCCCGCCCGCCGTGGTGCAGGCGCAAGACCGGCAGGAGTGGTTGGATACCCTCGAAGCCCGCTTACGATTTTTGGCCGCCGATGGCATGACGGTATTACAGGGACGGGCGGGACAGATGAGCTATCAGCAAATTTTGTTGCAGGTGTGCCGTTATCTTAAGCTTCCCTGCACCGAGGGTTTGAGCGTTCTTGACCTGGAATCGGAAATTTTTCTGCATGTCCTGCAACGCTCTTGGGAAAAACTCTCCGCCCCCAAACAACAGGAATTGCAAGCCCATCTGACGCAGGAACTGGCTGGGCCGTGGCAACGCGAGGCACTGCAAATGTTTTTACAAAAGGGGAGCGTGGTAGCGGTCGGTTCCGTCGTGCGGGCGGTGCTGATCCGTAAATTGGCGGGTTATACGGCGGCGGTACACCTGACCCGGACAGCGTTGGTGCAGGGGGCACGGCTGGTGGCGGTACGGGGAGCGACGGCATTTCTGGGGCCAGTGTTGTGGGGGTGGTTCTTAGCGGAGTTGGGTTGGAGTACGATTGCCACCAATTACGCCCGGGTGATTCCAGCGGTGTTGACCCTGGCGCAAATTCGCTTACTACGGGATGAATCCCTCGCTTGGGCACCGGCTTAGACTGGTTGGCGGTCGGGCTGGGGATTTTGCCCTTCTGGTCGGGGTTGGGGCTGGCTGTCTGGGCGGGTGGCCTCATGTCCCTGTGGGTGCGCCAGGGAAAAGTTTTGCTCCGGCAACGGGAAACGTGGCTGTGGGGCGCACTGACGGGATTGATGGTGGTCAGTGCCCTCCAGTCCCCTGACCCTGGGGGTGCCCTGCTCGGGCTGGGGAATTTTGTCCCCTTTTTTGCTTTTTTCCTGGCGGTACGCACCCAGGTCACCCCGCTGAGGCGACAGCGGTGGGCAAATATCATGGGAGGGACGGCGATCCTCGTTGCGGGCGTGGGGGTGGCGCAAGCAGGCGGCGGGCAAGGCACCCTCGAGTTATTTGGGGTGGAGATGAATTGGCATCCCCGCATCCTGGGGCGGGTAGATTCGGTATTTGGTGATGCCAATGTCATGGCTTCCTACAGCGTGATGATGATCCCGGTGCAATTGGGCTTGAGCCTCCAGGCTCCGGCGGGTTCTTGGCGACGGTGGGGCTGGGGAGGAGCCATGGGGCTAACTTTGCTGGCCTTGCTGCTGACCCGCTCTCTGAACGGGCTAGGGGTGATCTGGCTGTTGGGCATGGGGGTAAGTTTAATCCACCGCCGCTACCTGCTGGGGACGCTCCTTTTCCTACTTGGCATCGGCATTCTGGGGGCGGGTTTGGATTGGCCGGGCTGGCGAGCGGTGATCCCCGAATTATTGTGGGGGCGACTGCCCAAGTATCTTTTGGGGCGAGCGGAAGATTTACGCACGGTGCAGTGGCAACTGGCCTGGGATTGGTTTATTCAACGCCCCTGGTGGGGTTGGGGGTTACGTTATTTTCCGACATTGTATCAACAAAGCACGAATAGTTGGGTGGGTCATCCCCACAATTTTTGGGTGATGCTTTTCGTGGAAACGGGTTTGTGGGTGACGGGTTTATTCACCGTTTTGGTGGGACGGGTGGTGGTGCGGGGGTGGTGGCACTGGCGCAAAACGCAGGATTGGCTGTACGGGGGGATGTGGTTGGGATTCCTGGCGATCAGTTGCTTCCATGGCTTGGATGTGACCCTATTCGATGGCCGGGTAAACGGTTTGGCGTGGCTATTGCTGGCGGGATTAGGGAATGAGAAGGGATGGCATATTTCAAATTACAGGCCAATTTCAGACGATTGATGAAGTGACTTAGAACTAAGATGGGGCGGTGCCCTATGACCCAAGTTACATCAATGTTTGTGGGTTTATCGTCATTTCAATTAGAACTGAGACGGATACCCCCTGAATCTCAAGGGGGACTGTGAATCCATTTCCCCCCTTAGTCAAGGGGGGCTAGGGGGGTGAAAACGAATGTCTCAAATTTAATCAAAACGGCGATAAGTTTTCACTCGTTCCAATGAATAGAGATGCCCTTAAGAATGAATGATAATTTGGGGTTAGAATTGGCTCAATTGTCAAAGTACCCAGAAATGATGACCGCTATTCACGTTATTGGCGGGGGTCTAGCCGGAACGGAAGCGGCTTGGCAGGTCGCCCAGATGGGATTTCCCATCACCCTATGGGAAATGCGCCCAACCACCCCCACACCCGCCCACCACACGGGGGAATTGGCCGAACTGGTGTGTAGTAATTCCTTTGGTGCCCGGGCGGTGGATCGGGCTACCGGGCTTTTGCACCAGGAATTACGGGAGCTGGGTTCCCTGGTGATCCAGGTGGCGGATGCCCAAGCGGTACCGGCGGGGGGAGCCTTGGCGGTGGATCGGGGACACTTCAGCCGAGAATTGACCCAAATTTTAGAACAACACCCTCTGGTGACCCTCCGGCGGGCAGAAGTCTGCGAAATTCCCCCCGGCATTGTTATATTTGCCACCGGTCCCTTGACCAGCCCTGCCCTGGCGCAGCAACTGCAAGGGTTGACCGGGCGGGAATATCTCAGTTTTTTTGATGCGGCCAGCCCCATCATTTTGGGCGAATCCATCAACCGGGACATTGCGTTTCTGGCCAGCCGCTATGGGAAGGGGGAAGCGGCCTACCTGAACTGTCCTTTGAATCCGGCAGAATATCAACAATTTTGGCAAGCGTTAATCACAGCCGAACAAGCTCCCCTCAAGGATTTTGAGCAGTCCGAAAAGAAATTTTTTGAAGCCTGTTTACCTGTGGAGGAACTGGCGCGGCGGGGGGTGGAGACTCTGCGCTTTGGGCCGCTGAAACCCGTGGGACTGCGTGACCCCAGAAATCCCACCCAGCGTGCCCATGCGGTGGTGCAACTGCGTCCCGAAGACCGGCTGGGGAACCTGTGGAACCTGGTCGGGTTTCAAACCAATCTGCGCTGGGGGGAACAGCAACGGGTATTTCGGATGATTCCGGGTTTGGAGCAGGCGGAATTTGTCCGTTACGGGGTGATGCACCGCAATACGTTTCTCAATGCCCCGCAGATTTTGCATCCGACCCTACAATTTCGGGACGTTCCCCACCGCTTTGCCGCCGGTCAACTCACGGGTACGGAGGGGTATGCCACGGCGGTAGCAGGGGGCTGGTTGGCGGGGATAAATGCGGTGCGGTTTGCCCAGGGTTTACCCCTCGTCACCTTACCCCCCACGACCATGATGGGAGCCTTGTTTCACTTTATCAGTACGGCAGAAGCCAAAACCTTTCAGCCCATGCCCGCCAATTTTGGCATTTTGCCCCCCCTCCCCGTACCGGTGAAGCAAAAAACCGCCCGCTATCAAGCCTATAGCCAACGGGCTTTGGGGGATTTAGCCACCTGGCGGGAAAAACTCCACCCCAGGGTTCAACACCGTTAGCCGCTTGGGCATAGACTGGAAAGTATTCCTCCCTTGTCGCTGTCATGTCTATCCTGCCGATCGCCTGGGCCTACGACCATGTGCGCCTGATTGACCAAACCCGCCTGCCCGTGGAATTTTCCTACGTGGAAATCCGGCGAGCCATGGATATGGTAACCGCCATCCAAACCATGATTGTCCGGGGTGCTCCGGCGATTGGGGTGGCGGCGGCCTTTGGTATTGCCCTAGCAGCTCAAGAAATTGACACGGAAGAACGGCAGGAATTTCTGGAGCATCTGGAAACCGTCGCCACCGCCCTGCGCCAAACCCGACCCACGGCAATTAACCTCTTCTGGGCGATTGACCAAATGTTAAACGTGGCGCGGCAAACCGTTAGCCCCATCGGTTTTTTACAAGAAAAGCTGGTGGAAGCCGCCCAAAACCTGGCCGTAGATGAATACCACACCTGCGTGGCCATCGGTGAAAAAGGCTTGGCCTGCCTGCCCCCGGAACCCCAACGGCTCACCCTAATGACCTACTGCAATGCCGGGGCGTTGGCGACCGTGGGCTATGGTACTGCCCTGGGGGTTGTCCGAGCCGTCCACAGTGCCCAGCGGTTGATGCAGGTGTACGTGTGCGAAACCCGCCCCCGGTTACAAGGTGCCCGTCTCACGGCCTGGGAATGCGTCCAGGATGGGATTCCCGCCACGTTGATTACCGACAATATGGCGGGTTATTGTATGGCCAAAGGGCTGATCCATGCCGTCGTCGTCGGGGCTGACCGGATTGCCCTGAACGGGGACACGGCCAACAAAATTGGCACCTACAGCTTGGCCGTGCTGGCGCATACCCACCAGATTCCCTTTTATGTGGCGGCTCCCCTGTCCAGCATTGACTGGACGCTCAGCAATGGCTCCCAAATCCCCATTGAAGAACGGGACATTGATGAAGTGTATAAGATCGGTGATACCTGGCTGACGACCCCCGGCATCGAGATTTTTAACCCCAGCTTTGATGTCACCCCGGCGCGCTACATCACCGGCATCATCACCGAGCGGGGCATGGTGCCCCCCGACCAACTCCAACAACTCCAGCCCTAAACTCAAAATCGTTATGAGTATGATATAGTCATAAATGTTAACCATGACTGGAGTGGGAATCATGGAAGGATGCTTACAGGTGGGGCAAGTAGCTCCCGATTTTGAGGCCACCGCTGTGGTGGAGATGGAATTTAAGACCATCAAACTATCCGAATACCGGGGTAAGTATGTGGTGTTGTTTTTCTACCCCCTGGACTTTACCTTTGTCTGTCCGACGGAAATTACCGCTTTTAGCGACCGTTACCAGGAGTTTGCCCAACTCAATACGGAAGTGTTGGGGGTGTCGGTGGACAGTCAATTTTCCCATTTGGCCTGGATTCAAACCGACCGCAAAGATGGCGGCCTGGGGGATTTGAGCTATCCCTTGGTGGCGGATTTGAAAAAGACCATTAGTTCTGCCTACAATGTACTTTCGTCGGACGGGGTGGCGTTGCGGGGTTTATTTATCATTGACCAGGACGGGGTGATCCAGCACGCTACGATTAATAACCTGGCCTTTGGGCGCAGTGTGGATGAAACCCTGCGGACGTTGCAGGCCATCCAGTACGTGCAAAGCCACCCGGATGAGGTGTGCCCCGCCAACTGGCAACCGGGGGAAAAGACCATGAACCCTGACCCGGTGAAGGCCAAGGAATACTTCGCCGCCATCTAGGTGAATTTGTTATACTCCCCTCTCCCGTCTTGGGAGAGGGGTAGGGGGTGGGGGCTAATTCTACACTGGGAAGGGAGTGGTTATTACTTAACGGGGGTTCGTTTCTCCCAAGTACTGCCGCACCCCCGGATGGTAATTCAGCCCAGTGAGGAAGGGGTTTTGTTGTTTGTCCAAGGTGAATAACGTCCAAAAGGCGTCAGCTTGGCGCAAAGCCTTTTGCTGTTGGTACAATGTCTGGGCGAGACGATACACCACGGGTTGCTCCAGGGAGCGGCGGGCAAACAAGCAGGAATAGGTCGCCAGAGCCGTCACCGCTTGCGGCTGCCAGGGGTAGGTACGGGCAGGAACTGGGGTAGGGCGATAAAGGGCTGCCGCTTCGGGAAAGATTTTTTTCCCCTGCTCCAGAGCCGCCTGACCCACGGGGAGCAATTGGATTCTAGCATTCGCCGGAATTTGTTTTAGCACGGGTGTCCCTAGCCCGCTGGTGACAAACAGGACATCCAATTTCCCGGCCAACAAATCTTGCACCTGTTGACGTATTTCTCCAATAATTAATTGCTCACGAGTCACATCCAAATCCGCCATTTGTAATGTCAATAACGCACTCACATACGTCCCTGAATCCTCCGGCCCCACGCCGATTCTTTTGCCGCTCAAGTCCTTGAGGGAGCGTATTCCTGGGCGGGTGAGGATATGCACCAACTCCTGATTCACCGGCCCGATAACCGTGATATTTTTTGCCAACGCCTGCTCTTTATCACCCAAATTTTTGAACAGGATAAAGGCATCTTTTTGGGCGAAGGCCAAATCCCCCTTGCCCTGAGCCAGTTGCTCCAAGTTGAACATTGAGCCGGGGGAATCCTTGAGGGTGATGTTAAACCCCTGGGGTTGCACAACTTTTTGTAAGGCTTTGCCTGCCCGTTCATAAACACTCCCCGGGCGGGCGGTGAATAACGTTAAATTCGTGGTTTTTGCCGTGGCTTTGGCCGGTACACCACCCATCTGGGTAGCGAGCCATCCGCCCATTCCGAGTAACCCGGTTGCTATCAGACTGCGGCGCTTCATGCCTCCTCCCATTGGAAAACTTCCCTGCCCACTTGGAGCACCCGATAGCCCGAATCCACCGGCTCCAGGGGGTCTTTGCGTAACCGATGCCGCAGACACAGCACCACCACCCGCCGAATGTCCGCCGCCGTCGCCAGGGTGCGTCCCTCCCAGGCCGCTAGGGCTTTGGCCGCCCGGTTGGTGACAATATCCCCCCGCAGGCCATCCACATCCAGCGTGGCGCACACCTGGGAAACCCCCACCCGCAGGTCGTAATCCATTTGTACCTGGGGCAGTAATGCCCGAGCCTGGAGAATCTGCGTTCTCAGGGACGTTTGCCGCTCCCCATATTGTTCCAAGAAATCCCAGGGATTCCGGTCAAAGGCCGTCCGTTGTTCCACAATCTGCACCCGCAGTACCGGGTCTTTCACCGTGCGGATTTCGGCGTGCATGCCAAAACGGTCTAAAAGCTGGGGGCGCAGTTCCCCTTCCTCCGGGTTGCCCGAACCCACCAGCACAAACCGCGCCGGGTGACGCAGGGAAATCCCCTCCCGCTCCACCGTATTCCAGCCGGAAGCGGCGGCATCCAACAGCACATCCACCAGATGGTCATCCAGCAGATTCACCTCGTCCACGTACAAAATGCCCCGGTTCGCCCGCGCCAACAGTCCCGGTTCAAACGCCCGCACCCCTTCGGTCAATGCCTTCTCAATATCAATCGTGCCGCACACCCGGTCCTCCGTCGCTCCCAACGGTAAATCCACCATCGGCACCTTTTGCTTGACCACCGGCAGGGATTCCCCCCGTTGCTTGGCCTGCCGCACCGATTCAGCCATCAACTCCGGGTCATCGGGGTCCGAGTTAAACGGGTCGCCCGCCACCACCATAATTTCCGGCAGGACATCCACCAACGCCCGAATGGTGGTGGATTTACCCGTACCCCGGTCGCCCATGATCATCACCCCACCGATTTTGGGGTCAATCACGTTCAGCAGGAGCGCCAGTTTCATTTCCTCCTGGCCGACGATGGCACTGAAGGGAAATACCGGGCGAGTCAGGGAGCGGGAGGCAGTGGCAACCACGGATTTGGGGGAATAAGACTAAACACTCATTGTGCCACACGGGGGAATCAGGGCGATGGATATAGCTACCTCAGGCGATTCAATCCCAATTCATTTCGACCCGGTGGCTATACTAAAAACAAACTTGAGGACAATCGCCATGACCACCGCCGCCAAACCCTCACGCCGCCAACGGGAAGGACTGTTGGGTTTATTTGTCGTGGCCACCATTGCCGTACTGGTGGGCGTGGTGCTGTGGGTGGAAAATATCTCCTTCAATGCCAATCGCTACCGTTTTCAATTGGCGTTTAGCAATGCCAGCGGTCTGAGTGTCGGTGCCGCCGTCCGTCTGCGGGGCGTGGATGTAGGGCGGGTGGTGGCGATTCAACCGGATGTGAACCAAGTGCTGGTGACGGTGGAAATTGCCAACAAAAACACCCTCATTCCCCAAAATAGCCGCTTCCGTGCCCTGAGCGGCGGGTTAGTCAGTCAAACCTTTGTGGATATCAGCCCCCGGGAAGACCTGGATGTGGCGGCCATCGGGGCGGGACCCCGGAGCCAGGACTGTGATGCCCAGCAAATTGTCTGCCAAGGTGCCCAGCTCGAAGGGCAGACCAGCCCCACCTTTGATGACCTGATCCAGGCCACCGCCACGATTGTGAAGCAGTTGGACAATTCGGAACTTTTGGACGGGTTAGCCGAGTTGACCAAAGGGCTGGGCGGCCTGACCAAGGACGTGAAACAGGTCACCCAGGATGCCCGGACTTCGTTTAAGGAATTGCAAGCCGCCGCCCAACAGGTAGAACGGGCGGGGGTGAAGGTGGGCACGGCTGCCGATGCCACCACCGGGTTAATTCGCACCAACCAGCAGACCATCCGCACGAGTTTGGTGCGCCTAAATAGCACCCTGGAAACGGCCAAATCCACGTTTGTGGCCTTTCGTAAAGTGGCAACCGACCTGGATCAAATCACCGGTGACCCCCAAATTCGGGAAGACCTGAAAAAATTGATCCGGGGCTTGGGCAAATTTATTTCCATGTCAGAAGAAATGCGTCTGCAACTGGAGCAACTCGCTCAGGAAACCCAGGGGGGAACCGACTCGTTACAATAGGAGTAATATTCAAGACTTCATTCCCTGGATGAGGGTGGTTATGGTGAAACGTTCTTTTGTACGAATTTTGTGCGTCTTGGTTTTGGTGGTAATGCTGACCCTCAGCGGGGTCTCGCCAGCCTGGGCAGCCCGTACCGGCGGACGCATCAGTGGTGGTTCCTTTCGGATGCCCACCAGTTCCTACCGGATGCCCAGCCGCAGTGTTAACCCTGGCTACAGCGCAAACCGTGGCTACTACGGCGGCGGCCTTGGCTTCCCCTTGTTTACCCCCTTCTTTTTCGGCGGCGGCGGCTTATTTTCCGTGGTTTTACTGCTAGGAGTCGCCGGATTCATCGTCCAGGCCGTGCAACGGTTCCAGGAACAACGCCAGGAACAGGCATTACTTAACCCCACGGTGACGGTAGCCCAGATGCAGGTCGCCCTCCTCGCCCAGGCGCGCGGTCTGCAAAAAGACCTGGATCAGTTAGCCAAAACCAGCAATCCCAATACCGGCAGTGGGCGGGTGCAGTTGGTACAGGGATTAACCCTAGCCCTATTGCGCCACCCGGAATACTGGAGCTACGCCCACACCAGCGTTGAGAAAGTGCCCCTCAACCGGGCGGAAGCGGAATTGAACCGCCTGGCACTGCGGGTGCGTGCCCAAGTACAGCAGGAAACCCTGGTGAATGCCACGGTACAAGCTCCATCCGTGAATTTACCTGGCACCGAGCCGGGGGAATACCTGCTGGTAACCCTGTTGGTGGCGACCACCACCCCGGTGCCATTGCCGCTGATCCAAACCCTGACGGATGTGAAAAATACCCTCACCACCCTGGGGAGCGTGGGGAGCGATGCCCTGTTGGCACTAGAAATTCTCTGGGCACCCCAGGCCGACGGGGATACCTTGACCCGCGAGGAACTGGTCACGGCGAATCCCCTGTTGCGTCCGGTCTAAGCCCCGATAACCACGCCCCCAACTCCGCCCGTAGCCCCGGCCAATCCCGCTCGGAAAACCAGGGTTCTGGGAACAAATCCCGGCTCAACCCCACCGCCACCGCCCCTGCCGCCAGCATTTCCCTCGTATTGGCACGGGTCACCCCTCCGGTGGGAATCAGGGGAATATGCCCCAGGGGTGAGCGTAACTGCCGGAGATAACTTGCCCCCCCCAAACTCGCCACGGGAAACACCTTCACCGCCGGGGCACCCCACTGGTAGGCCTGGACAATCTCCGTGGGGGTTAACGCTCCCGGCACCAACGGCACCCCCGCCGCCAAGCTGGTGTGGAGCAACTCCCGCTCCGTGTGGGGCGTAAAGATAAAATCCACCCCCACCGCCAACGCCGCCCGCACCGCCGCCAGATTCAGAATCGTGCCGGTGCCCACCCAACAATCCGGGTACGCCCCCTGCAATCGGGGAATAATCGCCGCCGCTTCGGGACAATCCCAGGTAATTTCAATGAGCCGTACCCCCGCCTGGGCTAACACCGCCCCCATCTGATAGGCCAACGCCGCCTCCCCCGCCCGCACCACGCCAATCACCCGCTGACGAGCCAATTCCTTTAACCATTCGGCACCCTGCACCCGCACCCAACCCCCAGCCAGTCACGCCCCCAACTCTAGCGCAGGCGGTCGCACCCAATTGCCCCCCGACCACCCGATGGCAATTTGACAAGGGAACCTTAGCTTTGGCATAATGAGTGATTGCCGCATAAAATTTTGATTGTATGCCCACCATTCAACAGTTGGTGCGCTCGGAGCGTGAAAGCCTCAAGCGCAAGACCAAATCCCCAGCCCTAAAAAGTTGCCCCCAACGGCGGGGGGTCTGTACCCGGGTGTACACCACCACCCCCAAAAAGCCCAACTCGGCTCTGCGGAAGGTGGCACGGGTGCGGTTAACCTCCGGGTTTGAGGTGACCTCTTACATTCCGGGGATTGGGCACAATTTGCAGGAACACTCGGTGGTGCTGATCCGGGGCGGTCGGGTCAAGGATTTACCGGGGGTGCGCTACCACATCATTCGGGGTACCCTGGATGCCGCCGGGGTAAAGCATCCCAACCAGATTTCCCCCCGCAACCAAGGCCGTTCCAAATACGGGGTGAAACGCCCCAAACCCGGTCAGCCCGCCGCCCCTGCCGGTAAGGGCGGAGCCAAGAAAAAGTAAGTACACTCATCCCCTTTTGTCACCCTATGTCCCGTCGTCGCCGAGTCAAACGCCGCTCCGTGGGAGCCGACCCCCAGTACAACAGCCGCCTGGTGAATATTCTGGTGTCCCACATGCTCAAGTCCGGCAAAAAAAATCTGGCCTACCGCTTGGTTTATCAAGCTCTGAGTACCATCCAGGAGCGCACCGGCAACGACCCCATTGAAACCCTGGAAAAAGCGGTACGCAACGCCACGCCCCTGGTGGAAGTGAAAGCCCGCCGGGTGGGGGGAGCCACCTACCAAGTCCCCGTGGAAGTGCGGAGCGACCGGGGCACCGCCCTTGCCATGCGCTGGCTGACCAATTACTCCCGCCAGAGAAATGGCAAAACCATGGCGATGAAGCTGGCGAACGAACTCATGGATGCGGCCAATGAAACCGGAGCCTCTATCAAAAAAAGAGAAGAGACCCACCGGATGGCGGAATCCAACAAAGCCTTTGCCCACTACCGTTACTAAAACGCTACGACCATTGCCAAAAAAGGATAAAATTTGTAACGGATTCACAATTATTTCATTCACAGGTCATCCAGGAGGAACCCGTGGCTCGAACTACCCCGATTGAACGCGTGCGAAATATGGGCATTGCCGCCCACATTGATGCCGGTAAGACCACCACCACCGAGCGAATTTTGTTCTACTCCGGGTTGGTGCACAAAATGGGGGAAGTGCATGAGGGAACCGCCATCACCGACTGGATGGCTCAGGAGCGGGAACGGGGAATTACGATTACCGCCGCCGCCATCAGTACCCGCTGGACAAAGCGCAACCCCGACGACCCCTCCCAACCCCTACCTGGGGCGGAGGAGTATGCGGTGAATATCATTGATACTCCTGGCCACGTGGATTTCACCATCGAAGTGGAACGCTCCATGCGGGTGCTCGACGGGGTAATTACGGTGCTGTGTTCCGTGGGCGGCGTGCAACCCCAAACCGAAACCGTCTGGCGGCAGGCGGATCGCTACAAAGTCCCCCGGATTATTTTTGTGAATAAGATGGATCGCTCCGGGGCGAATTTTTATAAGGTGTACGACCAAGTGCGGGATCGCCTGCGGGCGAATGCGGTGCCGATCCAACTGCCCATCGGTGCGGAAGACCAGTTCCAGGGGGTGATTGACCTGGTACGGATGTGTGCCTTCCAGTACTTCGATGACATTGGCAAAGACATTCGCAAGGTAGAAATTCCCGCTGAACTGATGGAGCAAGCCCAGGAATTTCGCGCCAAGTTGGTGGAAGCCGCCGCCGAAACCGATGATATTTTGACGGAGAAGTATCTGGAAGGGGAAGAACTAACCGAAGAAGAAATCCGCACCGCCATCCGCAAGTCCACCATTGCGGGCAAAATGGTACCCATGCTCTGCGGTTCTGCCTTCAAAAACAAGGGCGTACAACTCCTGCTGGATGCGGTGTTGGATTATTTACCGGCACCGATTGATATTCCCGCCATCAAAGGCACCTTGCCCAACGGCGAGGAAGTCGCCCGCCATGCGGATGACAAGGAACCCCTATCCGCCTTGGCCTTTAAGATCATGTCGGATAAATTTGGGGATTTGACCTTCGTGCGGGTTTATTCCGGGGTGATGCAGCGGGGCACCTATGTCCTCAATTCCACCAAGGGCAAGAAAGAACGCCTGTCCCGGTTGGTGGTGCTGAAAGCCGATGACCGGCAAGAAGTAGAAGCCCTGCAAGCCGGGGATTTGGGCGCAGTATTGGGATTAAAAGATACCATCACCGGGGACACGCTTTGTGATGACAACCATCCCGTGATTTTGGAAACCCTGTTTATCCCCGAGCCGGTGATTTCCGTGGCGATTGAACCGAAAACTAAGGCGGATATTGACAAGCTCTCCAAAGCCCTGCAATCCCTCTCCAAGGAAGACCCCACCTTCCGGGTGGCGGTGGATGCGGAAACCAACCAGACCATCATTTCCGGTATGGGCGAACTGCACCTGGAAATCCTGGTGGATCGGATGTTGCGGGAATTTAACGTAGAAGCCAACGTGGGCAATCCCCAGGTGGCCTACCGGGAAACCATCCGCCGCTCCACCACCCAGGAGGGCAAGTATATCCGCCAAAGCGGTGGTAAAGGGCAGTACGGCCATGTGGTTATCGAAGTTACCCCCGCTGAGCCGGGTACTGGGTTGGAATTTGTCTCCAAAATTGTAGGGGGGGTGATCCCCAAGGAATATATTTCCCCGGTGGAGCAGGGCATCCGGGAAGCCTGTGAGGGCGGCATCCTAGCCGGTTATCCCATGATTGACCTGCGGGTGACGCTGGTGGATGGTTCCTACCACGATGTGGACTCCTCGGAGATGGCCTTTAAGTTCGCCGGTTCCATCGCCATTAAGGAAGGGGTAATGCGTTGCGGCCCGGTGCTCCTCGAACCCATGATGAAAGTTGAAGTGGAGGTGCCAGAAAACTTCTTAGGTGATATTATGGGTAATCTGAACTCCCGCCGTGGTCAGATTGAGGGTATGGCCTCAGAAGCTGGGTTGGCGAAGGTTACGGCCAAAGTCCCCCTAGCGGAAATGTTTGGCTACGCTACGGACATCCGGTCTATGACACAGGGACGGGGTGTTTTTACAATGGAGTTCAGCCACTATGATGAGGTGCCGCGCAACGTGGCCGAAACCATCATCAAAGCAAAAGGGAACGCTTAACCAAAGAGGGACACGACATCCATGGCACGCGCAAAATTTGAACGGAATAAGCCCCACGTGAATATCGGCACCATCGGTCACGTGGATCACGGGAAAACCACCCTGACGGCGGCGATTACCATGACACTGGCCGCCCTAGGCAAGGCCAAGGCTCGCAAGTACGATGAAATTGATGCCGCTCCCGAGGAGAAAGCCCGGGGGATCACCATCAACACCGCCCATGTGGAGTACGAGACGGAAAATCGTCACTATGCCCACGTGGACTGCCCGGGGCACGCCGATTATGTGAAAAACATGATCACCGGAGCCGCCCAGATGGACGGGGCAATTCTGGTGGTGGCGGCCACGGACGGTCCCATGCCCCAGACCCGGGAGCATATCCTGTTGGCGAAACAGGTGGGGGTGCCCAACATTGTGGTGTTCCTGAACAAGGTGGACATGGCCGAGGACGAGGAATTGCTGGAATTGGTGGAATTGGAACTCCAAGAGTTGCTGAGCAACTACGACTTCCCGGGGGAAGAAATTCCCATCATCCGGGGTTCCGGCCTGCAAGCCTTAGAGGCCATGGTCAAAAACCCCAAAACCGCCCGCGGCGAAAATGAATGGGTAGATAAAATCTACGACCTGATGGATGCGGTGGACAGCTACATTTCTACCCCGGAGCGGGAGATTGATAAGCCGTTCTTGATGGCGGTCGAAGACGTGTTCTCCATCACCGGGCGGGGCACGGTGGCCACCGGTCGGATCGAGCGGGGCAAGGTCAAAGTTGGGGAAACCGTGGAAATTGTGGGCTTGCGGGAAACCCGTACCGTTACCGTTACCGGTTTGGAAATGTTCCAGAAGACCCTGGAAGAAGGTATCGCCGGGGACAACATCGGGATGCTGTTGCGGGGGATTCAAAAGACGGACATCGAGCGGGGGATGGTGATGGCCAAACCCGGGAGCATCAAACCCCACACGGAGTTTGAATCCGAGGTGTACGTCTTGAAAAAAGAGGAAGGGGGACGGCACACGCCCTTTTTCTCCGGCTACAAACCCCAGTTTTACGTGCGGACAACGGATGTGACCGGCACCATCAAAGCCTACACCACCGATGATGGCAAGAATGTGGAAATGGTCATGCCGGGAGACCGGATCAAGATGACGGTGGAATTGATCCATCCCATCGCCATTGAACAGGGGATGCGGTTTGCCATCCGGGAAGGTGGTCGCACCATCGGTGCCGGTGTGGTGACCAAAATCCTGACCTAATCTCGTTCTAGGGAGCTGCTTTTGGCGGTTCCCTGTCCTTTTGGGAGTTAATTTTATGACCGCTTTGACCAAACAAAAAATCCGCATTCGGCTCCAAGCCTACGATCATCGCCTCTTGGACACCTCCTGCGAGCGGATCATGGATACGGTCAACCGTACCCAAGCCCATGCGGTGGGTCCGATTCCCTTGCCCACCCAACGGCGGATTTACTGTCTTTTGCGTTCCCCCCATGTGGACAAAGACTCCCGGGAGCATTTCGAGAGCCGCACGCACCGGCGGATTATTGACATTTACCAACCCCAGTCCAAGACCATTGATGCCCTGATGAAGCTGGACTTGCCCGCTGGGGTAGATATTGAAGTCAAATTGCCCACCTAATCATGGCGATTGTCTCCTCCCAGGATGAGGGGGGGCGCAATCCGCTCTTAAAACCCCAAGTAACGGCGCAGGAAACCCAGGTATTGCCGGAGGATTCCCTGCGCCCCCAATCTTTAGCGGAATACCTGGGGCAAACAGAACTGAAACAAATTCTCAGCATTGCCGTGGGGGCGGCCAAGGTGCGGGGGGAACCCCTGGATCACCTGTTGCTTTATGGGCCGCCGGGGTTGGGCAAGACCACGTTATCTTTAATTTTGGCGCAGGAAATGGGGCGGCACTGCCATATCACCAGCGGTCCATCCTTGGAACGTCCCCGGGATATTGTCGGGTTGTTGGTAAACCTGGAAGCTGGGGATATTTTATTTGTGGATGAGATTCACCGCCTGCCCCGGGTGACGGAGGAAACCCTCTACTCAGCCATGGAGGACTTTCGGGTGGATGTGACGGTGGGCAAGGGGGCTAGTGCCCGCACCCGCTCCTTAACATTACCAAAATTTACTTTAGTGGGGGCAACGACCCGGGTGGGAGCCTTGAGTTCCCCGTTGCGGGATCGATTTGGGTTGGTGCAACGGCTGAGATTTTACACCGTTCCCGAATTGGGGCAGATTATTACCCGCACGGCACAATTACTCAACATTCAAATAACCGACCCCGGCGCAGCCACCATCGCCCAGCGGGCACGGGGGACGCCCCGAATTGCCAATCGTTTGTTAAAAAGAGTGCGGGATTATGCCCAGGTGCAAAACGCTGAAATTATAACCCCAGAATTGGCTGGAATAGCGTTAGAACTCTTAGCCGTTGATCCCCAAGGGTTGGACGGGGTGGATCGGACGTTATTAACCATTTTGATTGAGCAATTTCAGGGCGGTCCGGCGGGTTTGGATACCCTAGCAGCCATGACCGGGGAAGACCCCCAAACCATTGAAGATGTGTATGAACCCTATTTGATGCAAATAGGTTACCTCCAGCGTACCCCCCGGGGACGGGTAGCCATGGCTCCCGCTTGGGTGCATTTGGGACGCAAACCGCCGGAACAGCAGTTGTCTTTGCTGTAATTTGGTAGAAGAAGTCTTGTTGTGGCAAGTTGCCTGCGAATATTTGGCTACAAGTCGAAAATTAGCATTCCTAGGATACGACAGAACAAAAGCCTATAGCAATCCTAAATGAATTGAGAACAGCGGTCGCAGGGGGGCACCCCCCGTCACTGGTTCTCCAGAATCTTTGTTCGCAAATCGAATCGTATTGCTATATCAATATATCCATGACTTACACCAGGTCTGGTACACTGCACTGCCAACATGGAACGTTCTTGATCGGGCAGAGAATCTGATGAATCGCTTTAATCTATAGCAATATGATTTGAGTTTTGAATAGCTGGTCGCAGGCGCGCAGCCCCCGTAATGGTTTTTCAGAATATCTGTTCGTCAATCGGATAATATTGCCATATCACATTGGGATGCGATGATCATTGCCGCTTGCTTAGAAGTTAACATTCAAACATTTCATACAATAGTGGGTACTCAAACATTGATGAATTGGAAATTGTTAATCCGTTTAATGCTCCTTAGAACCATTTCGGGGCAATACTCTATGCCCCCCATTTGCACCTAAATAACAAAACACACCCGATAGAAAATCTTATCAATTCCCCAAATCCTGTGCCGAGCGGTGAATTCGGTCTTTAATTTGTGCTAATAATTGGGCAAATTTGGGGTCACTGTCCCGCTTTTGGGCGATTTTTTCACAGGCATAAAGCACCGTCGTATGGTCTTTACCCCCGAAGAATTGGCCGATCTGGGGCAAACTTAAACTGGTATATTGCCGCACCAAATACATCGCTACCTGCCGGGGAAAGCTTACCTGGCGGCGGCGGGTGGTAAACATCAAATCCTGGGCGGGCACTTCAAACGCCACCCCCACAATGTCCACCACAAGTTCCGGGGTGGTTTTGGTCATTTGTACCGGCGAATTGAGTAAATCCGCCACATTTTCCACCGTGATTGCTGCCCCGGAAATGGCCGTGTAGGCCAGGGTACGAATCAACGCCCCCTCCAGTTCCCGAATGTTGGCGGTATAGCGGGTGGCAATATAGGTGATCACTTCCACCGGTAAATACACATTTTCCTGCTCAGCTTTTTTTTGCAAAATCGCCATGCGGGTTTCCAAATCCGGGGCTTGAATATCGGCGATCAACCCCATGGAAAACCGGGAACACAAGCGTTCTTGCAGGCGAGGAATGCACGTAGGGGGACGGTCAGAGGCAATCACCACCTGTTTGCCCGCCTCATGGAGGGCATTAAACGTATGGAAAAACTCCTCCTGAGTATATTCTTTCCCCTCAATGAACTGAATATCATCCACCAATAGCAAATCCGCCGCCCGATATTTTTCCCGAAATTGTTGCATATTATCCCGCCGAATCGCTTCAATTAAATCATTGGTAAATTGCTCGGTCGAGACATAAAACACCCGGGCATCTCGACTGATTTCAATCCGGTAATGACCAATAGCCTGCATCAAATGGGTTTTGCCCAACCCTACCCCACCGCACAAAAACAAAGGGTTAAATTCCCGACCGGGGGATTCCGCTACGGCCAAAGCGGCAGCATGCGCCATGCGGTTGGTGGCTCCCACCACGAACCGGCCAAAGGTGTACTTGGTATTGAGCGTCAAACAGGTTGGTTCCACTTCCGCCGCCATTTCCCGGTAGGGCACCATTGGGGTTGGTGTGGCCGTCGTCGCCGGAATCATCTCGCTTTCCATGCTGTCAATGTCCACCTCCAGCGGTTCACCCCACACCTCGGCGACTACGGCACTAATGGTATTCAGGTAGGACTTGACCAGCCAGTTGCGGGCGAATAGGTTGGGTGCCAGCAGGCGCAAACGGTTCTCCGTCAGGGCATCCGGGCGAATGGTCTTGATCCAAGTTTCAAAGGTGGGACGGCTGAGGCGAAGCTGAAGTTGCTCCAATACCATCTGCCACCGGGCTTCCAGAGATTCGGTCACGGTGTGAAGGGGGATGTTAGTGAGGTTGATAGGGAACAGGCTACCCCATTTTTCCCCGGGTGAATAGCCCCCCTTGGCATTGACTTGGTTAAGCTTTATGTGCTAAATTGCTAATCCTTGTGAACTCTAGCAACCGTAGGATGTATGACCAAGCGCACCTTGGAAGGAACCAGCCGCAAACGCTTACGCCGCTCTGGTTTTCGGGCACGGATGGCGACTCCCGGCGGTCGGCGGGTACTGCAAGCTCGGCGAGCCAAGGGGCGCAAACGGTTAGCCCTGGTGTAGGGTGGGGTTACCCCGGAGCTATCGCCTGCGGGGACATCGGGTATTTGCCGCCCTTTACCAAAACCATCGTCAACAGCGGGGGCAGTTTTTTCGGTTACGCTATCGGCCTAACCCCCAGGGGACGGCGGTGCAAGTAGCGGTGGTGGTTAGCACCAAGGTCAGCAAAAAGGCGGTTCAACGCAATCGGCTCAAACGTCAAATGCGGGCGGTGATATGGCATTTGTTGCCGGGGTGTACCCCTGGTTGGCAGGTGATCATTACGGCGCAACCCCAGGCATTAACAGGACAGTACTCGGATTTTCTGCGAGAATTAGAACAGCTTTTGCAACAGGCGGGCATCATTCATGGGCATCCGGGAAGACGTGATTTTTGAGGGCGGTCCCCACCGGGGGGATTTAATTTTGAATTTAGTTTTGGGTTTCACCCTGGTGTGGTTGCCGCTGACCGTGGGAGCGATTACCCGTGCCCTCTGGTTGCGCTACCGGATTACCAGCCGTCGGGTGACGGTAACGGGGGGCTGGCTGGGGCGAGACCGTTCGGATGTGATCTACAGTGAAATAACTAACGTTGTGACGATTCCCCGGGGGTTTGGCTTTTGGGGGGATATGGTAATTACGCTCAAAGATGGCAAGCGGCTGGAATTACGCTCCCTACCCCGCTTTCGGGAATTAGCCGCCTACATTACTGAGCGGATTGACCCCCAGGCACGGCAGGCAAGCGACCCCCTCGGACAGGCGACATGACCCGTTATCAACCGGCAGAATTAGAACCCCGTTGGCAGCAGATTTGGCGGGAACAGGGGTTGCATGAAACTAGTACAAATCTAGAACAAACAAAGTACTATGCCCTATCCATGTTTCCCTACCCATCGGGAAATCTCCACATGGGTCATGTGCGAAATTATACGATTACGGATGTGATCGCCCGGGTGCGGCGGATGCAGGGGTATCGGGTGTTGCACCCCATGGGCTGGGATGCGTTTGGGCTACCGGCGGAAAATGCGGCCATTGACCGGGGGATTCACCCCGCCCGTTGGACGGAGAGCAACATCGCTAATATGCGGCGGCAATTGCAATCCCTGGGGCTGAGCTACGACTGGGGGCGGGAGTTAGCCAGTTGTCAACCGCAGTACTATCGCTGGACACAGTGGCTGTTTTTGCAGATGTGGCAGATGGGTTTGGCCTACCAGAAGGAAGCGCAGGTGAATTGGGATCCGGTGGATCAAACGGTGCTGGCGAATGAGCAGGTGGACAGCGAGGGGCGTTCCTGGCGTTCCGGTGCCCAGGTGGAACAGAAATTGCTCAAACAATGGTTTTTGCGGATTACGAATTACGCCGACCCACTCCTGCGGGATTTAGACCAGTTGACCGGCTGGCCGGAGCGGGTAAAAACCATGCAGGCCAACTGGATTGGGCGTTCCACCGGGGCGATTTTGGAATTTCCCATCCTGGGGCAGACCCAAAAAATTGCCGTTTTTACCACCCGCCCGGATACGGTGTTTGGCGTGTCCTACCTGGTGCTGGCTCCCGAACATCCTTTGGTAGCGGAGTTGACCGCCCCCACGCAGCGAGAGCAGGTGCAATCGTTTATCCAACAGTTAGGGAATTTATCGCCGGAGCAGCGTACTGCGAATGACCAGCCTAAACGGGGCGTACCACTGGGCACAGAAGTCATTAACCCGTTTAACCAAAAGTGCGTACCGCTCTGGATTGCTGATTATGTCTTGTATGAATATGGCACCGGGGCGGTGATGGGCGTACCGGCGCACGATGAACGGGATTTTAGCTTTGCCCAGCAGTACAATTTACCCATAACCCAGGTGATTGTATCCCCAGGTGTTGGCGAAATAACCCCCTTACAACAGGCCTACACGGAACCGGGAGTATTAGTTCATTCGGGAGAATTTGATGGGTTAGATTCCCTCACAGCCAAACAAAAAATCACCCAAGTAGCGCAGGCACAGGGTTGGGGTGCAGAGCGGGTGCAGTACCGTTTGCGGGATTGGCTGATTTCCCGGCAGCGGTATTGGGGGGTGCCCATTCCCATGATTCACTGCGATGATTGCGGCGTGGTCACCGTCCCAGAGCAGGACTTACCGGTGTTATTACCGGAGCATGTGAGTTTAACCGGGCGGGGGGTGTCCCCCTTGGCGCAATTAACCGAGTGGGTGAATGTATCTTGTCCCCAGTGTGGCCGCCCCGCCCACCGGGAAACCGACACCATGGATACATTTATTGACTCGTCCTGGTATTTTTTGCGGTTTGCGGATGCAAATAATCCCCAGGAAATTTTTAATTCTGAAATTGTTAATAACTGGTTACCTGTGGATCAGTACGTGGGGGGGATTGAACACGCTATTTTACACCTGTTATACTCCCGGTTTATTACCAAGGTACTGCGGGAGCGGGGATTAATTAATTTTGGGGAGCCGTTTCAACGCTTACTCACCCAGGGGATGGTGCAGGGATTAACCTACAAAACTGTACAAACCGGCAAGTATTTAACCCCAAACCAAGTAATTTATAAACACGGCGAATGTCGAGACAAGGAAACCAATGAACCCGTGGCCATATTCTATGAAAAAATGTCTAAATCGAAATACAACGGCGTTGATCCCGAACAGGTTTTAGCTAAATATGGTGCCGATACCGCCCGGATGTTTATCCTATTCAAAGCTCCACCGGAGAAGGATTTAGAATGGGATGATGCGGATGTGGAAGGCCAATTTCGGTTTTTGAACCGGGTTTGGCGGTTGGTGCAAAATTACCGAGAACGTCCCCCGCAATCTGTCCCTGAACCCACCCCAGCAGAGCGAAATTTGCGCCGAGTCATTCACCAAACCATCCAAGCAGTTACGGCAGATACCACGGGGGAATATCAGTTCAATACCGCCATTGCTAGCCTAATGAAATTGACCAACGAATTGACGGATTATCAGGGAAATAATTCTGGAATTTTTGATGAAGGAATCCGGGTATTATTAACCCTGTTAGCCCCTTTTGCCCCCCATATTACCGAAGAATTGTGGCAACAACTGGGACATACGGATTCCATTCATCGGCAACCCTGGCCACAGGTGGATCAGACCGCTTTGGTAGTCGATGAAATTCCTTTGGTAATTCAGGTCATGGGCAAAACCCGGGGAACCATTTGCGTGCCCAGTCGGGCGGATCAAGCCACCTTAGAAGAATTAACCAAAGCCTCGGATGTGGGTCAGCGTTACTTGCAAAATCAAAAAATCAAAAAAGTGATCTATGTCCCCGGTAAGTTACTTAATTTTGTCCTGGAATCTTCCAGTAATAGCAATCCTCAATAAATTGAGAACAGCGGTCGCAGGGGGGCACCCCCCGACTTGGTTCTTGTTAATAATGGCACGCAGGCTAACGGCATTCCAGCAAGATGATGTTCTGCCGGTTGCAATAAATAGAGGTGTCCTAAATAAGATTACTATTAACCTTTGTAAACAACTCAGCACTATTGTTAAATTTGCCAGGATTTTGTCATAAAAAGCCACCAACTCTAAATTGGAGAACTAGGCTGAAGAAATAGAAGCGTAGGAATTGGTGTTTATGAACACTGCGGAATTACTGGTTCACTGCTTAGAAAATGAGGGAGTAGAGTACATTTTTGGCCTACCGGGGGAAGAGAATTTAGAACTATTAGAGGCCATCAGTCACTCCTCAATTCAATTTATCACCACCCGCCATGAACAAGGGGCGGCTTTTATGGCCGATGTGTACGGTCGTTTAACCGGGCGGGCAGGGGTTTGCTTATCCACCTTAGGTCCTGGAGCAACGAACCTGATGACCGGAGTGGCCGATGCCAATTTGGATGGGGCACCCTTGGTCGCCATCACCGGGCAAGTGGGCACCGACCGGATGCACATTGAATCCCATCAATATCTGGATTTGGTGGCGATGTTTGCCCCTGTGACCAAATGGAATACTCAGATTGTGCGACCCAGTATTACGCCAGAAATTGTCCGCAAAGCCTTCAAAATTGCCCAACAGGAAAAACCCGGTGCAGTGCATATTGATTTACCGGAAAATATTGCCGCTATGCCCGCCGCCGGTCACGCCCTGAAACAGGATCGCCAAGAGAAAGTTTATGCCTCATTCAAAAGTATTGAACTGGCCGCTCAGGCGATCCAAAATGCCCATAATCCTTTGATTTTAGTTGGGAATGGGGCGATTCGTAATCATGCCCACCAAACCCTCACCGAATTTGCAGAACAACTGAACATTCCCGTCGCCAATAGTTTTATGGGCAAAGGGGTGATTCCCTACACCCATCCCCTGGCGTTGTGGAGTGTGGGTTTACAACTACGGGATCACATTAACTGCGCCCTAGATCACACGGATTTGATGATTGCCATCGGCTATGACCTCGTAGAATACTCTCCCAAAAAATGGAATCCCCAGGGCACGATACCCATTATTCACATCGGTCAAAATTCCGCAGAAATTGACAGTAGTTATATCCCCATTGTGGAAGTAGTAGGTGATATTTCCGACTCCTTAAAAGAGATTCTCAAACGTACCCACCGGCGGGGTAAACCCGCACCCTATGCGCTCCAATTTCGGGATGAAATTCGGGCAGATTATCAACGCTACGCCCAGGATGATGAATTTCCCATCAAGCCCCAAAAACTTATTTATGACCTGCGACAAGTCATGGAAGCAGATGACATTGTGATTAGTGATGTAGGTGCCCATAAAATGTGGATGGCGCGCCATTACCATTGTCTCCAACCCAATACCTGTTTAATCTCCAACGGCTTTGCCGCCATGGGAATTGCTGTCCCGGGCGGAATTGCGGCCAAATTAGTGGCTCCAAACCGGCGGGTGGTGGTCGTTACTGGGGACGGGGGATTTATGATGAACTGTCAGGAATTGGAAACGGCATTACGAGCCAAAACTCCTTTTGTGACGATCATATTTAATGATGGCGGCTATGGCTTAATTGAGTGGAAACAGCATCAACACTATGGCCATAGTAAGTATATTGAATTTGGTAATCCCGATTTTGTCAAGCTGGCAGAAAGTATGGGCTTGAAAGGCTATCGCATTGAAAAAACTGAGCAGTTTATTCCCACTTTGAAAACGGCTCTGGAACAACCCGTACCTACGGTGATTGATTGCCCGGTGGACTATCGGGAAAATCTGCGGTTTACCCAACGGGCTGGGGATTTGGTCTGTCATATTTGAATTTGACTAAATGTTAGACCCGATCAGGGATGAAATTGCATTCTCTATTACATAGAGCAATCCTAAATGAATTTTGAACAGCGGTCGTAGGGCAACGCCCCGCACTGGTTCTTGAATGCCTCTTCAATTCTTCCGAATCCCCTAAAATTGCTATATAGCAGTATGATTTGAATTTAGAATGGCAGTCGCAGGGGGGCACCCCCCGTCACTGGTTCTCCAGAATCTTTGTTCGCAAATCGAATCGTATTGCTATAGTATGGATTTGGAAATAAATTAAAACAATGAAATCCGTAACTAAACATACAAGGGCTGAGGTAATTGGGGGCACAGGTCGCAACCCCAAATTAGTGGATGGCTATGACCTGCGGACACGCTTCGCTATTACCACACAAGTCACAGGGAATTTTTTAGCGAAAAGAGCTGGTCATGTCTCCTGAAAAAATAACCCAGAACCACTTGACTGCTTCTCAGCAATCTTTTTCAGATAGCGACAGTATCGCACAAGCAAAATACCGACTTTACAAAATACTTTCCCAGCAACCAAAAGACTATGAAGCCCGTCATTTATTGCGGCAAATATCTCAAAACTATCCCTCACGTTTTTTAACGGATAATCAAAAATTTCTCGCCACTTTAGAACAAGAGTATCACGTCATCTATAAACAAGCTGTTAATCTGGCAGCTCTCGGCTGGCGATATTGCCTGGGACTAGATGGAGAATTTATTGACCCTTCCTTACCAGCTATTCTACCCCAAAAACCGCGGGAAAGTCATCCAAAAATCGTTTTACCAAAATCACCCCATACCGCCTCTGAATATCTAGAAAAAATTCTGAGTATTAGCGATATACAAACCCGGTGGGGTTATGTTAATGAACTTATCGCCACTCCGAATGAGCAACTTCTCGTTGATGATTTTGCGGATATTGGTGACTTTGAACTAGCCGATGCCCTCAGAAAAAATCTAGGCGGCGGCAAACTCAATATCTTGATTCTGGGGGCTGGTTGTGTCGGACTGGCCTTGGCCAATGCCCTGAAAACTTCCCTGGGGGAATTGGTGAATATTCTCATGATTGAAAATCGGGTGCAAGCTAAACATATTAAGAAGCCCTATACCCGTAATTGGTTAACCAATTTATCGAATTTCATCTATGAAGATTTTTTTGATCCGCAAGTCGTCACCATTCTCCGTGAATTTGGCAATGGGCATTATATGGGTGTCCCTCTCAATATTTTAGAAACCCTACTTTTTATTTCCAATCGAGCTAAGGGAGTTCATTTTTATTTCGATGATAAATATAAACTGTCATTGATCAATGAAACCGATACAGATATGGTCATTGATGCCACGGGTGGCAAGCTGAATCTTATTGGGTAGTGCTATGTAAGTAATGATTCATTATAGTGGTGAATGAAGTTAAAT
>CAYZTU010000021.1:0-53332 GCA_964481635.1 uncultured Synechococcus sp.
ATCTCTGCATTTTACGCCGCAGAGCGGCGGGGAATTGACCCGCAGAGATTAAAACCTGACTACGCCGATGCAGGGAACGGCTCACCCCGCCGTAAGCAATTGGGAACGGGGATCGCCAACCAAAGGGCAAACTCTGAACCCCCCGTTGCTGTAGCCGGGGAGGAATTAGATGGAGTTGATCTCTCCCCCGCCATTTCTCTTTATTTCATGTATCGTTCAAAAATTTTGTATCGTATTTGCATTTGACCGAATTCCAGGGGTAGTGCTAAGGTGAACGTAGCTTCCCAGGAAAGTTGTACTTAGGGAGTGACTAAATATTTCCCTGAACCGATGAATGTGGGAGTCAATTAAGGATGAAATCGCACGTTTCTTTGAATTACGGATTGATCGGTAATGGCCGGATATGTGCGCTCATCTCGCCGGTGGGTAGTGTTGATTATTTGTGTATGCCTACTTTTGAAAGTGCGTTTGTTTTTGACCGGATCCTGGATCAGCAATGCGGCAGTTATTTTGCGATCGAACCCGTTCATCCAGAACTCTATACCATTCAACAAATTTACGAAAAGAATAGTAATGTTTTGTTGACCAGTTTTGAATCTGCCTTTGCTTCGTTTGTGATCCATGATTTTATGCCTCGCTGGGAAGTTTGGGATGGGAATCGTTCCTATACCCCCCCAGAATTATGTCGCTATATCAAGGTGGGTTTTGGTGAGCCAGAAATCATCATTCATTATCATCCCCGACCGGGATACCAATCTGATCTGGCTCCCTGTGTTCTGCTCAATGAAACCACGATTGAATCCCCCCATCAGGATAATAGTCTCTTCCTCGTGACTAATCTCTCTCCCGTCCAAATTATTGGCAAAGAGCCGATTTGTTTGAAGGGGGATGCCTTCTTCAGTTTGTCCTACTATCAACCTACCCATGAAAATTCTGTAGCCGCTATCAAAGAAAAACTTGAACGTACCAATCACTACTGGCAAAGGTGGGTAAAACATTGCTTTTTGCCGGACGAATATCAAACACAAATTATTCGCTCTGCTTTGACACTCAAACAGATGATTTATGAGCCAACTGGAGCAATCATTGCTGCTCCCACAACTAGCTTACCTGAGATCGTGGGAGGAATACGGAATTGGGATTACCGCTACTGTTGGATTCGGGATTCCTTTTTTACGGTGAATGCCCTGCTGAAATTATCTAAATTTGAAGAAACCGAAAACTTCGTGGGCTATTTGTCCAAAATCGTCCTAGCCCATTCCGGTTATTTGAAACCCCTTTATACCATTGAAGGCCATGACGTGCCAACGGTAACGCATTTAGATTACTTGGCTGGGTTTCACGGCAGTCAGCCAGTTCGGATTGGCAATGATGCTACGCTCCACCATCAAACTGATGTTTATGGTGAGGCTTTACTGAGTATGTATCCAGTCTTTGTGGATGAACGGGTGGTTTGTCCAGACTGCGATTTACTCTGGATATGTGTGGAACAACTGGTTGACTTGGCGATTCAAAAATTCCCGGAAAAAGATAACGGTATCTGGGAAATCGGTGACCGTCCCGATCACTATACATTTTCCAAACTGATGTGTTGGGTAGCAGTGGATCGGGGCTGTAAAATCGCCTATAAATTGAAAAGGCAAACCCCATATCGTAAGTGGAATCAAAAGCGCAAATTGATGCGGGAAATGATCCTGGGCTCGGCGTGGAATAATGAGCGACAAGCCTTTACCCAAGCCTATGGTCGTAATGATTTGGATGCCAGCAATTTATTAATGCCTATCCTGGGTATTATTGAACCTAAAGACCCTCGCATGTTGGCAACAATTAAGCGTTCTGAGGAAGAACTAATGATCGATGGATTGATGTTTCGTTATACTAACCATGATGAGTTGGGTTTGCCTGAAAATGCCTTTACCATTTGCACGTTTTGGTTGATCGATGCCCTGACCCTTTCAGGTCAAAAAAGGAAAGCCAGAAATTACTTTGAGCATCTGTTATCCTTTGGAAATCACGTGGGATTATTTTCGGAAGATATTAACCAAAAAACCGGGGAATTGACAGGCAATTTCCCCCAAGCTTACACCCATGTAGCGATTATTAATTCAGCCATGTTACTCGCTCAAAACTAGGCCAACAAGGAGGTTGATATGACCGAGAAAAATACCTTAAAACCAACAAGCACCGCGGTCATTGAACCCAATGCATTTGGCCGTTTAGTCATTGTTTCCAACCGGGAACCCTATACCATTCAAACTCATGGCAATGAAATCCGAATTGAGCGAATGCCGGGGGGGTTAATCTCTGCGCTCGACCCAGTTTTACGTCAGCGGGATGGCCTATGGATTTGTTGGGAGGATACCTCAAAAAAAGTGGTCGAAGTTCATGATGTTTCCAGTGATGAAGATAGTATTGATTGGGATAAAATTCAACTTCCTTACCAAATTCAACCCGTACCTCTGACCCAACAGGAAGTTAATCATTATTATTACGGCTATGCTAATACCCGTTTATGGCCTCTATTTCACTACTTTATCTCCCATTGTAACTTCTTTGATGAACAGGATTGGCCAAGTTATATAACGGCGAATCAAAAATTTGCGGATGCGGTAGTAGCTTGTACCCGTGCAGACGATTGGATTTGGGTACAGGATTATCATCTGTTGCTGGTGCCAGAATTGGTGCGAAAGCAGCGACCAAAACATAAAATCAGCTTATTTTTACACATTCCATTTCCAGCTCTGGAAGTATTCAAAATCCTCCCCAAACGAGATGTGATTTTACGGGGAATGCTGGGGAGCGATTTGATCGGGTTTCATGTCCCCGATTATGGCAACTACTTCCTGGATGCGGTAGAACGTCTCCTGCCGGATACAGAAGTGCGGATTGACCGGGAACATCAGCGCATTTATTATCAGGGGCGGGTGATTCAAGTCGGGGCATTTCCCATTAGTATTGATACCCAAAAAATTGCCGCCTTAGTCTCAACACAAAATCTGCAAAATCGGGCACAAAAACTCCGGGATAATTATCCCGCTAAATATATTGGTGTGAGTGTAGATCGCTTAGATTATACCAAGGGAATTTTGGAGAATTTAGAAGCACTACAACTCTTTTTTGAAAAATATCCCGAATACATACGGCGTTTTTGCTTTATTCAGATTGCTTCCCCAACTCGAACCGCCGTTCCGGCCTATCAACGGATGCGTGAGGAAGTCGAGCAAGCGGTCGGACGGATTAATGGTTTGTTTTCTCGGGATAACTGGGTGCCGATTCATTACTTTTACCAGCGTTTTTCCCTGGAGGATGTCCTAACGTATTTGATGATTGCTGATGTCGCAATGATTACGCCACTCCGGGATGGGATGAATTTAGTAGCGAAAGAGTATTGTGCCGCCAAGGTGGATTTATCAGGGGTACTGATGTTGAGTGAATTTACTGGGGCAGCCTATGAATTAAAAGAGGCGTTGATGATCAATCCCTTTTACATTGAAGAGATGGCAGATACGTTACAGCAAGCATTAAATCTAGCCGCTGAAATCCGTCAACAAAAAATGCAAGCCCTGCGACAAACTGTGGCTGACTATGATATTCACCATTGGGTGCAGTCGTTTATGGATGCGTTTACCCATGCCGTCTATCATCGCTGAGTATTGGCATCTAGGCAATTCTTTAACTTTGTTCTTGGATTATGATGGCACATTAACCCCGCTTGTCCCCGACCCCACCCAGGCGATTTTACCTCCGGACGGTATCGAACTGCTCCGTACTCTGTGCCGTCATCCCCAAATTCATCTGGCGATTGTCAGCGGGCGGTCGGTGCCGCAACTCCAGCATTTTTTAGGGGAATTATTAACCGAAAATATTACCTTGTGTGGATTGCATGGGGGGGAAATTTATGTGCCCCAAAAGTACCAGTTTTTGCGCCAGCCGAACCGGGAACAATTACTAACACAATTACAACCCATTCGGGAGGTGATTGTACGAAAATTAACCGAGGGGCAATTATTAGAATCTGGAGTAAGAATTGAAGATAAAACCTACTCCTTAGCGATACATTATCGGCAAGCTCCTACACCCGTTAAATCATCAGTTGTTGAATTACTTCACACCCTATTTATACCTAATAATTTTAACAATGACTTAATAATTCCCTTCAAACTACAACCGGGGAAAGAGGTTATCGAAATTCTCCCGCACACATTTGATAAGGGTGATTGTGTGGCATTTTTATGGGATTGGTGGCAGGTGCAGCAGGGGTGTTATATCGGTGATGATTTGACCGATGAGGCGGCTTTTGCGGTGGTGAATCAACGGGGGGGGCTGTCCATCGCCGTCGGCAAAACCCCTGGCACTACGGAGGCGCATCACATTTGCCCAGAGGTGGCGGATGTTTATCGGGCGTTGGCCGCCCTCGGATCGTAAAGTAAATCGGTAAAGTTCCCGAAATTTTCCAGGGGACGGGTTAATCTGAGGCCAACGACGCTCAGGAGGTGGTAGGGATGGCGCAGCAACAGATTGGCCTGATCGGTCTGGCCGTGATGGGGGAAAATCTGGTTCTCAATCTGGAACGCAACGGGTTCCCGGTGGCTGTGTTTAACCGCACCACAGAAAAAGTAGATGAATTTATCCAAGGACGGGCGGCGGGCAAGGACATTGTGGGTACCCATTCCGTGGAAGAATTGGTGGCCAGCCTCGAACGCCCCCGCAAAATCCTGATCATGGTGAAAGCCGGAAAACCCGTACAGGCGGTGATTGACCAGCTTAAACCCCTGCTGGAACCGGGGGATATTATTATTGATGGCGGTAATTCCTGGTATGAGGATACGGAAGAGCGCACCCAGGGGTTGGAAGCTGCCGGTCTGCGCTACGTGGGTATGGGGGTCAGCGGCGGGGAAGAAGGGGCGTTGAATGGCCCTAGCTTAATGCCGGGGGGGACTCGGGAAGCCTATCAGGAACTGGAGCCGTTGGTGACCAAAATTGCCGCTCAAGTGGATGATGGTGCTTGCGTCACCTACATTGGCCCTGGGGGTTCCGGGCACTACGTCAAAATGGTGCATAACGGCATTGAATACGGGGATATGCAGTTAATCGCCGAAGCCTACGATTTACTCAGAAGTGTTTTGAGTTTAACAGCGGCGGAATTTCATCAGGTATTTAGCGAGTGGAATCAAACGGAGGAATTAAATTCGTTTTTGATTGAAATTACCACGCAAATTTTCACCGTTAATGACCCGCTCACGGGCAAACCTCTGGTGGATTTGATCATGGATACGGCGGGGCAAAAGGGCACCGGGCGGTGGACGGTAACCAGTGCCTTGGATTTGGGCGTGCCGATTCCCACGATCACGGCGGCTGTGAATGCCCGGGTGATTTCCAGCATGAAAGCGGAGCGGGTGGCGGCTTCCCAGCAATTGACGGCACCCATAATTACCAATGTGCCGGACAAACAGGCATTTATCAATAAAGTTCGGGATGCCCTGTATTGCTCAAAAATCTGCTCCTATGCCCAGGGGATGGCTCTGTTAGCCGCCGCCTCGAAGGAGTTTAACTATAGTATGAACCTGAGCGAATTGGCGCGGATTTGGAAGGGGGGCTGTATCATTCGGGCGGGCTTTTTGAATAAAATCAAACAGGCATTTGTGGATAATCCCACCCTGCCCAATTTGCTCCTGGCTCCCGAATTTAAGCAGAGTATTTTAGACCGGCAAAGTGCGTGGCGGGAAGTGGTAGCGACGGCGGCCTACACGGGGATTGCGGTACCCGCTTTCAGTGCCTCGTTGGACTATTTTGACAGCTACCGGCGGGCAAATTTGCCCCAAAATCTCACCCAGGCACAACGGGACTTTTTCGGGGCGCACACCTACGAGCGGATTGACCAACCCGGTACCTTCCACACGGAATGGGTGGAAATTAAAGAAAAAGAGCGGTTGGTTTAAGTCCGATCGTCCAGGGGCGGTATGGGCACTTTTACCCTAGCGGATGCCCGGGCGAAGTTTCAGGAACTGTGGGGCTACCCGGATTTTCGCCCGCCCCAGGGGGAGATTGTTAGTACCTTATTAGAGGGACAAGATAGCTTGATCGTCCTACCCACTGGGTTTGGTAAGTCCATTTGTTTCCAACTACCCGCCCTGATGCAGGATGGGGTGAGTTTGGTGATTAGCCCCCTGATTGCCCTGATGGAAGACCAGGTGCAGGCACTGGAGGAAAAAAATCTCCCGGCGGCCACCCTGCACAGCCAGCAGTCGCCCTTTGAGCGTAAACGTACCCTGCAACGTTTACAAAGTAATGATTTGCGCTTATTGTATTTAGCACCAGAAACCTTACTCAGTCCGCCGGTGTGGGAGGTTTTAACCCGCTCAGATGTGACGATCCGGGGCATTATTTTAGATGAAGCGCACTGTCTGGCGCAGTGGGGGGACAGTTTTCGCCCCGCCTACGAGCGGTTGGGAGCTGTGCGGGGGACGTTACAAAAAACCAAACCGGCGGGGACACGCATTCCCATCGCCGCTTTTACCGCCACCGCTGACCCCTTAGTGCAGGAAACGATTAAGCGGGTGTTGCGTTTGGAACAGCCGGAGGTGGTGCGCCGCAGTCCCTATCGGCAGAACATTAACATTACGGTTCGGACTGTTCTAGCCCCCTACCAACGTCAGCAACAGGTTTATCACACGATCAAAGCCCACGAGGGGGAGGCGGGTTTGGTCTATGTGGCGACCCGGCGGGATACGGAAACCTGGGCGGACTGGTTGCAAAAAAAAGGGATACCGACCCAGGCGTACCATGCGGGGTTGTCGGCTCCCCAGCGGCGGGAGTTGGAGCAACTGTGGCTGACTGGCGGGGTGCCGTTCCTAGTCTCCACCAGTGCGTTGGGGATGGGGGTGAATAAACCGGACATTCGCTGGGTGATCCATGTGCAACCGCCCTTTAACCCCTTGGATTACATTCAGGGGATTGGCCGGGGCGGGCGGGATGGGCAACTGGCGGAAGCCATTACCTTTACCAGCCAGCCCACGGGTTGGTGGGGGAAATTGCCGGTTGGCTGGTTATTTAACTGGCTCAATCCCACGGAAATGAATGCCCAACAGCATTATCTAGACCGATTACAGCAGCAATACCACCAAGCCCAAAAAGCCGCCCAAACCCTGCCCCCCAAGGGCACGCTAGATAAACTCAAGGACAACCCCCAAGCGGCGGCGGCTCTGGCACTCCTGCATCGGGTGGGTGCCTTGCACTGGGACGACCCCTACACCTACAAAATTCTCAAAGATAAACTGGGGCAAATTAACGTTCAACCCAATGACCTCGGTTTGAAAGCCATCAATGCTTATCTGAAAAGCGACCAATGTCGGTGGTTATTTCTCGTCCAGGCGTTGGGTTTACAACAGGAGGGCGACCCCCTGCCCTGTGGTCATTGTGATAATTGTTGGCGAGCGGGGCGGGGCAAACGGGCGTGAGGACAGGGAGGGAATGCCTGCGGCACACTGCGTGGAACACCCCTGCGACCGCTTATCCCTAATTGATAGATATAGCCGTTTTGATTAAATTTGAGACATTATTAGTTTTCACCCCCAGACCCCCCTAGCCCCCCTCAGTAAGGGGAGGAATGGTTTCAAAGTCCCCCTTGCCAAGGGGGATTTAGGGGGTATCCGTCCTAGTTTTAATTGAAATGGCTATAGCTCCAGAGAAACGTCCTAATCCAAATACGTAAAGTTATAATTTTCAGAATCACCTAGGCCGGTTGGGAGCGGGCGGTGGGGTGTAATAAAACCGCATCGCTGGAGCGTTTCTCCACCATTTCCCGGGTGATGTGACAATGGGCAACATCCTGGCGGGAGGGCAATTCGTATATCGCTTCCAACATGACCTGTTGGTACTATTCAACGCCCGACTTTACACAGTTTTCTGAACTGCTAAGGGCAAAGTCTCAGATTCTTCTCCCCATTGCTCCAGCCAGTCACCGTCAACATCAGCGACAACAAGATCAACTCGTTGAACCCCTATCCGACGCTTATCCTCGCAATAAACTCGGTTTGCCAGGAAGATAGCTAGAGCATTTGCGACAGGATTATTATTGACAACATTTGTATCATCTGAACGCATGGCTACCTCGCAACTATGAAAACAAGGAATTTTTATGTTTCTTGATGATAGCAGTTATCATCCAACGTGTCACTGAGTTCCAAAAGTCGTTGAACCTGTTGCGTGAACCTCGTTGGATCATGACGAAGAAAGACCCCTCGACAAATTTGCCAGTATTTAAGAGTTTCTTGCCATTTTGTGTACTTATCCTCATATTTGGATGCCACTATTGTCAATTGAACAGTTAACGGTTTACCCAAGCTTCCACTGATTAGAATATCAGTAGCCATTGATAAATCCAGAATGTAACGAGTGAGTGTATACCCCCCATGTCTGTTTATCCCAATTTTGAAGGTATTAATTAACGATAGATCAGACTGATTAAATTGCTCACTCATTATTTTTGATGTCCATTTTTCTAACTTAATATCTGATTGTTGAAACCATCTAGGAAAAAGAATTTCATACCAATAACGTTCTGGAGGGTACATTTGTGCCTGCTCCCAAAACTCTGTCAATTCATCAGGAGTACAAGCTTTTATCGCAAGCCATAACTTAGCATCTTGATATATCTCAATCAATAAATCCATAACCAGCCGTTTCTTCGTCAGAAGTCCAGGTTTTTTATTTTTGATCCAACGGACAAACCATTTTAATCTTTTGGCTAATTCAGGTTCCAGTTGTTCTGCTTCTTGAATAACTTGCTCAAATGCGAATTTGACTTGATTGGCCGGAATCTGCTGGCACATAACTCAACACAAGTTTTTAGACTACCCTAGGCCGGTTGGGAGCGGGCGGTGGGGTGCAATAAAACCGCATCGCTGGAGCGTTTCTCCACCATTTCCCGGGTGATGTGACAATGGGCAACATCCTGGCGGGAGGGCAATTCGTACATGACTTCCAACATGAGTTCTTCGATGATGCTGCGTAAGGCTCTAGCTCCCGTTTTGCGGCGGTAGGCTTCCCGGGCGATCGCCTGGAGGGCTTCCGGTGCAAACTCTAGCTCGATATTATCCATCCGCATCAGTTTTTGGTATTGCTTGACAATTGCATTACGGGGCTGGGTCAAGATGGCCGCTAAAGCTTCCTCGTCCAAGGGGTCAAGCACGGCCAAGATGGGAATTCGCCCCGTAAATTCAGGAATCATCCCAAACTTCACCAGGTCGTCCGGTTCCACTTCCCGCAGGGTAGAAGCAGTGCGTTGCTCTTTCATGGGCAGGGGCGTGGCCGGTTCTTCTGGCAGGAGAAAGCCCATGGATTTTTTGCCCACCCGCTGCTCCACCACCCGCTCTAAACCCACAAACGCTCCCCCGCAAATAAACAGGATGTTGCTGGTATTGATTTGAATACACTCCTGGTAGGGATGCTTGCGACCGCCCTGGGGTGGCACGTTGGCAATCGTACCTTCCAAAATTTTCAATAGAGCCTGTTGCACCCCCTCCCCCGACACATCCCGGGTGATGGAGGGGTTTTCGCTTTTGCGGGCAATCTTATCAATTTCATCAATGTACACAATCCCCTGTTGCGCCCGCTCCACATCCATATCCGCCACCTGCAACAGGCGCAGGAGGATATTCTCCACGTCTTCCCCCACATAGCCCGCTTCCGTGAGGGTGGTGGCATCGGCGACGGCGAAGGGCACGTCCAACAATTTAGCCAAAGTCTGGGCTAGCAGGGTCTTGCCGCAACCGGTTGGGCCGATCAGGAGAACGTTGGATTTCTGCAATTCCACCCCATCATCGGTGCCCTGGGTCTCTGCCCGCAGGCGTTTGTAATGATTGTATACTGCTACGGATAAAACCTTTTTGGCTTCCTGCTGACCCACGACGTGCTGGTCAAGGTAATGCTTGATTTCCTGGGGACGAGGCAGGGGTTCCCCACTGACACTGGCGGGCGGGCGGCTAGGGGCGGGTTTCCGTTTCTGGGTCGGTGCCATCGCCCGGGCTTCCGCCAACTCCTCCTCTAGGATTTCGTTACATAGCTCGACGCATTCATCACAAATGTAAACCCCCGGCCCCGCAATCAGTTTACGTACCTGCTCCTGGGACTTGCCACAAAAGGAACATTTGAGATGAGCATCGTAGCGGGACATAGACCCTCCCAGAAAGGATTAAGTGCGTTCAAACAGCGGCGGGGTAGAGTGTATCACGGGTGAGAACGTGGTCAATCAGGCCGTAGTCCCGAGCTTCCTCGGCGGACATAAAGAAATCCCGGTCGGTATCAGCCTCGATCCGCTCAAAGGGTTGGCGGGTGTGATGGGCGAGCAATTCGTTCAACCGGCGCTTGTGGTACAGGATTTCCCGTGCCTGAATTTCGATGTCAATCGCCTGTCCCTGGGCACCCCCTAAGGGTTGGTGGATCATGATCCGGGAACTGGGCATGGAGAAGCGTTTACCGGGGGCACCGGCGGTCAACAAAAATGCCCCCATACTGGCGGCGAGACCAAAACAGATGGTAGATACATCCGCCCGCACCTGTTGCATCGTATCATAAATGGCCATGCCCGCCGTCACCGACCCCCCCGGCGAATTGATAAATAATTTAATATCGCTGGTGGGGTCTTGGGCATCCAGATAGAGAAAACTCGCCACCAACTGATTGGCCACCGTATCGTTCACTTGACTCCCCAGCACCACAATGCGGGCTTGCAACAGCCGCTCCTGGACATTAAACCCCGTTTCCGGGCGGGGGGGAGCTTCCTGGATCATCTCCCCCGTTAGACTCGTAATCAAAGCCATCTGCGCCGTATTGATAATCATGACTGTGCCACCTGATAAACCCGCCAACGGTACTTGCTTCCCATTATGCCTCAAGCCTCCGATTCGACAGGCGCAACCTCTTCTGGGAGAACCGCCGTCGGGGTAGTATCGGGCAGCGGCTCGTTGGTCGCTTCTGCCGCCAATTCCTCCGGGGACACCCAGGTAATCTGTGCCTGTTCCTGGAGCCAGTCCATCGCCATTTGCAGGCGGAGGGATTCCTGGACAACCGGTTCTAGGTCTGCATCGCTCAGGTTGGCACCGTTTTCACTACGGCGGGCAGTGGCCAACCCAGCCGCCATCGCCTCCGGGTCGGGGGTGAAACCTTCCCGATCCGCAATGGTTTTGAGGGCCAGAATCCGTGTGACTTGTCCCTGAGCCACCGGGAGCAGCTCCTTGCCAATCTCCTGCACCCGTTCCTGTGTTAACCAAGTGTTGAGTTCCTTAGCGTCAATGCCCCGCTGGAGAAAGCCATTCAACACATCATTAAATAAATCGGTCAAATGCCGCTCCACCAGGGTATGGGGCAATTCGGTGGTGGTGATTTTGAGCAACCCGTCGGTAATTCCCTGTTCCACACTATTTTGGGTCAGGTTGCTGATGCGTTTTTGTTCCCGCTCGGTCAGAAAGCTCCGCAATTCTTCTATCGTTTCACAATCACTCACCGCTTGGGCAAACAGGTCATCTAATTCCGGCAGTTCCGGTTCTTTCAATTCCTTGAGGGTAAGTTCCAGCGTGAAGGTTTGGTTGGCCATGTCCTCCTCCCAAAATTTTCCATCGGTGACCAGGGTGACTTCTTTGGTCTCCCCCACCCGCATCCCCACCAGGGCTTGCAACACCTCCGGGTAAAATTCCGCCGCCTCCAGGTCTATTTCCACCTCCATATCCCGGCTTTCAAAATGCTCCACGGGTTCCCCCCGCCCGGTTTCCGTCTGCCGGTACCCGTCCATGTCAATGATGGCCACATCCCCAGCCTGGGCGGGACGCTCCACCGGCACCAGGGTCGCCCGCCGTTGCTGGTGTTCCCGGAGGATGTCCTCCACCTGCTGCGGGTCAAATTCGTACTTGGCCGCCCGAATGGCTAGGTTTTGGTAATCCCCCAGGGTCACCTCCGGCCACACATCGATGGCGATCTGGAACACAAAGGGCTGATGGGGCTGGAAGTTTTGCACCAGGGTTTCCATCTCATCGCACAGTTTGGGTTCACCCAGGGTGGGCACCTCAATGTGTTGCAGGGCTTGGGGCATGGTGGTTTCCACCAGTTCCTCCACCACCGAGGCTCGAATTGAAACATCCCCAACGTATTGGCGCAGGATGTGGGGCGGGACTTTCCCTTGGCGAAACCCAGGCAGACGGACATTTTTGAGGATTTTTTTGAATACCATTTCGTGCTGCTTCGCCACATCGGCGGCGGGGATTTCCACCCGTAACCCCAGTTGACTTTTGGGTAGGGATTCCTGCGTAATTTTCATAAACTTTAGCCCAATTGTGCATATAGTATCTTAGCGTTATTGTTGGCAAACCAAAGGATATGGCGACCTATCGGGTGGGAGTGCTGGGGGCAACCGGGGCGGTGGGGACGGAAATCCTGCAACTCCTAGCGCAACGGCGGTTTCCGGTGGGGGAACTGCGGTTGTTGGCTTCCCCCCGGTCGCAGGGGCAGTCCTTGGCTTTTGAGGGGGAATCTCTGCCCGTGCGGGCGGTCAGTGCATCCGAATTACAAAATTTAGATATTGTCCTGGCATCGGCGGGGGGGGCTATTTCCCGGGAATGGGCACCGGTGGCGGTGCAGAAAGGGGCGGTGGTGATTGATAATTCCAGTGCCTTTCGGATGGAACCCGCTGTGCCCTTAGTGGTGCCGGAGGTGAATCCCCGGGCATTACAACAGCACCAGGGTATCATCGCCAACCCGAACTGTACAACGATTTTACTTTGTGTGGTTATCTATCCATTGCAGCAGGTGCAACCCATTGAGCGGGTGGTGGTAGCGACCTACCAATCAGCCAGCGGGGCGGGGGCACGGGCGATGCAGGAATTGCGGCAACAAACGCACCAGATTTTAAGTAATGAACCCGTTACGAGCGAGATATTTCCCTACCCCTTGGCGTTTAATCTATTTCCCCACAACAGTCCCATGAATGACCTGGGTTACTGCCAAGAGGAGATGAAAATGATCCAGGAGAGTCGCAAAATTATGGATTTGCCGGATTTACGCTTGACGGCAACCTGTGTGCGGGTACCGGTATTGCGGGCGCATTCGGAGGTGGTGAACTTGGAGTTTGCCCAACCCTTCCCGGTCGCTAAAGCGCGGGAAATTTTCGCCCAGAGTCCGGGGGTTGAGTTGGTCGAAGATTGGCAAACCAATTACTTCCCCATGCCCCTGGATGCCTCCGGCAAGGATGCGGTGTTGGTGGGTCGGATACGGCAGGATTGTTCCCACCCCTGCGGTTTGGAGTTGTGGTTGTGTGGGGATCAAATTCGCAAAGGGGCGGCGTTGAATGCGGTACAAATTGCCGAATATTTAGTCACCAAAGGATGGTTATAATTAACTTCAACCCTCGACTGGATAAGTCTATAGCCGCCCCCTCTTCCAGCATCGGGAAAGCTCGTTGTACCTCATGCGGGGCGAGGAATTAAAATCCAGGCTGGCGGCGAATGAGACTATGATGGGGATACACGGTGAATATGGGGCTAACAACGATGGGTAAACCCACTTGGGGCTGGGTTGTGGGATTGGGGATATTTGCCTGGGCATCACCGGGGCTAGCCATGGTGCCCTATGTGTTGGAGTTGCGCCCGGAGCAATTGGAAGCCCAGGGCGTTGACCTGGCGCGGGAAGTGGGCGTACTGAGCGAAGTCCAGGTTCTGGAGGGGAAACGAGCCATTGCCAATGCCCGCCTTGCCACCCAACTGGCTCCCAATCGTTTTGAACCCTGGGTGATTTTAGCGCAATTGTATTTACGCCAGGATGACCTAAAACAGGCGACAACTGCCCTCCAGGAAGCCTACAAAATTGCCCCGGACAATCCAGGTATTTTATTCACCTTAGGCTCTCTCGCTCTGCGCCAGGACAACTACCCCCAGGCATTACGTTATTTGCAGGCGGGTTTAGCCATTAAACCAGATAACATCGAAGGGTTATTTAATCTGGGAAATACCTACTTGAAGTTAAATCAATATCCCCAGGCGATTGCCCAGTATCAAAAAGCGATTGCTCAAGATAAAAAATTCTGGCCTGCCATTAATAATATCGGTTTGGTGAATTTTGAAATGGGGGATCGGGAATCTGCCCGTCGGAATTGGCAAGCCTCAGTTAAGATTGACCCCAAGGCCGCCGAACCTATTTTGGCGATTGCGGTTTTGTACTATACCCAAGGGCAGAAACAAAAGGGAATTCAGATGGCGGAAGATGCCCTAAAAATTGACCGCCGTTATGGCAAAATCCCCTTTTTGATTGAGAATTTGTGGGGTGCGAAGTTGATTGCGGCGACCAAACCCCTACTGGCGGAACCAAGTCTGAAAAAATTTTTAACGGATTGATAATCTCCGGGTGGCTCTGGTGTTTAGCTCTATAGCAATCCTAAATGAATTTAGAACAGCGGTCGCAGGGGCGCAGCCCCCGTCCCTGGTTCTTCAGAAATTTTGTTCGCAAATCGAATAACATTGCTATAGCAGAAAACTATATTGCTAAAATACGGGTAGCCCGTTTGTGGTACCGGACATGGGCTTGTGTAGTCTAGCCTAAAACTAGAGGTGCCCGATAACAATCAAAACCTAAAATGCCATGACGACCAGCCTTATCCAAGTTCCCTTAAATACCTGGCAAAAAGGCAGTTGGGATGAGTTTGTCCGCATTGCCGATGACCCCAAAAATAGCAAGCTCAAGGGGTATTATTACCAAGGGCACCTGCGCTTAGAACCCATGTCCACCGGCTCAGACCATGCGAGTGACCATGCGCTGATTTTGTTTATGCTCACCTTTTGGGTGGCGCAGGTTCAACGGCTGGCAACGGTTAAAAATGCCTGTTCCTACCGGCAACGGGGACGCAATGAATGGCAACCGGATATTTCTGTTTATGTGGGTGAAAATGCCAATGCAATTCCCTGGGGTGTTCGGGTGATTGATGTGGAGGTTTATCCTCTACCCGATTTAGTGATTGAAATCAGCGATACTTCTCTCAACGATGATTTGGGAGCGAAACGCCTACAGTATGAGGATGTGGGTATCTCAGAGTATTGGATTGTGGCGGTGGAAACCCGGCAAATTTTTGGCTTTTCGATAGATGACGATGGGAGTAGTCGGCGCATTCGCACTTCGCAAGTGTTACCCGAATTGTCATTAGATTTACTGGAACAAGCCTTGCATCGGAGCCGTACAGAAAATCAATCTGCTGTCACGACTTGGTTTATGAGCCAGATACAGACGCAATAAAAAACCCCTCGGAGAGAGGGGCAAATTAACGTTGAGTTCAGGTTGAGAAGTTAGAAGCTAAAGGTAGAACGAATCACACCCACCAGCACCGTGTCGTTGGCGGTATTGCCATTGGGGTTAAAGATGGCAATGACACCAGGGGTAATGGAAAGGTATTCGGTGAACTTGAAACGGTAGGAACCTTCCACCAGGATGGGCACATCATCCGCCGCCGCCCCAGTCAACCCGTTCGCCACCAAACCGCTACTATCGCTCAAGTAGGGAGGGGCACCCACCACGATCTGAGCCTGACTACCCTTAGTGCCCACATCCGGGAAGGCAAACACCAAGGCATAGTTCAGAGCAGTACCAGAGGCATCAATTGTGCCATCCACGGAATTGAACCAAGTCACCCCGAACCAACCACCCAGGATGAAGTTTTTCAGAGGCTGCCACTTGAATTGGAAGCCTAAGTTATCCGCTTCGGTGGTAACCGCACCATTCAGGGCATCCACAGAAGTGTTCCCGACACCGCCCCCGTAGTTGAGTGCCAGTCCGGAATCTGGGTCACTGCCACCACGGATGTAAAGCAAGCTCAACCCCAAATTATCCAAGGGATAACCGGTTAACTGGAGATAGGCGTTGAAGGAGGAGCCGAATAACCCTTCTGTGCCGAAAGGATTGACCGTTCCCACCGTACCAAAGGCTCCCCCACCCGCATTACCATTGGTCAAATAGCCGATGGCAAAGTTGAGCTTATCATCCAGGAAGTTGTAGCTAAATCCAGCCCCAACCCCCAGAGCCAGGTTTTGGTTGTACAGGGGGTTCCGCAGACCAAAACCGGAAATAGCACCTTGGCCATCATCGTTGAGCGGGCTGAGGGTGTCCACGTAGTCATTCACCCCACCGCCATAACCGGTGATGTTAATTTTGCCCTTGTCAGATAACACAGGGAAGCTGTAAGACAAGAAGAACAAACCGGCGGTACCACCCCGCCCCGAGTTCAAAAAGCCGTAGCTCAGAGCCGTGTTATTCGTACCTGTAATGCTGGTAGAAGAACCAGGATTCACGCCATCAAAAGGTACATCATCCACCTGGAGCGTGGTCACCAACAAATCTTTACCCGTGAAGCTGGTGTTGAAGTTCAGGTTCACCCGGTAACCAAAGGTAGTGGCATCTTGCAGATTACCCAAAGCCCCTTGGGGAACGCCCTTAGGCACCGCCTGGTTGGCCGCCCCAAACGCCCCTTGAACGGCAAAAATCGCCTGACCGCTCAGCTTGGTCGTGGTGGAGAACTGCTGGGCTTCCAGGGTCGCCGTCCGAGCTTCCAACGTATCCACCCGCCCCCGCAGGAGTGCCAATTCAGCGGCAAACTCTTCTTGCAGGCGCTGGAGCAACTTCAAGTCTTCCTTGGTGACCAGATTTTCCACCGAGGCAGCAATCAGTTCATTAATCCGATCCAAACAGGCATTCAAACCGGCGGCAAACTCATACCGGGTGGTCGCCCGACGACCTTGGTAGGTGGGGGGGTTGGTGGGCAGACCGACGATACAACCATAACGCTCCACAAGGGACTGTAACGCCAAAAATGCCCAATCGGTCGGCTTCACATCCACAAATTCAGACACCGAGGTCACTTGACCCAGCTCGCTATCTTCCTTCAACTCCCGCACGTATTCCCGGACTTGATTGATGGACTCCCGGGAGTTTTGGGTGGTGACTTGGGCGTAGGCTTCCCCCGCCATCACCAGAGATGCCCCCATCACCAGGGAACCGGTTGCCAACAAATTGAACATGAATTTTTTTGACATGGTTTATCCTCACACCAAAACGAACAACAGATGAACCACAGATCAATGCCTAACCTTAAATTAAGGAACGCATGAACCAGATAAACATCAGTTTAAGGGAAGTTTACAGGTTTGGCAATGGGTCTAAACGGTAAAACATGATACATTTTCGCCAAAAGTTCACCACTTTTAGAGCAGTTGGGTCATTTGCTGAGCTAGGTCAAAATCCTTTTGGGTCAAACCACCGGCATCATGGGTGGTGAGGGTGACCACGACCCGGTTGTAGGAGATGAAAATATCCGGGTGGTGCCCCATTTGCTCGGCGGGTTCCACTAACGAATTCACAAATTTCATGGCGGCCAGGAAATCGACAAACCGATGTTCCCACCGGAGGGTTTTAGCTTCTACCGTCCAGCCGGTCAAGCGAGTCGCCTGGGTGCTAATTTCTTCTGGGGTAAGCAATCGTGCCATGAGATTCACCTCTCTAAGTGATGGGATGAACGACCTCTCTTACTCCCTTTTAATATGAGAAAACCATTTGTGCCACCTATGGTTAAGGTCATTCAACTGGTGTTTGCGGTATTCCCTATGATTTACTGAAGATGCAATCGAGCGATGGTACTGGGGCATGAAAACTGGGGTGGCATGGGGAATGATCAGTAGTGTGATGGTCGGGGGGGCGGTGCTGGCGCAGACGGCGGCTTGGCAACCCCTGAGTGCGGTGACCCGGGCACAGAAAACCTATCACCAGCGTAATGGCCGTTTTACCGCCACCTTTTCCCCCCTGGAGCGGATTTCTGGGGCACGGTTGGTTGGGGGCTACAACTATGCGATTCGGACAACGGTGCGGGGGGCGTTTTTTTATGCTATCCCGACGGCTGCCGCCCGCCGTCCGATGGTGAGTGCGATTTTTATTGACCAGGCCGCCACCGGCCCAAGCAATATGACGATGGTGGTCTGTGAAGCTCGGTTAGCAGGTCGGTTTCGGCCGGCAGACCCGGTATTTCGCCCGGGGGCTGACCCCACCACCCGCAAGGGACAAATCGCCTGTGGGGAGGGCACGGTGATCGTGGATGGGCCGTTTGATTTGTAGGTTGGGAGCGCAACTACAACTGCCCCAACAGGGGATGGGTTTGGGGAATCACCCGCACCCGTGACACGTACTCCTGGGCCAGTTTCTGCCAAGCTAAAATCTGGGCGGCGGTGGATGCAGGGCTACCGGGACGGGGGGTGACGGGTTGCAAAATGACAAAAACCGCCGGTTCAACGGCTTGAATCATCGCCAACGCCTTACCCAATTCGGCAGTTTGCGTGTGTTGATCCACGATGATTTTCACAAAAATTTCTACGCCCGCCCCGACCGCCAAGGTCAAAAATTCCTGATGCTCGGAGTGATAATCTTCGCCGCTGACGCTGGGCAGTTTGTAGTCCATGGCAATCACATTGATCCACGGCAACACTTGGGTGAGTTCCTGGGGGTGATGACCCCCCGTTTCCAAATAAATGGGTAGGGGAATCTGAGCGGTTAATGCGGGTAAAAATTCCGCCAAAAAACCCGCCTGCAACAGAGGTTCTCCCCCCGTAATGCTGACCGCCTGATGCCTGAGTCCGGAGGCTTGGCGGTGCAACCAGGTGAGAACTTGCGCCCCGGTCACCGGATTGGTGATGGGCTGAAAATCCCGCTCGCCGGGGGTGACTTCCACCCGCCCCCGCCCCTGGGGTAGCCAAGTGTGGGCACTATCACAAAACCGGCACCGTAGGTCACAGCCCCCCAAGCGCAGAAAAATCTGCCGTTCCCCGACGTACAACCCTTCCCCCTGGATGGCGGAAAAAATTTCGACCAGGTTGGCCGTGGTACTCATTGGCGGACGATAAACTCCGCCTCACACCCCTGGGTAACCCAGATGCCCTGGTTGTCGAAGCCCCAGGTTTGATTTTGGCGACAGGGACGGTTGGTGAGTTGTCGTTGCAGAAGTACGCCCCGGCGGGTATTGGCGGGACAACGGACATAGGTGCCATTGCGGGAGCGGCACACCACCATCTCATCCTTGGGGGGAAGGCTGGCAGTTCCCTGCGCCACCAAAAATTCGCCTCGACAGCCACTGGTGACCCAAATCCCCCGATTGTCGTATCCCCAGGTGCGGTTTGGTGTACACCGGGCATCACTCAACTGCCGCCGCAGGCTGACGGTCGCATTGCGGGTATTCACCGGACAGTCCACCCGCCGGTTGTTTTGAGATTCGCAACGAATGACTTGCCCCGTGTTGACTGGCGGTGCGGGGGAGGGCTTGACGGGTTGATTCGTCCCCACCAAAAATTCCGCCCCACAGCCCCGATCCACCCAAATGCCCCGGTTGTCATAGCCCCAGCTACTATTCAAGGTGCAACGGGTATCGCTCAACTGGCGAGCCAATCGCACCCCGCCTCGGGTATCAATTTGACAGAACTGGTACTTAAAATTCACAGAGCGACAGGTGAGGGTCATCGGCCCAGCAGCCACATTAAACACCCCCCGACATCCCTTATCCACCCAAATCCCTTGGTTGTTCACCCCCCAGGTGCGATTTTCCACACACCGGGTATCGCTCAATTGCCTTTGTAAGCTCACCCCGCCACTCGTGTCTGTCATGCAGGTGACATAACGACCGTTCACCGATTCGCAGGTAACGGTGCGGGTGGGCTGGGCAACGGTTTCCGTGGGGACAAAAAACGTCTGTGCCCCGGCGAAACCCGCCATCAGTGCCAGCGATAGCCATGTTTTCACCCTCAAGCCTCCTAACGACACACCCTCAGTTTACCTGGTTTACCTCATGGGCGAACCACGCCTGACCATAGCCCCCCTGACCGCTCAGAAACCCTGGAGTGCCCCCGGTGGCCTTCAATTTCGCACCGACCCATCGGGTAACCGGGTGTCTTTGTAGATAACTTCGGTAATAAAGGCTTGGTTCAAGACCGCCCCGCTCAGGTTGGCACGGGTCAAATTGGTATTGACCAATACGGCACCCGTGAGGTTAGCATCCTGCACGTTCGCACCGGTCAAATTCGCTCCTACCAAGCTCACCCCGGTGAGATTAGCACCCGCAAGATTGGCTCCGGTTAAATTCGTGCCGTACAAACTGGCATTGCTTAAATCCGCCCCACTCAAGTTCGCCCCACTCAAATTGGCACGACTCAAAGCAGTGCGGTTCAAATCCATGTCTCCCGCACCGAGCTTCGCCCCACTCAGGTTGGCACCCGTGAGATTCACCCCGAGCAGATTGATGCCCCGCAAATCCGCCCCCTGCAAATTACAGTTCACACATTCCCGGGTATTTCTCAGCCGTTGTACCGCCTCCGGTTGCGCCTGCACGGGCAGAGCCGCCAAGCCGAGTCCCAAAACCACCCAACCGACCTTCACCATCGCCAAACCTCCCCAGTTCCCTGCTTTTTAGGGTACACCATCGGTTTTCTTCAATAAAAGAATTTGATCCCGCTGATCCGTTTCCGCCAAACACACCCGCACCGCCTCCTCCCGGGACGTGGGCACCACTTTGCCGGTGAAATCCGGGTGGATGGGCAATTCCCGATGCCCCCGGTCTACCAACACCGCCAGCCGTACCACCTGGGGGCGACCATGGTCTTTGATCGCCTCCAACGCCGCCCGCACCGTCCGGCCACTGTAAATCACGTCATCTACCAACACCACGACCCGCCCGGTAATGTCAAAGGGAACCTGAGTGGCGGCAGGGGTACGGGCACCAATGCGGTCTAAATCATCTCGGTAGAAGGTAATATCTAACGTTCCCACCGGCACCCGCACCGTTTCCCACTGCTGAATATTCTGGGCGAGTCGTGCCGCCAAGGGTACGCCCCGGGTGTGGATGCCCAACAAACACAAATTGGCCAACTGGGGCGTGGCTTCTACCACTTGCGAAGTCAGCCGATTGAGGGTGCGCCGCAATTCTTCCGCCGAAAACAATTCGATTTCCACAGCGTACCCGGATGGAGTGGCTTCAGGTAAACTTGGGAAGACCCGGAGGCCACGCCTGTCGCAAGCATCCTTTAGTGCTGCTTCCTTCCGGTTCTGACACGGTTCAGGCGTTGAAACCGCATGGTTCCAGGTCATCTTTCATCATACCTTTTTTCCCAGGGTCGGAGCGAAGTTTGTGCTAAATTAGGTGCAAGACGTGTGAATTTGAGTGACCCCCGCACCGCCTATGTTGTTCAACGAACTGAGTCCCCTGATGCAGGAACTCCTCCAGCAACCGACCGCCTTTTTGGGCGGATTTGTTTCCGGTTTGCTGGGTTTGGATTTACACGAAGACCCCCTAAAATCCTGGTTAGAGCGGCAGACGGACTCATCTCCCACCCCACCCGCCCCGCCCGCCCCGGCCTCAGGCCCGCAACGAATTACCATCGACTAGCACGGGCGGGTCTCCCCCCACCAATTCCCGCACCCGGTAAATGGGTCGCCCCTGGGATTCGTGGTAGGTACGCATCAGTAATTCCGCCAGCAGACCGAAGCAAAACAATTGCAGTCCCGAAATCACCGCCAACCCCGCCAAAAACAGCAGGGGGCGTTGGCCGATGCTTTGCCCAAGACCGACTTTCAGCACCAATAAGTACAACCCTAGTCCCAGCCCCAACCCCAGGAATGCCAAACCCAGTAGGCCAAAGACGTGCATCGGGCGGGTGAGAAAGGTTTTCATAAAAGCGATGGTGAGCAAGTCCATCATCACCCGGAATGTCCGCCCCAAGCCGTACTTACTATAGCCAAACCGGCGGGGGTGGTGGCGCACCGGCAGTTCGGCAATCCTAGCTCCTTCGATATAGGCCAAAGCGGGGAGAAAGCGGTGCAATTCCCCGTACAGATTCATATCCTGCACCAATTCCCGCCGGTACGCCTTGAGGGTACAGCCATAGTCATGCAGTTTAACCCCCGTCACCCGGCCAATCAGCCAATTGGCGACCCGGGAGGGCAGCAACCGGGTGACCCCGTGATCCTGACGAGCTTGCCGCCAGCCACTTACCAGGTCAAAGCCTTCGTCCAACTTGGCCAACAACCGGGGAATATCCTGCGGGTCATTTTGTAAGTCCCCATCCAACGTCACCACCACCTGTCCCGTGGCCTGGTCGAATCCCGCCGCCATCGCCGCCGTTTGTCCATAATTGCGCCGTAAAACCACCACCTTCAGGTCATACCGCTCCTGGGCTAAATGGCGCAATCGCTCTGTGGAACCATCCTGGGAGCCATCATCCACGCAAATTAATTCATAATCCAACCCCGCTGCGGCCAAGGCTCCCGCCACCGCAGGCACCAGATGGGGAATATTCTCCACCTCGTTGTAAATCGGTACCACGACAGAAACCTGGCGCATCCCTTGTCCTGAAATCATAAGCACCTAAATCACAGTCATCATTGTACCCCCATTGCCCAAACCATACCCCTGCGCTCAAGCAGTGCCAGCCCCGAAAATAGAAAGGAGTAACGATTAGATTTTATGCCAGAATTTTCACAAGGATTTGCATCAACTCTGCCAAATCAGCCGGAACCCGGTACAACAGATGAATATCTTGGGTAACTACACGAGTTTGCCGATGAAATTGTCCAAATTGCCAGATAGTTCCCGTTGAAATTGCTCCTTTCAAGATGGGTTGCTCAGACTCGATCCACTGATCCAGGGCAATCAGTTCGATGGCAAGTTGCACAAAACCCCGTTCCAAATCTTCATTTTTAGCCTCAATGATCAGCAAGGTTTGGTGATTTTGTAGCAGATAATCGAGCGAGCCTTATAGGCCAGAATGTCCTGCGGGGCAAAATTGAGTTTGAAATAGTCGGCAAAAGTATAGGACTGATCCGGTTGAATAATGGCAGTTCTGGACATGGAACCTATCCTGTTAGTGAATGGTTTTCTAATTATTCCCCTGCCGAATACCCCACCCCAAAATCAGCGAATTTACCCCATCAAGTAATCACCGTTGGGTGTTCCATCCCCGTGGTTTTGCGCAAACTAGCCACGTAATCGGCAATTTGAATTAGCTCAGCCAGGGCAATTTGGGCATCTAAACCCTGTTTTTGTTCATCCGGTTCATACTGCTCCATATACACCCGCACCGTTGCCCCCTGCGTCCCCGTGCCAGACAAGCGGTAAATCAACCGGGAACCATCGGTAAACCCAATCCGTATCCCTTGCTGCTCACTCATACTGCCATCAATCGGGTCTTGATAACTAAAATCATCCGCATATTGGACTGTATAATTGCCGAGTTTCTGTTGAGGTAATGTGGGTAATTGGTGCCTTAATTTCGCCATCATGGCATTAGCTCGCTCACTATCTACCCCCTCATAATCATGGCGTGAATAATAATTGCGGCCATATTCTCGCCAGTGATTCGTGACTAATTCGGCCACGGATTTTTCGGTTACCGCCAGGATATTTAACCAGAATAAAACCGCCCACAACCCATCTTTTTCCTGCACATGGTTGGAGCCGGTGCCAAAACTTTCTTCTCCGCAGAGGGTGACTTTATTCGCATCAAGTAAATTCCCAAAAAACTTCCAACCCGTCGGCGTTTCATAGCAATGAATACCCAATTTTTGCGCTACCCGGTCGGCGGCCTGACTGGTGGGCATAGAGCGAGCCACCCCAGCTAAGCCCTCCCGATACCCTGGCACGAGGCGGGCATGGGCGGTTAAGAGTGCCAAACTATCACTGGGGCTGACAAAGAAATTGCGCCCCAAAATCATATTCCGGTCTCCGTCCCCATCGGAAGCTGCCCCAAAATCCGGCCCCGTATCTTGGAACAAAATCTCCACCAATTCATGGGCATACACCAGGTTGGGGTCGGGATGACCACCCCCAAAATCCTCCAAAGGTACCCCATGAATCACCGTGCCTACCGGTGCCCCCAACATCTGTTCCAAAATGCGCTGGGCGTAAGGGCCGGTGACAGCGTGCATGGCATCAAAACAGAGCCGAAATGTCCCATTCGTGAGCAATCCCCGTAACCGGTCAAAGTCAAATAATTTCTGCATTAACTGGGCATAGTCATCTACGGAATCCACCACCTCGACCCGCATATTGCCTAATTGGGTTACGCCCAATTCATTCAAGTTAATATCTCCGACTTCTAAAATTTGGTAAGACTGAATTACCTGACTATATTCATAAATAGCGGTGGTCACTTTTTCCGGTGCTGGTCCCCCATTGCTGGTGTTGAACTTTACCCCAAAATCCGCCTCCGGCCCACCCGGATTATGGCTCGCCGAGAGGATAATGCCCCCGATGGCCTGATATTTACGGATTAAACAAGAAGCTGCGGGTGTAGATAAAATGCCCCCCTGCCCCACCAAGACTTTCCCTAACCCATTGGCAGCGCACATTTTGAGGATGGTTTGAATCGCCGTGCGGTTGTAAAAACGTCCATCCCCCCCCAATACGAGGGTCGCCCCTTGCCGTGCAGGTAAAGTATTGAAAATGGCTTGAATAAAATTCTCTAAATAATTTCTTTGCTGAAAGATTTTAGTGGGTTTGCGTAGCCCTGATGTCCCTGGTTTTTGACCCGCAAAGGGTTGAGTCACCACCGTATGAATGTTCATCCAATTACCTCACGATTTGGGTGTGTAACGAATCTCATGGGGGCAAGGGCGACCTGCGGCAAAATCACTGATATTACTAATGGTCGTGGTTGCAATGTCCGTCAGTGCCTCCTGGGTAAAAAATGCCTGGTGCCCCGTGACTAAAACATTGGGGAAAGTCAACAGTCGTTGAAACACATCATCGTGGATAATTTCTAGGGATAAATCCTGGAAGAACAATTCCTCCTCCTCTTCGTACACATCTAAACCTAGGGCACCAATTTTTTGGGATTTTAATCCCTCAATCATGGCTTCCGTATCAATCAATGCCCCCCGACTGACATTGATTAAAATCACCCCTTTTTTCATTTTATCGAGGGCGGTACGGTTAATCAAGTGATGGGTTTCTGGTAGCAATGGGCAGTGAATGGAGATAATATCCGACTGAGCGTACAGTTCATCTAGGGACACATACTTTGCTTTTTTAAACTCAGGAAAATGTGGGTTGGGATAGGCATCATAGGCCAAGAGACGACAACCAAATCCCTGGAGAATTTCCGCAAACACCATGCCAATTTTACCTGTCCCAACGATACCCACGGTGCGAGCTTGCAGGTCAAATCCTAATAAACCATCTAGGGAAAAATTGCCCTCCCGCACCCGGTTAAATGCCCGGTGATATTTGCGGCTCAAACTTAAAATCAAACCGACGGCGTGTTCCGCCACCGAGTAGGGAGAATAGGCCGTCACCCGCACCACAGTTAAACCCAATGCCGCTGCGGCCTGCAAATCGACGTTATTAAACCCGGTACAACGCAGGGCAATCAATTTCACTCCCGCTTGCTGGAGAAGAGTCAACGTATCTCGGTTCAAAACATCATTCACAAACACACAAACCGCTTCCGCATCTGCGGCTAAGGGGGCAGTGGTTTCATTCAATTTAGGCTCGTAATACACCAGTTCATGTCCCGCCTCCTGGTTAGCGGCATTAAGAAATTTTTTATCGTAGGATTTGCTACTAAATACGGCGACTTTCATGGTTGATTTTCTCATCTATAAATAGGGCGAGAACCGGGGGAATTTTGAGCTTCCCCCAGTCCCCTGATTGACCTAATAGGGCCAACGCCAGCCCACCACTTCCGGCACATCCACCCCATGCTCGTAGGCATAGTTGCGGCAATCAATCTGCATATTCAGGAATTTCTCCTTGGCATGGGCACCCGCTACTTTCAATTTGGGTACCCGATTGATCACATCCATCGCCAGGGTAAACCGGTCAATGTTATTGGCGATTGCCAACTCCATCGGCGTGTTGATATTCCCCTCTTCTTTGTAGCCCCGCACGTGCATATTGTCGTGATTGTTGCGGCGGTAGGCTAAGCGGTGAATCAACCAGGGATAGCCGTGAAAATTGAAAATCACCGGCTTATCCAGGGTGAACAAACTGTCAAAATCATGGTCGCTCAACCCGTGCGGGTGTTCCGTATCCGGTTGCAGACGGAATAAATCCACCACATTGATAAACCGGATTTTCAAATCGGGAAATTCCTGCCGCAACAGGTCGGTGGCCGCCAGGGCTTCCTGGGTGGGAATATCCCCGCACCCCACCAGCACCACGTCCGGTTCGCTACCCTGGTCATTGCTCGCCCAATCCCAGATGCCCAAGCCCTTGGTACAGTGCCGAATGGCCTCGTCCATGGTCATATATTGCAGGTGATTCTGCTTATCGGAGACGATCACGTTCACATAATCCTTACTCCGCAGGCAATGGTTAGCGCACGAAAGCAGGGAATTCACATCCGGGGGCAAATAAATCCGGGTCACCCGCGAACTCTTGTTCACCACCACATCCAAAAACCCAGGGTCTTGATGGGTGAAACCATTATGATCCTGCCGCCAGACGGTCGAGGTAATTAACAAATTCAGAGAAGAAATAGATTGCCGCCAATCAATTTCATGGCAAATATCCAACCATTTGGCGTGTTGGTTGAACATGGAATCAATCACATGCACAAACGCCTCGTAGGTGGAGAAAAACCCGTGTCGTCCGGTGAGTAAATATCCCTCTAACCAACCTTCTAAGGTATGTTCACTCAGGTATTCCATCACCCGGCCATCGGTCGCCAATTCGCCCCCGTCCGCATCTTCGGGGAAGTATTCGGCAATCCAGAATTTTTTGCTCACCTCGTAAATGGCATCTAACTTATTCGAGGTATTTTCATCGGGACCAAATACCCGGAAATTGGTCATATTCAAGGCCATCACATCCCGCAAAAATACCCCTAGGGGTTTGGTGTTCATGGCTTCGATGGTGCCCGGTTTAGCAAAGCTCAGGGCGTACTTGGCATCCCGGAAATCTGGCATCCGCAAATCCCGCCGCAGGTGTCCCCCGTTGGCATAGAGGGTCGAACCCAACCGTTTTGCCCCCGTGGGTGCCACCGCCATCACCTCTGGTTTGGGTGCGCCTTTTTCATCGAATAATTCTTCGGGTTTGTAGCTTTGCATCCATGCTTCCAGGAGGCGTAAATGGTCGGGATTATTTTTCATCCCCCCCATCGGTACCTGGTGCGCCCGCCAAAAGCCTTCAATTTTTTTGCCATCCACGTAGGCGGGACAGGTCCACCCCTTGGGCGTACGCAGGACAATCATCGGCCAGCGGGGACGGGTCACATTCCCGGTGGAACGGGCTTCGGTTTGAATGCGGTGAATTTCCGTAATACACTGATCCAGCGTGGCGGCCATGGCCTGGTGCATGGTTTCCGGGTCGGAACCTTCGACAAAGTAGGGCGTATAACCATACCCCCGGAACAGGGCTTCTAGTTCCTCGTGGCTGACTCGGGCCAACACCGTGGGGTTGTTAATTTTGTAGCCGTTCAGGTGCAGAATCGGTAGCACCGCCCCATCCCGAATCGGGTTGATAAACTTATTGGAATGCCAGGAGGTCGCCAGGGGACCGGTTTCCGCCTCCCCATCCCCGGCCAGTGCCACCACGATCAAATTGGGATTGTCAAACGCCGCCCCGTAGGCATGGGAAATCGAGTAGCCCAACTCCCCCCCCTCGTGGATGGAACCGGGGGTCTCCGGGGTGCAGTGGCTGCCAATCCCGCCGGGGAAGGAAAACTGCTTGAAAAACTGCTTCAGCCCCGCCTCATCTAAACTGCAATTGGGGTAAAACTCGCTATAGCTCCCCTCCAGGTAACAGGGTCCCAGAAATCCCGGTGCCCCGTGCCCCGGCCCCACCATGTACAGCATCTCCTGGTCAAGTTTTTTGATGATCCGGTTCATGTGCGTATAGACAAACGCAATCCCCGGACTGGCTCCCCAGTGGCCTAACAAACGATTTTTGATCTGGTCAATGTGCAATGGTTGCCGCAAAAGCGGATTGTCTTGCAAGTAAATCATCCCCACCGCCAGGTAGTTGGAGGCTCGCCAGTAGGCATCCATTTGCTGCAATTCCGTGGGCGCAAGGGGCGCACCCGAGACCGTAGAGCGGGCTGGCCCAAACGCACTGAGATTACTAATTTCAGACTTACTCGGAGTCGCCACCATAACCATTCCTCAAAAATGTTGCCTAAGTAACAGTTCTTCCGGCTACTTTGTCCTAGCAACCAGCCACCATTGCTAACACTCTAGCCCCGCTTGCCGGGAATGCCATAGTAATTTATACGGGTTTAAGGTTTAGATACTCGAATTTTCATAATCCCAAGCTAAAGACCTGATTTCACCGCTTTGCCGATGTAAACCACGCTTGTATCATCATTAATTTGTACTTTTAATGCCTTCCTCATGTCATCACTTTGTAGTCCAGATAACAACAAAGAAAACAAAGTTTTTAGATTTCCCCCATCCGTGAGGTCAAAGCCCCGGCAGAGGATGTCACTGAAACCCGCCTGTTCTAAAAAAGTGGTGAGTTCGGTGGGAGTAATAAATTTTTCCCAGTCGTGAATCCCCTGGGGAATTTGCCGTAAAATATCCTCCATCAGCCAAATCATCATCACTTTGGATTTCCAGGTGCGGTTAATCGTATCAAATAAAAAGATGCCCCCCGGTTGCAACACCCGTCCGCATTCCCGCACCACCTGCCCCACATCCTGGACGTGTTCCAGTACATCCACGCACACCACCGCCTGAAACTGCCGAGCCTCAAACGGCAACGCTTCGCCGGTGCCTTCCTGGTAATTAATGGTCAACCCCTGGGACTGGGCGTGCGCCTGGGCGGTGGCAATGGAGCGGGGGGAACGATCTACCCCGGTGACCACCGCCCCCCGCCGAGCCAGAAATTCGCAGGTCAAACCGCCGCCGCAACCCACATCCAAAACGTTTAACCCCCGCCAATCCGCCACATACTGGTCAAAAAATTGGAACCGACCGGGGTTGAGGTGGTTGAGCAGGTTCAGGGTGCCCCCGGTCTGCCACCATTGGTCGGCGTGCCGGTCGTAGTAGGCCAAATCATTGCGAATCATAGGAGGGATAATAATTCAGGTCGTCTTCATTATGTCAGTATGTTTACTCCGGTGATGGGTGGGTTGAGCGTCCTAGCACTCCTGGCTTGGTTGGTGCTGGGCTGGGGGCGGGGGGGATTTTGGCGGGCGGATCAGGTGTTACCAGAAATTCCAGAACCCTTGACCCCTTGGCCGGGGGTAGCGGTGTTGATCCCCGCTCGGAATGAGTCAGAAGCCTTACCCCAAAGTTTGCCATCTTTATTACAACAGCAATACGCTGGTAATTTAGAAATTTATCTCATTGATGACCAAAGTACGGATGGCACTGGGCTAATCGCCACTCAAATCGCTCAGGAGTTGGGTGCAGCGGCACGGTTAAATGTATTACCAGGGGCACCCTTACCCCCTGGCTGGTCGGGGAAACTTTGGGCACTTGAGCAGGGCTGGCAGGCGGTACAAGCGGCAAATTTTGGCGACAAATTTAAGTATATTTTACTTACAGATGCGGATATCGCCCATGCCCCGGACAGTGTGGCGCAGTTGGTGACCCAAGCGGCAACCCAACACCTGGGCTTGGTGTCGTTGATGGTGTTATTACGTTGTGAGTCATTTTGGGATCGGTTGCTGATTCCGGCGTTTGTGTTTTTTTTCCAGAAACTTTATCCCTTTCCCTGGGTGAATGACCCGAAAAAATCCACGGCAGCGGCGGCGGGGGGCTGTATTTTGTTAGAGCAACAGGTACTGCAACAACTTGAGGGCTTTGGTTGTTTGCGGGGGGCGTTGATTGACGACTGCACCCTAGCGCAACGGGTCAAGGGGTTGGGGGTGCCGATTTGGCTGGGGTTAACGCCCACAACCTCTAGTGTCCGTCCCTACGGCACCTTGGCGAGTACCTGGGGGATGGTGGCACGGACGGCCTTTACCCAACTGCATTACTCCCCTTGGTTGCTTTTGGGGACGCTGGTGGGCATGGGATGGCTTTACCTGTTGCCCCCGGTGGGGTTTTTCTGGGGTCTGGGGATGGGACTTCCCTGGCTGGTGGTCGTTTCCGGGTTGACCTGGGGCGTGATGGCGGGGTTGTACAGCCGAACCTTGCGTTGGTACAATTTACCAACGATATGGGGAATAACTTTGCCCTTGGCGGCGGGGCTATACACCTTCATGACCCTAGATTCCGCCTGGCAACATGGGCGGGGACGGGGCGGGGCGTGGAAGGGACGGGTTTATCCCAAGGGTAGTTGAGATTCCTGAGGGCGGGGTGGCTGACCATTGGTGCTGGGGACAATTACCTCGGCTGGGTTTTCCACGGTCAAAACCTGGGGACGGGCTTGGCAAATCTCCCAGGTGACTCCCTCCGCCCGCTCCGCCAACAGGTCTTCTAAATACCCCGGTTGAGCCGCTACAGCCTCCTCTTGGGTGGCAAAAGGCCCAAAATAATATTCGCAAGGGGGGCGGTCGGTACGGATTTTTACCCACCAGGCCAGACCCATACGCTCCAACACCGAGGTGAATAATTCTCGAAATGAACCTTTGAATTTCATACGAAGATACCGCCAGTCACGCCACTGCTCCAGCCGCCCAACCCTTGACTCAAACTGGTTTTACCTAGATTCTACCGAAAGTGATGCTTAATTTTTGTAATTATCCTTATACTTTTGTAACGATTTTGGTGGTCACGCTCCTATTGGGGTCGCTTGTTTGGTCTGAATCATCGGGTTTCTGGGGAACTGGGGAAGGGCAAGCGGGTGGGTTGGTGTTGGCGGCGGACTTCGTAAAGCGCCATGGCACAGGCAACGGCGGCGTTGAGGCTGGGGGTTTTGCCCGCCAGGGGGATACAGAGGGAGACATCACAGTGACGGCGGAGATTGAGGGTGAGTCCAGAGCCTTCGGAACCAACCACCAGGGCTACGGAGCCGGAAAATTGCACCTGGTCGAGGCGGGTGGTGGCTTCAGGCACCAGGGCATAGCTCCAAAAACCGGCGGTTTTCAGTTCCTCTAAGGTGCGGGTCAGATTGACGACCCGGACGACGGGCAGATGGCTCAAGGCACCGGTGGCGACCTTGGCGACCGTGCTGGTGATCCCCACACACCGCCGCTGGGGGATGATCAGCCCTTGGCCGCCCATGGCTTCTGTGGTGCGGATGATGGCTCCCAAATTCTGCGGATCCATGATCCCCTCGGCCACGACCACCAGGGGATGGGGATGGGGGCGGATATGTTCGAGCAGTTGGGGTAAATCCCAATAGCTGTAGGGGGCGACCTGGGCGACCACGCCTTGGTGCTTGGCTCCCTGGGTCATCTGGTCAAGGCGGATGGTGTCCACCTGGTCAATCACCGTCCCGTGCCCCTGGGCTTGCGCCAAAAGGGTTTGGAAGCGGTGGTCATAGCGCAAGGGGGGGATGACCCAGACCCGGTTCAGGGGTTGTTTTTGTTCTAACGCTGTTAGGACGGTGTGCCGCCCGTAGATATAATCCGGGGGGTCAGGGGGGGATTCCTGGTCAGGCGTGGGGGGCAATTCTGGGGCAACCGGTGCGGCAACCGCTGGGGGTGCCGATTTCAAGACCGGACGGGGCAGACGGGCGGACGACGGACTGGGACGCAGATTTTTTTTGCCGAGGACAGGACGTTTGCGGGGACGGGGTGGGGAGGGCACGGCAAGAGCCAAGCAACAACAGAATAATAGTTTAGCGGTTGGGCTGGGGGTAGCGGGTAAGCCAATGTACACCATGCTGCCTCATGGTACTGACATCGCCGCCCGGAGCACCACCGCCCATTCCATCGCTGCCGTTGGGGTGCTAATCTGCCCTTGGGCATGGGCAAGAGCCAGCCCCCGCAGGAGTTGACCCACCTGGGGACCTGGGGGCAGGTGGAGCCGCTCCATCAGGTCATGGCCGCTGACCAGGGGCAGGGCGTGCGCCACCGGGTCGTGGGGGTTGGTAAATCGCTCCAGCCAGCCAGCCACCACCGGCCAGCCGTAGTCATGAACCAAGGCCACGGCCAACAAACCAGGCAGGGCTTGCCCCGCCTGTTGAAATAGGTCAAATTGAGCCGCAATGGTGGGGGCGGTTTGCTTCAATAATGGTTTCAATACAGGCCAAAGCGTCATCAATTTATCCATGTATTGAATTTCCGCACGACTATAGCGTAATTGGGTCAAAATGCGCTGGGCTAATTCCCGGTTTTCAGGTAATAGACAACGTAATTTTAGTTGGTGTAATACCGAACGATCCTGGCGTATTTTTTGGTCTAATTGGGATGCTAGTTTTGAGTAGGACAGCAATAGGCTCTCCCAGCGGGGCAGTAATTGTAGCCAGTGGGATTGGGTCTCAGGAAACCAAGGGGTTAAAATCCCATCAGACCACGCTTGGATTACATGTGGTTCACTGTGACTCGTATCGAATAATAAATGTAATTCGTTCTGCACCCGCTCTGGTGCAACATGAGCCAGGAAAGGTGCTAAATGTTGAATGGTTTGATGGGTCTGAGGTTCAATCGTAAATTCTAACTGGGCGGCCAGCCGATAGGCTCGCAATAGACGTAGGGGGTCATGGCGCAAATTATCGGGATGGATCATGTGAATGATTTTATTTTCTAAATCCCTCTGCCCCTGGTGCGGGTCATGGAGTTTCTGGGTATGGTAATCCCAAGCCAGGGCGTTAATGGTAAAATCCCGCTGACTTAAATCCGTAGTGATGTTCTCTCCATACATTTGACATAAATCTAAAGTTATCTGTGGGAAAATGAGTCGGGCAATCTGCCGCTCTGCGTCTAAAATGACAAACCCAGTATGATATTTTTGAGCTATTTTCTGAGCGACCGGAATCACATCACTCGCTAAAACAATATCCAAATCCCACCGATTTTTACGGCGGTGCAATAGCCTATCCCGGACTGCCCCCCCCACGAGATAACCCCCGGGAGGTAAATCCGTGATCCGAAACGGCCAGGTTGCTGGGTCAAAGGGATCGAGCGTGAACATTTCTTCTCTCATAAGTTTAATCGGTTAGCCTCCAAGATAGCATGGAAAAATAACATTTACTGCTAATCATTGGGTTAACGACCATACCCGATTGACGCAAAATTGACGCAAACTTATAGCCTATTTCATAAAGGTGGGATTCATTATTCAGGGAACTATGGCAGGGCAGTTCCCGATGACTCCTATGCAACATTACAACATTAAATGACAACATTAAATGTATGCAACGTTAAATGAGGATTGCTTAACCAGAATAAGCTTTTCATGTAAAGCATTCCTCGGAACCAGGGGGTTGCCCTGCGTCCCAGGTGACCCGCACCATTTCCTCAATTCCCTATCCTACCCCCCCAGCAGTTCCGGGTCTTGGAACAGGGGTGTACTGAGGTAGCGTTCCCCAAAGCTAGGTTGCACCATGACGATCATTTTCCCAGCATTTTCCGGGCGTTGGGCGACCTGCACCGCCGCCGCCAAGGCCGCTCCACTGGAAATTCCTGATAGGAGTGCTTCCTCCCGTGCCAGTTTGCGCCCCCACGTGATCGCCTCCCCATCACTGACGGTGATCACTTCGTCAATCAAATCCATCGCCAATACCCCCGGCACAAACCCCGCCCCAATCCCTTGAATTTTGTGCGAACCCGGCTCCCCCCCGGACAGCACCGGACTGTTGGCCGGTTCCACAGCAATGGCCTGAAAACTCGGTTTACGGGGTTTCAACGCCCGGGCGACCCCCGTAATCGTGCCACCCGTCCCCACCCCCGCTATCAAAATATCAATGCGACCGTCCGTATCCTGCCACAATTCTTCGGCGGTCGTCTGGGCATGAATTTCCGGGTTGGCCGGGTTTTGGAACTGTTGCAACATATAGGCGTTGGGGGTGGTGTCCACCAATTCCCGTGCCGTGCGAATGGCACCGCCCATCCCTTCCATGCCGGGGGTGAGCACCAATTTGGCACCGTAGGCGCGCAACATTGCCCGCCGCTCCAGGCTCATAGTCTCCGGCATGGTCAAAATCAGGTCGTACCCCCGCGCTGCCGCCACCATCGCCAGGGCAATGCCCGTATTCCCAGAGGTGGGTTCCACCAGCACCGTTTCCCCCGGTTTGATGAACCCAGCCTGTTCCGCCGCCACGACCATGTGCAGACCGATCCGGTCCTTGACCGAGGCCGCCGGGTTCATACTCTCCAACTTGACCAAAATCTCCGCCACACAGCGGTGGGTAGCGGGAATCCGGTTCAGACGCACCAAGGGGGTACGTCCAATCAATTCCGTGATGTTATTGGCAATACGCATAGGGTTGGTTAAATGTAATACATCAAATCTTTTTGGCGCAGGTTGTCCCGTTGCTGGCACAGGTCTTTGAGGGTATAGCCCTGCCAAATCACCTGGGTCGCCCGCTGGGTCTCCTGCCACACCTGGCGAATCACCATCCGTTCGGGGGTATCCGCTGGGCTGTCCACGGGAACCTCTCCCTCCAAACACGCCCACACCTGGAACAGGTTGATCTGCCAAGGGGAACGGGCCAAAAAATACCCACCCTTCGCCCCCCGTTGGCTCCGCACCAGGTTGCCCCGGCGCAGGGCGGCCAGGAGTTGCTCCAAGTAACGGTCAGGGATGGCTTGGTCTTGGGCAATTTGGCTGATTTGGACGGGTTCATCCTGACCAAAACCATCGGCCAGAGCCATCAGTGCCAGGAGAGCATACTCGATTTTGCAGGACAATTCCACGGCTACTTTTGCGGCAAAATGATAATTTTTAGTATACACCGGTTTTCCCCTCGAGTTTTATGGGTTTTTGGGTTCTATTCCCGTTTTGTCTAAATTTCGTTTATACAGAAAATCGGATAAAATTCTTGTATTAAAGAGATTAGAGAGCCATAGCAATACTGTCTGACTGGCGAACAAAGATTCTGATAGCTTGCGTGTCCGTAGGACATTAGCTTGCGTGTCCGTAGGACATTAGCTTGCGTGGCGTAGCCAGAGAACCCGACACCGCAGGTGCTTCTGTGACGGGGGAATGCCTGCGGCAGAGAGCACCCCTGCGACCACTATTGCTGTTAACTTGCTCGGCGTAGCCTACTGATAGAGATACCCTTCTGATGTGAGGGTTTGGTGCCTAATCAAAATCCCCGAGTAATATAAAGGGTGACCAATAGTAGGGATGGCGATTGATGAGGGATAACTTTGCATTTTGCAGGGCAATAGCTTTATTCTTTCCTGAACGTAACTGTTGATAAAATTGCACCATGAGTTCGCTGGTGGCTTGGTCATCCACACTCCACAAACTGGCAATCACACTCCGGGCACCGGCCAACTCAAATAAATAGGCAACCCCTGCTAATTCGGCTCGATTTTCTTCGGTGCGGACAGCGGTTTGGCAGGCACTGAGTACCACCAAATCCGTATTTTTTAAGGGCAGTTGTGCCACATCGGCTACCTGAAAATTGCGGTCGGCAAACAGTAGGGTATGGGGTTCCATTTGCAACCCAGGGCAGCCTTCATCTTTGAAACATCCGTGGGTCGCCAGGTGCAAGATGGGAAAGTTGATGGCATTACGTTGAAAATTGACCAGAGTGGCCTCGCTGCCGAGATAACGGGTACTGCCGGTTAGCAATTCGCTAATGGCTTGCACTTCCTGCTCTGAACCGGGGAGGGCACGGGCATCCTGGGGGTGGGGGTTACCCAGGGCGAGTAATTTCAGCCCAGCCGGGGAATTTTTACTGAGGTTGCGGGCGGAAATCCGGGTGAGATAACTGATGGGGTACTGCTGAATTAAGTACTCTTGTTTTTGCTGGTCGTAGAGGGTTTCTAGAGGAATGCGGCGGAAGGGGTCGGTGGCGATCAGGCTAAGATGGGTGATGTTTTGTTGGCGCAACTGGGCGGTAATGGGGCGGATCAATCGGTCGTAGAGTTGGGCACTGGTAGTACGAAATTCCTGGGAGCGGCGATTTTGCAGTTGATCCCGGTAGGTTTGGATCAGGGTGGTCAGTTCCGTGGGTTTGACCGGGACGGGGGTGCTGGTCAGGGACTGGGCGGTGACGACAAATAAAATCACATTGCCGCCACTGGCCTCGCTGAGGAGAACGGGTTGGAGTACGGCGACCTGGGGGGGTAATTGGGTTTGGAGACGTTGCAAGCTCCGGGGGGAGGTTTGCACCCAATCCGCCAGTTGGGGAAATTGTTGGATGAGTTGTTTTTGCAGGCCGTCGAGTTGTTTTTGCAGAGCCAGTAATTCCTGCGAGAGGGCGGGGGTGGGTTCTTGGTCGTAGGTTCGTTGGAGTTTTAACCACTGCTGCCGCAGGGTGCGCCCTTGGGTGAGCAGGGCTTGGGCCTCCGGGGTGCCGATCCTGGCCCGAATCTGTTCACCAAAATCCTGTAACTCCTGCCGCCGCACAACATCGCTCCAGAGGTAGGCTTGCTCGGTGCGACCCTGCTGGATCAGCCGGGACAACAGTTGGTCTTGCAGGGCTTGGCGCTCTGCGGTGGGTAAACTCAAGGCCAAACCCATCGCCCGTTCCAGCAGGTTAATCTGGGTGGCCGGGTCGGTGTTTAGGTTCGCCATGCGGGTCAGGAGGCGGGTTTCTCCCAAACGATTGCCACTCTGGGTCATCAGCGCTAGGGCTTGCCGATAGGCGGCCTGGGCTTGCGCCGGTTGCCCCTGTTGTTGGTAGCGTTCCCCCAGTTGGGTCAAAATTAAAGCCTCTACCCCTGGGCGTTGTTGCTGGCGGGCACGGGTTAATAACCGTTCTAAGGTAGGAATATCTGCCCGTTGTCCATAGTCCCAAGGGCGTTGCCGCTGGGCGAGAACCACCGGCTGTCCCACCCACAAACCGAGCAGTAGTAGCCAGATAACCTGCCGATTCATATGTTTTAACTCCCTGATGACGGGAATTTTATAATGAAGCATCCCCTTTGATTTTATGATGCCCTATGGTCTTTGCCCCTGCCGTCACCTGGGAACCCCTCCCGGCGGATTATCTCCTCCCGGATGACCCGGTGGACAACATCCAACAGCCCCTGCTGGCGCACGCCCTCAATGATGCCCTGGATGCCGCCGGGTGGCTACGACCGGAGATGCTGGTTGCCATTAATATGGGCGTAGTGGCGGTGGTGGCCGGGAAATTTGTGGTGAAAGCCCCGGATTGGTTCTATGTCCCCCAGGTGCAGCCGCTCCCCGCTGGGGTGATTCGCCGCAGTTATACGCCCTACGTTGAGGGGGCTGGGGTGGTGGTGGTGATGGAATTTCTCTCGGATACGGCTGGGGATGAGTTATCCCCCCGGGATGCTTTTCCCTACGGCAAGTTGTACTTTTATGAGCAGATTTTGCAGGTGCCGGTGTATGTGATTTATGACCCCTACCGGCGGCATTTAACCGTGCGTTATTGGCAGGAAGGACGGTACATTGTGGGGACTGCCGATGCCCAGGGACGGTTTTGGCTCCCACCGATGAATTTAGGTTTGGGGTTGTGGCCTGGGGAACGGATGGGCTACGACATCACCTGGTTGCGGTGGTGGGACCGTTCGGGGAATTTATTGCTCTGGCCGGGGGAACAGGCTCGGCTGGCGGAGCAACGGGCAGCCGAGGAACAGCGACGGGCAGAACGGTTGGCGGCCAAATTGCGGGAATTGGGGCTAGACCCGGATGAATTGTGAAAACCTTATCATGTCCCCAACCAACCTGATCACCCCGGCGGCCTTGGCGAGCCGTCTGGATGACCCAGAATTACTCATCCTGGATTGCCGTTTTGACCTGGCGCAACCGGATTGGGGGCGGGCGCAGTACCAGACTAGCCACATTCCGGGGGCGTTTTACCTGGACTTGAATCGGGATTTATCCAGCCCCATCGGTGTGCAGGGGGGACGGCATCCCCTACCCGATGTCAGTACATTTACTGCTCAATTAAACGCCATGGGTCTGACCCCCACCACCTTGGTCATCGCCTACGACCAGGGACACTTGGCCTACGCTGCCCGCTTGTGGTGGCTGTTGCGCTATTTGGGACATCCACGGGTGGCATTGGTAGCCGGGGGTTGGGATGCCTATCGCCAGGGGGGTTATCCTGTCAGCGATTCCCTGCCCACCCCACGCCCAGGAAACTTTATGCCTAATGTACAAAATCAGTATATTGCCAGTCGGGAAGAGGTAATAGCTACCCAGGACAACCCGGCGATTCTCCTGGTGGATGCCCGGGAAGCCCGCCGGTATCGGGGGGAATGGGAGCCGATAGACCCGGTGAGCGGCCACATTCCGGGAGCGGTGAATTTGCCCTGGTTGGAACTGTTGCCGCCCCAACCCTATGCCCAACGCTGGCAAGCCATCCACCAAGCTGCCCAGGAAGTCATCTGCTACTGCGGTTCCGGGGTGACCGCCTGTGTGAATTTGTTAACCCTGGAATGGGCGGGTTATCCCCCCGGTCGTCTGTACGTGGGGGGCTGGAGCGATTGGTGCCGCACCGGGGCTTAACCGAAGCGACCGCTCACGTAGTCCATCGTGGCCTGCTGTTGGGGGGAACCGAAGATGGTCTTGGTGCTATCAAACTCCACCAAATGCCCCACCTTACCACCCTTGGGCGTGGCTTCAGCATTGAAAAAGGCAGTCATGTCCGCCACCCGGGTCGCCTGTTGCATATTGTGGGTGACGATCACAATCGTGTAGTTGGTCTTGAGTTCGTGCATCAATTCTTCCACCTTGAGGGTAGAAATCGGGTCAAGGGCGGAGCAGGGTTCATCCATCAGCACCACCTCCGGTTCCACCGCAATGGTGCGGGCAATGCACAAGCGTTGTTGTTGCCCACCGGAGAGGGAAAAACCGCTCTGTTTCAATTTATCCTTCACCTCATCCCACAGGGCAGCCCGCTTCAGGGAACGCTCCACCAACTCGTCCATGTCCCCTTTGTAATTGATCACCCGCGCCCCGTAGGCCACGTTGTCGTAAATAGATTTGGGAAAGGGGTTGGGTTTTTGAAACACCATGCCAATTTTGCGCCGCACTTCCACCGGGTCAATATCCGGGTCGTAGATATTTTTATCGTGGTAGGTAATCCGCCCTTCCAAACGGAAGGAAGCAATTAGGTCATTCAAGCGATTGAGGCATCGCAAAATCGTACTTTTGCCACAACCGGAAGGGCCAATAAAGGCGGTTACTTGGTTTTTGGGGATGGTCAGGGACACATCCCGCACTGCCTTAAAATTGCCGTAAAAGATATTGGTATTTTCCACCCGAAAGACCGGCTGCCCTTGCGGGGACGCTCCATTCACCATCATGAGACCTCCAGTAGATTGAACCTAACGCATCACTTGCCGCCGAACCACCAGCCGCGAGGCCACGCTCGCCACCAAAATAATCATCACCAGGAAAAACGAGGCCGCCCAGGCCAATTCCTGCTGGGGTTTGAAGGGCACCGTGGCAAAGTTATACACCAACACCGACAGGGTGGCAATCGGCTCAAACAACCCCCGCGGCCAAAAGCTGGAAAATAAGGCTGTGAAGATCAGAGCCGCCGTATCCCCCACCGCCCGTGCCATCGCCAAAATCACCCCGGTTAAAATCGAAGGTAAAGCCGCCGGTAACACCACCCGCAAAATCGTGTAGTAGTTGGAAGCCCCCAACCCCACGGATGCCCAGCGCACCTCCTGGGGCACAATTTTCAGGGCTTCATCCGTGGTACGCACCACCGTCGGGAGCATCAACACCGCCAAGGCCACCCCCGCCGCCGCCGCCGAGTACCCAAAAATGCCAGTGGTCACAAACAAGCCAAAGGCAAACACCCCCGCAATAATGGAAGGCACCCCCGCCAACACATTGATGCCAAAGCGCACCCACCGCGCCACCTCTTTCTGGGCTTTGGTACTGCTAAACTCCGACAGATACACCGCCGTCAACACCCCAAACGGCACCGCAATCAACGTCGCCAAAATAACTACGACCATCGTGCCGATAAAAGCATTGCCAAACCCGCCGCCCGACAATCCCGGTGGTGGCGGCAACTGGGTAAACAGGGTGAGACTAAAGCGGCTAATCCCCCGGATCAAAACGAATCCGAGGACGGCAAACAGAGGAATAACGGTCAACAAGGCGAATAAACCCACCAGACCGGTCATCACCCACCCCACCCAAGTGCGGAGTTGGGGACGCTTGACCAGCCCAGCAACTTGCGCATTTAAGGCTGCTGTTGTCATGATTTTTCCCCCTCCTATTCGTACTTAGCTTTCAGGCGGTTGACGATCACCTCGGCCAGGATATTGACGATCAGGGTCATCAGCATCAACAAAACAGCGGCATACATCAACGCCGAAACTTGAATCCCCCGCGCCTCCGGGAACTGGTTGGCCAACAGGGACGCAATGGTATTCGCCGGTGCCAACAAAGAAACCTGGAACTGGTTGGAATTACCGATCAGCATGGTGGCCGCCATCGTTTCCCCCAACGCCCTGCCCAAGCCCAACATCGTCCCCCCCACAATTCCAGAAATCGCCCCCGGAATCAACACCCGAAAAATCGTCCACCACCGGGTCGCCCCCAACCCCATGGAAGCCTGCCGCAACTCCGGGGGCAAGGCCGTCAGGGAATCCTTGGAAATGGCCGTCATAATCGGCAAAATCATAATGGACAACACCAGAGAAGCGGGCAACATCCCCGGCCCCACCGGCTCGGTGTTAAACAGGGGAATCCAGCCCAAATTGGCGTGCAACCACTGCGCCATCGGCTGAATCAGGGGAATTAACACAAAAATCCCCCACAACCCGTACACCACGCTGGGAATGGCAGCCAACAACTCCACCAAAAAAGAAATCACCATGCGGAGTTGGGGCGGAATAAAATCCTCGCTCAAAAAAATAGCTGTCCCCAACCCCAACGGTACGGCAATCAGCAGGGAGATGATGGAACTGACCAAGGTTCCATACAGCATGGGAAATACCCCAAAAGCCTCCCGTCCCGGCACCGGATTCCAGGCCGAACCGGTAATAAAACCCAGTCCAAACTGCTGTAACGCCGGTAGGGAACGCCAAGCAATCACCAAAACAATAAAGGCCAAGAGAACCCCAGTCAGCACCGCCAGCCCCAGGGTGGTACGGACAAACAAACGGTCAATTAACCGCTCTTGGGGAGAGCGGGAACGACCGGCGGGGAGAGCGGTGCCTGGGGTCATAACAGCTATTCCTTCAGAGTAATGGTGTACTTGTCACTCATGGTATCAGCGGCCTTGGCAATCCGCTCCCGCACCACCTTGGGCAGCGGGATATACCCCAACTCCGGTGCCACTTTCTGGCCTTCGTTCAAGCCATACTCGACCCAGACCTCCAAGGCGACTGCCTTGTTGGCATCGGGCTGTTGCTGGTACTGCAACTGCCAGGTATAGGTGACAATCGGGTAGGACTCTTTGCCCTCCGGGTCACTGATAAATGCCCGCAGATTTTCCGGCAGTGCCACCGCCGCCAGGGTCGCTGCCCCGGATTCGGGCGTGGGGATGACATAATCCCCGGCCTTGTTCTCCAAAGCCGCCACGGTGAGATTGTTTGTCCGGGCAAAGCCAAACTCAATGTACCCAATCGCTCCGGGGGTTTGTTGAATTTGCGCCGTCACCCCCTCATTGCCCCGGGCACCGACAAAATTCCCGGTGGTCGGCCATTGGATCGTCGTCCCATCGCCAAACTTTTGCTTCCATTGGGGGTTAATGGCACTCAAATGCCGGGTAAATACCGCCGTTGTGCCGCTTCCATCGGAACGATGCACCACCGTAATGGCCTGATCCGGCAAGGTCACCCCCGCATTCTCTGCGGCAATTTTCGGGTCATTCCAGCGGCGAATCTGCCCGCTCATAATCTCCACATAGGCTTCCCGACTCAGCTTCAACCCCGTTTGCACCCCCGGCAGGTTGTAGGCCAGGACGATACTCCCCGCCGTCATGGGCAGCATCAGCACCCCCCGCTGCACCTTGGGAATGTCCTCGTCCTTCATAGCAATATCACTGGCGGCAAAATCCACATTTCCCTGAATAAAATTCTCAATCCCCGCCCCGCTCCCCTGGGACTGGTAATCCACCCGGATATTGCTATGCACTTGGTTTAGACCCACCGCCCAGTTTTGGTACAAGGGTGCCGGGAAGGAAGCCCCCAGACCCGTCAAACTCGCCTCCCCGCTAATGGGCAACCCGGATTCCGCCCCCTGCTGACCACCAAAATCGCAGGCCGCTGTCACACCGGCCACCAGCAGAAACAGGGTCAGAAAACTCATCCACCGCCGAGCCAAGCCGAATCGCTTCAGCATAATCCACTCCTCAAGTTTTTGCAGACATAGTACAGACAGAAGAATACGGGCTAACGAAATTATGACCGAATTTTACCGTCCGTTGAAATGAAATCACTATGCCGGTTTTCATTGGCAATCTAGCACGTTGAGGTAAAGAAAGGGTTATGGTCACCCAAATCTTTAGGTTTAATTCCACCGCCAGCAGGGTGGGCGGCCTGGGACTGGGGATGCCCTAGGAGCGGGGCAGGTAGGCCATCACCTGTTTTTTCAAAAAATTCACCATATTCACAAAGCCATTATTCCGGGAGGGGGTGAGGCTGACATCCAACCCCGTGCGTTGGATAAACTCCGGTGACAGGGCGCAAATTTCCGCCGGGGTCACCCCCCCCAAACCCAGCACCAGCATCGCCAACAACCCCTTCACCAGTTGGGAATCCGCATCCCCACTGATTTGCACCTTGCCCTGCTCATCCAGGTGCGTCACCAGCCAAACCTGGGAGGTACACCCTTTGACCTGATTGGCCGGAATTTTCGCCGCCGGGGACAAGGGGGGCAATTTCTGGGCATAACGGATGAGTAGTTCGTATTTCATCCGGGCGGGGTTCGCCCGTTGCAGGCGTTCCACGATCGTGGTCAGGGGGGCGGGCAAATGGGTCACCGATTCAGGCATAAACCGAGGGGTAGGGGCTTTAGCTCCTATTCTATCGAGTTCGCCAGTGTCGCACCAGGAACGCCCTTAGCCCGCCGCCAAGTCAAACACCAGGACTTCGCCCCCGGCTGTACCTCCTTCCAGATGCACCAAGGATGCCGACTGTACAGCAGCCCCATCCCCAGCCTGCAAAAGCTGGTCATTCAACCAGACCTCCCCTTGGGCAACCTGCACCCAGGCCATCCGTGCCGGAGTCAGGGGCAAAATCACCGCCTCGCCAGCGGCCAATACGGAAGCGTAGAGATTGACATCCTGGTGAATGGTCAGGGCACCCTCCCGTCCGTCCATGGCACCCACCAGCCGCAATTTTCCTTGTTTTTCCGCTAGGCTAAAATTCTTTTGTTCATAACCAGGGGGTAAATCCTTTTGATTGGGGGTGATCCAAATTTGCAAAAAATGCACCAATTCCGTATCCGAAGGATTAAACTCACTATGGCGAATGCCCGTCCCCGCCGACATTTTCTGCACATCCCCCGGCACGATCACCGAACCGGTACCCAAACTATCCTTGTGCGCCAATTGTCCCGATAAAACGTAGGAAATAATTTCCATATCCCGGTGGGCGTGGGTACCAAATCCCCGCCCCGGTTGTACCCGGTCTTCATTGATGACTCGCAAGGCACCAAAACCCATAAAATTCGGGTCGTAATAGGAACCGAACGAAAAGGTATGATAACTGGTCAACCAACCCATTTGTGCCAAACCCCGCTCCGCCGATTTGCGTATGGTGATCATAGAGATTACGCAGTTTTGCATGGTGTTATTTCTATTATGATTTTGGAAATTTGAATCGTACAGTACCTACCTCCAGGTAAGTGATGGAGAAATTAAAGACATCGGCGCAGAGCCTAAATGGGGGAATCACAACCAGACACTTCTATTTATTGGCACCAGCAGAAAATTATCTCGCTGGTATGCCCATAGGACCGGGAACCAGAGACGGGGACTTGCGTAGAAACTCCCGGCGACCGCTGTGCAAAAGGCTATGGCTAAGCCTGTGTTAGACTGTATTCTCGTATCTACATGGGATAAACGGTTCATCCAAATTACGGGGTTTACGTTTCACTATGCCGGAAATACTGCAACGGATTCCCCTGGGTGGGGTGGGTTTGGTCGTCGGTTCCATCCTGACGGTGATTGGGTTGGGGGCTTATTTCGCCGATATGCCGACTTTGAATCTTGCGGGTTTCTTCTATGGCATTCCCCTCCTTTTGGGCGGGTTAGCCTTGAAAGCGGCGGAATTGCCCCCGGTGTCCTGGACGCAACCCACCGCCCCCGACGTGTTGGCGCACCGTGCCCAGGCCACTCCTACCCAGACCCAAATCCGCCAGGAGGTCACCCGCTATCGTTACGGGGAAAAGGTGCATTTGGGTACGGCTTTAGAACGGTTAAGGTTGGGGGATACGGATGAGGAATGGCCGGTTTTGGTGGGCATCCATGAGGAAATTCGGGACAGCCATTACACGCTTGTTTTAACCTTTGATTCCCCGGATGTTCCCTTGAAAACCTGGCAAGAAAAAGAGACGAAATTAACCAATTTTTTTGGGCCAGATATTAAAATTTCCCTACACCAGCCCCAAGACGAAATGGTGGAATTGGCGTTGCTGAGTACCCGCTGAATGTAATTTCTCTTCATAGGATTTTGCACTCGCAGGAATCAGGGAGACTAGATCGTTGACCCATCCATCACCAGCGGACCGGTGGGGGCATCGGTCATTTTTGGCTCTTGGGTAATCGCCAGGGCTTTAACGTTAGGGTTATTGGGCATGAATTGGGGATTAGCCCAGCGAATCACGCCGCTATTGTTGGGGATAAACTTACCGCAGGCCAGTTTTTTGCCATCTTTGGTAATCGCCCACAGCACGTACACCTGGTCTTTGGGCGGGGTCGGTAATTTTTGGTCAAACACCACCAGCACTTCCCCCTGCCCCATCAATACCCGTGCCGTTGCGCCCTTGGCCGTATCCAGGCCGGTCAGGGTCGCCATCTGGGTATCCCGATGCTGCAAAGCCGCCACCACCTCCCGTTGGACTCGCAATTCTTGCTGAGCAAGGCGTAATTCCCGCCCGGTGTACCAGTTCAACGCCCCAAGAGCGCAGCTACCCAGAAGACCCGCTACGGCAATGCCCCACAACCACTGGCGGGGACGGGCGGGGGCAGTTGCGAGAATTTTTTGTTTAAGACCGGGCGGGGGCGAAACCGATTCGCAACCGTAGGCCAAACTGTGCCAGGTCGTTTGCAGTTCCGTGAGTTCCTGTTCCCAAGCCGGGTTAGTGGCGACCTGGGATGCCACCTCCTGCCACTCCTGTGCCGATAGGTCTTCCAGGACAAGTCCGGCCAATAATTCTTCCGTAGGGTCGTTCATGGGTTAGTGATCGCTCTATATTTGATCCTGCAACAATTTTCGGAGTTTTAACAGGACGGAGCGGGTACGGGTTTTCACCGTGCCCAGGGGCAAATTTAACTGTTCGGCAATCTGGGCTTGGGTCAAACCCTGGTAGTAGGCCAGTTCCAGTAGTTGGCGTTGGTCGGGTTCTAATTGCCCCAAAGCCGCTTGTACCCGCTCCTGCCGTTCCTGCACACTCACCTGCTCCAACAATTCCGATGCCACCGGAGCCAATTCCCCGGCACCCCACCGCTGCGCCAGCCGAAGCCGGGATTGACGCATCCGCAACCGGTCAATCCCCCGGGAACGGGTCAGGGTGGCGAAATAGGTGGCCAGGGAACCCCGTTGGGGGTTGTAGCCCCCCTTGTGCCACAGCGTCGTAAACACCTCTTGGGTCAAATCCTCCGCCTCCTGGGGTTGCTGCAACACCCGCAATGCCAAAGAATACACCAGTTTACCGTAGCGTTCGTACAGCAGAGCCATGGCTTGGGAACGACCCTGCTGGATGCCCTGGAACAATTCCTGGTCGGTGGCGCTGGGGGAAAAAAATTTCATACCCTCCAGTGTACCGCCAGGGCTTGTCCCTACAGCTTGGCGAACCCGAAGGTGGCGTTAAATTGTCGGCACCACACCGCCACCGACTGGTAACGACTGACATCCACGTTGGCGGGTACTGCATAGCGTTGTTGCCCTTGGGTCTTTTGCAATCGCCCCAAATTGACGTAATCTTGCGCCTGCAACCCCCCAATTGGCACCGTGCCCTGGCGGTAGAGAATCACCACCAAATCGGGACCCGCATCGGTTTTGAATTTTTGATCAAATTCGATGAAGGTTTTGCCCGCTTCGCTGACAATTTTTGCGGTTCCTTGGGTGGGATGTTCCGCTTTCACAAACATACCTTGGCGGGTGGCTTGGGCAAAGCCGGGGGTTACCCCGACCGGCGCACCACCGAGGGAAATCAGCATCGCACCACCAACCAACCAACGCCCTAAGGTTCCAGAAATCATGGTCATTTGCTCCTGAATGGGGGATATAGATGGATCAATTCAATGAGTTAGAAATTGCGCCCACTTCATTGGTGCATCTATAAACGTTACGAACCCAAATCCGGGATGGATTCGGTCGGCGTAAAAATTTGCCAACTCACCCCCACAAAACCCAGGATATACACCCCGATGGCAATGGCGGCAAAGGCGGCGAGGGTTGCCCAAATCGGATGACCGCCCTTGGTTTTCTTGCCCTGCCGGGTTTCAATCTGCTCCACATCCAGCCAGGGGGTCGCCCCCCACCGCAACCAGCCCTGCACCGCCACCGGCTTGCCAATCAACCGCATCGGATGGCGACTGCCCAACCACAGATGCCGCAGGTAACTGGGCGAGGGTTGGTAATGCAAAGGGATGGTGCCATAGCGGGTCGCCAGCCACAAATCCTGCCCCAGGGCGTTGTCCCAACTTAAACGCCCCAATAGTTGCCCCTGCCAGTACTGGGGTTGACCGTAGGCTGGGGAATAGGCTGCCACCGTCACCGCCTGCACCACATCCGGTTCCGCTTCCGGGCGGGTGCGGGGCAGGTCAGGGTACAGGAAATTAACCCGCACCAACGTCCCACACCCCCAACCCAACCAGGCCAAGGCAATCGCTACCCACCGATCCGGCTGGGACAAAATCCACCCCATGAGTAATCCCACAAACCAGCCCAGCCCCCAACCCGCCCCCAACCCCAACCAGGGAGCCAGATACAGAGCCTGTTGCCGCCAGGGTAGGGGTTCCCGCTCGGCAATCCTCACCTCCGGGGGCACGCTCCAGGTTTGCGCCACCCGCATCAGATAAACCAACCGGGTGGTCACATCCGCCTGCGCCAGGGACAAATTCAGCCAAGGCCAGCGGGGACGCAACACCTGCTCCCAGGGAATTTCCGGGGGCACCGTCCCCAAAAACACCCCCCAACGGGGATGCACGGGCAAAAGTAATTCCCACATATCGTACAGATGGGGCAGACCGCCCTTTTCCTGAAGCACCTGCGCCGTCGCCACATTCAATTTCAAAATCGCCCGTGCCAAACCATTCGGGTCAGAGACCAACTGCATCGCCCGTCGGTCGGCATACAAGGTAACCACCCGGGCGAACCCCAGCCCCGCCCACCGCCAAAACCACCACACCCCGTAAAATAACCAGGACACGGTGCCCGTCACCCAGCTAATGCGCGGCCAGCGTTCCCCAAGTTGGGCTAAATGTAGATATATCAAGTAAGGAATTTGTAATAATAACGTTAAACCCGTTAACAACCCCAACCCCAAAAACACCGCCGTCCGCCCCAGGGGTAAACGCACCAGCAACCGGCGACTCAACTCCGTTGCCACCAAAACCTGTAATTCCCGGTCATTCAGAGCCGCTTGCGCCCCAGCACTCAGCACCAACCACTGCGCCCGGGGCAACCAGCCAAAACTCCACACCACCGGCACTGGACTTTCCAGCCACCACAGCCGCACCTGCGGCCAACCCCGGTCGGCACTGAATTTTTGCAGTAACTGAGCGGTTTCCGGGAAATTTTCTCTCAATTCCGCCCAGGTGAGGGAGCGTCCGGTTCCCAGTCGCCGTAATGTCAACCGCAGTACCCAAGGTGCAAACGTGAGACAGAGCCAGAGAACCCCGACCGTAATCCACACCGGCGGTTGCACCCAGGTAAAGTAGCGCAGGACAAAAAACAATATCTGACTCCCCAACTGCCCCACCCAATAAAAACTCGTGAGCACCACCAGGTAGGCCAACGCCAGGGTTCCCAACCCCAACAACCACAGCGGCCAGGTCTGGGGACGTTTGAGTTGCGTCCATTTTTGGGGGCGGGGGGCATTCCGCCAGGCACGCTGCCAGGGCGTTGGCGGCACGGGTAACTGGGGAGTCGTGGTGGTTGCTTCGGTGGATAATTCGGGCGGAGTCGCTTCTGGTTCCGGGGGCGTATCGGTTAATGCCGGTATATCTGGTAATGCTTCTTCGGGCTGAGGTTCTGGCTCGGGCAAATGATCTCCCAACCCCAAGGAATGATCACTTAATCCAGGCAGGCTGGCTGATGTTCCGAATGGATGATCGGATAACGCTTGTGACTCAGGAGATAGGTTGACCGGCTGATCTTCTAACTCCGGGATATTAGGCAGTGCTACGGACGAGGGCTGGCTAGACTCTAAGGAATTAGCCCCCAAATCGGGCGAAATAGATGCCGGTTCCGGTGGCGGAGCGGATAATTCCCCCGGTGCGGGCGCACCCCCGGAATCTTCTGGCGGTGGGTTGGTTGGCCGTTGGTCTGCGTCCCCCATAGTTCCCCCCGTACACCATACTTAAAATGTAATCGTTAGATAGGGTTCATGGAAGCGGGCACCGGTGATATTCTTGCCCTGCCACTGGCTCGGTAGGGTGATATTACGCCGTTGATCCCCCGCCTCAATCGTTAAACCCGGCCCATACTGAGTGAGTTTAACCTGGGATTTATGAAATCCGGGCAAAAATAACTGAATTTGTTTGGCTTCCACATCCAAAACTAAGGGGGGCGGCACCGGAGTCAGTTGGTCAAAGTCCAATAAATTCCCCACCGTTCCCACCGGCAACGGCGCAAACCGTTCCCCCAGGGTACCCGCTTCCCCAGCGGTCAATAGCACTCCCTGTACCCGCACATCCACCTGCTGGGCACTGCCCCACCACCAGCGCCCCATCTGCACATCGGCGGGTTGGTCGGTTGTGACCAAATAGGCACACAGGGCTTGGGGGTCATTCACCAAGGCTTGCCCCTGGCGGAACAAATCTTCCAATAACCGTTGGGGTTGCTCTAGGGGTTGGTTTTCCCAGCCGCTGGTAAACATCGCCCCCAACAAGGGGCTGAGAAAGGGGGACACGTTGCGGCTAAATTCCGAGGCGGCAAACACCTGGCTAAACCGCCGATAATACCAATCCGCCAGAGTGGGCACCCCCATCATCCGCAGGGTTTCCCGGTCATTAGCTCCGTCATATAAAATCACATCGTACTGCTCATTTTGGCGATAGTTTCGCAGGGCATTGAGCGTTAATAAACTATCTAAACCCGGAAAGACACTCAATTCCTGCCCATACACATCCCGAAAAAAGGGGGATTTCACATAACGGGCTTCCAGGGCTTTTAGTTCTTCCCAGAGTTGTTCAAGTAATACAATCGCTTGGATTTGTACTGCTTGGATACCGGGGCTGACCGCTTGGGGTTCTGGGGTCAACACCGCCCCCAATTCCTGATCCAATTCCGGGTTGGGGCAATGCGTCACCACCAGTACCCGCCGTTGTCGTTGGGCAAACCAGCGGGCGACCGCCCCGACCACCTGCGCCCGTTGCCCCGCTTGCCCTAGCCAGGTAAGGATGCGCGCCATCAGTTCAACTTGAAGACGGGTTCCAGTTCTTCTGGGAAAAACCAGGTTTGGCTTTGGTCATTGAACCGCACAATTAGGCCGATCCCCTTACCATCCACGACTCGCATATCGCTCACCACGCCCACCTGACCTAGCTTTTGGCCGACCTCGGAGCCGACCCGGTCTTTCAAACAGCACACCCGCACCTGCTGGCCAAGATACATTTCTGCCGCCATACGCCTTCATCCTGATGAACCAATGCTCAGTTTAGCGGGTTTGGGGGCAAGTTTGTTACATTAAGACTGTTTTTGCGTTCATCACCCATGAGTCATCCCCCGACCAAAATTCTGTTTGTTTGTATGGGCAACATCTGCCGTTCCCCGGCAGCGGCGGGGGTTATGAATCATCTACTCCAACAACAGAATTTGCGGAATCAATATCTCTGTGATTCGGCGGGGACAATTGGCTACCACCAGGGCAGTCCCCCCGATGAACGAATGCAATTGGCGGCGAAGCAACGGGGTATTTTGCTCACCAGTCGGGCACGGCAGTTTCAACGGGCGGATTTTGAGAATTTTGACCTGATTTTAACCATGGATCGGCAGAACTACTGGGATGTTTTAGAACAAGACCCGGAGAATCACTATCAGCACAAGGTCAAAATGATGTGTGAATTTTGTCACACCCATCGCCACAAGGAAGTACCTGACCCCTACTACGGCGGTACCGAGGGGTTTGAATTGGTGTTGGACTTACTTATGGATGCCTGTGCGGGGTTATTAGCCCATTTGCAAAAACAACCCATCCGGGTTCTTTAAGTGGTGTATTCGGCATTAATCCGCACATAATCATAACTCAGGTCACAGCCCCAGGCGCACCCCACCCCTGAGCCATTCCCCACCTGCACCTGGATCATCACCGGGTCGGAGTGCAGGTATTGTTTCCCCGCTTCCCGGTCAAAGGGGAGGGGTTGCCCAGCACGCATCAGAGGAATGGTTCCCAGGTCAATCGCCAGGTCATCCGGGTTAAACGGTACACCCGCCCGCCCCGCCGCCGCTGCAATCCGCCCCCAGTTGGGGTCACGGCCAAACACCGCCGATTTCACCAACAGGGAACCACTAATGGTACGGGCAATCTGCCGAGCGGCTGCATCCGTTGCCGTCCCCCGCACCTGCACTTCGATGAGACAGGTCGCCCCCTCCCCATCCCGTGCCACTTTTTTCGCCAGTTGGATACAGGCTTCCGTGAGCATGGCTCCCAGGGTAGCCGCCCTGGGGTCGTCGGCCTGGATGGTTTTGCCCCCGGCTGCCCCATTCGCCAGGGCTAAAAGCATATCGTTGGTACTGGTGTCCCCGTCCACGGTGATTTGATTAAAACTAGCCGCCACCGCCTGTTGGACTAAATTACGCCAAAGCTGGGGTTCTACCGGGGCATCACAGGTGACAAAGGCCAGCAGGGTCGCCATATCCGGGTGAATCATCCCCGAACCCTTAGCGATGCCACCGACCCGGATGGGCGGGTTTAACCCCGTGCTTTCTAGGGCGATGGTTTTGGTCACCAAATCCGTGGTGAGAATCCCCTGGGCGGCTAGATCACCCCCGTCGTGGGTGGTTACGGCCAGTAAATCGGGAATCGCCCCCACCAATTTGTCCATGGGAATCAAGCGGCCAATCACCCCGGTAGAAGCCACCAAAACTTGGTTGGATGCTATCCCCAGCTCCTGGGCAAATGCCGTTGCTGTGGTGCAAGTATCCTGCCAACCCTGAAGGCCGGTAGCCGCATTGGCCTGCCCCGCATTGCAGACGATGGCCTGGATGGGTTGTCCGGTCTGGAGTTGCTCTTGACAATAGGTGACACAGGCCGCCCGCACTTGCGACGTGGTAAAGGCTCCGGCGGCCACGGCGGGGATTTCTGAGTAAATGAGGGTCAAATCCAACGCCCCGGAGGGTTTTAGCCCTGCCCGCACCGCCCCCGCCCGATAGCCTTGGGGAGCGGTTACTCCACCGGAAATTTCTCGCCACATGACTGGTACCCTTTTACGCAACGCTCATGAATTAACTTTGTTCTAATTCTTATGGCTCGTTGGAAATATAGCAATCTCAGAAAATTTGTCAACCAATTTTAGCAACCCATGTTCTGGAGACCGTGTTCTGCAAGACTAGGGACGGGGGGCACCCCCCTGCAACCGCTATGCCTGATAGCCTGCGTGTCGCTGTGCGACATTAGTTTGCTCGGCGTAGCCCATTAATAGAGGTTCCCTAGAGCAAAGTTTCACAGATTGCCACCGCCGCCTCGACCAAAGCACCAAGCATCGGCACTTGGATGGGGTTAGGCAACTGACTACGGCGTAACACCGCCCCCACCCACCCGTGAGTATGCCAGGTTGCCGGGGCGGGTAAGGTTGGTAATTCCCCTTGGGGATAGGGCCAGGGGCTGACATACCAGTAGGGTTCCCCATAGCTCCCATCACCGGGGGATAAACCCACGCCAATCGAGGCACCGGCCTCGCCCGTCCCCGCACCCACAGGAATCAGCGTCGCCAGGTCAAAATGGTGCGGCCAAATCACCGGCGCAGTGGCTTGGGGGTACACCTGAGCCAGGTTGGTCAAATAGGCTTGGGTCAGGGCGTAGTCGTCCACCAAAAACTGTCTGACCGCCGGTTGTCCCACCGTAAATTCTGCCCCATGCGCTAAAGGATGATCTGGGAAATCATCGGGGGGATAGCTGATCCAACGAATTTTTGTCCCCTCGGCTCCCAGATGGGTCACGGCGGTTTGCAACCAGGCTAAGCCCGTCGCCAGGGTTTGCCCGAGCAAGGGCAGAGAAGTGAGTACGGTACCGTCCCGGTCTCGCAGGGCAACGGTCAGTTCCAAGGGGTCGAGGGCAACCACAAAAGGGGTAGTAGCGGCAATTTCCGTACTGATAAAACTCGCCCAGGTCGGATGCCACGTCAGGGCGGTGTGGCGATAGTCCGCCTGGGGTGTCGCTAGGGCAACGGCGGTGGCCGCCGGAAACTGTACCCCGTAGTGGAGTTGGATGCGCTCGGTCTGCAAAAGGGCGAAATCCATTGTGATTGCTCCAACCATGGCTTTGTCGTTAAGCCTATACCCAGGCATAACGGATGGTCAATTCAACCTTGACAGTAACACCCAAACCCATGCTTTAGTGGATGTCATGTTGGCATCGAACAAAAAACTATGGTTAACCCGCCCTTAGAGAATGATTGGTTAAATTCCTATGTCCACAATATCACCTCACAATATGGTGAAGATGGAATTATTGCCAAAATCTTTGAAATCCTGCCCCAACAGGAGGATTATTTTTGTGTGGAATTTGGGGCGGGGGATGGGTTTACCTTGAGCAATACCCATACATTAATCAATCAAAAAGGTTGGTATTCCATTCAGATTGAAGCTAACCCTGGACGTTATCAGGAACTCATGAAACGCTATGAGGAACACCCTCGGGTCATTTGTGTCAACAGATTAGTCAGTTTTGAAGGAGAGAATAGCCTGGATAGCATTTTTGCCCAGACTCCAATCCCGGAGAATTTTGATTTAATCTCTGCGGGTCAATTCCCCGCCGCTCTGCGGCGTAAAATGCAGAGATG
>CAYZTU010000022.1:0-47869 GCA_964481635.1 uncultured Synechococcus sp.
GTCAGTTTGACCCAACGGACTGACCTTGGGCAAGCCTGCGCCAATTTGTTGGAAGTAGGCTCGCAGTGTCTGAACCAAGATGGGGTGATTTTCCCCTTGGTGGATGCCGCCTTAGCCGCCAACGGGTCAAGTTGGGGTGCGTTCCGGGAACGGATGGTAATGGTGGCCGGTGCTATCAATGGCGAATGCCCCGAACACCTGGAAACCATGCGCCTATTCATCAAAGATTGGAACGCCGCCATGGGTGACGATTTTGACCTGGAGAATCCCACCGGGGAGCCTTGGGAGAACTAACCCCCATCCATGCCCCCGCCCCCGGCGGGGGTACACTTGAATTACCTACGGAGTCCTGATTTATGCAATCCAAAGAACCTACCACCCTAGAGACATTGGCGGCTACCCTGGCGGATGTCATTACCGAACTGCGTAGCATTAACGCCCGGTTGTCCACTTTGGAGGGCAAGGTGGAGAAGCTAGAAGTCGAATTGACCGCTTATCAGAAGGGCTTGGATGGGATGGTACGGATGGCTACTACCATCGTTGTCACCGCCGGAGCTGCCGTCATCTTTGCGCCCTTAATTAAAGAAATTGCCCCCGCCGTGGCCGCACTACTCCAAGCGCAGTAATTTGGGGGATTGGGTGTAACTTGGATGTAACCCCATTGGGTGTAAGCCTGTAAGCCCCTATCCATGCGGGTACATTAACTGCCTTACAAGCAGGTGGCCACTGGTTCGATCCCAGTACCGCCCATCCCCCGAAAACTTAATACTAGAGCCATTTTAGCCAATTGCCCGTAATGACATATGGCACTGTGTGACACCATGATACGGTGCCATACGGTGTCATATGGTGCCATAATTTAATGCAACTTTAAGGCAACTTTTTAATGGATGCGCTGGGCAAGGTACAGGCGAAACTAAAGGGGCATCCCGTCCGGGTGATACTGCGGGGGCAGTCGTTGTATCTAGTGGCGGTGCTACCCGATAGGCGGGGGCTACGTCCCCCCCACCAGCAACAAATTAGCTTGGGGGTGAAATGTACCCCGATGGGTTTGGATTATGCGCTGGGCAAGGCTTTGGAATTGTCAGCCGCCCTAGTACAAAAACGGTTTACATAGGGAGGTGATCCACGGCGAAAAGCGGGTGCAGGACTGGGTTTTAGAATTTCGTAAGCACAAAATCCAATCGGACGGGATCAGGCCAGACACCTGGGATATGCATTATGGGCGATTTTATATTGACGGTGAAATGCGTCTGGAGACGGCGTTGCAGGCAATTCTCAAGTATCAGGCACATACCAAAAGCCGCAAAAAGGCGTGTCAGGTGTGGGGTGCCCTTGCCAGATTCGCAGGGCTAACGTGGGACTTGTCCCCCTACCAGGGCACCTACAACCCGGCAAAAACCCAGGCGTTACATATTCCAACGGATGATCAACTGATGGGAATTGCCGAGGGGTTGCGGGGGCGATCCATCTGGTACGGCTGGTTTTGTCTGCAACTGTGCTACGGATTGCGGGCGCATGAGCCAATGTTTTCCACACTGATTTTTGACAACGAATTGAATGTGTTTTTGTGCCGTGTGTCGGAGGGCAAAACCGGCGGGCGGGTGGTTTACCCCCTTCCCTACCAGTGGCCGGAGCGGTTGCTGAGCGCGGGCTATGCGATGCCCCAATTGACGGCGCACAATTACAAGAAGCTATCGGGGCAAGTGTCGCAGGCGTACCGCAGGCTGGGCATTCATTTCCCGCCCCGGACGCTTCGCTATGCGTATGTCGTGCGGGGGGTAGTGCGGTTGGGCTTCTCTGTGCCAGAGGTGGCTGGGTGGTGCGGCCATTCCCCCGCCGTGCTACTCAGCACCTATAGCCGCTATATCAACGCGGAAACCGCCAGGGACAGTTACCGCAAGCGGGCGATGGGTTAAGGTTGACGCTGATATTCTTGATAGAAGCACTCTATCTGTGCCGTGCTAATGCGCTCACCGATGCCACACGCACGTTTAGCCCTGTCATATTTCAGCTTTTCTTGTCGGTTTTCTTTCTCCCTCTCCCATTCGCTTTTTGGCGGTGCGGGTTGGGTGCTGGTGACGGACGGGCGGTATGGCCGTTGCTCATAATTGGCAAGCAAAAACATCCCCACCAGAGAGACGGACGGTAACAGGAAAAATAGGAAAAATGTCTCATGGCTGATGCCGCCAATAGGTTGGGGTTTGGCGGGGGTGGCCGGGGGGCTATTCGGCCATCTGCACTGATGGCGGGGGCAGTATTGCGTCCCCTTGGGGCTGGTTTTTAGCTTGGCTTTGCACCGGGGGTAATCCACCAATACCCGTTCCGCCTGTCCTTGAGGGGCAGGTGTGGGGTCATTTGTCCATCGGGGTTTGGGGGGTGTCACGGGAGTCCTTCTCAAAAAATATATGCACCACCCAATTCTTGCACAATCAGGTGACTGACTACACCCGCCTTGTCCGGGGGTAAATGCAGTCTTGACTAAAAAAATGGAAGAAAATTAGCCGGAATCAGAACCAATTAGACGACATTTGAAAAAGTAAGTATTTCTAAACCGGGCTATCCAGAGGGATTGACAGGTCAATTTGGTCATTTACTTTGACGCGTCCTGGAGGACTCGAACCCCCGACATCCGGTTTTGGAGACCGACGTTCTACCAACTGAACTAAGGACGCATGGAATGTTATTCTACCATCCCCCAGGTGGACACTGGGGCAACGGGAACGCCCCCAGTTTACTTGCTAAATTGAATTTACAAATCACAAACGCTTGACCATGCCCTTGAGCGCTTGGCTCGGATTCATCCTGGGTTTAATGTGCAGTTTAGGTTGGATGTACCCCGGCCTTGCCCAGACCTCAACACCAGCCGTGGAGATAAACATTCCCTTTGCGCCGGTGCGGCTGGATGGTGAAATCCTCTTTTGGGTGACCGGCGAACCAGCCCAGGGGATGAACCTAATGCCGGGGGAAGCTCTGCCGGTGGTACGCAGGGCGCAGGTGATCCAGAAGCAATTGCATGAGGTGTTGCACCAGGGCTTTGACCCGGATAGCTTGCAAACCCATATTCGTCCCGAGGCCAATGGTACGGTGGTGATCACCCTAGCGGACGGGCAAAATCTCCGGGAGCGTCCCTTGTTCACCCTGGCGGAAAGTGATGCCCGCTTGAGTGGGTTTAGCTTTGCAGAAACCCAAACCCATGTCGCCAAGACAGTAGAAAAAGCCCTCATTCAAGCTTATCGAGAACGGCAACCGACTTTTTTATTCACCCAAGCGGGGCGAACTATCCTGGGTTTGGGGGTGCTGGGGTTGGTGAGTATGGGGTTGTCCTGGGGGCAAAAACGCTTGTACCAACGGGAATGGGAGTTACGCATGGCGCAAGCCCAGGCAACCCAAAACCTCATGGAACGCTGTAGCAATGCGGAACCTGAGGATGTGTCCCTGGCGGACTGCGCCGCTACGCAAACCATGCGCCTGCAGGTCATCCACTACGACCGGGCGATTGCCCGCCTTGACCTCTACCTGAACATCCTACGCACCCTGCATCTGGGGATGTGGATGGGTGGGCTGATTGGGTTGCTGGGATGGTGGCCCTATACCCGGGGGTTGCAGCGGGTGTTTGTCCAACAGCCGTGGGTGCTGGTGTGGTTGCTGAGTTTGAATTTGGTGATTAAGTACGGGGGGATCGTGATTGATAGCAGTCTGGATCGTTGGGTACACCGGCGTTCCCTCGCCCCCAGTGCCATGCAACGGTGGCAGTTGCGCGCCAATAGTTTTGCCCCGATTCTCAAAACGGTTCTGGGATTGCTGTTGCTGGTACTAACGCTGGTGGTGGTAGCCCAAGTCTACGGGGTGCCCCTGATGCCTTTTTGGGCAGGGGCGGGCATTGTGGGGTTGGCTCTGTCCTTGGGAGCCCAGACCCTGGTGCGGGATATGATTTATGGCACGTTATTTTTATTAGAAGACCAGTTCGCCCTGGGGGATTTTGTCCTGCTGAATGATACCTTCGGGCGGGTGGAAAAGTTCAATCTACGCAGTACGACTGTGCGGAATCGCCAGGGAGCATTGATTACCCTGGCCAACGGGGAAATTCGCCTGGTGCAAAACCTGTCCAAGGACTGGGCACGCCACAAACTTTACATCTACATAGACTACGAAGCGGACATTGATAGCACCTGCGCCGTCCTGTTGCAGGTTGCCCAGGGGATGCAAGCCGACCCGTTTTGGGGGGCGCAGATCGTGGCGGCGGAAATTCGGGGGGTAGAGGATTTGGATGCCGATGGGTTTACGGTCGGGGTGCGTTTTGAAACCGCTCCCGGGGTGTACCGCAAGGTGGCACGGGAATACCGGCGACGGCTCAAACCGGCTTTAGCAGCGGCAGGTATCCATCTGGGGACTCGGTTGGTCTATGTGCGCCCTGAGGATATGAAACACCCCCACCAGGCAAAGCATCCTTAAGCCAACACCACGGGTTCTTGCGCCGGTACCGCCGGTTCAGGCAGGCCGTGGGTGGGGGGCAGACCGTAGATAGAATTGTACAACGCATGATATTCCCGCGCCGATTGCTCCCAGGTGTAGCGCGCCGCCATCCCCCGCTGTTGCAGTGCTCGCCATTCCCGCCGGTAATGGTACCCTTCCCACGCCCGCACCATGCAGGTGTAAAAATCCAAAGGTTCGTAGCGGTCAAAACAATAGCCATTCCCGGTTTGGGTGAGGGGGTCATGGTGTATGACCGTATCCACCAACCCGCCGGTGCGCCGCACAATCGGCACCGAACCGTAGCGCAGAGCAATCATCTGGCTAATGCCACAGGGTTCAAAGCGGGAGGGCATGATAAACGCATCGCTCCCGGCGTACAACCGGCGAGACAGGGGGTCGTTGAATAAAATCTGCGCCGACACCCGCCCTGGATACCGAGAAGCCACCTGCCACAACTGGGTTTCGTAATACCGTTCGCCGGTACCCATGACCACAAACTGGGTATCCGTATAGGCCAAAAATCGGTCGAGCATTTGCAGGAGTAAATCCAAGCCTTTCTGCTCCACCAAACGGGTGACCATCCCCACCAAAAATTTATTCCTATCTACCTCTAAACCGACTTCTTCTTGCAAAGCCAGCTTGTTTGCCAGCCGGAGGTCGAGCGTCTCAGCGTTGAAGGTCTGGGGAATGTGGGGGTCGGTTTCGGGATTAAAAATATCCGGGTCAATGCCATTCAAAATCCCGGTGACTTTATCCCCTAAAAATCGTAGTAAACCATCCAATTTTTCCCCGTACTCCGGTAGGCGAATTTGCTGGGCATAGTTGGGGGAAACCGTATTAACTTTGTCGGCAAATTGTACCGCCGCTGCCATCACGTTATGCCCTTGCATATACCAGGGGCACCAGGTCATGCCCTCCAACTTCCACCGCCAGGGACCCTGGTAGGCCAGATTATGAATGGTAAAAACGGTGGTGATGTCGGGGGATTGGTGCATCCAGACCGGGATCATGCCCGTGTGCCAGTCATGGCAGTGGATAATATCGGGTTTCCAGTAGTTCCAGCAAAACTCTGCCGCCCCATTAGCAAACAGGGTAAAGCGCCAGTCTTCATCTTCGCCGTGGTAGATGCGTTTGGGCAAAAAGGCCGGATGGCCGAAGAGATACAGGGGCACATCACTATCGGGCAGGCGGGTTTCATAGATTTGAAAAAACTGAAACATGGCGTACCCCTGCCAGACCGGGGTAGTGGGGATGGTTAATTTTTCGGGTAAAAAACCGTAGTAGGGCAAAAACACCCGCACATCATGACCGAGCTGTTTCAAGACCTTGGGTAAAACCCCCACCACATCGGCCATACCCCCCACCTTGGCAATGGGATGGGCTTCGGCGGCCACAAACAAAATTCGCATGGGCTGTTCTCGCAGGGTGCGTCCTCAATCATACACACAGGGGGTTACGTTCGGGCGTTACTTGCTACAGACGGTTTCCACCACGGCGCAATCCGCCCCACCAACCGTCCGACAGGAGGCCACCGCTTCTTTTTGGGCGAGTTCCTGCGTTTCGCCCCAACCACTGCCCGCATTGTTGCGCCCATCTTTGGCGAGGGCACCACAGGCATTGCGGAACCAGACCAAAACTTTACAGGGTTTACCCCGAGCGGCTTGTTCACATTCTTGGATCGCCCGGGCTTCCGCTCCGGCTCGGTCAGGGAAATTAAACCCATACCCGTAGGAGCCATCCTCATTGTTGTAGGCTATGGCACCGAAGAGGTCGCCGGTGTTGGGCGGTTCTGGAGCAGGCGGGGTCGGGCGGGGGGATTGGTTGTTTTGGGCGGTGGGGACGGGGGAAGGGGTGGGTTCAGGCGTGGGCTTCCGGGTCTCATCCGTAATGGCCACCACGAAAATTAAGCCGATAAACGCTAATCCCAAAAAGCCCAAGCCGCCAAACAACCAGAAGATAAACGGTAAACCCCGGGAGCGTGGCGGTTGGGGCGCAACACCCGGACGACTGGGCTGGGTCAGGGCAACCGTGGGAGCCACCGGCGGGGGTACGGTTGGGGTCAGGGGTTGGGTAACGCTGGCGCTGGAGGCGGTGGTGAGTTCTTGGACGGCGCGCAGGGCTTCCACGGCACTGGGATAGCGTTGCCGCCAGTCGGGATGCACCATTTTTTCCAGCACTGTTTGCAACCCTGGGCTAATTTGGGCGTAGGCTTGCCACTTCAATTCGCCGGTGTCGTAGTCCTCCATCTGGCTGGGGGGCAAACCCGTTAGGGCTTGGATCGCCACCACCCCCACCGCATACACATCGCTACTCAGGCGGGGTTGCCCCCGGAATTGCTCGATGGGCATATAGCCCCGGGTGCCAATCTGGGTGCCGATGGCGGTGTCCCCCTTCCCATCGGCGATGAGGGAACCCACCTCCTTCACCGCCCCAAAATCAATCAGGACAATGTGCTGGTCGGACTGACGGCGCATCAGATTGGCGGGTTTAATATCCCGGTGGACGATACTGCGCTGATGGACTTGGCTCAGCACCTCCAACACATCCAACAACAGTTGCTGCACCCAGACTTCCGGGTATTTTGTGCCGGGGGTAAGTTCGTGGCTGAGGTCGTGCCCCTCGACAAATTCCTGCACCAGGTAGAAATCCTTGTCCTGTTCAAAGTGCGCCATCAGATGGGGAATACGGCTGACCGTCGAACCCAATTGGTACAAAATCTCCGCTTCCCGGTTGAATAACCGCCGCGCCACCTCCATCACCTGGGAATTGGTGGACTGGGGCTGGAGTTGCTTCACGACACAGCGGGGATGGCCGGGTAAAAATAAATCTTCAGCCAAAAACGTATGTCCGAACCCACCACTGCCCAGGGGTTTGAGAATGTGATAACGGCCAGCAAGGGTAGTATCGGTCACGGCGACAGGCCAGAAATACTATCAGTTTATGGCAAAGTCTATACCTTTGCGTGGGATGACATCACCAAGGACACCATCAGCTTTGGGAAAAGAAACGTCCGCTGATGCCGCCGCCCATCCAATGACCTGGGTGTAGCGTATCTCCCTTGAGCCACCCCACCAGGAGAACCCATTTATGCCCCAGCTTACCGTCCAACCTGAACAGCAAACGATCCCGGTTCAGCCCTCTGAAACCTTGCTGGTTGCTTTGCTGGCGCAGGACATTCCCCACACCCACGCCTGTGGTGGCCAAGCCTACTGTTCGACCTGTCGGGTCTTGATTTTAGAGGGGATAAAAAACTGTAGCCCTCCCACCCGGGCGGAAAAAGCCCTGGCGCAAAAACTGCAATTTCCCATCCATGTGCGCTTGGCCTGTCAGACCAAAATTACCGGGGATGTCACCATTCGTCGTCTGGTAATGGATCACCAGGATTTAGACCTGGTGGATGGACAACTGATGGGGGGACAAGGGGTGGCCGAACAGGAATTAGTCCTGCTTTATGCGGTGCTAAAAGGCATGGAAACCTTTGACCAGGTGAATTTCCCCTACGATATGGCACATATTATGGGACGTTATTTTCAACAATTGCACCAAATCACCAGTTCCTACGGCGGCAAAATCAGCAGTACAATGGGCACCCATGCCCTCGTCACTTTTGACCCCCGTGGTTTAGACCGAACAGTGGAGCGGGCGGTCTGGGCGGCGTTGGACTTATTACGGGCGATGGTGGGGGTGAACCAAATGGTGGAACAACTGCATTACCAACCCCTGAAGCTCTGTCTGGCGGTGCATCCAGGCTTGGCGGTTCAGGTTATCCCCACCCCCAACGCCCCGCCCCTACCCCTGGGGGATGCGGTGACCACGGTAATGGGTTTAGCCACCTTGCCCCAGACGTTGGTGGTGTCGGAAGCCGGATTACGCCAAATTACTAACCGGGCATTGCTGGGGCCAGAAATCGCCGAGGTGGCAGCGCAGGTGGTCACCGGGATGCGGGGTGCCCCCCCGGAGCAGGTCGCACCCGCCCCGGCGGAGGTATCTCTGGGTCAACGGCTGGCCGCCCTGATGCAGAAGTTCCGGTTTGGCCGTTAAGCCAGCAGCGCTTGGGCGGTTGCCACCAGGTTCGCCACGGTCATGCCGAATTTCTCCATGCACACTGGCCCTGGTGCGGAAGCCCCAAACTGGTCAATGCCCAGGGTTTTGCCGCCAAAACCCACGTACTTATACCAGCCATCGGTCACCCCGGCTTCGATGGAGATGCGCTTGGTCACCTGCGGCGGGAGAACGCTGTCTTTGTACTCCTGGGGCTGGCTATCAAACAGATTCGTACAGGGCATAGACACCACCCGTACCTTGTGCCCAGTCAGTTGGGTAGCCGCTTGCACCGCCAGTTCCAACTCCGAGCCGGTGGCGATCAGAATCAAATCGGGATGGTCGCAACCGCAGTCCACCACGATGTAGCCCCCCTGAGCCACGCCCTCAATGGATGTACCAGCCAACGGGTTCAGGGCTTGGCGGGTAAACACCAACACCGACGGGGTTTTCGGGGATGCCAGTGCCACCTGGTAAGAACCCACCGTTTCCCGGGCATCGGCAGGGCGGAACACATAAAGATTGGGAATCAAGCGCAGGGAGGCCGTGGTTTCCACCGGCTGGTGGGTCGGGCCATCCTCCCCCAAGGCGACGGAATCGTGGGTCATCACGTGCAGTACCCGCACCTGGGACAGGGCCGACAACCGAATGGCTGCCCGCATATAGTCGGTGAAAATCAAAAAGGTGGCATCGTAGGGAATCAACCCCCCGTGTAAGGCCATGCCGTTGGCGACCGCCCCCATGCCATGCTCGCGCACCCCAAACCGGAAATTGCGCCCTGCGTAGGAACCGGGTTGAAACTCAGGCATCCCCTTCAAAAAGGTCATATTGGAGTGCGCCAAATCCGCCGAACCCCCCAGAAATTCGGGAATGGCTCCCGCCAGGGCATTCAGGCAAAACTTGGACAAATTGCGGGTGGATTCCTTACCCGTTTCCGCCACCGGAGCCAGGGCGGCTTGCCACCCGGAGGGCAATTCCCCCCGCATGATCCGCTCAAACTCGGCAGCTTCCGTGGGGTAGGCCAGCTGGTAGGCGGCAAATTTTTCGTCCCATGCGGCCTCGGCCTTGGCTCCCTTATCCACCGCCTGCCGGAAATGGCTTAACACGTCTTCGGGAATGTAAAAATCCGGCTCCAAGGGCCAGCCCAGATTTTCCTTGGTGAGTTTCACTTCATCAGGACCCAAGGGTGCCCCGTGTACCCCTTCCGTCCCCGCCTTGTTGGGGGAACCGTAGCCAATCGTGGTTTCCACAATAATGAACGAGGGCTTGTCCGTCACCGCCTTCGCCTGGGCAATCGCCTCGCTGATGGCCTGCAAATCCTGGTTCCCGTCCGCCACCTTCTGGACGTGCCATCCGTAGGCTTCGTAGCGTTTGCCCACATCTTCCGTGAAGGCAATTTCCGTATTACCGTCAATGGAAATGTGGTTGCTGTCGTAGAGCATAATCAGCTTGCCCAGTTTCAGATGCCCCGCCAGGGAAGCCGCCTCGGAGGCGATCCCCTCCATGTTGCACCCATCCCCCAGGATCACATAGGTGTAATGATCCACGATGGTGTGGCCGGGTTTATTGAATCTGGCTCCCAGGTGTGCCTCCGCAATCGCCAACCCCACCGCATTTCCCACCCCTTGACCCAGGGGGCCGGTGGTCACTTCCACCCCAGGAGTCTCAAAGTTTTCCGGGTGCCCAGGGGTAATCGAACCCCACTGGCGAAACTGTTTCAGGTCATCCATCCCCACGTCATAGCCCGTCAAATGCAGTAAAGCGTACTGCAACATACACCCATGTCCCGCCGACAGCACGAAGCGATCCCGGTCCGGCCATTTGGGGTTGCGGGGGTTAAAATTCAGGAAATTTTGCCAGAGCACATAGGCCATCGGTGCCGCCCCCATCGGTAAACCGGGGTGGCCGGACTTGGCTTTTTGCACCGCATCCACGGCAAGGAACCGGATGGTGTTGATCGCCAGTTGGTCAAGATTGGGAGGGGCAGCGACGGTCATAGGTTTTACCTCTTGCATTACATCGGCGCAGTCAGTCCCATTGTGCCATAGGGGGGTAATTCGGTGAAGTTGGGCAGGGGGTAAACCGCCCCGGCACAGAAGCACCTACGGTGTATGATTCATGGCTCTACCACGCAGGCTATAGAGGTGACTGACAGTAAAACACCTTGTTATGTTGCTCAGTTTTCGGTAGAGGCAGTTCCTCCAAACCACACATCCAAGTTCTGTATTAAGTTCCAGGGGATTCTCTAGGGAAGAAAATTTTGTTGCTATGATAAAGGTTGAGGAAAAGTGGCTAGTACCGATAGGCGGTTCATATTGCGGTTCATATTATGGACGTTTTAATTGAGTCAACGAGGAGCTTTGAAAAAGATTTTGGCGGTCTGAGCAACGACGAGAAAGCGATAACAGCCAAAAGAATCAATGATTGTGCCAGTCTCTTCCCAACTCAAAAAGTATACATTTATCGAAAGCTTCGTCGTCTCCCACTATTGTCAGGGCTGAATGGATACGAATCTTCTCTATATACATTGAAGGTCTCTCAAAAGCTAAGAGTGGTTTTGGCAGTTGATGAAGATCCTATTTTTGGGCAAGTTATCTTTACTCTTTTTCGAGTAGTTAAGCTTGATGACCTCGATAAAGCGTATCAAGGTATCGCAGAATCTCTGTATCAAGAGATACTCCATCACCATGATAGAGAAGCAACCCATATCTCGTAAATTCATGTATGGCACAAACTCTTACGCTTTGTGATGAATATGGAATTATCTACCAAGCAATGAAAGTCTTGCCAGGTGATCAATTGAAGATTAGTTTTCTTGAAGCTTTGGCAGAGCTTGAGGACAATGAGTGCCATAGAACAAGAAAATTTCCAAAAACGAGGCTTCACAAAGTAAAAGGTGTGAAGCAGGCTATAGCAATCATATTTGAATTATGAGAATTATTTTTAGGTTCAAACAGTAAAGGGTCGCAGGGCACCGCCCCGTTTTTGGTTCTTCAGCGTTTTTATATTCTCACGAATGCCGTAGGATTGGTATATCTACCATGCTGACATTGAGAAAGCCTCAGGTTGGCGTATGCATATTCAATATGTTGGTGGACAAGTTCATCTTAAGGACATAATTGAGGGACAGAAACATGATGATGTCCTTGAGGTGATCAAATCCAAGAAAGCACGCTATGAGTAGTTCTTGGTTCTAGGTAGCACCGCATCCTAACCAGTCGCTGCACTGGAACGCAGCAAGTTGGTAGGCTTGGGTTTCAAGGTTATCTACGTCCGGTGAGCTTGGTCGTTAGGATAAGGAGTCAGTTCCATGCGGGGAATTTTGCAGGTCTGTTGTCCCGACCAACGGGGGTTAGTGGCAAAAATCAGCCAGTTTGTGCATCGGTGGGGCGGCAATATCATCCATGCAGACCATCACCTGGATGAGGGGTTGTTTCTCAGCCGTTTGGAATGGGAATTAGAGGGTTTTCAACTGACCCCCGCAGCCGTGCGAACTGAATTTACCCCCATTGCCCAAGCCCTTGTTGCTCAATGGGCATACCATACCGGCGATGAATCTCCGCCCATCGCCATTTTTGTGGGCAAACAAAGCCATTGCCTCTGGGATTTACTGTGGCGGCAACGGGCGGGGGAGTTGCCGGGGGAAATTACTTTAATTATCAGTAATCACCGGGAATGTGAACCCATCGCCCAACAATTCAATATCCCCTATCATACTATTCCGATTGTGGATAAATCCCAGGCGGAAGCCCAACAAATCAAGTTAATCCAAGGCTACGATATTCAGTTAATCATTCTCGCTAAATATATGCAAATTCTCAGCCCGGAAATGATCGCCCAATGCCCAGCGATAATTAACATTCACCATTCATTTTTACCAGCATTTCCAGGCGCAAATCCCTACCAACGGGCGCACCAACGGGGGGTAAAAATTATCGGTGCCACCGCCCACTATGTCACCCCAGACCTGGATGAAGGCCCGATTATTGCCCAGGATATTGTCCGGGTCAGCCATCGGGACACGGTGGCCGATTTGATTCGCCAAGGGCGGGACGTGGAGCGGCGGGTGTTAGCCCAGGCGGTGCGCTGGCACCTGGAACATCGGGTGCTGGTTTATCACAACAAAACCGTGGTATTCACCTAACAATTGCCCTAGGAAAAGTATGGTAGGGTGGGGGTACGTCTTGGAGGTACCCCATGAGTGAACTGATTGCCATCGCCTACGATGATATGTTCAAAGCCGAGGAAGTGCGCCTGACCCTCGCCAAACTGCAAAAAGAGCATCTGATCGAACTGGGGGATGCTGCCGTCGTGGTGAAGGATGCGGAGGGGAAAGTGCAACTCAAACAAGCGGTGAATCTGACCGGCATGGGGGCGGTGAGCGGTGGTTTCTGGGGGATGTTGATTGGCACGCTATTTTTTATGCCCTTGGCGGGGTTGGCGATTGGGGCAGCCACGGGGGCGGTGAGTGGTGCCTTGACCGATATTGGCGTGGATGACAATTTCATGCGGGAATTAGCGGAAACCATGTGTCCCGGTACGTCGGCGCTGTTTATCCTGGTGCGGAAATTCACCCCGGATAAGGTACTCGATGAAATTGCCCCCTACGGCGGCAAAGTGCTTCGTACTTCTTTGACGAAAGATAAGGAGGCGGAACTCCAGGAAGTGCTGAGCAATCGGGGCGTGGAACCACCGGCTCAGGCCTAATTTCCCGACATTTGACCAACTCCGGTGGCGGGTGGCGGTTTAGCCCATATCAGTCGCACCCGCCTGGTCATCCCCTGGCGGGGCGATTCGCTCACACTTGTCTGTCAGGAGCCGGGGAGATGGGAAGAATGCGGGCAAAATACTGCGCCAAACTTTGGGTCATCACGGCAATTGGCGCTTCCCGTTGGAACCAGTACGACCAAGCCGCCGCCCCTTGCCCAACCAACATCGCCAGCCCATCGTGGGTGGGATAACCCAAATCCGCCGCCATGTGTAACAACTTGGTCGGTCGAGGCGTGTAGATCAAATCGTACACCCAGGCTCCGGGCGGTAAGGTTTGTAATTGCTCGGCACTCAAGGGGCTGGCCGTCACCTCGGGAGCCATCCCCACCGGGGTCGTGTTCACCACAAGTTGCGCTTGGGGTAAATACATCTCCACCGCCGACCAGGGATGGATCTGCACGGAATCAGGCGTTAATTTTTGTGAACGGCGGGTAAATACATGAATCTCCCGGCAACCCAACTGCTGTAAGCCCCACACCGCCGCCCGGGCTGCCCCCCCATACCCCAACACCACCGCACCGGTTCCCCCCCAGTTTTGCAAGGGTTCCATAAACCCCAACCCGTCGGTATTCGCCCCACACCAGCCCGATTCTCCTCGATACAAAGTATTAACGGCACCCATGGCAACCGCTTCCGGGGTAATGTGGGTGAGACAAGCCATCACCGCCTGTTTGTGGGGAATGGTGATATTCAAGCCGAGCCATTCCATCTGCCACAGAGCCGTGAGTATGTTCCCCAAGCCGGTAACGGGGACGGGCGAGGCCACGTAGCAGGCATCCAGCCCCGCAGCCGCTAAGGCCGCATTGTGCATCACCGGGGAGAGGGAGTGGCGCACCGGGTCGCCCAAAACCGCCAGTAAACGGGTGTGGCCAGTGATCATGGGCAACGACAGCGGGGGAACTATGGGTCATAATAACGGGTGATGACCCACCAACGGGGGCAGGGAGATGAAAGCGGGAGAGAAATTGGCGGGACGGTATCTGGTGGTCAAAACCCTGGGTTCTGGGGGGTTTGGCACCACCTATCTGGCGCAGGATACCCAACGACCGGGGCAACCCGCCTGCGTGGTGAAGCACCTGAAACCGGACAGCAAAGATGAATTTGTCCTCACTACCGCCCGGCGTCTGTTTACCAGCGAAGCGGAAATTTTAGAAAAACTCGGCAAACATGACCAAGTTCCCGCATTGCTGGCCTATTTTGAGGAAAATGGGCAGTTTTACCTTGCCCAGGAATTTATTGACGGCCATCCCCTCAGCCAGGAGATCAAGCGGGGTGCCCCCTGGCCGCAAGACAAGGTGATTCGGATGTTGGCGGACGTGCTGGGCACCTTGGATTTTGTGCATCAAAACGGGGTGATTCACCGGGATATTAAGCCCGATAACCTGATTCGCCGCAAAAGCGATGGCAAGCTGGTATTGATTGATTTTGGTGCCGTCAAGGAAATCCAAGACCCCAAGGTGGCCGCCCAGCAACGCACCGGGGCGACCGTGGCCATTGGTACTGTGGGTTATGCCCCGGCGGAGCAGGCGCAGGGGAAACCCCAGTTTGCCAGTGATATTTATAGTTTGGGGATTTTAGCGATTTGTGCCCTGACTGGCAGAGAACCCGACCAATTGGAAAGCGACCCCCAAACCGGGGAACTGGTCTGGCGAACCGGCACGAGCGTAAGTCACGCCCTGGGAACCGTATTGGATCGGATGGTACGCTATCAGTACAGCCGCCGTTATGCAAATGCGGGGGAAGCTCTGGCCGCCCTGCGGAGTTTTAGTTTAATTGGCAGTACCACGGTGGGTACTCCCGGCACCACCCAAGCGGGGGCAGCGACCAATCTCCCCAAAACCCAGGTGCGTCGCCCCCCAACCACGACTTTGGTTCCCAGCGGGGGCGTGGATGGGGTGGTCTGGAAATACGGGATTATTACCGTGATTTCCCTGGTTTTGATTGGGATTTTATCCATTCCGCTCCAATCGGTGCTGAATCAACGGGTGAGCCAGGTGGAAACGCCCCCCGCCCCCACACCGGGAACCGAACCGCCAGCATCGCCGGTGGCTGACCAGGAATATGATGTGCCGGATGAATTGACCATTGAGGGATTTTGGCGGACGAACAAGACGTTGCAGGCAGGGCAACGACATATTTATCGGTTGCAAACCGGCACAACTGAGATGAATCTCTCCTGGCGGGTGACCGAACTGCTCAATGTAGCCGCCGAGCTATTCGACCCCTACAATAATTTGCTCCAGACGGCGGCCAGTAGTGGTTCCGCCACCCTGCGCCGGGAGGATACACCCTATCGGTTGGTGATTGCCGGGGAGCCGGGTCGGTATATTTTGTCATTACGACTCCTGCGAGTGGAAGCCTCACCTTCACCCTCGGAGTTGGAACCGGAAACCCCGCCTCCCACCTCACCCCAGCAACCGATCAATCCTGGTTTGCCGGGGCGTTGATTCGGTACCATTTCGTGTCAGGATCGAAACAGCAGTTATCCTATCCATCATGAGTCAGGAATTAACTTTTACCATTGGCCAAAAGGTGCGGGTAAAAACCAGCGTTATCGTGTACCATCATCCTCAGCACAAGGGCAAACCCTATGACCTATTGGGTCAGATGGGCGAGGTGATAGAAGTGATTGAGACTTGGCAGGGTCGCCCCCTCACGGCCAACCTACCGGTAGTAGTGAAATTTGATGGTAAGTTTAAGGCGCACTTGGAAGCCGAAGAGTTAGAACGGGTGGATTAAGGTTGGGCGGGTGGTTCTGGCTTTTTGCGGGTGCGGGGCTTGCGGGGAGTGGGACTGGCACGACGGGGAGCTTTCGCAGGCGGGGTGGTTGCTGAGGATTCTGGTGGTTCATCGGGGGGCAGGGATGCCGCTAGGTTGGCCTCAGGAATGACCGCCATGGGTGTTTCTTCCTGGGATGTGGGGGGTTCTAGCTCCGGGTCGTCAGACTCTAGCTCCGGGGTACCCATCGGTGATGCCGTAGCGTCCCATTCCGGTTCGGGATGGGAGAATGAGAGTTCTGGAGCAATTTCGGTGTCCGTTGTGGGATGAATCGCATCGGCTCCTTCAACCAATAGCTCCGGCTCGTCAATCGTTTTGGTTTCGGGTGGTTGGCTTATGCTTACCGGGGACGCAATTTCTACTTCCTGAAGGGTCAAGTCAGTGGCGGATGCTATTGCTTCGGGAGTTGGCTGGTGATTGAGATTAGGCGCAAAAAATTCCTGAGTGATTTGGGTGATGAGTTGGTAAATTTTTGCCTGGGTAACCCCTGGTTCTTGGGGACGGTAACTGATAATGATGCAATCGGTAGCGGCACTGATCCGGACGGTTTCTACTGCGGGCGTGGCTTTCACCTGCGCTTCTAACGCCGCTTTCAAATCAGGGCTAGTTTGTAAACTAGGCACTCGAATCCGCAAGCGACCGCGGACACCATGAACAATCTCCGGTTGGTATAGCGGGTGAGTCATCAGTGACATGGGGAACGACCTATCTTAGAAGCGTAGCAGGACGTGACCCTGAAATACGATCTTGCTCTTTACTATAGCACTACATTTTGTGATTATTCTAGGCAAAATTATTATCTTGAGGACATTTCTATCTGGGACACCTCATATTTATGCCAATTAGTTATTGCAATTAGCAGCAAGCCATCTCACTACCTGGCGTGGCAGAGCCATGATGCTGAACAAGCTGTAGCGGCGGGCTGATTGCCATCTCAATTTACCAAGCGGTGGGGCGAAACTTATCGTCATTCACAATCGCTACCGTATCCCCTGATGGTCGGATCACGAATAATCCATGCCGATAGCTATAACTATCCACGCCATCATTAATTTCAATCCCGGCCACCGCCCCGTAGGTTGTGTAGTTGGCGTACTGGGGAAATGAGCGTTTGAACCGCCCCAATTTCACCAAAAAATCATCCACGTCATCTTGAGATAGGCGAGATTTACATTCCACCAGCACCGCTACCGTTTCATCCACCGCCAATATGTCAATCTCCATCGCTAAACCAGTTTGCCGGGTTCGTGCCCTCGGATAAATGTACTTAATATCAATGCCCCGGACTTGAAACAGTTGAATCACCGCCGGTTCCACCAATTCTTCGACAAACCTTCCCCAACGGGTCGTCAGGGCATCTACAGCCTTGGCCGTTCGTTCGACCGTCGCTTCCAATTTGGCGAGACTTTTTTCCGATTCGATGCGACGTTGATCCGCCTCTACTGCGCGCCGATCCGCTTCCGCTTTTGCCTCTGCTGCGCGCCGATCCGCTTCCGCTTTTGCCTCTACTGCGCGCCGATCCGCTTCCGCTTTTGCCTCTACTGCGCGCCGATCCGCTTCCGCTTTTGCCTCTACTGCGCGCCGATCCGCTTCCGCAAAACGCCGGTCGGCTTCCTCTTGGGACTTTTGAAATAATTTGTAAATATCTTCAATCGTGATCGGAGTGGTCATGGCCGTCAGGGGTTAGACAAGCTTGACTGAATTGCTTATGCCAATTTTAGCACTGGTCTATTGCACCCCCGGTTCTACCAATGGGGCGGGTCAGCCAGCAGTTTTTCCGTCTGGGCAATGTCCACCGGGGGCGAAAAAAAATAACCTTGCCCGTAGGCACAATCAATTTGCCGCAATTGTTCTAGTTGCTCCCGGTTTTCAATTCCCTCGACAATCACCGTTTTACCCAGGGCGTGGGCGAGGGCGACGATCCCCCGCACAAAGGCCAGATTTTGGCTATCCAAGGATTGAATCAGGGATTTGTCCACCTTGACCACATCGGTGGGCAGGTTACGCATCCGTGCCAAGTTGGAATACCCGGTACCAAAATCATCTATCAAAATCTGCACCCCCAGTTCCCGGAGTTGGGAAAGCATGGCAACGGCCTCTTCTTCACTTTCCATTAACAAACTCTCGGTTAACTCCAGTTTGAGATGATTCCCCGGCAGACCCGTTGCGTGCAGTACCTCGGTAATCTGTGCCACTAAGTCCGTCTGGATAAATTGCTTGCTGGAGACGTTCACGCTCACGGTCAGGGGATGCAAATGGGGGAATTGCTCTTGCCATTGGCACAACTGTTGACAGGCGGTTTGCAGTACCCAGCGACCAATGGGAATGATTAACCCGGTCTCCTCGGCAATGCCAATCAATTGGTCGGAGGGAATCCAACCCGCTTGCGGGTGGTGCCAGCGCACCAGGGCTTCAAACCCGGTGATCTGACCATTACTGAGGGACACAATCGGTTGATAACGCAGGGACAATTCTTGCCGTTCGATGGCTTGGCTGAGGTCGGTCTCTAGGCGCAAGCGATTCCCTGTATCCTCCATGCCGGGGCGAAAAGTCTCTAACCGACCCCGCCCCAGTTGTTTCGCCCGATTCGTGGCCGTCCGGGCAAATCGGAGCCAGTCCTCTGGCTGATTGACGGACAGATGGCTGAAACTTACCCCCACACTCACCGTGATAAAGGCTTCCTGATCCTCCAGGGTAAAGGCGGCTGCCAAATCCCGTTGGATGGATTCCACCAGCGCCAGGGCATCCTCCGTATTCATCACACTTTCCAACAGCAGGGCAAATTCATCCCCCTCCAAGCGCACCGCCGTATCCCCCGGTGCTAGTCTCTGCCGTAACCGTCGAGCCACGGCGGCCAGGAGCTTGTCCCCCACCCGGTAGCCCAAACTGTCATTCACCTGTTGCAGACGGTCAATATCCAAATGCACCACCGCAAACAGGAGCGAGGTTTCCACCGTCAGCCGCTCCCACAGGGTTTGCAGCAGGGACATAAACATATTCCGGTTGGGCAAACCGGTGAGGGGGTCGTGGTACACCCCCGGCAAAACGGCTGTACTATCGGCGGCCAAGGGCATAGACGGGGATGGGGGTACCGTGCCCAAGGTATTCAGGGCAATTTTGTAGGGACCAATTTGGAAGCGATCCCCATTTTGGAGTTGCCGGTTGGTGCCCAAAAAATGCTGACCATTGAGGAACGTACCGTTGGTACTTTTGTCCACCAATTCCAGCCCATCGTGCTGTCCCAAAATCAGGGCATGGCACCGGGAAACCTGTTTGTGGGACAAAATTACCAGGGTGAGGGCGTTATCATTCACGGCCGCCCGCATGGCCTGCTCGTCCCGCCCAAAAGCAACGGGTACCGTGACCATCCGCTCCTCTAGGGTACCCTTGGCTGGGTCTTCCCAACTCAGTTGCAGTTCCGCCGCCATGTTTTCACGGGTCATTGATTCATACTAATACTTGTAGTCTAACGGGGGAAGACCGCCTTGCTGGAGACAAACTCTATACTAGAGCCAGCGTCCACTGCCAATCCATGCGTGGGCGTGGTTGCCTGTGTCATCTTTGTGGGTGGGGAGTTATGATGTATCGTCCTGTTGCCATGTCCACACAAGTGCTCCCGGAGAAGGTTAGCCAAACCATTCGGCAACACTACCCGAATTACAAAGTGATTGTCCTGAACGATGAGGTCAACACTTTTGAACACGTGGCGCACTGCCTGGTGCAATATATCCCCTGTATGACCCCGGAGCGGGCTTGGGAATTGACCAATCAGGTGCATTTCGAGGGGCAGGCGGTGGTGTGGGTCGGTCCCCAGGAACCAGCGGAACTCTACCACGAACAACTCAAACGGGCGGGTTTAACCATGGCACCCCTAGAAGCGGCATGAGGGCTGAGTTGCGGGTGCAGGCTCCCTTTGTCCCCACGGGCGACCAACCCCGGGCGATCCAGCAGATGGTGCAGGGACTCCGGGCGGGTCATCGCCAGCAGACCTTACTGGGGGCAACGGGGACGGGGAAAACCTTTGTGATGGCCAATGTGATCGAGCAGGTGGGGCGGCCAACCTTAGTTTTGGCGCACAATAAAACCCTGGCTGCCCAGCTTTGTAATGAATTTCGGGAATTTTTCCCGGAGAATGCGGTGGAGTATTTCATCAGTTATTACGATTACTACCAGCCGGAAGCCTATATCCCGGTGACCGACACGTATATTGCCAAAAGTGCTTCGATTAACGATGAAATTGATATGTTGCGGCATTCCGCTACCCGGTCTTTATTTGAACGCCGGGATGTGATTGTGGTCGCTTCCATTAGTTGTATTTATGGGTTGGGGATTCCCAGTGAATATCTCAATGCTGCTATTCGTTTACAGGTGGGACTGACTGCCAATTCCTCCCAGGTGTTACGGGCGTTAGTCGCTATCCAATATGAACGCAATGATGTGGAACTGGGGCGGGGTAAATTCCGGGTGCGGGGGGATATTTTAGAAATTAGTCCGGCCTACGAAGACCGGGTGATTCGGGTAGAATTTTGGGGGGATGAAATTGAAACGATTCAATTTTTAGACCCGGTGACCGGGGCAGTCCTAGAACGGGTTGACCAGCTTAATATCTACCCTGCCCGTCACTTTGTCACCCCCCAGGAACAATTGGAGCAAGCCTGTATCAATATCGAGCAGGAATTAGTAGAGCAACTGGCCTATTTAGAATCAGCAAATAAGCTCTTGGAAGCCCAACGTCTCCGGCAACGCACCCGTTATGATTTGGAACTTCTGCGTACCGTGGGTTACTGCAATGGGGTGGAGAATTATTCCCGCCATCTAGCGGGTCGTCTCCCCGGTTCTCCCCCGGAATGTTTGGTGGATTATTTCCCCGAAGATTGGTTATTGGTTGTGGATGAATCCCATGTGACCGTACCCCAATTGCGGGGGATGTATGAAGGGGATCAATCCCGCAAACGGGTGTTAATTGAACACGGATTTCGTTTACCCAGCGCCGCCGATAATCGCCCACTGAAAGCTACCGAATTTTGGAATAAGGTGAAACAGTGTGTTTTTGTATCGGCAACTCCGGGGGATTGGGAATTAGAAATTTCTCAGCAAGTGGTGGAATTGATCATTCGTCCCACGGGGGTTTTAGACCCGGAAATTTGGGTGCGTCCAACTACTAATCAAGTTGAAGATTTGACCGGGGAAATTCACCAGCGGGTACAGCGGGGTGAAAAGGTTTTGGTAACGACTTTAACCAAGCGGATGGCGGAGGATTTGACCAGTTATTTCCAGGAGCATCAACTGCGGGTGAATTATCTCCATTCGGAGATTGATGCCATTGGCCGGATTGAAATTCTCCAGGGGTTGCGAGCCAATACCTGTGATGTAATTGTGGGGGTGAATCTACTGCGGGAAGGATTGGATTTACCAGAGGTTTCGTTGGTGGCGATTTTAGATGCGGATAAGGAGGGTTTTTTGCGCTCAGAACGCTCTTTAATTCAAACCATCGGGCGGGCGGCGCGGCATATCCATGGTCAGGCCATTTTATACGCTGATTTAATCACCGAAAGTATGGAACGAGCTATCCAAGAAACCCAACGTCGTCGCCAGAAGCAGATGGCTTACAACCAAGAACATGGTATGACCCCGCAACCCATTCGCCGCCAAGCTACCAATCGCATCTTGCAAACCTTGGAATTTTCCCGGCGGGCGCAGGCCAAGGAAACCCCCAGCACCTACGACATTACCCCCATCCCGGCGAGTGAATTACCGGGTTTGATCCAGGAACTAGAGCAACAGATGCAAACCGCAGCCCAGAATTTAGAGTTTGAACAGGCGGCTCGTTTTCGGGATCAAATTCAGAAATTAAAGCAACAATTAACTTCCCCGGAACGATGACCTATTGCTTGGGAATTTTAACCCAATGGGGTTTGGTCATGGCCGCCGATTCCCGTACCAATGCGGGGGTTGATTATATTTCCACCTATCGGAAATTATTTGACTTTTCCGTACCCGGAGAACGGGTTGTGTTGATTTGCACTTCGGGAAATTTAGCCATCACCCAAGCGGTAGTCACCCAACTGCGCCAGGATATTCATCAGCAACATCCAGAGAATTTGCATACCCTGGGTTCTCTCTATGAAATCACCACCTATATTGGCAAAAAACTGCGCCAACTTCAGGAGGAAAACCGTCCCTGGTTAGAGCGGGATCACATTGACTTTCAGTGTAATTTATTGCTAGGGGGACAAATTCAAGGCAATGCACCGGAATTGTTTTTAATTTACCCCCAGGGAAATTGTATTCATGCCACCCCCGAAACCCCCTTTTTACAAATTGGGGAAACCAAGTATGGCAAACCCATTTTAGACCGAACATTAACTTATTACACCTCCCTGGAAGCGGCAGCTAAATGTGCCCTACTGTCCATTGATTCCACCATGAAATCGAATATTTCCGTTGGGCCACCTATTCATTTAGTGCGCTACGAGCGAGATGGTTTGCGATTACACCACTGGTTGGAATTACGTTTGGGTGACCCCTATTTGCTGCAAATGCGCCGCTCCTGGGAAGAATCTCTGAAACAGGCGTTTGCTCAGATGCCTGACCCCCAATGGCAGGATGGTTCAAGCGATAACGGGAAAGTGAATCAGCTTAATTAAATGGTGGTTTATTCAACCCATTGGATCACTTCTGGAATTATTCTCGGGGCGGCTATTTTAGATTATCTCATCGGTGATCCACCCCAATGGCTCCATCCTGTCCAGGTCATGGGATGGATCATTAACGGTTATTGCCGGTTGATTTGGGCAAGAAATTTAGGAGTGACAGGTGAAAAAATCGCCGGGATTCTATTGTTTTTTCTGATGGTTATTATGACTATTTCTATCGTGATAATTTTAATTTTTATCACTCAAGTTTGGCATCAAAATGTGGCAATTATTCTACAAATCATCTTGTTAGCAAGTTGCTTTGCAGGACGCAGTTTGCACCGGGCGGCGATGGAAGTACTAGCACCCTTAAGCGCAGGGAACTTACCCCAAGCCCGTCAGGTTCTCAGTCAGTATGTAGGACGGGATACCGAGCAGTTGACTGCACCGGAAATTCTGCGGGCGGTGCTGGAAACCGTCAGCGAAAATGCCACCGATGGCGTGATGGCTCCCCTATTTTATGCACTCTTGGGGGGAATGTTAGCTCAATCTCCAGCGGTGTGGGCATTGGGCTATAAAGCTGTAAGTACATTAGACTCGATGGTTGGTTATCGCACATCCCCCTATACGCACCTGGGTTGGGCGAGTGCCCGTATGGATGATGTATTAACTTGGCTTCCCTGTCGTTTGGTGGTATTAACGATCGGTTTATTATCAGGAAAACCCGGATATGTATGGCGAATTTGCCGGCGCGATGCCCCCTTTGACCCTAGCCCCAATTCCGGTTGGAGTGAATGTTGTTATGCCGCCGCTTTGGGGGTGCAATTGGGCGGGGTTAATACTTATCGGGGTGTAGTAAAAATCAAACCTAAATTGGGGGATAACCATCAAGAAATTACGCCAGTGGTGATTCGACGGGCATTGAACCTAACCCGGTGGTGTTTTTTGATGTGGTTGGGTTTAGGGCTTTTGCTCATCGGGGTATTGCCAGGTTAATTGCTGAATGGGAGCTTGGTCAGGTGCGCCCCAAATTACCTGTTCCTGGCGGTAATTGACCGTGCCGGGTGGCTGACCTTTAATGCGTTGCACGTATTTGGCAGGGGTGTAAATCACCGGCACCTGCTGGCTGTGGCGACTGCGGCTGTAGTAGGCGGCAATGTTGGCGGTTGTCTGTAAATCATCAGTACTTGGGTTGATTCCAGGCGGCAGGCGCAAAATCACATGGCTACCGGGAATTTCCTGGGCGTGAAACCACAGGTCGTAGTCGTTGGCATGGGTGAAGGTAAGGGCTTCGTTTTGACGATTGTTGCGCCCCACATAAATGGTATAACCGTGGGGGGTGGTAAAGGTTAAAAAGGGAATGGTTTTAGGGCGAGAACTAGGGCGATAGGCGGCGGGTTGCCAATCATAACCCTGTTGGGCAAGTTCGCTATAAATTTCCGCTAAAATGACCCAAGTATTGACATCAGGGGATAATTCCAATTGTTGGACAAGGGTTTCTACTGCTTCTAAATAGGTGATTTGCATTTTAACGGCTTGCATTAAAGGTAAAACCGTATCTTTTGCCCGCTTCAGTTTTTGATATTTTTTGTATAAGTCTTGGGCGGTTTGCAGGGCATTTTTCTCTGAGTGAATGGGGATGGAGATCATTTCGCCAGTTGTAAAATCCGGTAGTTTGATCTCCCGCATTCCCGGCGACCACTGGTGGAGATGCGCCATGAGTAAATCCGCTTGGGTGCGATAGGATTCGGCTTCTGTCCCCTGGCTGAGTTTTTCGCTAAATACTTGGGCTTTTTGTTGGAGTTTTTTTTGTTGATTGTGCAGTTTTTGGCTCAGTTGATGCACCTGCTGTTGTAAATTTTGTACCCCCAAACGGTGATGATAATAATCCTGAAGTAAATCACTCACCGTTGCGAAGGATTGTGTGATGCCCCAACCCAATACGGTGTACCCCTGGGCGGTCATTCCCGGTGTAAATTGTTCTTGCGCTAATGCCCCTAACCAGGCTTGCCAAACCAACCATAATTGTTGCCACTGATGGGATGAAATATCACTAACATTGATTTCTGGGTCAAGTTGGAGATATTGCCCCATTTCCCGCACCAATTTCATGCTCAGCCCCCGGTAATTTTGCATGAACGCCCGACTCCAGGGGATGGGAATCAGGGTCAGCCGTTGGTGCCATGTATCGAAGGGTTCTTCCCGACGGGGCGGGGGCTGGGTCAGGGCGGGTGGGAGTTGGTACAATGTGCCGGTTTGCAGCGGGCGCACCCGGGAATCCTGGGCACTGACCTGGTGGGCGCAGGTGAGGATGGTGCCGTCAGCGTGGGTGAGGATGGCGTTGCTGTAGCGTCCCATCACCTCCAAGTAGAGGTGCCATTGGGCGGGTTCACCGGGGCGGGGGGCAAAGCGCAAATCCACCACCCGTTCCCAGGGGTCGCTCAGGCGCAGGTCGGTCAGCGCCAGATGCCCCAGTTGATGCCACAGTTGTTGACTAAAGGTGAAGGTATCCGGCTCCAGCGGCGGGGCAGGGCTGAGGTGGAGACGGCTGGCTTGGGGATGCCAGGAAAGGAGTAACCAGCCCCGTCCGTGCAGGGTACGTAGACTCAAGTACAGATGATGTTTATCTGTTTGCAGTACTCGTTCGATGCGAGCAGGCACCCAATCCCGCTGCAATTCCTGGCACACGGCGACCAGGGTGGTGAGGTCACAGGGTTGTAGATTGGTTTTGACCGGGTTCATTTTTGCAAGTAGGCCACCAAGCCCCGCGCCCGGTGGTAGGCGGTGGTATTCCCCTGCTTGTGGAAAATTTGGGCAGCCCGGCGGGCATCTTCCAGGGCGGCGGCGGTTTGCCCCAGCAGAGAATAGATCAACCCCCGTTGGAACCAAGCTTCCCCGCTGTTGGGATTCAGACTCAGCACCTGGCTAAAATCCTGAACCGCTCCCTCCCGGTCGCCCTGGGCTACTCGTACCGTCCCCCGCCCGTAGTAGGCTCTCGGTTCCTGAGGGTGGTATTGCAACCAGAGGTCGTATTCGGCCAAACTGCGCTCGTAAGCCTTCATCTCACCGTACACGGTCGCCCGGTGGGCATGGGCTTCGCTGAGTTCCGGTTGGAGCAGTAACGCCCGCCCCCAATACTCCACCGCCAGTTCTTTTTGGCCGAGGGCTTGATAAACCAGTCCCAGGTTGTAACACACTTCACCACTCGTGGGTTCCAAGTGGAGCACCCGCTGTAAATCCTGTTCGGCGGATTCCCAGCGTTCCAAACGGCTGTAAACCCAACCCCGGATGGCATAAACCGGCCACCAGTCCGGGCGTAGGGCTTGCACTTGGTCAAGGTCGGGTAAGGCCAGTGCGGCTTTTTTCCCCAGACAGTAGAGATAGCTCCGTAGTACCAAGGCTTCCGTCAGGCCATCATCCAGGTATAATGCCCGCTGGCAGGCAGCCAGGGCTTCGGGGAATTGCCCTTGATGGGTGTAAATGAGTGCCTGGAGAAAATGGGTTTCCGCCTGGTGGGGTTGGAGTGCTAAAGCCTGTCGCAGAGAAGCTAACGCTGTAGAAGCATCCCCAGTCAGGGCTTGTTGTACCCCTTGCGTTAAATAATGGCCAACTTGCTCCAGCGGTTCCATGGGCTTACCACAGGGATCAACCCCATGTTCGCACAGGCATCCCCCGGTCGCAACTAGCGGGGCAGGGGGTACCGTTGGACGGGTTGGGCGGGGGGGGGCACTTGGCGCAGGGTAGCCCGCCCAGGGATATTGATAAACCCGCCGGTGCGGATGGCATCTTCCAATTCCGTGCCGGTCAAGATCGCACCCGTAAAGTCGGCACCCCGCACATCCGCCCCTTTCAAGTTGGCGTAGCGCAGGTTGGCATTACGGAAATTCACCCCCCGCAGGTCCGTATCGGCTAAATTGGCACCGCTCAGGTCGGCTCCCCCTAAGTTGGCACGGGTGAGGTCGGCACCGCTCAAATCCGCATTACGCAGTTCTAGGCGGCGCAGGTCGGCTTCCCGCAGGTCACAGTTGGTACATTTGTTGGTACGTAGCAATTGCCGCACCTGTTCTGGTTCAGCGCTGGTACCCGGCAACGCTATCAGGGTGAGGAGGGCAAGGGTGAGGATGGGGGCTTTCATGGACAAGAACTCCTAGAGTAAATCAGTGAAAAATAGCTGGGATTTAACTGCTCAAGACAGCCAAGGTCGGGGAAAAGTTCCGTTGGGGCGGGACGGGGGACTTAAGATGGAGAAGGATTTGCAGGCGATGATGCCTTGCCCAATCCCTTACAGCGTTGATGCTGTGAATGGTGATGCTGTGAATACTATGATTTTAGCGATTGGGTCATCATGTATTGGAGTTTGATGAGCGTCTATGGTTTCCTGAGATGCCCACTATGATTTTGGAAAATTTCTTCATCCGCGCTTTTGATAAGGCACGGCGGGGGGATTACCAGGGGGCAATTCTGGATTACACCCAGGCATTGCAGGTGAATCCGGGGGATGCTAAGGCGTTTAACAACCGGGGTTTTGCCCATTTTATGATTGGGGACTACCCGCGGGCGGTGAATGACTATACCAGTGCCCTGTACATTGACCCCCGGTTTGGGGAAGCGTACTACAATCGGGGCATTGCCCGGTTTATGGTCGGGGATTACGAGGGGGCGGTAACGGATTATACCGAGGCGATTCAGTTGCGCCCCCGTGACCCCAAAGCCCACGGCAATCGGGGTTTTGCCCATTTGATGCTGAAAAATTTTGCCCAGGCGATCGAGGACTACACGGCGGCTCTGGCGTTGTACCCGGAGGATGCCAAGGCGTACTACAACCGGGGGGTGGCCTACCTGGGGTTGGAGCAGTTTCGGGCGGGGCTGGCGGATTTAGACCAGGCTTTGCAGTACAATCCTGATTTTGCCGAAGCCTATAATAAGCGGGGCAGTGCCTATTTTGAACTGGGACAGGTGCAGGATGCGCTCCAGGATTATGGGGAAGCGTTACGCTTAAATCCGGCGTTAGCAGAGGCGTACTACAATCGGGGGGTGGCCTACGGGGAACTGGGGCAGGTGCAACGGGAAATTGAGGACTATTCCGAGGCGATTCGGTTTAACCCGGAGTTTGGGGAAGCCTATTACAACCGGGGGATTGCCCGGTTTATGGCGGGGGATAAGCCGGGGGCGTTGGCGGATTACACCCGGGCGATCCAGCTCAACCCGGAGGATGCGCGGGGGTATAGCAACCGGGGGTTTGCCTACCACAGTTTGAGCCAGATTGCCGAAGCGGTGGCGGATTACACCGTGGCCTTACAGCTCGACCCGAATTTGGCCGAGGTTTATAGTAAGCGGGGCAATGCCCGGTTTGATTTGGGGGATGTGCCGGGGGCGATTGAGGATTACACGGAGGCGATTCGGATTAACCCGGATTATGCGGTGGCGTATTACAACCGGGCGACGGCGCGGTTTGATTTGGGGGATGTGTTAGGGGAAATCGAGGATTACAATCGCACGTTGCGTCTTGACCCCAATTTCGCCGATGCCTATTTGAATCGGGGGTTGGCTCGTCTGCGCTTGGGCAACAAACGGGAGGCGTTGGTGGATTTTCGCAAGGCAGCTTCTCTGTTTGAGCATCGGGGGGATCAGGTGATGCACCAGCAAATCCTTGACCTGATGCAAACGGTGACCAAGAAATAGGTGCGGGTGCGGTAAAGTCCTGTGGGATAATCAATAGGCCACATCCAGAATCCACTTCCCATGACCGAATCACCTGTTGTGCTGGTTACCGGTGCTTCCCGGGGTATTGGCCGCGCCATTGCCCTGGATTTTGCCACGACCAACGCCCGGATTGTCCTGAACTACAGTCGTTCCGCCGAGGCCGCCCAGGGGGTCGCTACGGCAATCCAAGCTTGCGGTGGTGAAGCGTTGTTAGTCCAGGCGGATGTGTCCCAGCCAGAGCAGGTGGAACATTTATTCCAGCAAGTCATGGCGCATTGGGGGCGGGTCGATGTGCTGGTGAATAATGCCGGGATTACTAAAGATGGGTTGTTGATTCGTATGAAAGATGAGGACTGGCATGGGGTGATGAATCTGAATTTGGACGGGGTGTTTTACTGCACCCGTGCCGCCATTAAAATCATGATGAAACAAAAATCGGGACGCATTATCAATATCACTTCAATTGCTGGGGTAATGGGCAATGCGGGGCAGGCGAATTATAGTGCGGCCAAAGCGGGGGTGATTGGCTTAACCCGCACGGTGGCGAAAGAATATGCCTCGCGGGGGATCACGGTGAATGCGGTGGCTCCGGGTTTTATCGCCACGGAAATGACGGCGGAGTTGAAGTCAGAAGAATTGCTCAAACTCATTCCCTTGGGGCGTTATGGACAAGCGTCAGAGGTGGCGGGTTTGGTGGCGTTCCTGGGACTGCATCCGGCGGCAAGTTACATTACGGGACAAGTCTTTCCCATTGATGGCGGCTTGGTGATGGGTTAGGACTCGGTAGGGCTGGCATCGGGAAACCTAAAAAATATACGCCGGGAATGGGTTAGGGCGGAAGTCCTTGCCTATAATTAGAAAAATCAATCTCCCCTAATTGCTGTGGGACGCTTCTATTTATTGGAATTCGCAGAAAGCCCTCGCGCTGAAATGCCCAGACCAGTGAGGGTTAGGGACGGGGGCTGCGCCCCTGCGACCGCTATGCCCGATCGCTTGCGTGGCGTAGCCCATTAATGGAGGTTCCCTGTGGTCAATAACGGTGAATCCTCAACCCGCTATGTATTTGTTACCGGCGGGGTTGTCTCCAGCATTGGCAAAGGTATTGTCGCCGCCAGCCTCGGTCGCCTACTCAAATCCCGCGGCTATCGGGTGGCAATTTTGAAGCTTGACCCCTACATCAACGTGGATGCGGGCACCATGAACCCGTTTCAGCACGGGGAAGTGTTTGTCACGGTGGATGGGGCGGAAACCGATCTGGATTTGGGGCATTACGAACGCTTTACGGATACCCCGGTGTCTCGTTTGAACAATGTGACGACTGGCTCAATTTACCAAGCGGTCTGCAATCGGGAACGGCGGGGGGATTACGGCGGTGGTACCGTGCAGGTGATTCCCCACATTACCAATGAAATCAAAGAGCGGATTCGCCGGGTGGCCGCCGATACCCACCCGGATGTGTTGATTACGGAAATTGGGGGCACGGTGGGGGATATTGAATCTTTGCCCTTTTTGGAGGCGATACGTCAGTTCCGCAATGAGGTGGGACGGGCGCGGGTGGTGTATATGCACGTGACCCTGGTGCCCTGGATCACCGCCGCCGGGGAAATGAAAACCAAACCCACCCAGCATTCGGTGAAGGAACTGCGCTCGATTGGGATTCAGCCGGATATGCTGGTCTGCCGTTGTGAACGGGCGTTGTCGCCGGAGATGAAGGCCAAGGTGTCCAATTTTTGCGATGTGCCGGTGGACTGTGTGATCACCTCCCAGGATGCCCGCAGTATCTACGAAGTGCCGTTAAATTTGGAAAAAGAGGGCTTGGCGACCCAGGTGTTGCACCTGTTGGATTTGCCGGAACGCTCCCCCGATTTGGCTCCCTGGCGGATGTTGGTGGAGCGGTTGTACCATCCCCAGTCCCAGGTGGAAATTGCCCTGGTGGGGAAGTATGTGCGCTTGAATGATGCCTACCTGTCCGTGGTGGAAGCCCTCCGCCATGCGGGGATTCACTTGGAGGCGGAGGTGAAATTGCGCTGGGTGAATGCGGAGGATGTGGAGCGGGACGGGGCGGCGCACCATTTGCAGGGCATCCAGGGGTTGGTGGTGCCGGGGGGGTTTGGGATTCGGGGGGTGGCGGGGAAAATTGCCGCCATCCAGTACGCCCGGGAAGGGGGGATACCGTTTTTGGGGCTGTGCCTGGGGATGCAATGTGCAGTGGTGGAATGGGCCAGGCATTTGGCGGGGTTAACCACGGCGCACAGTGCGGAATTTGACCCGGAGACGGAACATCCGGTGATTCATCTGCTACCGGAGCAACAGGACGTGGTGGATTTGGGGGGCACCATGCGCTTGGGCTTGTATCCCTGTCGCCTCCAGGGGGATAGTTTGGCGGCAAAGCTATACGGGGAAACGGTGATTTATGAACGTCACCGCCATCGTTATGAATTTAATAATGCCTACCGCAGTTTGTTTTTAGAAAGTGGTTACGGCATCAGTGGCACCTCCCCGGATGGGCGGTTGGTGGAGATGATCGAACTCCCAGGGCATCCCTTTTTCCTGGCGGTGCAATTTCACCCGGAATTTGCCTCCCGTCCCAGCCAAGCTCACCCCCTGTTTCGGGGGTTAGTCCAGGCGGCTTTACCCCAGTGAACCTGAGCCTGTTCCCGGTCGTCTAAACCTCCAGTTCATCCGTTTGGTAACGTTGATTTATGTTCCCAGCGATTTGCGCCAATGCGGTTTCGACCGACCCGCCCCTGTCTGCCGATTTGGCACTGGTGCAACGGTGTCAGCAGGGTGACCCGGATGGGTTTCGTTGGTTGTACCGCCGGTTTCAACCCCGGGTGCGGGGGACGTTGTACCGCCTGTGCGGGGCGGTGGCCTTGGATGACCTGACCCAGGAGGTTTTTATGCGGGTGTGGCGGGGCTTGCCACGGCTCCGGCAATTGGATATTTTTAACACTTGGCTGTACCGAATTACCCTGAATGTGGCGCACGATTATCGGCGGCGGTGCGCCCAAAAGCGTACCCAGATGGAAACCTTGACCCAGACCAGCCCCGACCGGGTGCCCGCCCCGGATTTGATGCAGTTACACTATGAAGAATTGGTGCGCCAGGGTTTGGCAACCCTGAGCTTTGACCATCGCACGGTGCTGGTGTTGCATGACCTGGAATCCCTGCCCCAAAAAGAGATCAGTGAAATTTTGCGTATCCCCGTGGGCACGGTTAAATCCCGTTTATTTCACGCCCGTGCCGCCCTACGCCGTCATTTGGAACAACAAGGAGTCACCCTATGAACCCCGACCATGACCCTCTGGTGAATTTTCTCCAGCAGTACGCCCCCCCCGCCCCCCCGCCCCATCCTGGTTTGGAGGCACGGATTTTGACCGGTATTCGCCCCCAACCCCGCCCCCTCTGGTACTGGTTCCCCCCGGCGCTGGCGGTGGCCGGTCTTTCCCTGTGGTTGGGGGTGGCTTCGGCACAACTCCTGCAGCCCAGCCCCGCTCAAGTGGCGGAAATCGAAGCCTGGGTGGAGGCCAGTTGGCATGGCAATGAGGAGTTTCTCTCTCTTCCCTGAAATTGTTTGGCGGGCTTGCCCCAGTTAGACTAATCATGCTAGATTGATCAACTGCCCCTTGAATTGCACATCTCCCTATGAGTCTGTTACAGGAACGCAAGCAAGAATTGATCAATGACTATCAGGTACACGCCACCGACACGGGTTCCCCAGAGGTACAGATTGCTCTGTTGAGTGCCCGGATTAGCCAACTCAGCGAACATCTGCGCACCCACAAGAAAGATTTTTCCTCCCAGCGGGGGCTTTTGCGGTTGATCAGCCAGCGGCGGCAGTTGCTTTTGTACTTACGCAAGCATCACTTTGACCGCTACGAAGCCGTGATCCAACGCCTTGGCATTCGTGGGTTACGCTCCTAGTTTCGGTTCGCTACAGGTATAGTTATGGCAAAAAAATCCCGGCGCACCCCTCCTCCATCTCCGGCAAACAAGCGGGGTTGGCAGCAGATTGACGACCCCGGGATGCCCAAGGTGGTCAGCGACCGGATGGTGCGGCGGATGCTGATTTTTTGTGGGTTGCCCACGCTCCTGGGATTGCTGGCGTTTCCGGGCAGTTATCTTCTACTCCAACAAGGGTTGAAGGTTTCGGTGGTAGCCGTGGTGGCGGTCACGTTGGGATGTTTTGGGCTGGGAATTGTAGGGTTGAGCTACGGGATTCTCTCCACCTGCTGGGATGCGGAACGGGTGGGGCACTGGCTGGGCTGGCAGGAATTTCGCACCAATTGGGGGCGGATACGGGCAAATTCTAAAGCAAATCGTAACAATGCCCCGGGTTGAACCCATCCGTTCGTTAAAATACAGAAATTGTGACCCTAGACTTTTCCCACCGCCATGATTATCGTGATGCAACCCGGTGCCCCGGAATTGGAAATTGAGCGCATTGGTGATGAACTCCGCACCTGGGGGTTGCATCCTGAGAAAATCGTTGGTCAGTACAAAGTTATTATTGGCCTGGTGGGGGAAACGGCGGGTTTACAGGCGGAGCGGATTCAAGAACTCAGCCCCTGGATTGAGGAAGTGGTGCGGGTGGAACAGCCCTTTAAGCGGGTGAGTCGGGAGTTTCGCCACGGGCAACCCAGTGATATTGCCATTGATACCCCCAACGGGGCGGTGATGTTTGGGGAACAGCAGCCGGTGGTGGTGGTGGCGGGGCCTTGTTCCGTGGAAAACGAGGAAATGATTGTGCAAACGGCGTTGCGGGTCAAACAGGCGGGAGCCAAATTTTTGCGTGGTGGTGCCTACAAACCCCGCACCTCTCCCTATGCGTTCCAGGGGCATGGGGAAAGTGCCCTGGAATTGTTGGCGGCGGCGCGGGCGGCTTCCGGGCTGGGGATTATTACCGAAGTGATGGATGCCGCCGATATTGAAAAAATTGCCCAGGTGGCGGATGTATTGCAGGTGGGGGCGCGCAATATGCAGAATTTTGCCCTGTTGAAAAAAATTGGGGCGCAAAACAAACCCGTGTTGCTCAAGCGGGGGATGGCTGCCACGATTGAGGAATGGCTGATGGCCGCCGAGTACATCCTGGCCGGGGGCAACCCGAATGTGATCCTGTGTGAGCGGGGGATTCGCACCTTTGATAGCCGGTACACTCGCAACACCTTGGATTTGTCGGTGATTCCCGTCCTGCGGAAGTTAACCCACCTGCCGATTATGATTGACCCCAGTCACGGTACGGGCAAATCGGACTACGTGCCCTCGATGGCGATGGCCGCCGTGGCCGCCGGTACGGATTCGCTGATGATTGAAGTGCATCCCAACCCCGCCAAGGCTTTATCCGATGGTCCCCAATCCTTGACCCCGGAACGGTTTGACCGCTTGATGCGGGACGAATTGGCGGTGATTGCCCAGGCGGTGGGACGCTGGCCGCAGGTGGCGGTAGGGGTTTAAGCGTAGGTTGCAGGTAAAACCCTATATAAAAATCACATTTGAATCGTGAGCATAATTTTTATTTTTATGCCCCTCGTACAAAGGGTCGTAGGGAACTGCTCTACACTGGTTCTCAGGAATATTTTACATAACAAACCGATTCTGGTTTGCTATATTGAATTCTAAGTGTTAATAATAACCACACAAAGCAATATGAGTGAATATGAGATGATTCAAACACAAATGAGTGTGATAAACGCTTGTATTGATTTCTTCACACTACTCTGTACTTTTGTAACATTAATCATTGCGATATACGCTTACCAGAGCATTATTAAGAATAAATTACAAGAAGAGCAACTAAACTCAATACTTACCTTGATTGAATATTTTAGAAATAAGAGTTTCAATACTCGATTCATCAATGATCAAGTAATCAATCTCGATTTCCCATCAGGTTTTAATCTATTTGCTTTAGCAAAGCTTGATCAAAGACCTCTTTCAGTCAATATAGTTGATAATCAAAAATTTCAAGATATTTGGATTTCTATTGATGATCTTCGATTTTTTCAAAAAATTGCAAATTGTGAGTGCAATCCGCTGTTGCCAAAAATCATTGCCCAGAAACTAAAAAGATTTTGGGTTGAACCAACTGATTTAGAAACTAGTGAAATCAATTTAGGTAATGCCAGTAATTTACGATCCTGTGTGGTTATTGCTGACGACCCTCAAGGACAATCTAGCCAAATATACAATGTATCTTATTTCCTAAATAATCAAATTAAATATAAAGAAGCTTCTGCTTTTACATCATGGACAACATTTATTGGAACTTTTCAGGAGTTAATAAAAGAAATTAGAAACTGGATGGAATCAAATGGTATCTCAGACCTTAATATTTAGTGTGACATCCCCTTGTCTAATAAACTTCTACACTGAACGGAAGGTTACGTCTCTGTTTATAATCCAAATATAACAATACTGGTTGATTTAGAAACACAGATGCTTCAGCTATAATCATTTCAGCCATTTCTTTCAAAAACTAATTATCTCCCAATCCTATGCAAATCACTCTCAACCTTGATGAATCCCTCCTTAAGGAGGCTCTTGAACTTACTGAGCTTACCACTCAGGAGGAACTGGTCAATCTCGCTCTCAAAGAATTAGTACGATCCCGCCGCAAGAAGAACCTGCTCGATCTCGCAGGGCAAATTCAATTCGCTGAGGATTTTGACCACAAAGCTTTGCGCGAGACTCGTCATGCTACTGATTGATACATCTGTTTGGATCAGTGTCTTTTGCGATCGAACAAGTCAAGTCCGATTAAAACTAGAAGCCCTAATCAATGACCGTAAAGTTTTGCTCACTCGCTTCACCCAGCTTGAACTGCTGCAAGGGAGCCTGAATGAGAAAGAGTGGATGCTTCTCTCCACTTCGTTTCTATAGCTAAACACGCAAAGCTTGACATAATATGGCTACACCAGGCAGGCTAAAGGGTCGCAGGGCACCGCCCTGGTTTTTTTAGATTTTTCTGCCCCATTGATTACGCTCAAAATTTGGTAACCAATTGGAGAGTGCTTCGCATCCTGGCGTGGGGCACCCCACGCCTAATTCACCATATCCACCGTATCCAACCAGGCAAACACCTGATCCAATTGGTCTAAACTAATCAATCCATAACGCCACAACACCATCGGGAGAGGCCCCTGCCCACAATCCTCCCGCCGCATGGCTAATTCAATCGAAGCTGCCGATACCGCCAACTCATCCTGCAAAAACCGAATTAACCGTGGATCCCGCCCCAACAACATTAACCCAACCCCCTCAAATGCTCACGAGCATGATTCTGCACAACATAGCTCAAATCCTTTGACCTTGCTCAGACAGCTTAACTTAATTTCACGGAATAATCAATAATTTTTGTAAAGTTTCTGAGAGGAGTTCTTGGGACGGGGGCAACTGGGCGGGAAATCCGTAAATGTTCTGAATAAAACTGATATAAACTGCCACCACCGGGGTTTGACGCATAGGCAAGGGGATAGTGTCATCCGCAAATTCGCTTAAATTTTTATAAGAATATTTGATAATACGGATGCTTGACCCTCTAGTTGGGCATAGCTTTTAAGGTAAATATACGGAGAATTGATTTTCTCCACCCTTTTCACTACGGAGTAACGTTGGATTCTGCTTACCCTGGGATGGTTATCCCCGCTGGGCTGTCCGAATCTCACCCCCCACATGGAGCCTGTGAACGAACCCTTGACTCAGAGCCAAACCGACCCCCCCCCCATCAATCGGGAAGCAGTAACTGAGCAAATTTTGCGGATTTGTGACCTCCTGCCGCCCGAATCTCTGGTGGAAGTCCTCAACTTTGCCATCCATGAATTGGTACAGGTCTTTCAAAATCAAGCGGAAGAAGACTTGTAAAATCAGGATGAACTGCGTGGGTCTGTGAGCGTGTTCCGTTTAGAGCAACTCATTTCAATTCTGGGGGCGACTCCGAGTCAACCCCTCACCGGTGTCGCTCAGCGCATCACCACCGATAGCCGTCAGGTGCAACCCGGCGATGCTTTTCTCGCCCTGGCGGGGGAACGGTGGGACGGGCATGACTTTGTAAATGATGCTGTGGCGCGTGGGGCGGTGGCAGCGATCATCCACCGACCGGATGTGCTATCAATGGCATTACCCTTATTGCGGGTTCCCGATACGCTCACGGCCTACCAAACCCTGGGAGCTTGGTGGCGCAAGCGATTTACCATCCCGGTCATTGCCGTCACCGGCTCGGCGGGCAAAACCACCACCAAAGAACTCATTGCCGCCGTACTGACGACCCAGGGGCGGGTGCTGAAAACCGCCGCCAACGAAAATAACGACATCGGTGTCCCCAAAACCCTACTCCAAATGAGTCAGGACTACGATTATGTGGTTCTGGAAATGGGCATGCGGGGGCGGGGGGAAATTGCTCGTCTGGCGCACATGGCTCAGCCCGATGTGGGAGTGATTACCACCGTGGGGACGGCGCATATCGGGCGGCTGGGTTCCCGCGAAGCGATTGCTCAGGCGAAATGTGAACTGTTTGCCCATCTCCCACCCCAGGGGACGGGGATTTACTGGCGGGAAAATGAATTGCTGCATCATACGGCCACGGCAGTCTGGTCGGGTAGCACCTGTACCTACGGTTTTACCCAGGGAGAATTGCAGGCGCAGACCGCTGGAAATACGCTTGTTATCGGGGATTGGACTGGCGTTCTGCCCCTCCCCGGCGAACACAACGCCCTGAATTTGTTGGCGGCTCTGGCGGTGGCAAAAACCCTAGGTGTCCCCTGGCCTGGGCAACCCCTCACCCTGGATTTGCCGCCGGGGCGCAGTCGGTGGTGGGAACTGGCACCGGATATTCTGCTACTGGATGAAACCTACAACGCCAGCCCTGAAGCCGTTTGCGCCACCTTAAAAACCCTCAAGCACACCCCCGGCCAACGCCATATCGCCGTGCTGGGTGCCATGCGGGAACTTGGGGACAATTCCGCCCTACTGCATGCCGAGGTGGGGCGGTTGGTTGCTAAATTACAATACGATTATTTAATACTGCTCAATGACCCAGAAATAATACCCTTAGCGACAGCGGCCAGAGCGGTTCCCAGCCACATTTGTGCTGACCATGGGCAGATCGTCCGCCATTTGCAAACCCTGCTCCAACCGGGAGACCGGGTGCTGGTGAAAGCCTCCCATTCCCTAGGTCTAGAGCGGGTGGTGCAGTCTCTCACCCAGAGCGGATAGGGATTGCTCCAGGGTAGTGGTTAACGCCAAGGTGGCTCGCCGGAGGGATTGGCTTTCCGGGGGCAGTACCCGCAGGGGCGAACCAATTTTTATCGTGACTTGGGTGCGCCAGGGTTGATGGGGATGACTGTACTGTAGATATACAGGCAAAATATGTAAAATCAATTCCGGGTTCGCCGCCACCGCCTGCAAAGCCAGGTGGACAGGACCGGGTTTGAGCGGCAAAAGCGTACCATCGCGGGAAATTTTCCCCTCCGGGAACATCACCAAGCTATCCCCCCGGCTCAATAGTTGTATTGCGGTTGTCAACGCCTCCCGCCCCGGTTTCGCCCGCTGCACCGGAAATCCCCCCAGGCGACGAACCCACCAGCCCTGGAACCCCCGCACCTCCTCGGCAGCCACCATGAAGTACAAATGCCGCCCGGACACCAACCAACCCACACTATGGGGTACCAACACCGCATCCCACCGGGAACGATGGGTCGGAGTCACCAGCAACGCCCCCTGTTTGGGAATCTGTTCTCGTCCAGTAATCTCAATTTTGCCAAAGTACAAGGGAAACATAAAATACTTACCCCAAAAATAGGCCGCTCCCGTGAGCCACGGGGATAAATGGGGAGTCATCGGCGCAGTATTATTCATCGGTAGCGGCCAAGGCTTGCCCCGCCACCCAACCCGTCGTCCAGGCTGCCTGCAAATTAAATCCCCCCGTCAGCCCATCCATATCCAGAATTTCCCCCGCCAGGTATAACCCCGGACAAACCCGGCTCCGCATCGTCCGACTGTCCACCTCTCCCCAGGGAATGCCGCCGCAGGTGACAAATTCTTCCTTAAAAATCCCTTTTCCCACTACGGGGTAAACCTTGGCGGTGATGGCTAATAGTAATGTTTCCAGGTCACGCTGGGAAAGTTCCCCCCACCGCCGCTCCAGGGGAATTGCGGCCTGCGTCAGAAGATAATGCCAGAGCCGCTGGGGCAGTTCCAGGGTGGGGCGAAAATTCCCCAGGGATTTGCGGGGAACTTGGGAACGCAGGTTTTGACAATGTTGATACAATTTTTCCCGTCCCCAAGTGGGCAACCAATGCACTTGTAGCTGGCCTTGGTACTGACAGGCGTGCAGAGAACGGGCTAACCAGGAGGACAACCGCAGTACTACTGGGCCGCTGACACCCCAATGGGTAATCAGTAACGCTCCCGCCTGTTCCCGATGCTTTTGCTCGGCTCCCAATAGCCCCTTTCCTAGCCATTTCAACCGCACCTGCGCCAGGGTCACCCCCGCTAATAGGCGTAGTTCATGGTCAGGAATATGTAATGTAAATAGGGCCGGAATCGGCGGCGTGAGATGATGCCCCAAACTCCCGGCCATAGCGTAACCCTGGGGACTACTGCCCGTTGTCAGCAATACCCGGTCACAGGCCATCCCGCCCCCTGACCATTCCAGGTGAAACCCGTCCTCCCGGCGGTGGATGGTATGGATTTTGTGCTGGGTTTGGATGCATACATTTGCCTGTTGCGCCGTCCTTGTGAGTGCTTCGGTAATGGTACGGCTATCATCACTACAGGGAAAAATGCGGCCATCGCTTTCGGTTTTGAGGCTGACCCCTGCCGCCGTAAACCACTCCAGTACATCCTGGGGTTGAAAGCGGCTGAATAAACCCCGCAGGGCAGCTCCCCCCCGGGGATAGTGCTGGCTCAGGGGGAGGGGGTCGAAACAGTGATGGGTAACGTTACAGCGACCACCGCCGGAGATACGCACTTTGGTCAAGGGGTGAGGCAGGGCTTCCAAGACCGTGAGGCGAGCGGTGGGACATTGGCGGGCGGCATGAATCGCCCCAAAGAACCCGGCGGCTCCCCCGCCCACAACGGCGATGTGCATTTTGGGCACGCGTGAACGTGGGTGAATAAGTGGAATGAATACTTATTGAAATATAGCAATCTCAACCAAGGGTAGGTGCCCATCGGGGGTACCAGATACACCAGCCTCCCTAAAACGAACTCAGCCAATCCACCGCCTGCGCCAAATCTCCCAAATCCACCCAAATCGGATGGTTTCTTACCTCTTCTGTAGATACCCTATCTGATGGCCGCTGACCCACTAAAAATCCGTAATGCAAGCCAATTTGCTTGGCAATCACCCAGTAACATTCTGGCAAATACTCCGGCGAAAAAAATTCAACGATTTTTGCCCCCGGTTGACACCAAATTAAATTCGCCAATCCCGCCCCGTGGGGAGCAATGATAGACTCCGCTTGCTGAAATAATCCCACTTGTTCTAGGAAACTTAAATCCTCCAGCCAGACCGGTTGATAACCCAAGGGCATTAAATAATCCAAGACCTCTGCTTCGTTCTCAACCCGCCGAAAACTAGCCCGAGAACGGCTGATGTAGAGTTTAGTCCGGGGCATCTCAGGGCTTTTCGCCTGGGATAAATAGGTCGCACGTAAAAACTCAAAGACCCAACGGGGTTTGAAGTAGGACATCCCTGGCAAACCCGTTAAGGATGTGGCGACGACAGATTTACCTTGAAGATGACCATACGAATCTGCCCAAAATATAGGTTTTTCTGCCAAACTGGCCATACTTAAAAGCGGTTTTAATTTCTGCAATCCGGGTAAAAATTTATTCGCATAAAACAGTTCTATTTCTGACCAAAAATGTGACTGTTTTAACAGGTAAATCCGGGGCAATACATCGACCAAAAAATGATAATAATTGGAGCCTCCCTTCACGCCCGCAATTACCCCAATGGTCTGAGGGATGACCTGTGCCTTCGGAAATTTCCGAGTACACACGGAACGCTCCTGGGGTTGCCGCCCCGGCTCATGCCAAGCGTCATAAATGAGTTGACCATCGGGAGTGATCACATCGCCGTAGGGACTGGCAACCCGTGCCTGGGGAATTTGATAACAAAATGCATCTGGTGTATGAAATTCCGTCTGTTGAAATGCGGGCGGTACCCTACCCGTTATCGTCCAGGGCGGGGTAATGGTTTCCTGATGTGCCGGAATCAAGACTTCATACCCACAATCTGGGATATGTTTTCCCTGGTCGTGATAGGTCTGTGCCGACTGCCAATAACCCTGGGCAGGAATCTCCCCCCATAAATTCAAAAGAGTTTGGGTATAAAATCGTCGCAGAGGTCGCCATAGTTTTTGACGAACGTTAGCTTTCATTTGCATAGGATAAATCAATCAAATCCGGGGAGATAAATTGAATGTTTGGGGGTCAAAAAACAGGGCAACATGATTTGGTTTAGTCTTTACTAACACCAGCTTTTTATTATGACAGTTAAGCACAAAATTGCCCATCGCTCCGAGACCGCCATCACCCCCACCCGTTTCCTGATAAGCTGAAAGTGGAGGTGAGCCGGTGTTTTTTAGCGTTGTTATTCCCACCTACAACCGACAGACAATTTTGGCAAAAGCCCTGCTGGCCTTGGAGCAACAGGATTGGGATGGGCAATACGAAGTCATCGTTGTTGATGATGGTTCCACCGATGATACCCTGCCCTGGTTGGCGGCTCAGCATCCCCGGCTTCCCCATGTGCGTTGGCTGCAACAACAGCATCAAGGCCCTGCCGCTGCTCGGAATTTAGGGGTTGCCCGAGCGCGGGGAGATACCATCGTCTTCATTGACAGTGATTTGGTGGTGACACCGGTATTTTTGCGTTCCCATGCGGACAAATTAAGAGCTTCCTATGCGAAATTGGGGCATCAGAAATGCTTTACCTATGGACGAGTGGTGAACACGGCCAACTTTGACCAACCGACGAGCGAACCGTTCAAAATTACCGATAGGTCACGGGCATTTTTTGCTACGGGGAATGTGGCGATTGCTAAAAATTGGCTGGAATTAGCGGGGGGATTTGACCCGGATTTTCAATTTTATGGCTGGGAGGATTTGGAATTGGGGGTACGGCTGAAACAACTCGGATTATCCCTGATCCCCTGCCCGGAAGCGGTGGGTTACCATTGGCATCCACCCTTTGAATTGCAACATATTCCTAATTTGATTGACAAGGAAATGCAACGGGGAAAAATGGGGGTTTTATTCTACCAAAAACACCCCACTTGGGAAGTGCGTTTGATGATTCAGATGACTTGGCTACATCGGATTTTATGGGGAATTTTATCCCTGGGGGGACTGCTCAACGAACGCACCCTTGCCCCCCTGATGCAAATGTTGATTGACCGGGGGCAATCCCAATGGGCTTGGGAAATTTCCCGTATTTTCCTCAACCGATATAATGTCCAGGCGGTTTATGCCGCTTACCGGGAATGGCAATTGACTGACCAACCATGACCATTTATTTCTATCAGGTGGAGCAACCCTACGGGGATTTTTCCAATTTTTCCCCCCACCCAATTACTCTGGACGGACACCTGTGGCCAACGGTGGAACACTATTATCAAGCCCAAAAATTTGTAGGTACCCGGGATGATTTTTTGGTGGCTAAAATTCGCCAATTACCTAGCCCCATGCTAGCGGCTCAAACCGGACGAAATCCCCAGTACCAAAGACGACTTGATTGGGAACAGGTCAAACGAAATATCATGCTTCAAGCGGTACGATGTAAGTTTAACACCCACCCCCAATTGGCACAGATGTTATTGCAGACTGGGACGGCAGAACTGGTGGAGAATTCACCGATTGATACCTACTGGGGGTGCGGCCCCAACGGCACCGGATGTAATTATTTAGGTCAGATTTTGATGCAAGTACGGGGCGAATTGGTTAACCAAAGCAATGTTTCGGCACTTAACCTTTAGACCGGGGGGTTGTGTAGCATTTGGACACATTTGCCCACGGGTTGGTTTTGGGTCATCGCCGTCACCAGGGCACGGTAGGCAGGCCAGTGGTTTTCTAGCAATTGCCGAGCCTCCCGGTGCGCCGAACGTAGCCGCCATGCCCGTTCCGCCGGGGGAAACGAGGCCAGCAACATCGCTGCCTGTTGCCGATCCGTTGCGCCGCCCACGGCTTGCCCATAGACCAACTCCTCGGCGGCTATGCCCGCCAGCCACACCACTGGACAGCGGGGGAGCAGTTCCGGGGGAATGGCACCGAAGTGCAACCCCGCTTGCGAGGGCGGATACCCCCTGCGCCAACTGCTCCAGGCGGATAAGGTATAGTCTTCGATGGGGATTCCCATCAGGTGTGCGACCAGGAAATGCCCCGCTTCGTGGTGTATGACCCGCTCTTGGGGGGTAGGCCACAGAGCCACCAGGAGGGTCAATCCCTGGGATTGCCACACCCAGGCATCCGCCGTTGCCAACCCCAGCAGGAGAACCGTACCTCCGGCGATGACCCCGATGGCGGGGGGGTATAAGGGCGCAAGTAATGCGGCTAGGGTGAGTCCAAATACAACAATGGCGATGAGATTAATCTGCCGTTCTGCCATGATCAACTATCCTCTTCGACTTCCTGGGCGGTCACATCCACCACCGTTCCCGCCGGGGATTCTTCCGGTTTTTTCTGCGGTTCACGGTTAAAAAAATAACTCAATTCTCCCGCTAAAATTGCGATCAAAATGCCATCGTCAATCCACCCCAAAAATGGGAAAACATCGGGTGCAAAATCGAGCGGGCTGAGTAAATAAATCAACGAACCGAGCAAGAGCAACCAGCGATAGGGAGAATAACGCAGGGTGTCCCGATACCAACGGTAAAAACCGACAAGGGGATTCACAACCATCAGGCCATAGGGTTCCTTCCCAGTCTAGTCCGCACCGTGGGGTTGTGCCTGCTATAGTGGGATGCCAACGCTTCGTTCACCCCCATGCACCGCATCCCGACCCAACCCGGCGGCTGGTCGGCCACCCCCGGCGATATCCAGCAAACCCCGGCACCGATGGTATTCCTGACGGCGGCGGATACGGACATCCAAACCCTGGCGCAGGCGGTGGCACAACTGCCCCAGGGTTTCCCCGATCTGCGGGTGTGTAACTGGTTGAATCTCAGCACACCCTATAGCGTTGATACATACATTGACCAAACATTATGTCATGCTCAAGTGATTATGGTGCGGTTGCTGGGAGGGCTGGATTACTGGAGTTATGGGGTGGAGCGGCTGCGGGAGTTAAACGCCCAGCGGTGGATACTTCCAGGGGATGACCAGGAAGATTTGAGCATTTTTGAACAGTCGAATGTGCCACTCAATGCTGTGCAGTATCTGCATCAATACCTGCGGTGCGGTGGGGTGAGTAACTATCGCCATGCCTTAGAGTTTGTTGCCAGTTATGGCTTAAATTGGTCAGCGACACCGCCACCGCCCCAACCGTTACCGGAGTGGGGTGCTTATGATTGGGGTGGGCAGCCCAACCCGACGGCTCCAGGGGTCGGCATCCTATTTTATCGTGCCCATGTGTTGGCGGGAAATACGGCGGTGATTGAGGAATTTTGTCGGGTATTAGAGGCCAGAAATCTCCAACCCTTGCCCTATTATCTCCACACCTTGACTAATTGGCAAACTCGCTTGGCGGTAGAAAATTATTATCAAAATCATCCCATCAAATTATTATGCGTTACCACGGGGTTTTCGGTCGCCCAATGGCGCACAGAAATACCGGAATTAGCCCTCTGGCAAAATTTGGATGTACCCGTATTACAAATTATCCTTAGTAGCGACCAACGGGAACATTGGCAGCAAGGAATGCGGGGTTTATCCCCCAGGGATTTGGGGATGCAGGTCGCCCTTCCCGAAGTGGATGGCCGCATCATCACCCGGGCAATTTCTTTTAAGGCACCCCTGCCCATTTGCGCCGGTTTAGAAACCCCGATTTATGGTTATCAACCGGAACCGGAGCGGGTCAATTTTGTCGCTGATTTGGTGCAGGCGTGGGTGCGTCTGGGCACAACCCCAATTCCTGAGCAAAAAATCGCCATTATTCTCGCCAATTACCCCACTGATAATGGCCGGATAGCTAATGGGGTCGGGTTGGATACGCCTGCGAGTTGCATCAAAGTGTGGCAGACCTTACACCAAGCGGGTTATACTGTGCCACCACCCCTAGAACAGGGGGATGAATTAATCGAGATATTAACCCGTTGGCGCACCAACGACCCGGAATCCCACCATCGTCCTTTTCGGGAATCGGTGCCCTTAGATGGCTACCAAAACTGGTTAACAAGCACCCCCCAATATGCGGCCATCATCCAACGTTGGGGAACCCCTGATACTATTGCTGAACAGGGTGTCATTCCCATTTTTGGTCAACGCTGGGGCAATTTATTTATCGGCATTCAACCCAGCCGTGGTTATGACCAAGACCCCAGTTTGAACTATCACAGTCCCGACCTGGAACCCACCCATCATTACTTAGCCTTTTATTATTGGTTGCGCTACGAATTTCAAGCCCAGGCGGTGATTCATTTGGGCAAGCATGGGACTTTAGAATGGCTCCCCGGCAAAAGTGTGGCCTTATCCCCCGATTGTTACCCGGAAATTGCCCTGGGTACCCTGCCCAATTTCTATCCCTTTATTGTCAATGATCCGGGGGAAGGTACCCAAGCCAAACGCCGTGCCCAGGCGGTAATTATTGACCACCTCACGCCCCCTTTGACCCGTGCGGAATTGTACGGACCACTACTGGAATTAGAAAATTTGGTGGACGAATATTACCAAGCCCAAGCCCTTGACCCGGAGCGATTGCCCTGGATTGAACAACGGTTACAAGCCTTGCTCAAAAAATACCACCTCGCCGAGGAGTTAAAAATTCCCAAGGATAAAATTATAGATAAAATCCCTGAAGTAATTACCGAATTAGATGCCTATCTGTGCGAATTAAAAGAAGCGCAAATTCGGGGAGGATTACATACTTTAGGTTCCTGCCCTGAGGGGGAATTGCTCCGGGATTTATTGGTAACCATTAGTCGCTATCCCGGCCCAAACCGGCTGGGGTTAACCCAGGCCATTGCCCAGGATTGGGGGTTGAATTTCGACCCTTTAGATATATCCCAGGCGGGTGAACCATGCTCCGAACCACCCCCCTGAATTAAAATCCCAAAGCAATCATCAACGGCCAAAGAATTAACCCCACCAAAGCCAATTCCGCCAGCATAATCGCCCCCCCAAAACACAACACCGCCCGTACCCAAGACAGTTGATGTTCCTGTCCCAGGGACCGCACCAAATTGACCACCACCCATAAATTAATGCCCAGGGAAAACAGCAACCCCAGGCGGGGAGAAACCTGAATGGCATGATTCGCCGCCCCGGTGAGAATCAAAGGCCACAAACTCTGCGCCACCGCCCCCAAGGTATCGGTCACGGAACCAATCCCCCCCAACAGTCGTGCCATCATATGTAGGGATGCCGACAGCCAAAACCAGCCCACGCCACCGCCCAATAAAAATAGAAATAACCAGCCCAACCACCCGGAAGCACTGCTATTGGTGACTCCAGCGGCATTGAAGGACAGGACAGTAAGCACTAACAAAATACTAACTACTGCCACGGCGGGATGGGGGCGACCCAACCCAGGCCGAAACCAGCTATTGTACAGACCATCCAGGAGCATCATCGGTGTTACTCCATCAGGGCGAGGGGAATTTTATTCCAATAGGTGAGGCGGGTCAGCCGTTGTTCGGGAAACCATTGGTCGAGGCTGAAGCTAAATAATTGTTGAAAGGATGCCCGCCAATCGGGGGTTAAATAATTGCGGATGACGGGTTCGGTTTTCAGTTCGACCAATTCCTTCACTTTTTCTACCGCATCGTAATAGTTTCCCAGGGAATCCACCAGTTTGGCATCCAAAGCAGCAGCACCGATGACAATCCGACCGTCGGCAACCTGTACTAATTCGTCCCGAGTGATTTTATCCCCTCGACCCTGTAAAATTGCCTCGAAAAACTGCTGATAGGAGGTGTTCACAAAGGTTTTTAATAAGTCAGTTTCGCCGGGGGTAATCGGGCGATAAGCCGAGGCAATATCCTTGAATTTACCACTTTTGATCGTAATGGTTTGCACGCCGATTTTTTTGAATAAATCCGTAAGATTTTGTACCTGGACAATCACCCCAATCGAGCCGGTAATGGTGGAGGGATTCGCCACAATATGATCGGCGGCGGCGGCGATATAATAACCCCCGGAAGCGGCAGCATCGGCCATGGTCGCCACGATTTTGACTTTTCCCTGTTGCCGTACCCGCATCAATTCTTCGTAAATGGCTTGGGAAGCGGCGGCGGAACCCCCAGGGCTATTGATATTTAATAGGATGGCTTTCACCCCATCCCGTTCGGCACGGCGCACCGCCCGCATAATCGCCTGTGCCCCGGCGGTGGTGCCACTCCCCAGGGGGCTACTTTCCCCGGCAAATGTAATTACACCAGCAATCGGGATTAAAGCCACATCCGCCGTGCCCCCAGACCCTTGGGTGGAGGGTTCAGGGCGTTGCAGGGGCACCCCACCCAGCCAATTACCGAGGGAGGCCACCAGGCAAATAACAATTAACGCCAGGGCAATGAGCCGGTCTTGACGGAGCATAGGGGAGTATTCCTCTGAGTATCCTCAATTCTATAGCAATCCTAAATGAATTTAGGACAGCGGTCGCAGGGGCGTTGCCCCCGTCTTTGGTCTTCCGTTATGTCAGGATTCCAGCGAGATGATTTTTTGCTGGTTCCAATAAATAGAGGTTCCCATTAGTAGCTTCGGCTAAAAACCTATAGCAATCCTAAATGAATTTAGAACAGCGGTCGCAGGGACGTTGCCCCCGTCTTTGGTTCTTCAGAAATTTTGTTCGCAAATCGAATAACATTGCTATATTTGTACATTTGTCAATATGAAGATATGCATCCGGTTTTGGTTGGTGAATCTCCACCGCTTTGGGAAGATGAATCGGGAGCGATTCGGATTGGCAATTCCAGAGTTTTGTTGGAACTCGTGATTCACGCATTTCAGGATGGAGCTTCTCCAGAAGCGATAGTGCAACAATACCCAAGGATTTCACTGTCTGATATTTACACTACCATCGGCTATTATCTTCGCCATCGGCAAGAGATAGAGTCCTATCTAGACAAACGTGAGCAATTAGCACAATCAGTTCATCAACGCCTTGCAGAAGTTCAGCCTGACTTACAGTTAATTTGCACCCGACCCCTAGCGCAACAAGCTCGCTGAGCTTGGTCATGCTGAAATTTCTAAGTGATGAAAATTTTAATGGCGACATAGTCGGAGGATTATTTCTGCGTCGTTTTCCAAAAATTTTATGCGGATGGCGAGACTCGAACTCGCAAGGCAAAGCCACACGCCCCTCAAACGTG
>CAYZTU010000023.1:0-42956 GCA_964481635.1 uncultured Synechococcus sp.
GGGGGGGGGGGGGGGGGGGGGGGGGGGGGGGGGGGGGGGGGGGGGGGGGGGGCGCAGGGACAGATGTATGGAGCCCGTTTGGGTACCTATTTAGGCCGCAAAATTCAATGGCAACAGGCCGTTGTGGTGACCGATGGGCTGGTCACGGATGCCCCCCGTACTCCCCTATCCGACTTGCCGCCTGACCCCGAACTTTGTTATCCCAAGAAAGAGACTCCCTGAAACTAGCCCATAATGGGTAGCAAGTTCATCTGTTGTTCACGCTGATCCCTTAACCTATGCCCCGCTCTCGTGCCACCGCAACCCCGCCGCTCAACGGCCAACCCACCCTGGTGATCGTGGAATCCCCCACCAAAGCCCGTACCATCCGCCAGTACCTGCCGGATAACTACCGGGTGGAAGCCTCCATGGGTCATGTGCGGGATTTGCCCCAGTCCGCCAGCGACATTCCTCCCGAACTCAAAGCTCAGGAATGGGCGGCGTTGGGGGTGAATGTCAATCAGGACTTTGAACCCCTGTACATCGTGCCGGGAGAGAAAAAGAAGGTGGTCAGCACCCTCAAATCCGCTCTCAAGGAAGCCAAAGAACTTATTCTGGCGACGGACGAAGACCGGGAGGGGGAAAGCATTAGCTGGCATTTGGCACAACTGCTGCAACCCCGGGTGCCGGTGAAGCGCATGGTCTTCCACGAAATTACCCAAGAGGCGATCCAAGCCGCTTTGCAACAGTGCCGCCAGGTGGATGAGGGGCTAGTCCGGGCGCAGGAAACCCGCCGCATCCTCGACCGGTTGGTGGGCTACACCCTCTCGCCGTTGCTGTGGCAAAAAGTCGGGCCGGGGTTATCGGCGGGTCGGGTGCAATCCGTGGCGGTGCGGTTACTCGTGCAACGGGAGCGGCAACGGCGGGCATTTCGGGCGGCTACCTACTGGGATTTGAAAGCCCAATTAACGGCGCACCAGACCCCCTTCGAGTCCCGCTTGGTGAGCTTGGCGGGGGTGAAACTCGCCACGGGGCAGGACTTTGACCCCCAAACGGGCGAACTGCTCCCCCGCCGCCGGGTCTGCTTACTGGATCAAGCCCAGGCGGAAACCCTCTGCCAGCAACTCCAGGGAGAAACCTGGCGAGTGCGGGACCTGGAATCCCGGCAAGTGCAACGCAAACCCGCCCCCCCCTTCACCACCTCCACTTTGCAACAGGAAGCCAACCGGAAACTGCGGCTCTCCACCCGGGATACCATGCGGATTGCCCAAAATCTATACGAACAGGGCTACATCACCTACATGCGGACGGATTCGGTGCATTTGTCCCAACAGGCGGTCACCGCCGCCCGGGACTGCGTACAACAAATGTACGGCGAAAATTACCTCAGCCCCGAACCCCGCCAGTACGCCACCCAAAGCAAAGGTGCCCAGGAAGCCCACGAAGCCATCCGCCCCGCCGGGAGCAGTTTTCGCACCCCCCAGGAAACCGGGCTGACCGGACGGGAATTGGCCGTGTACGATTTGATTTGGAAACGCACGGTGGCGACCCAGATGGCGGAAGCCCGCTTGACCCACCTCACCGTCACGATCCAGGCGGGGGAGGCGGAATTTCGCACCAGCGGTAAACGCATTGATTTTCCTGGCTTTTTCCGTGCCTACGTGGAAGGCTCCGACGACCCCCAGGCCGCCCTCGAAGACCAGGAAATCACGCTACCAGCCTTGGCTGTGGGGGATACGCCCCAATGCACCCGCCTGGAAGCCCTCCGCCACGAAACCCAGCCCCCGGATCGTTACACGGAAGCCTCCCTGGTGAAAACCCTGGAAAGCGAGGGGGTTGGCCGCCCCAGTACCTACGCCAGCATCATCGGCACCATCCAAGACCGGGGTTATGCCCAAACCGAGGGGAACGCCCTGGTACCCACATTCACCGCCTTTGCCGTCACCGCCCTCCTGGAGCAAAATTTCCCCCACCTAGTTGACACGGGGTTCACCGCCAAAATGGAGCAAACCCTGGATGACATCGCCGAAGGGGCAATGGCCTGGTTGCCCTATCTCCAGGAATTTTATCTGGGGGAACAGGGGTTAGCCAGCCAAGTGAAAACCCAGGCGGCCACGATTAGCCCCACCAGTGCCCGCACCCTGGAACTGGAGGGGTTGGGGGAGGCGAAAGTCCACATCAGCACCCGCTACGGCCCCTATGTAGAAATCCCCCAAAACGGCGAAGTAGTCACGGTTTCTCTGCCCAAAGACCTAACGCCAGCGCAATTAACCCCCCAGGTGATCGAGGAACTGTTACGCCAAAAAACCGCCGGCCCGACCAAATTGGGGATGCACCCGGAAACCGGCGAACCGATTTTTGCCCTCACCGGTACCTACGGCCCCTACGTGCAGTTGGGCGAAGCCACGGAAGCCAACAAAAAACCGAAACGAGCCTCCCTGCCCAAGGGCGTGACTCCGGAGCAGGTGACGTTAGAGATGGCGGTGGGACTGTTGGCCTTGCCCCGTACCTTGGGTGACCATCCTGAGGCTGGTAAGGTGAAAGCCGGACTGGGGCGGTTTGGCCCCTATGTGGTGCATGACCGGGGTAAGGAAGGGCAGGATTTTCGCTCCCTCAAACCCGAAGATGATGTATTAACAGTCACGTTGGAGCGAGCCTTGGAACTGCTGGCACAACCCAAGGGTGGGCGGGGTCGCAGTGGTAGCACGCCTTTGCGGGAACTGGGGGTGCATCCGGCGGATCAAGAGCCGGTGAATGTTTACCAAGGCCCCTACGGTTATTACGTGAAGCACGGCAAGGTGAATGCGGGGTTACCCGAAGGCACCACCCCGGAAACGGTAACTTTGGATCAGGCGGTGGACTTATTGGCGGCTCGGAGCCAAGCCCCCCGCAAAAAGACGACTACCCGCCGCAAGAAAAGTTAGTCCTTGTGGCGCAGTAAGGGACATACCATGCTAACGAGATGGCGGTTCATGGGTATGGCTTTATTGATGGCTGGCCTGATTGTTTTGGGGATACAGCCATCCCCAGCCAAACCGGGTTTTGCCCCCAATCTAGGCATGATCGAGCCAGCGATTCGGCAACTGGATCAACTGGCGCAACAACAGGTGGATACCCAACAACTGCCCGGTTTAGCCATCGGCATTGTGTATCAAGACCAAGTCGTTTATGCCAAGGGTTTTGGGGTCAGGGAAGTCGGCAAACCGGCACAAATTGACCCGGACACGGTATTTCAACTGGCATCGGTTTCCAAACCGGTGGGGGCTACGGTCGTGGCCGCCTTAATTGGCGAGGGAAAAATCAACTGGGACAGCAAGGTGAGCGACCTTGACCCCGGGTTTCAACTGGCCGACCCCTGGGTATCCCGGGAATTGACCCTGCGGGATTTGTACAGTCACCGCAGTGGTTTGCCGGAACACGCCGGGGATTTATTGGAGGATTTGGGCTATGACCGCCGGGAAGTATTGCACCGTCTGCGCTACCAAACCTTGACAAGTAGTTTCCGCTCCCGCTACGCCTATACCAATTTTGGCCTTACGGCAGCCGCCATTGCCGCCGCCAAAGCCTATGGGTTGGATTGGGCGGATGCCTGTGACCTAAAGTTGTACCAACCCCTGGGGATGAATGCCACCAGTTCTCGCTTCGCAGACTTTGTCCAGCGTCCCAACAAAGCCGTCAATCATGTGCGGGTGGAAAACCAATGGGTGCATCGGTTCCAGCGCAACCCGGAAGCCCAATCCCCGGCGGGTGGGGTCAGTTCGTCGGTGAATGACATGACCAAGTGGCTACGCCTGCAACTGGGCAAGGGTCGCTTGGCCGGTCAGCCGATCGTGGCGGCGGCTCCTTTGGCCGCAACCCATATTCCCCAAATCGTGAGCGGGTACGACCACACCAACGGCAACGCCACCTTCGCTGGCCTGGGCTGGAATGTGTCCTACGGGGAGCGGGTTCGCCTCAGCCATTCCGGCGGATTTGCCCTGGGGGCGGCGACCCATGTGGCACTCGTGCCGTCGGCGCAATTGGGCATGGTGGTTTTAACCAATGCGGCTCCGGTGGGGATTGCCGAGGGCTTGGCGCAGGTTTTTCTGGATACGGCACTGACGGGCAAACCCAGCCGGGATTGGTTGGCACTCTACCAGCAGGCGTTTCAAGACCCCGCTGTGGTCGGGATTGATTCCCTCTCGGACTACAGCCAGCCGCCTACGCCCCGGACTGCCGCCTTACCACTAACCGCCTACACGGGAACCTACGGGGACAACCCCCTGGTGGGGGATATTCGCATTACGGCAGAGCAGGGCAAGCTAATCCTTGCCATCGGCCCCAAACCCCTCCGCTTAACCCTCACCCACTACGACCGGGATACGTTTACATTTGCCACCGTGGGGGAAAATGCGGCGGGGCGGGCGGGGGTCACTTTCCGGATCGGTGCCAAGGGTGAGGCCGAGGCGGTGGTGATTGAAAGTTTAGATAAATACGGCCAGGGTCGCTTCCAACGGCTGGCCTAAGCCCCGTTTTATTTAATTCGTCACCGCCGGTTTGATTTTTTCCTGGCGCAGTTCCACTAGGGGAGCTTGCGGGTCGCTCAGGTCAATGGCGGCGATGCGATTCAGGGGGACTTGGCGGGGCAAATTCCGCAGGCGATCCAGGGCGGCCAGTTGATCCGGCAATTGCTGCAAATCCCCCCCCAGGCGAATCAAGCCCAACTCGGTGTTGAGGCGAATATCCCCCGGATTTTCCCAGTCAATGCCCGTGACCCGCACCGGACTGGCCATCACCGCCTGATACACCTGCGGCCACAGGGATTTTTGAGTGGGATGCCAACCCGTCACCCGCAATTGGGGATACCGTTGCAACTGCCGGAGGGTGGCGGCATATTCCGCACTGAGTTGATTGCCCTCCGGGTCAAGAAAGCCCTGGTTTTGGGGGGTACAATGCCGTTGGCAGGCCAACACCGCCACCGGGTTCCGTTCCTGCACCCACACCTCCACCCGGCTGGGAAACCCCTGCCGCCGCACCCGCACCTGCGCCACAATCGGCTGCTGTTGTAATTTTGCCGTTAAAACCGTGGGGGACAGTTGCCACAGGGGTTGGGGTTGCTCCAGCGCTAATAATTCCCGCACCCGTGCCTCGGTCAATAACCCCTCTGTACGAATAGTGATTTGCTCCGGCGATCTGACCCACCACAGGGGATGCACCAGTACCCAACCCAACCCCACGGTTGTTCCCACTGTGGCGAGGGTTTGCCAAAGGTCAAGCCAAAAACGGCATTGGTTTTGGCGACGCATCGTCTGCCGCCGCTGGCGAAAGTCCATGGCTCCCGGAGAAGTTCTCATAAAATGTATTTAATCTTAATTCCTGTAAAATGTACAGACGCTGACCGTACTAAAGATTTGACCTATCCCCTGTATGGTCAAGATAATTGGGTGAATATATGGGTCAACTTAACCCAAAATAATCTTTTGTTAAAGGGTTCTTAATGTCATGAACCCCAAAATTTCGGTTAACAATAGGTAGCGATTAGGTAGTGATACTTAGGCTATGGTGCGGCGATAGTGGGGGTTGCCGATGCACGGGTTTCTGGCGGGTTCCCTGAAGGTAGAGCGGGTGACGGTGGCCATTCCTGGTCTACCGCACGCCCTAGCCGGATTACGTTTGGTACAGCTTTCGGATTTCCATTTTGATGGCCTGCGTTTGAGTCAATCCCTGCTCCAGGCGGCGTTAAGTGCGACCCAAGCCGCCCAACCCGATTTAATCGTGCTGACGGGGGATTATGTCACCGATGACCCCAGCCCCATTGGGGAATTGTGCGGTTACTTGGGGCAGTTGCGGGCGACCTATGGAACTTGTGCCGTGCTGGGCAACCACGATATTGAATGGCCGGAGTCTCGCCACATTGTCACCCAGGCGATGACCCAGGTGGGGATTCAGGTCTTATGGAACCAGGTCGCCTATCCGGTGGGACGGGGGTTGGCAGTGGTGGGCTTAGCGGATTTTTGGTCGAAGGAATTTCGGCCTGCCCCGGTATTGCAAGCGTTACCCCCGGAATTGCCCCGGTTGGTCTTGTCCCACAATCCCGATAGTGCCGAAGTCCTAAAACGCTGGCGGGTGGATTTGCAACTCTCCGGCCACACCCACGGGGGGCAGGTGGTGCTTCCCGGCTTGGGTCCTTTGCCCGCCCGCACCCGCACCTGGTTCCAGCGGATACCCCGCTGGTTGCGGCGGCGGATACCTTCCCCGTTGTTTAACCAAAACTGCGACCGGGTGATCCTGCACTGGGAATGGAGCGAGGGACTGCATCGGGTGGGCCAGAACCAGCTTTATGTGAACCGGGGGTTGGGGACGTATTTGCCGGGGCGGTTGTTTTGTCCGCCGGAAGTGACCGTTATTACCCTCACCCGTGATGAAAGAATGCGACAGGGTTCCCAAGCAACAGCGCAGGTTTTAGAGCCTTCTCGGGGTTAGATGTCCACCTTGCCGAAATCCAGGTGCGGTATAATACCGGACATTACCTCCCCTAGGCAGAATATGCGGGCGCAATTGGTTCGTAAGCCAGAAACGACACAAGAGCCAAGCCCCGTGGCCAACGAGGAGCAAAGTTTTGGTACGCAACTAGAAACGCCCCTGTTGCCGGACATTGCCACCCAAATGCAGCGGGCGGACACATTCGGGCACCGTTTTCAGCACCTACCCATCCAACCCAAGTTGGTGGTCGGCCAACCCAACGACCAATGGGAGCAGGAGGCCGACCAAATGGCCGAGCGTGCCATGACCCTGGAGGCCAACCCTACCCCCGTGCAACGCCTGCCCCAGGAGGAACTGGGGGTGCAACGGGAGATGGATGAACTGCCCATGCCCGACCCCCCGGCCATGTCGGTTCCCAATGTGGGCAATGCTGAGGCGGGTCAGGCACCCCCGGCGGAGATGGCAAATGGATTACCGGGGATGGCAGGGCTTGGTAATCCCCAGGACATGATGGAGGGGTTAACTGGTCAAGATGCGGGTCAGGGTCTCATGGGTTTGGCGGGGGGAGCCGCTCCCGGTGGCACGGGGGGTACTGAGGGCAATCAGAATAATTCCCAGGACAAGGCTACGGAGCAAACCCCCCCTGACTTGGAAGCCCAGATTCAGCAGGCCATGACCCAAGGCGGGCAGTCCTTGCCGGGGGAAATGCAGGAAAAACTGCGGCAAAGATTAGGGATGGTCAACCCGGAGGACATTCAAATTCACGATGACCCGGTCGCCCACGAACTCTGCCAAACCCTCGGTGCCAGAGCCTTTACCACCCGGGAGCATATCTTTTTTGCCGAAGGTGCCTACGAACCCAACACCCCCACCGGACAGGCGCTAATCTTCCACGAAGCTGTCCACACCATGCAACAGGGGGCGACCCAATCCGGCAGCGAAGCCCCCCCGGAAGCCGCAACCCAGGAGGAAGGGGATGGGTTTATGACCCCCAAGGAACCGGGGGCGGCGCAGATGATGCTCATCCAACGCTTTACCACCTACGACCAACAGGCCTCCGCCTATGATGCCGCCCAACAGGCCGCCAACGCCGGTAACACCAACACCACTCCCACCCCGACTCCTCCCGAGGAAATTTCCCGGGATGAACTGATTGGCAAAGCCTTTGCCCAGGGGGCGATTGAGGGGGCGATCACCGGGGCGGCCACCTCTGCAATTGCGGTGGGTCTATCGGCAGGGATGGGAGCCATCGCCAAATTTGCCCCCAAGGTGGCGGGGGGAATCGGGGGGGCTTTGACCCTCGCCACTAGCATTTGGAGTTTAGCGAGTGACCCCAAAGGCTTTGCGGAAGATACGTTTGTCAAGCCCTTCACCGGCCAATTCAAGGAAGGGGGTACGCTGTATGATTCCGTCACTGGTCCGCTGACTGGCCCTTGGGATTTTTGCGCCCGGGTGGTGGAATTTATGCTGGGAATTATTGAATTTGTGAATGGCATATTGAAGCTAATTAGCTTTATTTTGACCCTGATTGCTTCAATTTTGACGGTGATTGGCTATATCATGCTCATCTTAGGCATTGCCTTGTCCGCCCTGGGTACAGCCTTGAGTCCGATTCCGATTGTGGGGCAGATTATCGGGCCACCTTTGATTTCCGCAGGGGGTATTTTGCAGGGCAATTCGAGTGTACCGATTAGCTGGGGTTCCACCCTCTTTGCCTGGGAAAAACCCATTGGGATTTTATCACTACAATTAACCCTCTACACCTTGATTTTGCGACCGTTTGCCATTATGTTCCGGGCGTTGGATTTACGTTTTGGCAACGCTGACCCAGAAACCTTGGTGAAAAAACAAGCGAAACTCCAAAAACACGTCAGTTCGTTTATTAGTGATGGGGCATCGGCAGCTACGAAAATTGGTTTGGATTCTTACAAGGCTAAAAGTCCGAACAAAGCTAAACAAGATGCGGCCAAAATGGAGAAAGGGGAAAAGGCCAATGCAGGCAAATCCCTCAAAGAGGATTATTTTGGTAAATCCGCAGATAAAAAGAGTACTTTGGGAGCTTTGCTAGACCCTCGTTCTGGATTCAAAGCCTTCAGTGCTGGCAAAGATGCGGGGGGTGCATTTGGTAAGATCAGTAGCTTCAATAAGGGCAATAATTTTGGCTTTGGGAAGGTTAAAGATATTAAGGCCGCTGAGTCAGGATACAAGGCGGGTAACGCAACTCGGGATAAAATTAAATCCCGTGACAAAGACATCATGAGTTCGGTGAATAAGGGAGATTTGGATGAAACCCGGACTAAGTTGCGATATTACAATCAACAGGGCATGGGTAAAGACTATGGTGTATCGAAAGGGGATATTACCTCAGCTAAACTTTATGGGGATATTGTGGGGGGTGCCGACCGGAAAGGGACAGGGATTGGTAAAAATATTGTAGATGCCATCTTCTATGAAAAGGATGCTTCAGGCAAAAAGAAATTTAAGACGGTTAAAGTCAATGACATTAAATATGACAAGGACAAGAAAATAGTGACCAAAGGCGGGAAAGAAGCCACGATTGCCAGTCCAACCGATAAGGAAGTTTACTATGGCAATGGGGGTTGGTGGAAGGATTTTGCCGCCAAGTTTTCCAAAGCCAGTGACCCGGAACAGGAAAAAGATAACGAAGAAGAACGCAAGAAATCTGAAGAAGAACAGAAGAAAGTAGAAGCGGAGCAAAAAGACGAAAACGAAGGCAAGTCCGGGGAATCCGAAGACGAAGCCAAAAAGAAAAACGAAGAAGAAGGGGGGGATGAGGCGCAGAATAAAAAACCCCCAGAGGATGAGAAAAAAGCCACGGAAGAGGGCGGGGGTGAATCTGCCGAGGCGGAAGAAAGTACCGTTGGTGGCGAAGTCAGTGGCGGCATGGAAGATACGGATGCCCAGGAAGCGACCGAAGAAGAGTTTGTGGATCAAGACCTTGACCCCACCCAGTATGAAGGTTTGTACTGGCCCGCCACCAACGAGGAATACTTTGGCAGCGGCGAAGAAACCAGCGGGGAATCCCCCCCGGAAGATGTGAGCGATGAAGAGGAAAATCCGATGGCCTTTGCCATCCAGCAACGCTTGATCCAACTGGCAGCCGAATTGCCCCCACCCCCGGAGGAAGCCGTTGCCACCATTGATGCGACCGCCTACGGGTTGCAAGCTTTAGATGAGGAAGAAAATGATGTGAAGGGCTTGCAGGCGGACAATACGAAAGTGCGGGAGGAAGCCGCCGAATCCGCCGCCACCCACAAACTGATGATCAATTCCAGCCAGGGGATGCAGGGGTTGGTGGGGATTCAGGATGCGGAACTGGACGAGAAACAACAACACCAAGCGGCATTGAAAGAAGAATCCGCCGCCGCCGAAGGCCCCTCTGCCCAGGTTGCCGGGATGAGCCAGGATATGCAGGGGCAACTGGAAAATAATCGGAGCAACATTGACACGGGGATGGAAAAGGGTAGCGAAGAAGCTGCCGCCGGTCAGGAAGAAGTGGCGGAAAACCAGGAAAAAAATGAAAATACCCAGGGAGCCGCCCCCACCGGAGGCACCCAAGACCCGGCGGCCACCACCGACCAAGCCGCCAAGCAATCCAACCCCCAGGCCGCCCAGGATGGTATGAAGGACTCCAGCGGTCAGACGAAAGCGTTTGTGCAAAATACCAAAGAGAGCGGTCAATTTGCCGACCAATGGCAGGCACAAACCGGCCAACTGCAAGCCCAAAACGCCGAACTCACCGACCAACTCACCCAGTTCAGCAGCGAACATCAAGAGCAGCAACTGGTGGCGGAAGAAGAAGAGGCTGCCGCCCTTGACCGGGATGCGGAGCTTGCTCAAGCCGCCCTGGATGTGGAAACCAGCCGGGATGCCCTCACCAGTGCCCGGGAAGCCGCCATTGCCGAAATTGGTGACTGGATCATCACCAGCCAGAGCATCCAACAGGCCGCCTACGCCGACATTGATGCGATGGTGGAGGGAGCGGAAGCGGCGGGTCTGGCCGAGGAAGAACCTGGGGAAGATACCGCAGAAACCGATGAGGAATTGAGTGATACGGATTTAGATTCCGAGGAAGTTGCCGATGAACTAGAGGGGGTGGCCGATACGGTTGAGATGGCGGTGGCCGGGGATGCCCCACCCCCCGAGGAAACCGATGTGGATGCGGCCATTGATGAATTGAAAAATACGGGCGGTGAATCCCTGCCCGCTGAGGTGCAACAACAGTTATTTCAACTCTATGGGATTCGGGACAGCGATAAAATTGTCATCCACGATGATGCGGCCTCCTACGCCCTGTGCGAGAACTTGGCCGCCCATGCCGCCACCAACGAGGAGCATATCTTCTTTGGGGAAGGGCGGTACAACCTGGATACGGATGAGGGTTTGCAACTGATTTACCACGAAGTCATGCACACCCTCCAACATGGGGGCACCGAGGCCACGGAAGAGGGAATGGTCACCGATGATACGCTCTTTGATCTCGCTGCTCATCTGCCGGGGGCAGATTTGGCGGGGGAAGATATGAGTGCGGCCAAAATGCCTGGGTTTGATTTTACCGGGGCGAACCTGAGCCGGGTGAATTTCAAGGATGCGGATTTGAGCAAAGCCCTGTTGCAGGACGTGAATCTGGAGGGGGCGGATTTGACCGGGGTAAACCTCACGGAAGCGGACCTGACGGGGGCGGATTTGACCAACGCCAATTTGAAAAATGCCGACCTCACCAAGGCCAAATTGGATGGCGCAAAACTGGACGGGGCGTTGATGCCGTCCTAGTTTGACCTGCTATAGTAAGAACGGTTTTTTACAAAAGTCGTTTGTGTTGCCAACTCCCCTGCGACCGGCTGGAGCCATTGCCTTAGGAGCGGTGGCGGGTGCCCTGAGCCGCTACTACGTGGAGATGGGGGTGAGCCAGATCGTGACGACGACCTTCCCCCTGGGCACCCTGGTGGTGAATCTCACTGGCTGTGGGGCGATGGGGCTGGCGGCGACCTTTTTCTTTGCTCCCCATCTCCAGATACACCCGGAGGTGCGTTTGCTGGTATTAACCGGGTTTATGGGTTCCTACACCACCTTTTCCAGCTATGAACTCGATAGTGTCCGTTTAGGGGCGAACCAGCCGCTGGGGGTGGATGTTTTCTACTGGGCGGGCAGTGCTATCCTGGGGTGGCTGTGCCTGGAAGGGGGCAGTTGGTTGGCGGGTCGCTGGATGCGGGGCAAGCGGGATCATCAGCCATGATGCAAGGCCATGAATAGCCCGTGGGTGCTTCCCCTGTGGATTGTACTGGGGGCGATTCCCGGTGCCCTCGGTCGGCATTATGTCATTCTGCTCTGCACCCAAAAATTCGGCACCCATTTCCCGTGGGGTACCTTTTTAGTGAACCTTTCGGGGTCAATTTTAATGGGCGTTTGTGCCACACTTATTGGTAAAAATATCCCTTGGTTCAATGCACTAATAACCGTGGGGTTTCTTGCGTCCTATACCACGTTTTCTACCTACGCATTGGACACGTCCAAATTATGGCGACAAAAATATTATGCTCAAGCCCTGACCTACTTCATTGGTAGTCCCGTGGCTGGTTTTGTGGGGGTAAAATTGGGAATTTTTTTGGCTGAATGGCGTTCAATCCACCACGGGTAACTGCTGCAACATGGGCAAAACCACCGCCTCCACCGGGGGTGCCGTCCCCAACCACCGTTGCGCCAACCGACTAAAACCGCCGGGGGAACCACTCACCCCAAACCGCACACCCCCGTAGTTGCCGTGATGCTTGAGTCCTAACACATCCAATTCCTGCGCCGCTGCCCGCACCAAAGCCTTGGCCGGGTCAACCCGCCGCACCTGGGGGGGCAACAATTCCGCCGTCAGGTCATCCAACAGGGGGTAATGGGTGCAACCGTAAATCAGCGTATCCACCCGCACATTCAACAAGGGTGCGAGATAGCTGGTAAGAATTTGCCGGGCCTCTGGGGTCTGACTGCGCCCCTGTTCGATCAAGGGCACCAACTCCGGGCAAGGCACCTGCCACACCCCCGCCTGGGGACAGGCTTCCCGGATGGCACGGGGGTAGGCACCACTGTCTACCGTCGCCGGGGTCGCCAACACCCCAATCCGCCGCCCTGTACTCACGGCAGCCCGCGCCCCCGGTAAAATCAAGCCCAAAATCGGCCAGGGAAATTCCCGCTGCAATTGCTCCAAGACCAGAGCCGAACTGGTATTGCAGGCGACCAGTACCATTTTTACCCCCTGTTCCCCCATCCAGGTGAGGATTTCCCGGCCAAAGGTGAGCAGTTCCGCCGCCGAACGACTGCCGTAGGGCACCCGCGCCGTATCGCCAAAGTACAGCACCGGTTCCTGGGGGAGTTGTTTTTGCAGCTGATGCAGGACGGTCAGCCCGCCCAAACCACTGTCATAGATGCCAATCCGGTTCATCGCCGCACCTGGAGATAGCGCAAAATCCCCTGGGCAATTGCCTGGGCTAAGGCTCGTCGCCCCTCCGCACTCGCCAAGCGGGGCGCATCCCGCCCGCCGGTCACAAACCCGGTTTCCAACAACACCGAGGGCATATCGGCTGGGGTGTTGCGAATCACATAAAACCGGGCTTGCCGCACCCCCCGGTCGGGTGCCCCGCTCGCTCGCACCATCGCCCGGTGCAATTCCTGGGCGAGGCCATAGCTGGCTCCGTGAAAATAGTAGGTTTCAATACCATTAATATCCGGGCGGCTCAGGCTGATGGCATTGGCATGGATGCTGACAAAGACGGAAGCATTCACCCGGCGAGCCAACACCACCCGGGGTTCTAGCCCCAAATCCACGTCCGCATTGCGGGTGATCACCACCTGCACCCCCTGCTGTTCCAACAGCGCCACCACCTGTCGGGAAATATCGATTACAATGTCTTTCTCCCGCAGACCGCCAATGCCAATGGCACCGGGATCGGGGCCGCCGTGGCCGGGGTCAATCACCACCACCGGTCGTCCTGGGGCGGGGCGGGGTAGGTTCGCATTCGGGTTGACGGGGCGGGGGGCGCGGGGGGTATTGGGACGGCGGTTCAGCCAGCGGGCTAAAGGGGATAAAGTTTGCGTTTGCGCCGCCGCCGGGAGTAGTTGCACCGCCAACAGTTGGGGGCTAACTTCCTGGATACCAATCACCCGTACCTCCTGGGAGGGTCGCCAGATCAGGGTGACCTGATTCCCCGCCGCTTCCACCGCCACCTCCATACCGGGAATACTTTTGATGGCCTGTTCCGCCCGGGGGGACAGCCGTGCGGATGCAAAGACCAGCCGCAGGGAGGCAAAATTCAACCCCGCTTCCCGCTCCCAACTCTGGCTATAGGTGAGGGGGCGGTTGGCCCGGATCAGCACCTGTTGGTTGGTGGCATCCCATTCCACCTTGTCCACCGTCGGGATCAAGGAGGGCAACAATGGCCGGGGACGGGTGAGGGGAGCGGTGGTGGCCGCCTCCGGGCCGTAGCGTACTCGTTTGGGCAACATCAAAATATCATTCCCCAGGGTCGCCACCTGCCAATCCGGACTATTGCCATCCACCTGCAAGGTCAACCGGGTCAAGGGGGGCTGATTCTGGAGTTGCTGCGCCTGCACCCGCAATACCCCCAGATGGCTGAGATTTAAGGTTTCCGTCTGGAATTGGGGCGATAGGGTGGCGGGGATGTCCACCCAAATTTCCTGCCGGTCTGGGGAACGTCGCACCTGGGCTGCCGCCGTATTTCCTCGCACCCGCAGGGCGAAACCCGCCTCGGTCACCCGCACCCCTTCAATCACAGCGGCGAGGGTAGCCCCGCTGACCGGTGGTTCGGGCACCGTTTGGGGTAAGCCGGGTACGGGAGCAATGGGGGGCACGGTTGCCCGTGCGAGGGTACGGGGAAGCGTCAAAACCCACTGGTTCATCCCCACGGCACGGGGCTGGACTTGCTCCGGGGTGAGGACGTAATCCGGGTAGAGTTCCACCACCAACCGAGCCGTCTGGGGGTCAAACTGCCCCAAACGCACCTGGCGCACCGGCGATTCCCGCCCCAACAACTGGGGAATGTCCCGGGTTTCCGGCGGGCGACCCAGCACCGTGCCGGGTAAATCCACCACAATCCGGGGCGGGTCGTTCAATACCTGGACTTGGGGCTGGGTGGGGGAGGCGGTGCTAAATTCCAAACGATTACTTACCCGGTCAAACCGCCAATTCATGAGGGTGTTGGCTTGGGCGGGAGCGGCCAGCAAACAGCAACCCACGACACCCATCACCCACGCTGACCGGACTGCTGTCATACCCCACACCCCTTGGTAATTCCCCCAAATTTTAACCAAAAATTTCCCATTTGCCAGCCATTGTCCTCAAAAAAACGGGATTAACCACCGGTCTGCACCACCCACGGCAAGGACTGGGGAATCCATTTTTGCCAGAATCCCAGGGCTTCGGCACTCGCCCGCACCCGTGACGGCAAAGACTGCCATACCCCTGGGTTCAGTTCCCGCTCCGGGTGTTGCAGGGACTCTAAAAACGTATGACCGGCCAAGTGGGTGAGGTAGGCGGCACTGAGGGCTTGGATGGCTCCTCCCACGCCGTAGGTGGCTACCTGGGTTTTGAGCCAGGTTCCGGCCAGGGTGGTCACCCACTCCACCGCCCCCATTTGTAATAGCATTGGTCCCAGGGCACGCACCATGTCCTGGGCTTGGCTAAGGGTAAGGTTGCGGCGGTACACCTGCGCCAAATCCACCAGCATCTGGGCATTGATTGCTCCGGTGGCCAACAGGTCGAGGCTGGGTACCGGATTTACCCCCGCCCATATCCCCGCCCACACCTGGTAACGGTGAATCACCCCTTGGGCTTGCTGGGCACGGTAGGTTTGCTGGCGGTTTTGCACGAGGGCGTGGAATCCTTTGCCCCGGCGCACCACGGCCTGGTACTGCCAGTGGGGTTCCCGGCACCGTTGGGTGAGCCAGCCGGTCAGTTCCTCCAGAACGGGTGATGGGATTTCCCATGATTCTTCCCAGGAACCGTCGGGTTGCATTTTCCGTACCAAAATGGCGGCGGGCTGGGGGGTAATGGTGAGCAGGGGTTGCGTGTAGCCCAAGGTTTGTAGTTGGGCGAGGAGCGCAGACTGCCCTTGAGAATCAGGCCAGGGGGGGGCGCACCAGACCACCTGTACCGGCTGGCCTTGGGTTTGGTAGGTGGTTAATTCTTGGTGCTGTGCGGCGGTTAAACGGTCACTTACCCCATAGAGAACCCAGGCGGGATGCGTAAGCGTGATGGGAAAAGAGTCAATGCCGATGGGAAGTGTGGTGAATGTCCCCGCCCCAGCCACGGACAAGGGCATATCCAGGGCTTGGGTCAGTTCCTGATAATGGGTTGCCAAATCCGGTTGGGGACTGCCCAATTCCTGTTCTAAATTGCTGAGTTCCTGGCGTAACTGTTCTAGGTAAGCCGTTGCTTCATGGCGGGTCAACTGCGAACTGGCGGTGGGTAGCGTGGGAACCGGTTTACGGGCGTGCCAGCGTTGCCGCAACAGGAGCATGATCAACGTGCCCCCGACGACCCCCACTCCCAGGGTGACACCATGCCCCAGACCCTGCCAGACCCCCAACAGGGTACAGCCCGTCAGCCCCACCCCCAGGAGGGGATAACGCCGTAGTTGCCGCCACCACCAGTACATAACATTGAGGCTAATTTTTCCTCAATCTACCATCAAATCAGCGATTGGGGGTTAGTCTTGGCATCAGTTCAAGGAATCCAAGTAACTCCGCATCCGATTGCGCCGTTTGGGTTGCCGCAGTTTTTGCATCGCTTTGGTTTCAATTTGCCGCACCCGCTCCCGGGATAAATTCAAAGCCCGCCCAATTTCGGCCAACGAATAGACGTGCCCATCTCGCAGACCGTAGCGCATGGTGATCACATCCCGTTCCCGCAGGGTCAAATCGTTCATCAGTTCCTGCAAATCCTGGTGCAAGGATTCGCTGATTAGTTGTTCTTCCGGGGAAACATCGGCGGCTTCCAGCAATTCCCCCAGTTCCGTATCCCGCTCCCGCCCCACCCGGGTTTCTAGGGAAACTGCCCGGGGGATGCAGGCCAGGAGTTCCCGCACCTGCTCCGGGGTCATATTCATTTCTTGGGCAATTTCCCGCAGGCTGGGGGTGTGCCCCTGGGATTGGGCGGCCTGCCGTTGGGCTTTTTTTAGTTTGTTTAACTTTTCAATCACATGCACCGGCAAGCGAATGGTGCGGGACTGGGTGGCAATGGCGCGGGTAATTCCCTGGCGAATCCACCAGTAGGCGTAGGTGCTAAAGCGATAGCCCTTGGTGGGGTCAAATTTATCCACCGCCCGTTCCAAGCCCAGGGTGCCCTCCTGCACCAAATCCAACAGTTCCAAGCCCCGGTTTTGGTATTTTTTCGCCACCGAAACCACCAGGCGCAGATTCGCCTCGATCATGTGGGTTTTTGCCCGTAACCCTTCCTGTTCAATTTGCGCCAGCTCCGCCGGGGTTAAGCCTGCCAGTTCTGCCCACAAATGCCGAGCCTGCATCAGCGTTTGTTTCAACATTGCCGAATTTACCCCGGCGGCCTGTGCCCATTGTTGGGGGGTGGGGCGATGGCCGTACTGGGCGGTGAGTTGATCCCGCAGTTGGCTGAGTCGTAAATAATCCTGTAATGTCGCCTGTTGTGCCGGACTGCCCGTGCCTTCCCCGGTGGCGATTCCCTGGGCAAATTCCAGCAACTGTACATATCGTTGTACCCGCTGGGCTTCCGCCACTTCCTCCTCCCGACTGAGAAGTTCGACCCGGCCAATTTCCTGCAGGTAGAGCCGGACTAAATCCTGTGTCCCCCGGGGGGAAGCTTCCTGCGCCTCGGTAGTGGCGAGTTCAACCTGGTCTAGGCTCATGGCGGGGAAATTTAACCAATGGCATCAGGTTACCTTGGTTTTAGCAAAAATCCAGTGCCGAAGGTTACAAGAACCGGGGATTTTCGGGGGATATTGGTGATTTTTAATAAAATTATTAGACTTGAGCGGGTCAACCCCGGTGCCGGTATGATAGATATTGCTGTTGTTATCACCCTGGAAACGATGATGAACGTACTTACCTACTTTGCCCTGCTCGGCGGTCTAGTTGTTTTGGCCGTGGGTGGCAAGTTCCTGTTGCAAAAAGTGAAACTGCTGTAGAGCATCCTATAAACCTAATAGAACATAACTAATCTACAGTGTGTATATGTACAGACATTTCTGTACTGACTGATTAGATATTAGTCGTTCTCAATAATTTGAAACGATTATCAATAATCTTAAGTTCTGAGCCATTATACAGTTGGGTTTTCGGGATCAGTTGGGTTGTCTTTATTCTTTTTGAAAGCTCTTCTGAAATTTGTCCTAAAATCCTCCATACTATAACAATCTTATCTGATTGCCGAACAAAGATTCTGATAGCTTGCGTGTCCGTAGGACATTAGCTTGCGTGTCCGTAGGACATTAGCTTGCGTGGCGTAGCCATAGAACCATACACCGCAGGTGCTTCTCTGACGGGGGCTACGCCCCTGCGACCCCTATTCCTCAATAAATAGAGGTGTCCCGAATTGTTTGCGGTATCCTGACCTCATTTCGCCATACAGGATTCGTTAGTAACTCCGCCAACCCGTATGAACGTGCTGGCTTCTTAGAGCATTGGTATCACCCTGCAATAGCAAAGCGACCCATTGAGCAGTAATATCATTTTCCCAATAGGAATTATGGGCATCAATCACACCCAAAGCCATCCCCGCATGAAATTGTCCTAAACGTAATGCACTTAATTCGGGGAGATTGCCAAATTGCCAAATGTATTGATCCATAAAGAAGAAAAGAGGCTGGTCACAATCATGTTTGATGGCACTACTGAGCGGGTAGGCAACCGAATCGGACGCATGAATTAGATTGAGCCATATCAATGAAGTTGGATTCTTATCATAGAGGTAATCAACAACAGAAAAGTTGATATCTTGTTTTATTTTCATAAATAATAGGGGCGAACCCATAGTTACGAGTCCGTGCAATTCAAGTTGATATAGTTCGTTGTGAAACAATTGGCGAAATTCATGGGCGGGGTCGGTTGGCGGTAAATTTTCAGCGAAGAGTAAATCCCATAGGATTAACGTACCTAAAGAATGAGCAACAATTACTATCTTCTGATCCCTGGGATGCTGTTTTACAAATGATTGAAATTGATCCAAAATTTGTTGGCGTATTTCTGCTCCTTTCTCTGTGTGCATGTAGGTCAAAAAATCGCCAAAAAATTTACCGATAAAATCCTCCCGTAATTCTTGGTAGCGATAAATGTCATTCCCTTTACCCTTCAAGTCTTGGTGCCTTTGGGTGACTTCTTTAATGTCAGAGCGTACCCAGTTAAAAAGTTGATCGGTTTGGCTTTTGAAGGTGTGTCCCCAAAAACTGGAATAAAAAATTGGCATCCTGATTTGGCTTGCTCCTTCATTATCTTGATTGTAAACTTTTTGGTATTTGTAAGCATTTTCACCCAATACGGTTTTGTTAATTAACTCCTCTCTCTTTCTTCTGGCTTCTTCCGCTTCCGCATCTCAATTGGCGTTGGCTTCCAGTATCAATTCTTTTACTTTTTTCTTGAATTTATCCCCGTAGCCCGCATTTTGGGTTGCCACCCCATGAATTAAAAATACCAACATAAATGCTTAAATGAATCAAGTAAGTTTCTCAACCCAATTATACACAAGCCTTCCTTATTCGCCGATACACGAGCTTCGCCAACAGCGAGAGCCCCTGATGTCCCCATCTCAGGGCATAATGGAACAGGTCTTTTTTTTAGAAATGTAATGTAATGACGATTGAACCATTAACCCGAGGGCAGGTCTGGCTCCAAGATGTCCTCAAATTAACCGGGATGGCCGTGCCAGTGACCATTGACCCCCAACGGCAATGGCTGGTGATTGATACCCAAGACCCCCAACAGGTCAATACGCTTCTGGGTGCCCAAGGGACGGTGTTGGATGCGTTGCAGTACTTGGCAAATGTGAATTTGAATCTGCATCTGCCAACCGATGAGCAATTTCCGTTTACCTTGGAATTGGCCGGGTATCGGGCGCAACGCCAGCAGGAATTGGAAACCCTGGTTAACCAAGCCGCCGAGCAGGTGCGTGCGACGGGGCAGGAAGTCGCTATTCCCCACCTCTCCGCTGCCGAACGTCGCCAGGTGCATACCTTATTTCAGCAGTACGATGACCTGGAAACGGTCAGCCGGGGTCAAGAACCGGAGCGGTATTTGGTGGTCTTACCCAAAACCGACACGCTAAGCTAAACCAATCGTTTTTTGCAGGTAGTCATGGCCGCTATTCAGTTTATTCGTGGGTTGGATGAGGAAACTGTTCCCGAAGTGTACTTGACCCGGGCGAAGGACGGCACCAACGGCACGGCTCGGTTCCGCTTTGACCAGCCCAAAGCCTTTGACCGGGCGGATGCCAGCATTGGAGATATTACCGGGATGTACTTGGTGGATGACGAGGGGGAACTGATCACCCGGGATGTGAATGCCAAGTTTCTCAATGGTCAACCCCAGGCGATCGAAGCCCGTTACGTCATGCGTTCCCCGGAGGAGTGGGACCGGTTTATGCGCTTTATGGAACGGTACGCCCGGGACATGGGGCTGGAGTTCAGCCAAGCCTAGCCGGGATTGCGTCCCGGTTGGGGGGTGCGGCTTTGGTTACTGGCGGGTTTGGGAGGGGTACCGGCGGTGGTTTTGGTTAACAGTTCGACCGCCCGGGCGTAGGCGGGGTCTCGCACCATACTGGTATCTGCGGGGCGTTGCGCCAGGGCTTGCCGTTGCGCCCGGGTAATTTCCACGGTGACGTTGGGGCTGATGCCTTTGCGGGCAATGTCCCGCCCAGAGGGGGTGTAGTAGTGGGCAATGGTGACCGCCAAGCCCGCACCATCACTGAGGCGATGCACCGATTGCACCAGGGCTTTGCCAAAGGTGGGACTCCCCACCACCACCGCCCGTTTGTGGTCTTGTAAGGCTCCCGCCACGATTTCACTGGCGCTGGCGGATTGGTGATCCACCAGGATAGCCAGGGGTTCGCGGGCAAAAGCCGTACCGTTGGCGTTAAACACCTCCTTTTCCCCCTGCCGCCCCACGGTGCTGACGATACGGCCTTGGTTGAGCCACATGCGGGTAATTTCAATGCTGGAACTGAGCAGTCCCCCCGGATTGCCCCGCAAATCCAGGACGTAGGCTTGGGCACCCTGGCGTTGCAGCGATTGGATCGCCTGACGCATTTGCTCGGTGGCGTGGGCATTGAATCCCTGGAGACGAATCAGGCCAATCGCCCGTCCCTGCTCCCGTTTCAGGGCATAGTCCACGATTTTGGTTTCAATCCAGGCGCGGGTCACTTGCAGGGGGAGGGGTTCCGCCATGCCGCCCCGGCGTACTTCCAGCCGTAAAACACTGCCCACCGGCCCGCGGATCAGCTTGCTGGCATCCTCCAGGGTCATCCCCTTGGCACTGCGACCGGCCACGGAAACCAATTCATCCCCTGCCCGGATGCCCGCTTGCGCCGCCGGGGAATTTTCCACCACATCGGCGACCAGGATGCGTTTCTCTTCCTTTTCTTCATCGAGTTTTAAGCGCACCCCCACCCCGGAGAATTCCCCCGCCGTTTGGTTCGCCAGGGCTTGAAATTCCTGGGGGTCCAGAAAGCGGGTGTAGGGGTCGCCCAGTTTGGTCACTTCCGCCCGCAGGGCAGCGTAGGCTTGGGCGGGGGAGCTGTATTCCCGGCTAAGTAAATCCTGCCGTACCTGTTGCCAATTCACCCGATTGAACTTGGGGTCAACGTAGTGGGTGTTGATAATTTGCCAAGCTTCATCCAGGATGACCTTGGGGTTGTTTTCCAAGGTGGTCTGCGCCCCCAGCGGCATTGCCAGTGCGCAGGTGGTTAGTCCTACCAGTAGCCCTGTCCATTGTTGATTGGTTTTGTGCATAGCCCACCCGCTGTACTCACAAAGAATTCTTTTTAATGTAACCCATATTTTCCGGGGTCGCCCTGTTTTTCACTTCAGGTTAATGTAACCCATATTTTCCAGGGTCGCCCTGTTTTTCACTTCAGGTTAAAATGACGTTACCTTATCTTCTGCCCTTGCCATGAGTTCCCCGTCCAAACCCTTGGAAGTAACCCCCGAAAACCTCGGGCGTATCCTGGATATTGTCGAGCGTCTTGCCCATGAAAACCAGGTACTCGCCCGCCAGGTGGAGACCCTGATTCAGCAGGTGGAAGATGCCCACAACTGCATTCGGGAACTATCCAAACTGATCCGGGAAATTTGGGACAATTTGGAGGGACGCTGGGACCGCCTGGAGCAGGGCTTGGAGCATATTGATACCCAGCAGGACGGTCTGCAAGGCCGGTGTGACCACCTGATTACCCTGATGAGCCGCCCGTTTTGGCAACAACTCCAGGAGGCTAGTGCCCCGGAATGGATGGTGAAACAGGCGTTTGAGGAGTACATCCGCCGCTTGAACCATGCGTTGGAACAGGAACCGGAATCCCCGCCGGAAAACGAACATCCCTAAATGGTTCATCAAACCAGACCTTGGCGCACCCGGGGGGAGGGGATTGCCGCCCTGGAGGCTCAGGCCGCTGTTTGGGTTGACCAACTGCTCGCCGGAAAACCCTACGACCCACCCCCCGGAACGGCGGCGCAAGGGGCTTTAGATTGGCTGGAGGCAACCCTCCTGCCCCGCCTGCGACAAACGCCCCAGGAATTGACCCATCTCCTGCGGGGCTTGGCGGGTCATTATGTGCCCAGTGGTCCGGCGGGTGCCCCGAGCCGGGGACGACCGGAAGTGTTGCCCACCGGGCGCAATTTTTATGGGGTGGATGTGCGGGCCATTCCCACGGAAACCGCCTGGGACGTGGGACAACGGGCGGCGCAGGCGGTGATTGAACGCTATACCCAAGACCAGGGGGAATATCCCCGCACCCTGGCTTTATCGGTGTGGGGCACGGCCACCCTGCGTACCGGCGGGGATGACCTAGCGGAAGCTTTGGCCTTGTTGGGGGTGCGCCCGGTGTGGGCTGGGCCGAGCCGCCGGGTGGTGGATTTTGAGATTTTACCCCTGGGCTATCTGGGTCGCCCCCGGGTGGATGTGACCCTGCGGGTGTCGGGGTTTTTTCGGGATTGTTTTCCGCATCTGTTGGATTTTTTCGCCCAGGCGGTAGGGGCGGTGGCGCAGTTGGCGGAATCCCCCAGCGATAATCCCCTAGTGGCGCAGGTTGCCCAGGATACCCAACGGTTGATCGCCCAGGGAATATCCCCCGAATTAACGCAAGGGCAGGCGACCCTGCGGGTATTTGGCCCGAAACCGGGGAGCTATGGGGCGGGGTTGCAGGGATTAATCGCTGCCCAAAACTGGGAAACCCCGGCGGATTTGGCGACGGCTTTTTTGAATTGGAGTGGCTATGGCTACACGGGGTCAGCCTGGGGTGAACCCGCCCAAGATGCCCTGGGTCAGCGTTTACAACATACCCAGATTGTTTTACATAACCAGGACAATCGGGAGCATGATATTCTCGATTCCGATGATTATTACCAATTTCAGGGCGGGTTAACCGTGGCGATTCGCACGTTAACCGGAGCCAATCCCACGGTTTACCACGGGGATCACAGCCGCCCCCAGTATCTGAAAATACGCACCCTCCGGGAGGAAATCCAGCGGGTGTATCGCTCGCGGGTGGTGAACCCCAAATGGATTCAGGCGATGATGCGCCACGGCTACAAGGGGGCGTTTGAATTGGCGGCCACGGTGGATTATTTTTTTGCCTACGATGCCACGACGGGGTGCGGGGCGGATTATATGTATGCGGGGATGGCAGCGGCCTACCTGTTCGACCCCCAGGTGCGGCAGTTTTTGGGGCAAAGCAACCCCTGGGCGCTGCGGGGAATGGCGGAGCGGTTTTGGGAAGCCCACCAGCGGGGGCAATGGCAGGCGGTTGACCCGGAATGGCTGGCCGAGTTGCGCCGGATCATCCACGAGACGGAAGCCCTTATTGAGCAACGGGGACAAACTGACCAATCGTAGCCAGGAGTTCGCTGGGGTTGCAGGGTTTGCCCAGGTAGCCGTTCACCCCCAAACTGGCCGCCTTGGTGCGGTGGCGGTCGCCGGTGCGAGACGTGAGCATCACCACGGGCAAACGGGTGACCTGGGGATGCTCCCGAATGTTTTGGATCAGGTCTAGCCCATTCAGGCGGGGCATTTCTAAGTCCGTGAGTACCAAACTAATTTTATCCGTATTTTGTAATAATACTTCCCAGGCTTCTTGTCCGTCTCTGCAAGCCAGAATTTCGTATCCCGCTTGTCCTAACACACTGGAAAGAATCCGGCGGGTGTACACGGAATCCTCCGCAATCAGGATGGTGGGGCGGGGGATGACGGGTTCGTTCCCCACGGGAAGGAGGGGACGTTCCACCGCTTGGCCGGGTCGCCGCAGTTGGCTAGGGAGCAGGACGGGAATGGATTCCCCCGAGGGCAGGACGGCGGCACCGACGAAGTAGGGCGGAAGCGGGAAAATTTCTTCGACCCGTTTCACCATCCGTTGGCGCACCTCATTGAGTTCATCCACCACCAACCCGAGGGGTTGGCCGTGGGGTCCCCGCAGCACCAAAATCGCCTGGGCAAGGGGTGGCTCCAGGGGGAGGGCGTACTCCAGTAGCTGTTCCGGCAGATAAACGGGTAAATCCTGGTCCTGCCAAGCCACGGTCAGGGGTTGGGAAAAATTGCGCTCGACCGGGACTTCCCGTAGGATGTCCAGGATACTGTCGGCCAAAAAACCCAACTGCCGTCCCTGGGCACGCACAATCAACAGGGGTAACAGGCTCACCGCTAGGGGCAAGCGCAGGGTGAACTGGGTACCTTGGTCGGGGGCGGAGGCGATTTCGACTGTGCCCCCCAGTTGGCGAATTTCCGTGCGTACCGCATCCAACCCCACCCCCCGCCCGGAGAGTTCGGAGACCTGGGTACTGGTGGAAAATCCTGGCATAAACAGGAAATTCAGAATCTCCTCCTGGCTCAGTTGCCCCAAGGCGGCCTGGGTCAACCCCCGTTCCTTGGCTTTGCGATACACCCGCTCCAAGTTCACCCCCCGGCCATCGTCCTGGATGCTGATCAGGGCTTGGTTCCCCTGCACCTGCGCCCGTAGCACAATCTGGGCGGTGGGGGGTTTACCCCGGTCTCGCCGCTCTTCCGGGGGTTCGATGCCGTGGTCAAAGGCATTGTTGACCAGATGGGTTAAAGGCCCTTTGAGTTGTTCCAGCAACACCCGGTCGAGGAGTACCTCCGCCCCGTCAATGCGGCAATGGACGTGTTTGCCGTACCGCTGCGCCAGACGTTGGATTTTGTCCGCAAACGGGCTGGTGAGGGTGCTAAAGGGATTGAGGCGAGCCTTGGTGGATTCGCTGTAGATTTGGTTCAAATTGCGCCGCAAACTTACCAATTCCCGGGCGGCACTGCGGGTCACCAGGTCTAAATCTTCGGCGTTTTCGCTGATTTGGGCGACAAATTCCTGGCAGGCTTGCAGGGTTTCGTGCAAGGCACTGAAGCGATCCATCTCCAGCGGGTCAAATTCCGTGCCCGCCGGTGCCCGGTACTGGATCGCCAGTTGTTCATAAACTTCGTCCATTTGCTCGCGCACGGGTTCAAACCCCTGCACCAGGTCTTTCAGTTGGCGGATGGTGGCTTCCACCTGCTCCTGCTGGCCGCTGAGTTTTTCTAAATACAACAGTAAATCCCCGCCGGTGTTGGCGAGAAATTCAATGGTTTTGAGGGGCAGGCGCACGTGGGTCAGCACGGTGGCCGGTTCGGCGGTTGGTGCGGGTTCCTGGACAGCGGTTGGGGCAAGTTCCGGGCTGGGGGTTAACCCCAAATAGCCGTCCCGTTCCCGGCGAATCTGGGCAATCACCTGGACAGCGGTTTCCAGACTGGCGGTTTCCCCCAGGGGAACAATGGCCGCCCGCAACCAATCGAGTTGCAACTCCTCGGCCAGGAAGGTGCCATTTTCGAGCAATTCAGCGACCGCCCCCAAATCCCCCTGATTTAAGCGTCCCTCGGCCACCTGCAAACAGTCTTCTAGGGCACCGGTCAGGGCAAGGCGCAGGTCATCTTCTGGGCTGGAGGCGGTGGGGCTTTCCTGGGCGACCAGGGTGGCGATGGCTTCCAAAAGCGCCGGGTCGCCGGTGATGGCCGGGTCGTGGATATTGTCCAACAACCAGGCCACTTCCTCCACCCCCCGCCGCACCAGGGGTTCCCCAGCGGGCAGGCTCCGTTGTCCCATCAGTTCCAGCAGGTCTTCCAACTGGTGCGCCAGTTTTTGCAGGGCGGGCATTTGGAACGTTCCGGCTCCCCCTTTTAAGGTGTGGGCGGCTCTCATGAGTTTCTCGTAGTCCCACTCGGAACTGGTGACCCCCCGGCGCAGGGTGTCCACGTATTGGGGGGCTTCTTCTTCCAAAAAACCCTGACGGGCTTCGGCCATCAAACTGGCGAGGGTGTCGGTGTCAAAGGGATGGCTCATGGGGCATCGTCCTTAGGGGCAAGGAACATCACAGGACATCATGCTGGAGGCGGAATTGCAGGACAAATTGCTGCAATTGGTGGACTTCTTCCCCAAGTTCCTGGAGGGCAGAACCCACCTCCTGGGCGGCTCCCGAGGTGGTGGCGGCGATGGCGGCCACATTTTCCATGGCGGTTTGCACCTGGCTGGAGACCCGTGAATGGCTCTGGGTTTGACCGGCGATGGCCTCCTGGTACTCGGCCATTTGCCCCGATAGCTGGGCTAACTGTTGCAACACCTGCTGGGTCTTTTGGACGAGCAACGAACCTTCCACCACGGCACTGGTGCTACTTTCCATGGCGTTGGACACATCGGCGGTGTCCTGCTGGATGTTCCGCACCAGGGCTTCGATGCGGGCGGTTTCCTTGCGGACGAGGTTTGCCAATTGGCCGATTTCGTCGGCGATCAACCGGAACCCCTGGCCGTGTTCTCCCGCCCGGTCGGATTCGAGGGAGGCGTTAAACGACAGCAGGTTGGTCTGGACGCTGATTTCTTGAATAATCGCCAACACCTGGCTAATTTCCTGGCTGGAGCCGACCAGATGTTTCACTTTTTTCGAGGTTTTGCCCACCGCTTCCCGAATTTGGTTGTAGAGACTGGCGGTGGCATCCATCGCCTGTTGGCCTTCCTGGGCGGCGTGGAGGGAGGACTGGGCGGTGGTCGTGGCTTCGGCGGCGCGCTGGGCAATGGTCTGGATGGCCTGGGTGTTTTCGGCGGCCAATTCCAGGGCTTGGGTGAGTTCCAACTCCTGGGACTGGGCGGCTTGGGCTAAATCCACCACGGCGGCTTCCGAATGCCCCGCCAAAGTACCCACCCGGTCGGTGGTCGCCCGCACATTGCCCACCAGTGCCCGCAGGCTGGCCAGGGTGACATTAAACGCATCGGCAATCGAGGCAATCTGGCCGGTATCGGCGTGCGCCCGCACGGTCAAATCCCCCTGTTGCGCCCCTTCAATATCCATCAGCAGTTGGATCACGTCCGCTTCCAGTTGCGCCCGGGCGGCTTCGGTGCCCTGTTGTTGCGCATGCAGGGCTTGCACGTGGGTTTCCACTTGGGCAGCCATCTGGCTCATTTCCGTAGCCAGCAGGGCAAATTCATCCTGGCTGGTCAGGCTCAGCCGCTCCTGGTAACGGTGCTGCCCCAGGGTTTGGGCGTAGCTGGTCAACCGCCGCACCGGCTCGGCCAGCAGATTCGCCACCAGTAACCCCAACCCCCAGGCCAAGGCTAAAATCACCAACCCCAACCCGTAGGTATTGCGGGTCTGCGCCCAGAGCAATTGCTCCAGGTCTTGCACCGGCTGCCCCACCGCCAGCATCCCCACCGGTTGGTTGTTCCTATCCCGTAGGGTTTGGAAGCGCATCAGATAAGCCTGACTGTTGGCGGTATCGGGAATTTTGACCGTGGCAAATTGGCTATCTTGCCCCTGCTGTAGGAGCGTTTGCGCCACGTCCCGGTCGGCCAGACTGCCAATGGCGCGGGTCGTCCCATCTTCATCGGGAAAATTGGTCGCCACCTGCATATCCCGGGCGTAGAGTGCGACCAAAGGCAATGCGTACAGTTGACTCCCCAAGTCCACCAGCCAGTGGTTGCGGTTGAGCAGGCTCCCCACCAATACCACCCCCAACACCTGCCCCTTGACCACGACGGGTTGAGCCGCTAGTGCCACCAGCCCCACCCCTTGCGTTAATTCTGGGGCGTACAGGCTCTCCCGGTTCCGCAGGGCAATTTTCGCCTGGGGGGCAATCCCCAACTTTTGCGCCTGGGGCAAGGGCAACAGCGTTAACCCCGCCACGGGTTGGCGGGTTTGGATCGCCCGTTGCACCTCGGGCAGTTGCCCCAGATTGGTATCCGCCGGTAAGGTAACCGAGCGGGTGGGGTAAGGAGGCCGTTCCTGACCGGGTGGGGGCAGGGTGGGGTAGGTACGAAAATCCTCCCGGGACAAGACCACCGCCTGCTGCTGCACCCGCCCCTGCCGGTCTAAAATCAGGCGAAAATTTTTGGTGAGTTCCGGGTATGCCTTTTCGTTCGCCGCCAGACCTTGCCTAAGCAGGTTTTGCACCAGCGGGTTGGGCTCTTGGATCAGCCGGGGGTTGGTTTGCAGGAGTTGGGCTACCGTCTCCGCTTGCGCCAGGGATTCCTGGGACAGCCAATCAATGTATTCCTCCTGCAGAGCGGTCGCCCCCTGGGTGAGATTCCGTTCAAAACCCTGCCGGACGGCCTGCCGCACGGAACGCACCTGTATCTGGGTCAACACCACCACCGGCACCGCCGTCCACACCAGCAAAATCGCCGCCAACTTCGTCCGAAACGGGGTGCGCCGCCACCAGACCACCGGGTTGAGTTGGGGTTTGGCCGCACCAGCGGGCGTGGCCTCGACCACCAGCGGGGCGGGGAGTTCGGCGAGGGCGACCTGAGCCGCCACCCCGTAGGTACCCTGGGGGTCTTGGTTGACCACCTGTTGCCAAATCCGGCGTGCCCCCTCCACATCCCCCGCATCCCGGGCATCCTGCCCCTGGAGATAGCGTTCCAGCAGGGGGTCGGAGTCCAACTCCGGTTGTTCGCGGGTGCCGGGCACCTCATCGGGGCTGGCGGTGAGCCACTCGGGGGTGGGCAAAGGGGACGGATCCATCGGGTTACCTCACGGACGACTGACGTAGGACTTGGAACAAAGCGGTGGGGTCAAGCAAGGCCACCGGCTGCCCTTCCCAGCGCACCATGCCGGGGAAGAGATGTTTCTGGCGCAGCTGGGGCAAGGGTTGGATTTCCTGGGGGGCTAAGGGTAAAAATCCGTCCCGTCCCTGGATCGTCACCACCAGGGAAGACTGCCCCCCCTGAACCAACAAGCCTTCCCGGTGGGGGGTCAGGGGCAGGGGTAATTCCGGCTCCAACTGCCGCAGGAGGCGCGTCAAATCCAGCACCCAGAGAAAGTTGCCCCGCACGTTGGCAATGCCATGGAATATGGAAGCTGCCCCCGGCATGGGTGCCACGATCATGCCCCCCAAATCCAACCCTTCCCGCACCACCATCTGGGGGAGAGCCAGCCGCACCGGCCCGCCCAAACGAAACACCACATACTTCACGGGTGGTGCCTGTACCACCGGATTAGCTGACATATTTCTGCACCATCTGGAGTAATTGCTGTGGGGTGTAGGGCTTGGTGAGGTAGTCCGTCGCCCCTTGCTTTTGTGCCCAAAACCGATCCGCCTCCCGGTCTCGGCAACTGCACATGACCACCGGCAAGTCATGCCACTCCGGGTGGGCACGGATGCGGCGGCACAAATCCAAACCACTTTCCCCCGGCAAGCCGATGTCCGCCATCAACAAAGCGGGTAAGCGATGGCTCCCCAACCAGTCCCAGGCCGCCTCCGCCGACGTATGCCCCACCGCCTTGTACCCAGACCGTTGCAGGAGTGCCATCATCAACTTCTGCTCCGCCACCACATCTTCCACCACCAAGACCAACCGGGGCAGGGCTTCCATGCTCACACCGAACTCTGGGACAACACCTGCTGGACACAGCGGCGTAATTGCGCCGCATCCACGGGCTTGGTGAGGTACTCCTTCACCCCCAGCAGTTTCGCCCGCATCTTATCCACCAGGCCGTCCTTGCCCGTCAAAAACACAATCGGCATCTGGCGCAACTCCGGGTGCTGGCGGATGAGTTTACACAGGTCGTAGCCATTCAGGTCGGGCATCAGCAGATCAAGCAACACCAACGCCGGTTTTTCTCGCTCCAAGATGGCCATCACCTGGCTGGGTTCCCCGATCGGGATCACCTGATACCCGCCCGTATGCAAAATCTGGGTCACACTGGTCAAAATGGCGGGACTATCATCCACGCAGGCCACCTTCGGCCCCTGCTTCTTGGGCGGCTCCGGCACCTGAAATGGCCGCACCATCAGTATCCCTTGCTGGACGAGGGGCAAAAAACACTGCACCGCCACCGCCGGACTGGCTTTCAATTCCTGCGCCAGGGCATAGCCACAGGCATCCTGGGTAAACAATTCCACACACCGCTGCAACTGGGGGGGCGGCAACTTCGCCAGGTAGGTCTCCCTAGGACAATTCGACCAAAAATCATACACCTGTTTCGTCCGATCGGCGGCCAAATGGAAGCGAGCTAAGGGAGAGGGCACCCGGTAGCGCAGACCCGCCCAGGTTTTTACCTCGTTTTGCACCGACTTGGCCACATCCGCCAGATTCACCGCCAACAAAATCGGATTTAAGGGAATGCGGGGATGCTCCTCCCGTTTGAGTTGCTGGGACTTGTGCTGGGACAACACCAAAAAATGGGTCAGCCCCTCCTGGGTCAACCGCAGCAAAATTTGCCGCACATCCGCCAAATTCAGCCGTCCCGCCTGGGTCTGTTCATACAGAAATTCGTACTCATCCTGCCCCGGCGGCAACATCAAGTCCCCCAGTTTGGGGAAAAACAACTGCATCAGGCAATTAAACCGCTCCGCCCGCCCCACCCCACTGCCCGCATAGTGCAACCGGGTGCCCTGCGGTCCCACATAGACATCCCACCGCACGGAGGGATCCGCCGGGTCATGGAGAGTCACATGGCCGGTCAAAGGTCGGTTCACCGTGGGAGCTTCGTGCCCGGGTTCCATCGTTCCTCAAGTACGCTGAATAATTTTACAAACGCTAACCTTCCCTCAATTCTAGCTACACATTCCCTATCGGTAAACCCTGTCCTTCACCCATTAAGGATAGAACGCTCATCAGCGAAGCAAAATAATCCGCAAAAAAGCCAAAATACTCCAATAAAACAGGCTTTGTGTGCTTTGAAAGATGTATCATTGGGCTGAAAATTTTTTGGTATTTTATAAATAGTTTTTATATCATAAACGACTTAGTTTAAGGATATATTAAGCCAAGGTAAATTTAAGGTAAATCCTCGTTTTTCCTAGAAGATAGGGGGCGGTCTGTTTGCTGGGAACCATTGTCCTGGGGAATTCTGATTTACACTAGAGGTCTAAAAATCTCTGGGGAACTCCGATGGTACAGGACGCACAGCAACGGGCAGCGTGGGGCATCCCGCCTTTACCTTTAGATGCGGCACAGACCGCCAGCCTCTGCCAACGCCTGCAAACCGCTGCCAGTACCCCGGATGACCGGTGGTTGCTCCAGGAGCGGGTGCCCCCCGGCGTAGATCAGGCAGCCTACGTGAAGGCGGGATTTTTGGGGGAAGTGGCGCAGGGACGCTTGGTTAGCCCCCAACTTAACCCGGTGCAAGCAGTACAAATGCTGGGGCAGATGGTGGGCGGTTATAACGTACCCGTATTGATAGAATTATTACAAAGTGAAGATAAAATTATTCAACAGTCTGCCCAGGATGCCCTGTCCCAGATTACTTTGGTTTACGATGCGTTCCACGATATTTGGGAACTGGCGCAGTCAAATGCCTACGCTCAAGGGGTAATTGAGGCTTGGGCGGAAGCCACCTGGTTTACCCGCAAGCCCGTCTTGGCCGAGGTTTTGACCCTGACTGTATTCAAGGTTTCTGGCGAAATCAATACGGATGACCTGTCCCCCGCCGTCCATGCCACCACCCGCCCGGATATTCCTCTGCACGCCCTCACTATGCTGGAAACCCGTTCTCCAGGGGCATTGCAGACGATTCAAGAGCTAAAACAACTGGGGCATCCGGTGGCCTTTGTCGGGGATGTGGTGGGGACGGGTTCGTCGCGCAAATCGGCGATCAATTCGGTGCTGTGGCACATGGGCGAGGATATGCCGGGGGTGCCCAACAAACGCCGGGGCGGGGTGATCCTGGGGGGAACCATTGCGCCGATTTTCTTCAATACCGCCGAGGATGCGGGGGCATTACCCATCGAATGCGATGTCACGGCATTGGTAACTGGCCAGGTGATTCGCCTGTATCCCTACCGGGGGGAACTGCAGGATGAGCAGGATAATATCATTACAACGTTTAGCTTGAAACCGGAGACGATTTTGGATGAGGTGCGAGCGGGGGGACGGATTCCTTTGCTGATTGGCCGGGGGTTGACCGACAAAACCCGCAGTATGTTGAATTTACCCACCCATCCCGGGTTTGTGCGCCCCGTACTGCCCCAGGATACGGGCAAGGGCTTTACCCTGGCGCAGAAAATGGTCGGCAACGCCTGTGGGGTAGGGGGGGTGCGCCCGGGAACGGCCTGCGAGCCGGTGATGACCACCGTGGGTTCCCAGGATACCACCGGGCCGATGACGAGGGATGAACTCAAAGAATTGGCCTGTTTGGGGTTTAGTGCGGGTTTTGTGCTGCAAAGTTTTTGCCACACGGCGGCCTATCCCAAACCCGTAGATATTCAAACCCAGCGGGAATTGCCGGACTTTTTCGCCGCTCGGGGCGGGGTGGCGCTGCGGCCAGGGGATGGGATTATCCATTCCTGGTTGAACCGGATGCTGTTGCCGGACACGGTGGGCACCGGCGGCGATTCCCACACCCGCTTTCCCTTGGGGATTTCGTTTCCGGCGGGGTCAGGGTTGGTGGCGTTTGCGGCGGCCATTGGTTCCATGCCCCTGAATATGCCGGAGTCGGTGCGGGTGCGGTTTACGGGGCGATTGCAACCGGGGGTGACCCTGCGGGATATTGTCAACGCCATTCCCTACGTGGCGCTCCAACAGGGGTTACTCACCCTGGGCAAGGCCAACAAGCGGAATATCTTTTCCGGGCGAATCCTCGAGATGGAGGGGCTGCCGGATTTGCAGGTGGAACAGGCGTTTGAACTTACGGATGCCACGGCGGAGCGTTCCTGTGCCGGGTGTACGATTCAACTGGGGACGGCGACGGTGAGCGAATATCTGCGCTCGAATGTGGCCTTGATCAAAAATATGGTCGCCCATGGGTATCAGGACAGTCGCACCCTCCTGCGCCGGATGCAGCAGATGGAAGCCTGGTTAAATGACCCCCAACTGCTGGCCCCGGATGCGGACGCAGAATACCTGGAAACCCTGGTGGTGAATCTGGATGACATTCACGAACCGTTGGTGGCCGCCCCCAACGACCCCGACAACATCAAAACCCTGAGCGAATGCGTGGGCGACCCGATTCAGGAGGTCTTTATTGGTTCCTGTATGACCAATATCGGTCACTACCGGGCGGCGGCGAAGGTGTTGGAGGGGGCGGGACAAGCCCAGGTGCGGTTGTGGGTTTGTCCCCCCACCCGGATGGATGAGCAAATCCTGCGGGAGGAAGGCTATTACAGCATTTTTGCGGCGGCGGGTGCTCGGTTGGAGATGCCGGGGTGTTCCCTGTGCATGGGTAACCAGGCGCGGGTGGCGGACAATACCACCGTGTTTTCCACCTCGACCCGCAATTTCAATAACCGTATGGGCAAGGATGCCCGTGTGTACTTAGGTTCCGCCGAGTTGGCCGCCGTGTGTGCCCTGTTGGGACGCATCCCCAGCCTGGAGGAGTATCAGGAGATTGTCACCCGCAAAATTGACCCCTTGGCCGCCGATGTCTATCGCTATTTGAACTTTGACCAAATACCGGAGTTTGCTGCTGGGGTTGGAGCGTAAATTGATAAATACTTTGGTTTTACAAAGTACACAAAAGAGCAAAAAATGAGCTACTACTCAACGCAAAAACCCTTGAAAAGAGTTTACCAAATTGGTAAATTAAATTATGATGCTTTTTCATGGAGATTTCCTTTGGTGATGGCAAGCTGCAAAAGTTGTGCGAACAGCAGGCCCTAGCCCAAAAGAAACTGGGTCACGACTGCGCTCGTAAACTTCGGTCACGCCTTGCTGACCTGGATGCGGCAGATTCGGTGCAAGAGTTGGTAGCGGGGCGACCGCACCCTCTGAAGGGAGACCGTACCGGGCAATTTGCTCTCGATTTAGATGGTGGCAGGCGGCTGGTCTTTAAGGCGGTAAACGAGCCGGTTCCTCGGAAAAATGACGGAAGTATTGATTGGTCGAGGGTGACCAAAGTCTGTATTATTTTTATTGGAGATTATCATGACTGAGATGACATTGTGCTTAAAAGAAAAACAAACATTTACCCCAAATTGGATTTCTCCCCCCGGTGATACGATTGCTGATCTGCTGGAAGAGCGGGATTGGACGCAGGCTCAACTCGCTGAGCGTCTGGGCTACACCACCAAGCATATCAGCCAACTGATCAATGGGAAAGCACCCATCAGCGAGGAGACTGCGATTAAGCTAGAGCGGGTATTAGGCAGTACGGTTGGATTTTGGCTGAATCGGGAGGCTCAGTATCGGGCTCGATTAGCCCAGGCGGAACAAGAGAAGCTGTTAGAGGCATGGGTGCCGTGGCTCGATAAATTGCCGGTTCAGGAGCTAATGAATCAGGGGGTGATTACCAAGCGAAGACGAGTGGATAAACATAAACCAGCTATCGTGAAGGATTTACTGCAATTTTTTGGGGTGGCATCACCGGCGGGCTGGGAATGCGCCTACGTTGGCATGGAATGCGCCTTCCGGCGCACCAGGAAAACCCAGAGTAATGTCGGCGCAATTGCCGCTTGGATGCGTCGAGGGGAGATTTTAGCAGAGAAAATGGACTGTCCAAAATACAATAGAGACAAATTCCTCAAGGCGGTTCAAGCGATACGCTTACTGACCGTGCTAAACCCACAAGAGTTCATCCCACAGATCCAAAAGTTGTGCCGAGAGGCGGGAGTAGTTTTTGTGATAGTTCCTAAAATTCCCCGTGCGCACGTCAGCGGAATGGCTCGATGGCTTAATCTCCATAAAGCCCTGATTCAACTCTCTCTCTATGGTAAACAAAATGATAAATTCTGGTTTACATTTTTCCACGAGGTGGCGCACATTCTGCACCATGATAAAAAACATATCTTTTTGGATGAATGGAATCAAGAAGCCAAACTCGAATCAGAACAGGAAGAAGAAGCCAATTGTTGGTCTCGGAAGTTTCTGATCCCCCCTGAATTTGAAAGCGAGCTACCGTTGCTTAAGTCAAGGGAGGCCGTGCTTACATTCGCAAAGCGGGTTGGGATTCACCCCGGTATTGTGGTGGGACGACTTCAGTATGATAGATTGATGGATTTTTGCAGCCCATTAAATGATCTGAAGGTCAGTCTCGATCAGTCCTGATTTCTGAGAACCTCCATTTACTGGCTATGCCACGCAAGCTAACGGCATTCTCGAGAGATGGCTTTCTGCTGGCTGCGATAAATAGAGTTGTCCTGCAATGAATTTATGTAAATTTTTATGAAAATATCCAACCATCCGTGGGACGAATGGACGGGGAACGAGGGGGAGTTTAACTATTATTAACGCCCGGAACCAGACGGCAGGGGAAGCCTATAATGCTGACTAAGTTGACGGTGTTACCGGGCTGGAATGGGGGTTACTCTGTTTTGGCTGAAGGCTGGAAATTTTCGCTTTTGGGGCGATGTTTTTTGGCCGGGGTGGCATCGGTTATTCCTTGCCGTATTAGGAGAGGAGCGTTCTAATGACCATCAGTCCACCGGAGCGGGAAGCGAAGGTCAAGGTGACTGTGGATCGTGACCCTGTACCGACCTCATTTGAGCGGTGGGCGAAGCCGGGGCATTTTTCCCGGGCTTTGTCAAAAGGGCCGAAGACCACCACCTGGATCTGGAATCTGCATGCCAACGCTCACGATTTTGACAGTCATACCAGCGACCTGGAGGATATTTCCCGGAAAATTTTCAGCGCCCACTTCGGCCATCTGGCGGTGGTGTTTGTGTGGCTGAGCGGGATGTATTTCCACGGGGCGAAGTTTTCAAATTATTCGGCCTGGCTGGCGGATCCCTTGCATGTGAAGCCGAGTGCCCAGGTGGTCTGGCCCATCGTGGGGCAGGAAATTCTCAACGCCGATGTGGGGGGCGGATTCCAGGGGATTCAGATTACCTCTGGGTTTTTCCAACTCTGGCGGGCCAATGGCATCACCAATGAGTTCCAACTGTACTGCACGGCGATTGGGGCGCTGGTGATGGCGGCTCTGATGCTGTTTGCGGGGTGGTTTCATTACCACAAGGCGGCTCCCAAACTGGAGTGGTTCCAGAATGTGGAATCCATGCTCAACCACCATCTAGCGGGTCTGCTGGGGTTGGGCTGTTTGGGCTATGCGGGGCAACAGATTCATGTGTCTCTGCCCGTCAATGCCTGTTTGGATGCGATTGATGCGGGGGCACCCTTGACCGTGGGTGGCAAGCTGATTGCCACGGCGGCGGATATTCCCCTGCCCCACGAGTGGATTTTGAACCCCAGTTTGATGGCGGATATTTTTCCCCATGTGCCCTGGGGCATCCCGTCGGGGGTGATTCCCTTCTTTACCCTGAATTGGGGGGCGTACACGGATTTTCTCACCTTTAAGGGTGGGTTGAACCCGGTGACGGGGGGCTTGTGGCTGACCGATACGGCGCACCATCACTTGGCGTTGGCGGTGTTGTTTATCGTGGCGGGTCATATGTACCGCACCAATTGGGGCATCGGCCACAGCATGAAGGAAATCCTGGAAGCCCACCGTGACCCACTGCTGATCGGCGGCACAGGGCATAAGGGTTTATACGAAATCCTGACGACTTCCTGGCACGCCCAGTTGGCGATCAACCTGGCACTGCTGGGTTCGCTGACGATCATCGTGGCGCAACATATGTATGCCATGCCGCCGTACCCCTACCTGGCGACGGATTATCCCACCCAACTGTCCATCTTCACCCACCACATGTGGATTGGGGGCTTTTTGGTGGTGGGTGCCGGGGCGCACGGGGCGATTTTCATGGTGCGGGATTACGACCCGGCCAAGAATGTGAATAATGTGTTGGATCGGGTGATTCGGCACCGGGATGCGATCATTTCCCACCTGAATTGGGTGTGTTTGTTCCTGGGCTTCCATAGCTTTGGGCTGTATATCCACAACGACACCATGCGGGCGTTGGGGCGGCCTCAGGATATGTTTTCCGATTCGGCGATTCAACTCCAGCCGGTGTTTGCCCAGTGGATTCAGGGCATCCATGCGGCGGCGGCGGGGGCGACGGCTCCCTATGCCAGTGCCGGGGTGAGTCCCATCTTCGGTGGGGAAACCCTGGTGGTGGGTGGCAAGGTGGCGATGATGCCGATGATGTTGGGCACGGCGGACTTTATGGTGCACCACATCCATGCCTTTACCATCCACGTGACGGTGTTGATTTTGTTGAAAGGGGTGTTGTTTGCCCGCAGTTCCCGGTTGATTCCCGACAAGGCCAACCTGGGGTTTGCCTTCCCCTGCGATGGTCCGGGACGGGGCGGTACCTGCCAGGTGTCCGGTTGGGACCATGTGTTCCTGGGGCTGTTCTGGATGTACAACTCCCTGTCCATTGCCATTTTCCACTTCTCCTGGAAGATGCAGTCGGATATTTGGGGGACGGTGGATGCGGACGGCACGATCAACCACATCACCGGGGGCAATTTTGCCCAGAGTGCGATCACCATTAACGGCTGGTTGCGGGACTTCCTGTGGGCGCAGGCTTCACAGGTGATTGGTTCCTACGGCTCGGCTCTGTCCGCCTACGGGATTTTGTTCCTGGGGGCGCACTTTATCTGGGCCTTTAGTTTGATGTTCCTGTTCAGTGGCCGGGGCTACTGGCAAGAACTGATCGAGTCCATTGTCTGGGCGCACAATAAGCTCAAGGTGGCTCCGGCGATTCAGCCGCGGGCGTTGAGCATTATTCAAGGACGGGCGGTCGGTGTGGCGCACTACCTCTTAGGGGGGATTGTCACCACCTGGTCATTCTTCCTGGCTCGGATTATCGCCGTTTCCGGCTAAGCGATAGGAGAGAACATGGCAACCAAATTTCCTAAATTTAGCCAAGCCTTGGCCCAAGACCCGACCACCCGGCGGATCTGGTATGCCCTGGCGACGGCGAATGACTTTGAAAGCCACGATGGCATGACCGAGGAAAATCTGTACCAACGGATTTTTGCCTCCCACTTCGGCCATCTGGCGATTATTTTCCTGTGGACTTCGGGGAATCTGTTCCACGTGGCCTGGCAGGGGAATTTTGAACAGTGGATCAAAGACCCCTTGAATGTGCGCCCCATTGCCCACGCCATCTGGGACCCCCAATTTGGCCAAGCCGCCGTGGATGCCTTTACCCAGGCGCAGGGGGCGGGTGGTCCGGTGAACATCGCCTATTCCGGGGTGTATCAGTGGTGGTACACCATTGGGATGCGGACAAACGATGACCTGTACACGGGTTCGATTTTCCTGCTGTTGTTGGCCGCCGTCGCTCTGTTTGCGGGCTGGCTGCATTTGCAACCCAAGTTCCGGCCTTCCCTGGCCTGGTTCAAAAATGCGGAATCCCGCTTGAACCACCACCTGGCGGGCTTGTTTGGGGTGTCCTCCCTGGCCTGGACGGGGCACCTCGTCCACGTCGCGATCCCCGAATCCCGGGGTGTACACGTGGGTTGGGATAATTTCCTGAGTATGCCTCCCCACCCGGCGGGTTTGGCTCCCTTTTTCTCTGGAAATTGGGGCGTGTATGCCCAAAATCCCGATACCCTGGAGCATACCTTTGGCACGGCGCAGGGGGCGGGGACAGCGATTCTCACCTTTTTGGGTGGGTTCCATCCCCAAACCGAATCCCTGTGGTTGACGGACATGGCGCATCACCACCTGGCGATTGCGGTGATTTTCATCATCGCTGGGCACATGTACCGGACTAATTTTGGCATCGGCCATAGCATCCGGGAAATCCTGAAAGCCCACCGTCCTCCTGAAGGTACGCCCTTTGGCGGTGCCCTGGGTCGTGGTCACGAGGGTTTGTATGACACGATCAACAACTCCCTGCACTTCCAGTTGGGGTTGGCCTTGGCTTCCCTGGGGGTGATCACCTCCCTGGTGGCACAGCATATGTATGCGCTGCCGCCCTATGCCTTTATGGCGCAGGATCAGACCACGATGGCCGCCCTCTACACCCATCACCAGTACATCGCTGGGTTTTTGATGGTGGGGGCGTTTGCCCACGGTGCCATTTTCTTTGTGCGGGACTACGACCCGGAGCAAAACAAGGACAATGTACTGGCACGGATGCTGGAGCACAAAGAGGCGATTATTTCCCACCTGAGTTGGGTGTCCCTGTTCCTGGGGTTTCATACCCTGGGCTTGTACGTCCACAACGATGTGGTGGTGGCCTTTGGTCAGCCCGAAAAGCAAATCCTGATCGAGCCGGTGTTTGCCCAGTGGATTCAGGCAGCTCATGGTAAAGCCCTGTATGGCTTTGACGTGTTTCTGTCCAATCCCGATAGTTTGGCGGCGACGGCTTGGCCGAACTACGGCAATGTGTGGCTACCCGGTTGGTTGGAAGCCATCAATTCGGGCACCAATTCCCTGTTTCTGACCATCGGACCGGGGGATTTCCTGATCCACCATGCGATTGCCCTGGGGTTGCACACCACCACTTTGATTTTGGTCAAGGGGGCGTTGGATGCCCGGGGTTCCAAGCTGATGCCGGACAAAAAAGACTTCGGCTACAGCTTCCCCTGCGATGGCCCAGGTCGGGGCGGCACCTGCGACATTTCCGCCTGGGATGCCTTCTATCTCGCCATGTTCTGGATGTTGAACACCCTGGGCTGGGTGACCTTCTATTGGCACTGGAAGCATCTCGCCATCTGGCAAGGGAATGTGGCACAGTTCAACGAGTCTTCCACCTATATCATGGGTTGGTTGCGGGATTATCTCTGGTTGAATAGTTCCCAGTTGATCAACGGCTACAACCCCTACGGCATGAACAATCTGTCGGTATGGGCCTGGATGTTCCTGTTCGGGCATCTGGTCTGGGCGACGGGCTTCATGTTCCTGATCTCCTGGCGCGGGTACTGGCAGGAGTTGATCGAAACCCTGGTGTGGGCGCACGAACGGACTCCCTTAGCCAACCTAGTGCGCTGGAAAGACAAACCGGTAGCGCTGTCCATCGTCCAAGCCCGTTTGGTGGGTCTGGCGCACTTTACGGTGGGTTATATCTTTACCTATGCAGCCTTTTTGATTGCTTCTACAGCATCAATTTTCGGCTAGCTTAGTCCCTGATTAAACCGAAAATCCTCTGCCTTTGGGTGGGGGATTTTTTTATGTATCCAAGGGGCTTTTGATCGCCCGTGCCCCTTTTTGTAAAACGTGGGTGTAAATCATTGTGGTTTTGACATCCTTATGCCCCAGCAATTCTTGTACAGTTCTGATGTCATAGCCATCCTCCAGCAAATGGGTGGCGAAACTGTGACGCAGAGTATGGCAACTGCCGTTTTTACCGATGTCTGCCTTTTTGATCGCCCTCTTCATCGCTTTCTGTACCGAATCCTCTAAGATGTGGTGGCGATGAATTGTACCTGTTTGGGGATTTATTGAACGCTTTTGTGCCGGGAAAATATATTGCCATGCCAATTCTCGGTCAGCATGGGGATATTTTTGTTTGAGAGCATAGGGTAAATAAGCAGCTCCATAGCCCTGGGATAAGTCGTATTGATGAAGTAATTTCACTTTTTCTACTTGTAATCTCAGACGTGATTCTGCGGACTGGGGAAGAACAGTAATCCTATCTTCCAAGCCTTTCGTATCTCGAATAACGAGTTGTTGATAATCAAAATCCACATCCTTAACCCGCAAACGTAGGCATTCCATGAGTCTGAGTCCAGAACCGTAGAGTAAGTAAATAATTAACCGATAATCCTCATCAATATGCTCAAAAATTCTTTTTACTTCTTGTTTAGAAAAAACTAGGGGGATACGCTTGTGTCGCTTGGCTCGTTCAATATTATCAATATCAGGGATTTCCAGATGCAAAACCTGACGATAAAGAAATAGTAAGGCATTTAGGGCAATATTTTGAGTCGAAGGAGCGACGTGTTTGTCTATCGCTAAGTAGGTTAAGTAGGCTCTAATTTCGTCCACCCCCATTTCACGAGGATGGCGTTGATTATGGAACAGGATAAAATTTTTGATGTAATAAGTGTAAGAATCCTCCGTAGAAATAGCCATGTGCTTGAGCCGGATGACCTGACGCACTTGATCAAGAAGCCTTAGGGGTTTAGGTATTGGCCGATCGGGTCTGCTAGTCATTTAGGATACTATACCGAAAAAATCGTTACAATAAACTTTACCGACAAAATCCGATTTAGCCAAAATTTTTGTATCAGATAGGTTGCTAGGTGGAAAATAGTGGTGTAGTATATAGTTATGCTAGAATTTATGCACTTAAAGCTTTTACTTGATAGTAAATGAAAAAGAGAAAACTGCTAGAAAAGGCTCTAAACAGCACCAAAAGTCTAAAGTTTGAAGAACTTGTATTACTGATTGAAGCATTTGGATTTACGTTATCAAGAGTCAGAGGAAGCCACCACATTTACACTCATCAAATAGTCGAGGAAAACTTAAATTTACAAAATAGAAGAGGAGAGGCTATTAGCTACCAAGTTCGTCAGTTTTTGAAACTAATTGAAGAGTACTCGCTAACTATGGAGGATGAATGATGACAGATTACCACATCAATATTTTTTACAGCCAAGAAGACGAAGGCTATATTGCCGATATTCCAGACTTAAAGTATTGCTCTGCATTTGGAGAAACCCCTGAAAAAGCACTGCAAGAGGTACTTATAGCTAAGTCGGCTTTCTTAGAAACATCAAAAGAAGAAGGAAAACCAATACCGCAGCCAATGTATCAACCAGCAATTTATCAAGTCGCCAGATAAAGAAGCATAACAAATCACTGCACCCGACCGTATGCTAAGCTTTCCTTATCATCCAAAGTTATTGACGGCGGGTGAGTTCAGCCGTTATGCCGCCTCAAGGTATTGGTGAGGCATAAGCGGAAAGCTATCTGTAGGATGCGATGCCCAAGTAGCTATGAATCTTTAGTTGAGACGTAATTGGCAGGCGATCGGTGAGCTACAATTCTTAATAGATTTTTCTTTTCATTACAAGTTGGGTGGTGCGAAAACAAGAAGCCCTTACATTACTGGCAAATCATCAGAACACGCTGAAGGATTTTGGCGTAAAATCTCTGATGCTTTTTGGTTCAGTGGCAAGGGATGAAGCGCGAACAGACAGCGATGTTGATCTGCTAGTAGAGTTTGATCGTCCGGTCGGGTTGTTCACCTTTGTACGTTTGAAACGTTACTTGGAGGAGATTTTAGAGAGTTCAGTTGATCTGGGTACGCCCGACTCCCTCAAGCCTTATCTACAAGAATCCGTTTTCCGGGAGGCAATTCGTGCCTTCTAGAGATTGGCAAAATAGGGTAAGAGACGTGCTAGCCGCGATTACAGAGATCCGAGAGTTCACCAACGAGATCACGTTTGATGAGTTTCAAGGCGATCGTAAGACAATCAGGGCAGTTTTGTATAACCTTGCAGTTATTGGTGAGGCAGTCCGTAGTATTCCACCTGAGTTGGAGGCTTCACATCCTGAAATTCCCTGGGACGATGTACGTGGAATGCGAAATATTGTGATTCATGAGTATTTTCAAGTGAATTTGTCCATTATCTGGCAAACGGTTCAAGAAGATCTTGTTTCATTAGAAGCCTCTCTTCGACAATTAATAAACCCTTAAGGAGAATGTGTAACAAACAGCAGAAGCAACGGCAGCATAACAACCCCAATGCAGCGGACGGACAAAAGCCGCTGATCTTGAGTTCGAGGTTGTTTGCCGCCGCTGATTTGAATCGTTATGCCGCCTGAGTCCTTGGTGAGGGCTGCCCATTGAGATTATCTGTTCAAAGTCAAAGTCCCAACAATCTGTAGGCGAATATTTAGCCTATGCTCAACATCAAGAATTGAAAACTCGGTAGTGCGGTTAGTTTGAGGCTTGCTGCATTGCCTTTAGCATAGAAAGTAGTTCATCTCAAAGGTATAGCTTTACAAAGTCTAGTTAAGACGTTATTCTGGGAGAGAAAGCGAGTTGAG
>CAYZTU010000024.1:0-42344 GCA_964481635.1 uncultured Synechococcus sp.
TTGCTCTTTTTTGATTCTGATACCCCGTCCGCTTGCGGCGGGGTAGTTCATTTTTCTGTTGTATAAATTACTGTATAAATCATACAAGGGCATATAAAAACTAGAAGCTGAATTGAAGTCTCCAAGAGCCAAAACAGTATTTGAGGTTAAATCTTCAAATGAATTGATTGGACTATCAGCCCTAACAAACAAGGCGGACTCATAATATGGTTCAAACTTAGGGAACATCCGAAAACCCGCAAAAGTATAACCATTGTCAATCGCAACAATTGACAACATCGGGGAGTAAGTAAAAGCAATATCCCATTCATAATTTGCGATTTTTGATTTTGCTTCTTGGTAAGATATATCGCTATTCCCTGAAATTGAAATTTTATAACCTTTGCCAAGATTATTCTGCAAGTGATTTATTAGATTTTGATACTTTTCTGGTTCGCCTAGAATACCTATTCTAATTTGGGTAATGGCGGGAGATGGAGTTTCAATCGAAGGTGATGGTTCAGAACGAATACTCACTACACTCGTATGCGAATACCACCACCAACCCCCAACTATGGTTAAAAATGCACCTAATGAAACAATAACGGCTGATTTTTTGAGATTGATGTTACCATTCTTGAGTAGATGACCACATATCTCACACCGAGAAGAACCGTATGAGTTTTGGTCGTAGCCACAACGAACACATTTGATATGCCGATATCCGTCTGATCCTGTTTCCATAACTAAATTCTTTAACCCTACTTGTATATTAGCCAATGTATTATCAGCTTGTCCCTATTTTAACTATTTCTTTTTATTCCCGTTTATTTTTGATTGTGCTGACAAATATTCTGGTTAATATATCTTTTTTTTAAGATAACGTAAACCACGGCAATATACAGTACACATCTTTATAAAAAATCAATAACTAAGGTGCCGCTGGACACCGTTGGCTATTTTGCGCCACTGCCGCTTCGGGGGTCTGTCCCAGGAGCGTGGCCTCAATCGCCCGCCCCAAACAGTTGGACAGGCGGTTGTAGTTCGCTCCATTCGGGCGGGAATAGGCGACCGGGGTTTGGTCTAAAAAGACCTGCAAAAGCGGTTGCTCCGCTAAAAGTTTTTGATATTCCGGTTGCTGCCGCGCCGATTTCGTCACCGGCAATGCCCCGGTTTGACTTGCCCAAGCCCCCTGAAACTCATCCCCCAAAACATAATCCAAAAACCGCAACGCCGCCTGTTGCCGGGAGAAATTCGTCCGCAAGAGAAACAGATTCGCTCCCCCCACGATGGTGGCCGGTCGTTGACCCTGGGGCATGGGCATGACGCTAAAGGGCACCCCCGTTTGGCTCAAATACCCCAACGTCCACGGCCCCGTAATCTGCATCGCCACCCGCCCCTGGATAAACCCTTCCTGCTCGTAACCCCGCTCCGGTGCCGAGAGGAGTGCCACCCCGGTTTGCAATAATTTTTGCCAAAATTGTAATGTGTTTATACTGACCTGAGTTAGGAGCGGCACGGTGCCATCCACCACCTCCCCCCCGGCACTGAACCAAAAAGGCAACCAGGAAAACACCGTCCATTCCCCCTTTCCGAGGGGCAACAGCAACCCGTACTGCTCTGGGCGGCCATCCCCGTCCCGGTCAAGGGTCAACCGCTGCGCCACCTGTGCCAACTCATCCCAGGTGCGGGGCAATTGGGCAACCCCCGCCTGGGCAAACAGGTCAGGACGGTAAAAAATCCCTAAATTGCTGGTGGTAAAGGGCACCGACCACAATTCGCCTTCCAACTCCATCCCAGGGATCAGGGAAGGGTCTAAATTGGCGAGATAATGGTGTTTGGTTAACCAATCGGTCAAGGGTACAATACCCTGCAAATCCACTAATCTGCCCGTGATTAAGCTGTCAAACCAGAGCAAATCCGGTGGGCTATTTCCGACAATGGCGGTGAGAATTTTGGGGAACTGCTGATCCGCTTGTCCGACATAAATAGGTTGCACGTTGATATCCGCTTGTTGGGCATTAAACTGCGCCACCAATTGCTCAAAAATCAGCCGATTTGCCGGGGGATTGATCCCATGCCAAAGCGTTAGCGTTAGATTGCCATTGGCCGCTGAATCAACCCGTTGACAACCGAGGAGCAATAGGCTAACTATTAAACCCAAAATTAACATTAAACCTAAAATTAGCCGTTTCATTTCTGTGCTGCTACACAAGCAATCACCGGATAATCCGGGTGTTTTATATCCAATTCTGTGGGAGTTAATTCCTCCGCCGCTACCCCCAACAATGTCGCCACAACGGTTAAGGTATTTCCATAGATGTGTAAATTACACTGGGAATAATGGCGAAATAAATGATTCAAGCCATCGGGCAATAATCGCCAGTAGTCCGCCGGTCGGTCATGCAATCGTTGGGCAGTTGGGACGAGAGCCAGACACCAGCCCCCCGGTTTCAACCAATGCTGGATATTCGCAATCACCCGGCCAGGGTCGGAGCAATGTTCCAGAACATTGAAAATCAAAAGGGTATCCAGGGAATTGGCAACGATAGCATGAATATCATGGGCATCCCCCACAAAATCCACCCCCGCCCCCGGCTCAATATTCATACAGCGATAGGAGGTGATTTTTTCGCCATTAAGCTCATAAAATTCCCGGTCTTTTTGCACCCCACCAATTTCTAAGACATCGCCAATAATTTTATCGCCAACGGTGTGGAGAAATTGCTTTTGGTAATAGCGGTCAATGGGTGTCCCCCGAGAAAATCCAGTGATGGCGCACAAGGGCACACTACGGCGTATATCACCCCAGTTCACCTGACCCACCACCGGAACAATTAAACCCAGGTCATAAAGTTCTTGCCATACCTGCTGAAATTCACTCAATTCTATATCTGGATAGGGGGCAAACAAAGGTACGTTAGCCGTTAAACTTACTTGCTCTACCGGTTCCAAATAGCTGGAAAATCCTTGGGTCAGATAAATGATTTCCCCCTGCATAATTTTGAGTAGCAAATCTTTCTCCAATTCTGCTAATTTAATGCCTGCGGGTTGAGTTTTTAATCTTTGATACACTTCATAACCAGAATCTACTGTTTGGGGGTGCAAAAAACACTCTAAAATAGCTAACTGCACGGGGGAGGACAGGGGGACTTCCAGCCGCTGACTCCAGCCAAAAACTGCCTTGGCACTTGCCCCCACCCTGCGAATAAACGTACTGGTACAATACTGCTGACTCATTCCGCCAAAACCCAGGTTTTGATGGCCGTAACTACCCCATCTTCATCAACCGTAGGTGCCACCCAGTCCGCTTGATTTTGTACTGCTAAAGGTGCATTTCCCATGGCAATCCCTACCCCAGCGTACTGCAACATTTCTAGGTCGTTGTAATTATCCCCGATGGCGACCACCTGTGCGGGTGTGATACCCAATAATTCCTCGGCTAGGTACTGCACCGCCACCCCCTTATTCACCTGGGGATTGGCCGCCTCAAAGTAAATAGGTGCCGAACGGGTCAAGTACAACTGGTCTTTATCGTACCGCTTTTGTAATGTGTTGAGCATCTGTTCGACAATCTGCGGGTCTTCACTCACCGCCAGTACCTTGGTCGGGGCAATACCCACCTGGGCTAGGGTGAAGCGCAAATCATCCACCAAAATAGGCTCAATCAGCGTGCGTTTGGCGTACTGATCCGTGTCGGGACGCATTTCCTGCACATAAAGCTGGTCATTGAGATAAAAATGTATGGACAAGTGCGGACTTAAATGTTCCTGCTCAAAATAATCTAGGAGTTCCAACGCCCGTTGGGGGTCAACCGGCCAATGGCGATGTTGTTCCCCGGTGTGGGGGTCTTGAATCCACGCCCCCTGATAGCTCAATAGGGGTAGGGTCAAGGCCAACTCCTGGTGAAACCGGAGGGCAGAGCGGTACATCCGCCCGGTGGCAATGGCAACTTTGATGCCCTGCTCTCGCACAGTTTGCACCGCAGATTTGACCGCATTTGTAATGCAATTATTATCACCAACCACCGTGCCATCCAAGTCAAGCACCAGCAAACGCACGTCAGGGATGGGCATGGGGTAGCACAGGGCAGGGTCGTCTCCCTGCCACTATATCAGGTTTGCCCCCAGAGGAAGAGGGACTGACCCAAGCCCACCAATAGCCCGAGGATGCCCCCCAAGTTGACAATCGCCTGTAATTCGCTGCGTACAATCCCCTGAATCCCCGCTTCCAAATCCGCTGGGGAGGTCGCATTCACCCGGTCAATAATCACCTGGTCAATATCTAAAATCGGAATCACTTGGGCAATCATTTGTTCCAGGTCTTTTTCCAGGTAACGTTCAATAATTAAAGCCAATTCTTCGCTGATCAAACCGAGGGAGCTATTCATAATCGATGAACTGCGTAACCGGGTGAGAATCAAATGGGCAATTTCATCCCAGTTAAGGGAATCACTCAGGTTTTGAATGAGAACCGGGCCGTCCACTTGCAGGTATTCCCGCACCAGTTCCCGCAATTGTTTACGCAGTTTGTGCATGGTGACAACGGGTAAATTTTGCAGGGAAAGTTCTTGGATGAGTTCCGTAAGCCGGGGTCGCAAACCCAGGGATTTCATCAATTCCGCTAGGCGTTGATTGGCGGTTTCCGGTTCCTCAATACAAAAACGCCGCAAACGGATAAACGCATTACGCACTCCGAAAAAATTCGCCACCACCCAATAGGTACCCGTGGTTTGTTCCCGCAAATCCTGGTCAATCACATCAATGGTTTCTTCGGTTAAAAAGTCCACCAAAGCTCGTCGGAGCAGGTCGGGGGTCAGTACCAATTCCAGCAACCAATCCGCCACCTGCTCGGCTTGGGAGGAGGAGAGGCGAAATTCGAGGAGAAACCGGTCAAAAATTTGGTTAATTTGCTCAGCCAAAAAGTCCTCTTGGCGAGCTAAAATTCGCAATAATCGGGGGAGAGACTGTCCCAAAAAATCGTGTAAAATTCCCGCTAAAATTTTGGCCGTGCGGGCTTTATATTCCTCCAATTTGACCTGGTTGAGGGCGGTTTGGAGTAACCAATAAATGGCAGCTTGGGTGCGTTCCAACTGCAATAGCCGCCGGGCGATATTTTGTAATTCTTCCGGGGTAAGCAAGGAACGGGTGATCGTATCGGCAATACGGCTGGCCAAGCGTCCCTGGTTGCTGGGGATCAGGCCGGGGGTAAAGGGCACTTGGTAACCCCCGAGATAGAAGGGGCGGTAGGGGCGAAAGAGCATCCGGATGGCAATGTCATTGGTGAAATAACCAATAACCGCACCCAGGACGGGGGGCAAAATCAGGTTCAGGGGTACGGACACGGCCAGATGCCTCGACTTGCCAAAGAAGTTCTACACTAGGGACTGCCTCTTTGATCATAAACCGTAGAACAGGCTGGTTATCCTAGAAGTGCAGGTCGGGGAATGGTTTGGTGATACAACATCCATTGATTGACCAATTAGCCGGGGTGATTCGCCGGGAGTGGGAAGCGGGTTTGACCCTCCAGCCCTACCCTTTGCCTGCGGATTTGGGCTACGTGGAGGGGCATTTGGAGGGGGAACGGGTGCAAATCCAGAATTTATGTTACCAAACCCCCCACTTTCGCAAACTGCATCTGGAACTGGCACAGGTGGGGGGAAATTTAGACATTCTCCACTGTGTGATGTTCCCGCACACCTGTTACGATTTACCCCTGTTTGGCTGTGACATTGTGGCGGGGCGGGGACAGGTGAGTGCAGCGATTGTGGATTTGTCCCCCACCCGGGTGGATCATTCCCTGCCCCCCGCCTACGTGACCGGATTAACCGCCCTGACCCCCCCCCCGTTTCAGCAACCCCGTCCTTTGCCGCCCTGGGGGGATATTTTTTCTGAGTTTTGTCTGTTTGTGCGCCCGGTAGATGGGGCGGAAGAACAACGGTTTGTGGATTATGTGGCGCAGCTATTAAGATTGCACGGCCAGAACGCCCTGACCAGTCAGCCCCTCTCCCCCCCCCTGGCGCAGCAACACCAGTCGCAACAGAGCTATTACTGCCGCCAACAACAGCAGAATGACAAAACCCGCCGGGTGCTCGAGCGTGCCTTTGGCAATTCCTGGGCGGAACGATATATGAGTACGGTGTTGTTTGACCTCCCCCGGCATGAGTGACCACTACCAAACCCTAGGGGTGGGTCCCAGTGCCACCCACGCCCAAGTCAAGGCCGCCTACCGCCGCTTGGTCAAACTTTGCCATCCCGATACCCATCCCCAGGGGCATGAACGGATGATTGCCCTGAACTTAGCCTACGAGGTGCTAGGTGACCCGATGCAACGGCGCGCCTACGACCAGCGAAAAACAGCGACCCTGTCCTGCCCGCCCCCCCCGGCACCCCATCTCTGGTGGCAGGAGGTATTTCAGCCGGTGGATCAACGGGTACGCCGCATTTTGGTCACCCGCCGCCAGCAACTGGAGCGTCTGGCCGCCGACCCCTTTGACGATGCCTATATGGCGGAATTTAACCGGTATCTGCTGGCCTGTCGCCGCACCCTCCAACAGGCGGAAGCCCTGTTTCGCAGTCAGGCCAATCCCCCTGCCCTCGCCGGGGTTGCCAGTGGCCTCTACCACTGCCTGAACCACCTGAACGATGCCCTGGAGGACTTGCATTGGTTCACCCAAAGCTACAGCGAACAGTACCTCCAGACCAGCGAAGCCCTGTTTCGGCGGGCGGGTGAACAGCGGCAACGGGCATGGCAGTGCGCCCGCCAAGCGGGGTTTGCTCCCTAACCCTATTCTTCGTCCGGCATGGGGCCGTCAATGCGCTCTAACTGCCACAGGATTTGGTTCCCCTCCCGGCGTACCCGCGAGACAATCCAGTTCCGCCAAGCCCAGGTCTCTCCCCGGCTGGTCACCGCACTGGCATTCACGTCCATCAAGGCGGCCAGTTCGGCACTGGTGATGAAGTACCCCTGATTGGCGACCGCATCCGCCGTGTGCAGGGTTTCGAGGAGTAGCCGGAGTTGACCCATGCGGCTTTCCCGGGATAGGGCTTCATCACTGTGGGTATTGAGTAAGGTTTCCGTCATAAAACCTGCCCGAATTGGAACGATAAATAAGCCGTAAGTATTTACACCAACAAACAAAATATAGATTACACTACTTTTCTGCGCTTGGGTACTGAGACGGATAAGAATTGGGGCAAAATCCGGTCAGAATGCAACCATTTGGGATAAATCGGTAATCGGGGTTGCAAGGTATAACCCTGGGTCGTCAGCAGGTTGGTGACCTCGGCCAATTGCGGGTAGGGATAATCCGGGTTCACCTCATCCTTGGGGCCAATCCCCCCCAAATCCCGGGCACCGGCGGCCAAACAATCCAGGAGAATCTGGGGATATTGCACCAAATTCGGAGGAATTTGCAGGGTGATCTCGGCGGGTAAAATTTGGCGCGCCAGCCGCACCACCTGCGGGAGTTGGGCTAGAGGAAAATCGGGTAAATGGGCGGTTTGGGTTGTCCCGGAGCGGTAGGGTTGCACAATCACCTCTTGGATGTGCCCCCAACGGTGGTGGGAATCGGCAATCGCTTGCAACGTGTCTGCCCAATCCCAAGGGGACTCCCCAATTCCCAGCAGTAACCCGGTGGTAAAGGGAATCCCCAACTGTCCCGCCTGTTCCAGTTGCGCCAACCGCCGGGTGGGGTCTTTGCTGGGGGCGTGGCGATGCACGGCCAAATCCGGGCGCAGTTGCTCCAGCATCAAACCCATGGAAGCATTCACCGCCCCCAACCGCCGCATCTCGGATTGACTCAGGGGGCCGCAGTTGGTGTGGGGCCAAAACCCCCATTCCCAGGCCAATTCGGCCAGTTGGGACAAAAGCGTGAGCCACGGGGCACGGCGGGGGCTGTGGGGGTGGACTTCCCCGCTCAGGAGTAAAATTTCGGTCACCTGCGGGCTGTGGCGGCGGATGGTTGCCAACCGTTGCTGCGCCTGCTCTGGGGTCAGCCAAGTATCCCGGCCAGGGGCAACCCGAAAATTGCAGTACGCACAGGCATTGAAACACTCGTAGGTGGGCACCAAGGTCACCGCCGGACTGTAGGTGATGACCGGGGGCATGGTGGGGTTAATTTCCCCGTTTGAGGGCAAGTTCCACCTGGTCTAATTGCTCCGTGAGGCGGTTTTTCAGCTTTTCTGGAAGCGGTCGTCCCGGATAGGAACTGTAGTGCCCCGCCAAGGCATTGAGTGCCGTCCGCATGGTGGTGAACGATAACAGCCCGGAGATTCCCCCATCCCGCCGGTAACGGGCGGCAAAGTCATTGATTTGCTGGCGGGCGGTGGTTTGAAATGCCGCTTTACTGGGGTCATCCTCCGGGAGGGCAACGGCTTGGCGCAAGGTTTGCACCAGGGTCAAGGTATCCTGGGTGTAATTGCCCGAAAGCGTCCCCATTGCCCCGCTACAGCCCGACAGCATCACCACCAGGGTGAGCATGAATCCGATGACTATCGCCCGCAATTGTTTCACAACCCCACTTGCCTCAATCAAGATTTTTTTATTTTTGCACTAGAAGGGGGTCGAAGCCAACCAACCCAGGACGCAGGTGTTTGTCCAAACCGCATCTGTGGTACATTTATGGTCAGTTATTTATCGCAGTTCAATCGGAATTTTGCCCTATGGTCAAATGGTTGCCAGCCCTACTATTGGTTACGATGGGTCAAATGTTGGCTCATGCCGGTGTACCCTTGGCAGTTAAGGACTTACCCCAACCCGTGAGTCGTTCGATTAGTGGGTATTTCCCCGGTGCCCAAATCCTGGCGGCAGAGCGGGATACGGATGATGGTCGAACCCAATTTGAAGTCAAGATTCGTTACAAGGATATTAACTTAGTGGTGGATGTTAACCCCCAGGGAAAGATTTTGGATGTGGATATGGTGAAGTAGTTTGAGAACACCTCTAGGACACCTCTATTTATTGGAACCAGTAGAAAATTATCTCGCTGGAATGCCCATATTATCGAGAACTAGGGACGGGGGCACGCCTACGGCGCACTGCGTGTAGCACCCCTGCGACCGCTTATCCCTGATTAATAGAGGTGCCCTCTATTTAGTGAGAACCCGCAGTAAACCATCGTGCTGAGATACCCAGATTACCCAAAACCAGATAGGTTGCGCCCCTGAAATCGCTATTGTTATTAGCTTGCTCGGCGTAGCCTACTAATAGAGGCTCCCTAGTACTAAATTGCTAATTGCCAATCCACACATCAAATCCAACTAGGAAACCAAAACCGCCATTCCCAGAAGGGGCTACGCAGGGGTAACCCCAGGTAAATCGGCAACCAAAACCCCAAGCCCACCCCGGGTAAAATGAGGGCAAAAATCGCCAGCCTGCGCCCACCCGTTTGCCACAGGACTTCCACCCACCAGGCAAGGGCGATACATCCAAATACCAACGCAGGTAGGTAATGATAGATAAAAATACACCGTTTGACCAACGCCCAGGGGAGTAAATTCAGTAAATAATTGCCGAGCGCAAATTGCAATTCCCAGGGGCAATTTTTACGGATAAGTTGTGGTAAATTTGCCAGGACTGCGGCCAAGACCAACCACCACAAAAAGGGATTACCCATCGCCTGGACGGATGTGATCCAGCCCCCCTGATTTTGGTAGTAATAACTCATGGGTCTAAGCATCAACGGCCACGACCACCACGCCGAACAATAGGGATGGACATCCACCCCGCTCCCCAGGCGGGTATGCACCCCCAAAATTTGCCGATGGAGTGTGAATAAATCCATTCCAGAATTTTGCCCCAGATGGGGCAGCCACAGGAGTAGGTAAATTCCCAAAGGTAACAGCGTTAAACCAATAATTGCTGCCCACCCGCGCCAGCGCAATTTCCAGGCCGTCAAAACCGCACCCAACCAGTAGGCAAGGGCATTCCATTTCACCGCAACACTCGCCCCCAAAAACACCCCCGCCCAAGCATTGCGCCGCAGGACTAGCCATTGCCCCAATAAACCCAAAGCAATCAGATGGATATTGATTAGCGCATAGCGGGATTCCACCAACAATAACCCATCGGTCGCCACCAGATAACCAGCAATTAAGGCCAGCCAGCGTTTACGACTCAACTCGTAGGTTAATAAGCCCGTTAAAAGGGGGATACAGGAACCCACCAAAGCATTCAACCAACGGTAGCCCCAGGGGTAAAATCCGGTGAGTTTTATGCCTAGGGCAATGATATATTTCCCCAGCGGCGGATGCCCATCGAAAAAAGGTATATTTTGCAGGTAATTCCAGGCAAACTTAGCAAAATAAACCTCATCAAAAACAAATTCATCCAACCGTTCTAAACCCCACAACCGTAACCCTAAACCGATCCCCCACACCAGCCCCCACAACCCCCAATATCCCAGCATTTCACCCCTGTTCCGGTTTGAGCAAAGGGAAGGGGATCACCTCCCGAATACTGGCCGCATCCGTGACCAACATCACCCAGCGGTCAATTCCTAGCCCCATCCCCCCGGTGGGCGGCAACCCATACTCTAAGGCGGTGAGAAAATCCTCGTCCACCCCCTGCGCTTCCACATCCCCGGCGGCTTTGCGGGCGGCCTGCTGCTCCAAGCGGATGCGCTGATCCACAGGGTCGGTCAACTCCGAAAAACTGTTCGCCAATTCCCGACCCGCCATATACAGTTCAAACCGCTCCACCAAACCAGACTGGGTGCGATGTTGTTTAGCGAGGGGGGAAATTTCTACGGGGAAATCCAGGACAAACGTGGGTTGAATTAAGGTAGTTTCACAAAATTCTTCAAATAAAGCATTCAGTAACCGCCCCACACTGTCGTATTCCCCAGCATTTTTGAGACCGCATCCCTTGGCCGCCTCTTGTGCCGGTAATAATTCCGTGAATTCCCCCCAATTCCAACCGGTTTTTTCTCGCACTAAATCCACCATAGTAACCCGGCGCCAAGGGGGGGTTAAAGTGATTTCTTGCCCTTGATAAGTGAGGTGCAAAGTGCCCAACAACTCCTGAGTAACCGTCACAATTAAATCTTCAGTTAATCGCATCATATCCGTATAATCAGCGTAGGCTTGGTAGAGTTCAATTGAAGTAAATTCCGGGTTGTGCCGGGTGGAAACTCCCTCATTCCGAAAAATTCGCCCCAACTCATAAACCCGTTCAAACCCACCCACCACCAGCCGCTTTAGGTGCAATTCCGTGGCGATACGCAGATATAAATTAATTTCTAAGGCATTGTGGTGAGTGATAAAAGGACGGGCATCCGCCCCCCCCGCTTCCGGTTGCAATACCGGCGTTTCCATCTCCAAAAATTCTCGCTCATCCAAATACCGGCGGGTGAGTTGAATTAATTTTGCCCGTTGACGGAAAATCACCTGCACATCGGGATTAACAATCAAATCCACATACCGTTGGCGGTAACGCTTTTCCACATCGGTTAAACCATGCCACTTGTCCGGCAGAGGCAAGAGGGATTTAGTTAATAGTTCATAATGGGTGACATAGAGGGACAATTCCCCTTTTTCTGTACGCTTAATACTCCCCTCTACCCCCAGAATATCCCCCGCATCTGTCCCCTGTTTCAACCGTTCAAAAGCCCCCTCACCCATGTGGTCTTGAATGCGTTGTTTCTCTAAATAAAACTGGATCGTCCCCTGCTCATCCTGGACGGTAAAAAAGGCTAACTTGCCAAATACCCGGCGTGCCATGACCCGTCCCGCCACCCGCACGGTTACCGCAACTTCTGCCCCCGACTCTAAACTCTCATACTGCTGTTGTAATTGCGCCGTAGAGTGGGTGCGTTCATAGCGATAGGCGTAGGGGGTGATACCCGCCTGTTGCCATTGCTGTACTTTGTCCAGGCGTTGTTGGCGGAGTTCATCCCCAGTATGTCGTGACATAGAAGCCAATACCCTTTACAACAACCGTTCTAACCGGCGGCGAATCTCGTCTAAGCCATCCCCCGGCGGGGCATCGGGTTGCCAGTCGGTGGCAGCGATGTTCGTTTCCGGGGGAACAACCAAGGCTCCCTGGGGGACAACTTGACAGTGAAACCCATTTTGGTGGCAAAACAGACGCATTTCCTCCGGGTCAATCGCTTCCACCGTGGGCACCGGAAAATCCTGGGCTTCTAAAAGGGTGGCAAAGCGCACCGCATCATCCTCATCTTCAAAGAGCAAAATGGTGTCTTCCCCGTGTAATTTGAGGCTATGAATCCCCTCATTTTCACTGCCCGAATTGTAAATCAAAACGTAAACACCCATGGTGTCTGTCCCCTGCGTAACCAAACCCTATTGTAAGGGTTTAGCGCAAAAATTCGGCCAACTGGGGCATGACCGCATCACTCGCCACCACCACGCTGTAGTGCCCCGTGCCCGTGCAGGTGAGGGTGGGGGCGGTCGGGAACAGCGCATTTAACGCCACCTGTTCGGCGGGGGCAAAGGTGAGGTCGTTATCGGTATTGACAATCAATACGGGATGGGGCGGGTCGTTCAAGCTCTGGGATGGGAAGCGGTAATGTTGGAAAAAATCCGCCACCACCCGGCAATTGAGGTTGATAAATTCAATTTTACTGGTGTGCTGGGTCAGGGCTTCCTGGAAATAGGCACGCCAAAATTCCGCATGGGGGACATTGACTAGGTGTTTATGGACAATGCTCTGGTAAGCGAGGCTGGTGATTTGGGCTTGGGGCATCGCTTGCAACCGCCGCTCCGTCTGGCGGGCATGGGTAACCCGTTCCTTTTCCGGTACCCCAACCCCCGTGTGGGACAAGACCAATTTATCCACCAGCACCGGATATTTGCGTAGTAGAGCCAGAGCCACCATCCCCCCCAGGGATTGCCCCACCACATGCACCCGGCGGAGTTGTTCTTGTTTGACGATCTGCCGCACCCCCTCCACCAGTTGATCAATGGTGCTGGCCGCCGGATAGGTGGGCGCAAGCAGGCGAAACTCCCCCTGCCAATGGTAGAGATAGTTAAACCACATATCCCCCAAATGCACCGTGCCCGGGAGGAATAAAACCCCCGTTTGCCCCGCTCCCCCGACCCAGTACTCCCAGGTCAGACCACTGGCGCGCACCTTTGATTTAGTAAAATCCTGCCGCACCTGGACAAGCAACTGGGCAAGCGACTGATCCGCTGGGGGCAGAAGCCGGTAGGGTGCGGGTAAGGGCGGAGGGCTGGATTTCGGGGCAAAGAGGAAATTCAGGCGGGCGGGTTCTGGGGGTGGAACGTCCTGGGTAGCCGCCGGGGCAGATTCTGGGGTAGCCGCCGGAAACACCAGAGTGGCGGATTCCTCCCGACAGAGGGTGAGCATCCCCTCCTGCTCGACCAAAATGCAAAAATTCCCCGCCTTTCGGTATTGTTCGGCCAAGGATAGGGCTTGGGAACGGAGGCTGGCGCTAAAGGATTGCCCCTTGCGGAGTTGGTGATTTTGAAACTGAAAGTGATTCCCCTGGTGGTAGTTGACCCCCTGGGCGGTCAAATCGCTGATATGAATCACCAAAACCGGGGGCATAGACCAATCCAAATGAGTGCATCAATGGCCTGATCCCATTCTAGACCCCACCCTTGCGCCCTAGGCGGGGGGGCGGTACCGGTTCTACAGGCGGGGTTGATGAATTTGGATTTTCACCAAAACGACGGTGATATTGTCGTGACCGTTGAGTTCGTTCCCCAGGTCAACCAACTGACGGCTGGCGGCCTGGAGGTGGATGACCCCTGTCTGGGGTAACAGCAGCGGACGTAAATACTGTTGCCAATGGCCTTCCACCAAGCCATTGTCCGACAAGCCATCAGAACACAGCAGGAGGATCGTATCCTCCGCCGCCGTGAAGTAGTTTACATCCAATTCCAGGGTCTGCTCGTGGCGAGGGCCGAGGGCTTGGGTGAGTTGGTAGGCATCGGGACGGCTGTAGGCGATGGTCGGGTCAGTCCCCCGCTGAATTTCCCACTGTCCCACCTCGTGATCCAGGGTGATCTGTTTCAGCCCCTCCGACTGGGTAATGCGGTAAATGCGGCTGTCCCCGACGTGGGTGATTGCCACCTGGTTGTCCTGCACCAGCGCCACCACCAGGGTTGTCCCCATGCGACCCTTACCCCGACGGTATTCCTCCTCATTACGCAGGTAAATGGCCTGATTCGCCACCCCCACCCCCGCTTGGATCACCTCCGGCCCCGGCAATTCCCCCTCCGTCCAATGCTCCAGCAAATAACTGGCTAACTTGTGGGTCGCCAACTGGCTGGCCTCATCCCCGCCCGCATGACCACCCATGCCATCACAAAGCACATACAAACCTTTCCCCTGTACCAGTTCACCTTGGGGGCTGAGGCGCCGGTGCATCACCGTATGGGCATAGAAATAATCCTGGTTATACTCCCGTTGGCAACCGACATCGGTCAGTCCCGCCACTTCCAGATTCACCAATCGCAAGGGTGCTTGGGTGGGTAAGGCATCGGACAAAGGGCGGGCAGTTTCCATAGGGGTGTTTAATCCTGCTGTAGCAAAAAGGTTACCTTGTCTTCCTTCCCAAGCGCAATCCAGTCTCCAACCCGCAAAGCACAGCGTTCCCCCGGACGCAACCGCTGCCCATTGACGTAGGTGCCGTTGGTACTCCCCATATCTTCGATGGCCAACTGCTCCCCCTGCACCACCAACCGGGCATGGATACGGGACACCACATCGGCATCGGGAAACCCGGCCACATTGATGTCGGGGGGCAGATGGTCATTGGGCTTCCCGACCAACAAGACATTTTGGTGGCTGGGAATCTGTACCACCGTGCCCGTGCGGACATGCACCAACCGGGGCTGATGTGCCTGCAACTGGGTCACCGAGTCGGGTTGGGTGGGTTGGGACATGGGCAATGGCTGGGGTACGCTCGAGAAAAGAAATTCCATACGTTGATTTTAATTTTAATCCATAGTTTCCGCAGTTCATCAGGTCAGGCGTAAATTATTCCCCCCGGTGAGGGGAAAAACCACGCAAAATTGGGTCTGACCCTGGCCGCTATCGGCGGTAATGGTGCCGCCCAAATGCGCCACCAGCCGTTGTACCAGTGCCAAGCCTAACCCCATCCCCCCGTGTTGCCAGGGGTCGTTGCGGGGTACCCGGTAAAACCGCTCAAAAATTAATTTCAACTCCTGGGGCGGAATTTCCACCCCCGTATTGGTCACGGCCAATTGCCACTCGTGCCCCAGGTTGCGGGTGGTCAGGTGGATGGTGCCGTGGGTGGGGGTGTATTTGAGGGCGTTGGTGAGCAATTCGGTGACGATGCGCTCCAGGCTGAATAAATGCACGGCAATCTGGGGCAATTCCGGGTCGAGGGTGTAGGTCAGGTGCAAACCCTTTTGGTTGACTTGGTGCTGAAACCGCTGGATCACCCCCGGCACCCACTGCTGTAAATCCACGGTGACCTGGGGCAAGGGTTGCTGGGGGTTATCCAACTGCCGCAAATTTAATAAATCCTGGATGAGTTGGACTTCCCGTTGGTATTCCTGCTCCAAAATGTCCAGGTATTGGAGTAATTTTGCCGACTTCGCCGCATTGATATTTCCCTTACGCAGGGTCAATCCCAACATTTTCAGGGCGAGTTTCATGTTGGAGAGGGGAGTACGCAGTTCGTGGGATACCGTACTCAAAAAATCATCCTTGAGCCGGTGCAAGCGTTCCAATTCCAGTAACTGCGCCCGGGATTGTTGGTACAAACGGGCTTGACGGATGGCAATGGCGCATTGATTCGCCACCTGGGGCACCAAATCCACCTGTACCCCCTGTTGGGGACGGGTCAAGGCCACCCCCAATTCCCCAATCACCCCCTGGTCATCCATAATCGGTGCCAGCACCATTTGCCCCCCTGCCACCCGGAATTGGCTATACACCGCTGGCAGGAGTTCCACGGGCGGGTAGTGCCACACCTCCCCGTCTAACAACCGTTGGTACAATTCCCGGTGATGTCCCAGTTCGATCTGGGTGCCAACGGTGGTCGGCAGGGTGGGGCTTTGCAGGTATTCGTAGGCAATCATGGCCTGGATTTGCGCCTCATCGTACAAGGCCACCCAACAGTAATCCGCCCCCAGGGGTTGCCCCAAACAATCCAGAGCCGTGCGGAAAATTTGCCCCTCATCCAGACTGCGCCGCACCTGCTCGGTCACCGTATGCAGTACCTGCGCCGCATTCAATGCCTGCCGTACTTCGGTGGTGCGCTCGGCCACCTGCATTTCTAAGGTGCTATTGAGTGCCCGCAATTGATGTACCAACTGCGCCTGGTCAATGGCAATCCCCAACTGCAAGGCCAACTGCTCCACCAACTGCCGCTCCCCAGGGTTCCACGCCCGCCCCCGCAGCGCATCCGTCACCACCAACATCCCCCAGAGCCGTTCCCCCTGAAAAATGGGCGTGACCAACACCGCCCCCACCGGCACCTGTTGCAACTGGGTCAACCAGTCCGCCTCCCAGGGACTTTGGTGCAGGTCGGCAATCGCCACCACCTGTCCCTGTCGTAGGGATTGGGTTTCCGCCCCTTGGTCAAAAAGCCAGCGTTGACCGAGCAGGGAATGGCTGGTCGTGGCCACGGATTCATGCACCACCTCCCCCCAGTCCTCCCGCAGCAACCGGCAGACGAATACCCGCTCCACCTGCAAACAGAGCCGAATTTCCGTCACCGCCGTCTGCAAAATCGTCCCCAACTCCAAGGAGCGATGGATACGACTGGCGACTTGGCGCACCAAATGCTCCCGTTGGGCCTGCTCCCGCAGGGAGTCTTCTAGTTGCCGGTGGCGATTTACCTCCCGGAAGGTCACCACCAAACCCCGGTGTTCTCCTCCCAGGGGTGCCAAAGTCGCCGAGAGATAGTCCAACCCGTCCGGGCGCACCAACCGGGTATCCCGGGGCAAACCGGTACTCAACCCCTCCCTTAGTACCTGTTGCATCAAATCCGCCAGGAGATTGAGCTGCTGGGGGTGAGAAAGACACAGCACCTGGGGCAAGGATTTTCCCTGCGCCATTGCCAAGGTCAGACCCGTTAACTGCATCGCCATCCGGTTCATCCCCACCACCCGCCCCTCCCCATCGGTGACGATCACCCCGTCCCCAAGGCTATTGAGAATGCTCACCAGCAAGTTCTGGGACAAGGGGTTGGTGGCCGGACTCTCTGGGGATGTGAACACGGTGAGTTATCCTGTTTTACTCAAAAAATTAATGGGCATGACGTACTGCACATTGATGCTGAGTTTGATTCATCCGTCGCAACAATAGCAAGGTCAGTTCAACAAACTATTAAGAACCCCTAAACATTAATTAATTTTTGTTTTCAGTAAGTTTTTGGCATTATTTTCAGTAAGTTTTTGGCATTATATTAACCCAGTCGTTGCCAAGTTGCAAGAATGTAACTTGCTGGGGCGAGGGGACGACTTTAGTCTTGGAATTGCCGCTATGGTAAGAGCAGTGGCCTATGGTCTGGCGAAGGAGGTGGCATCAAAAAACGGGTGCAGGTTGAGCGGCTTCAGGAAGATGAACTGCTCACAACTGCTCAACCGGGTTGTTATGCCGCCGAAGTTATCGGTGGGGACGTAGCCCAAGATCGTCTGCTATGGCAATCCTAAATGAATTTAGAACAGCGGTCGCAGGGGCGCTCCACGCAGTGTGCCGCAGGCATTCCCCCGTCCTTGGTTCTCCAGAGTATGGGCATTTCAGCGAGATGATTTTCTGCTGGTTCCAACAAATAAAGGTGTCCAAGAACTTAACCTAACGGGTGAGAAATGGAGTTGGAACGACCCACCCTCAAGTCGGTGTGATGTTCGGCCAAATATCGGCTGGTGCAAAGCGGGAGAGATGCCCCACATTTGTTGTGGCAATGACTACCCCCTATAGCCCTAAAGTCGTGGCTTGAGCAATCAAAATCATATCCCCATCCATGCTCTGATTCCCGGCGGTTGGCTGTCCCCGTTGGCGAGCCTGTGCCCAGAGAGTAGCCGCTTGCCGCATCGCAATGGTAGTGATAGGGAGATATTCCAACCATTGTGAAAGTTGATCCAGCCGCACCAGTCCTTTATGTTTCTCAGCCCGCAAGAGTTCCCGGCGCACTTCATAATCAGCGATTTCCGGGACAATTACCCGATTCCTCGCTTCCAAATGGGATTGCAACCACTGATTACAGAACATGGCCTGGGGGGAAATTTTGGGGTTGGTAATCAAACCGATGGGGCCAGCATCCAGGATAATAATTTGGCTCACCAGGTAATTCCTTGCATTGCCACTGGAAATAACGAACGTTCAGACAGCCGTTCCCTATCCAGTCCCTGAGTTAAGTCTTGCCCCAAATTGTGATGATTCTCTTCATCGCCATCAGTAACCCAAGATTGCAGTGTAGCTATCACCAGTTGTTGTTTTTGTTCGGGTGTAAGGGATGCAGACAATAGGTGCAATGCCATTACCTCAACCGGTAATCCCTGCTGTAAGGCGATCTGGGTGAGATAACGTTCGAGTTCGGGGGGCAGATTAAGGATTAACGTCATCGGTTCATAATATGGTTCTTGTCCTCAATTCTATAGCCAGCGTGGCGAAGCCATACCCGAAAAATCAGCAACCCCTAATCACTGCCCCTGGTGAGCCATTCCCTGTGGAATAGTGGAATAATAGAGCCTAATGATTCAGTCCCCATCACCTTAGATATTTCTATGATCACCGTTGAGCATCTGACCAAACGTTACGGCACGACCCTGGCCGTGCATGACCTGAATTTCAGCGTGGAGGCGGGGGAAATCCTGGGGTTTTTGGGGCCAAACGGGGCGGGGAAAACCACCACCATGCGGATGCTCACGGGCTATATGCCCCCCAGTGGCGGCAGGGCGACTATTGCCGGTTTTGATGTACTTGAAGATTCCCTGGCGGTGCGGCAACGGATTGGCTATCTGCCGGAAACCCCGCCCCTATACCGGGAAATGACGGTGCAGGGGTATCTGCATTTTGTCGCCAGCATCAAAGGGGTGAGTGCGGGGGAGCGTTCAACGCGGGTGGATTGGGCGATGGGACGCTGTGGTTTGGCCGAACGCCGTCACCAACTGATTCGCAAACTCTCCAAGGGGTTTCGCCAGCGGGTGGGGATTGCCCAGGCGATTGTCCATGACCCGCCGGTGATTATCCTGGATGAACCCACGGTGGGGCTTGACCCCAAGCAAATTATCGAAGTCCGTAACCTGATCAAAAGTCTGGCTGGGGATCACACGATTATTCTTTCCACCCACATCCTGCCGGAGGTGAGCATGACCTGCAACCGGGTGGTGATTATCCAAAAGGGGCAGGTGGTGGCGACGGATACCATTGACCGGTTGGTGAGCCAGTCGGATGACCGCACCCAGTACGAACTGAAGCTGGTGGGGAACCTGGAGCCATTGCAGGGGGCGTTGGCGCAATTTCCGGGGGTGGCTGGGGTGCAAACCCAAAGCGATGGGGAAAATCACATCGTCACCGTGACCACCGCTGGGGAAACCGATGTGGGGCCGGAATTGACCGCCCTGGTGGTGCAAGCGGGCTTAAAACTCTACGAAATGAACCGCAGACGGGCGACCCTGGAGGATGTGTTTTTGCAGTTGACCACCACCGAAGCGACCGCCGAGGACGAAGCGTTTGCCACCGAAGCGGCAGAACATTCCTAAAGCTGTGGTAGGATCAACCCTGACTTCCTGGGGACTGCAATGCGTTTACTGTGGGCGAATTGGGTGGCGATCTACCGCAAGGAATTGCAGGGTTATTTTGCCACCTCGTTGAATTACATCATTGCCGCCGTGTACTGGTTTATGGCCGGGGTGTTTTACATCATTTTATTTAATGCGGTGCAGGCCAATGTGGCCGCCCAGGATTTGCAGGGACAGGCGGGGTTGGGTGCGCCCCCCGTGGATGTACCGGCGGTGATTTTAGAGAATTACTTGGGGGTATTGGGTTCGCTTTCCTTATTTATTTTGCCCCTGTTATCCATGAATTTGTTTGCCCAGGAACGGCAACAGGGCACGTTGGAATTGCTCGCCACCTCGCCCATTACGACCACGATAGTAGCGCTGGGAAAATTGTTGGGCGTATTGACCTTTTTCTTCACCCTGCTATTACCGGTGATGTTGTACGAAAGTGTGACCTTACTCCAATCGGAACCGGCTTTTTCCTGGGGGGTGATTCTGTTGGGTCACGGGGCGTTGGTGCTGTTGGCGGCGGCGATTTTATCCCTGGGTTTATTTATTTCGGCCACCACCGAAAGCACGCTCTTGGCCGCCGTCGGGACGTTTGCCTTGATTTTATTGCTCTGGATTTTGCAGGCGGTGGCGGATCGGTTGAGTGGTCTACCGGCGGCCATTTTTCGCCATTTATCGCTCCTGCAAAATTACACCAGTTTGATCCAGGGTTCCGTCAGTACGACCAATGTGGTTTTGTTTGCCAGTTATGTGATTTTGGGGGTGTTTTTGACGGTACAGTGGGTGGATGGATTGCGCTTCCAGAGGTCGTAACCGATGAATGTGGTGGTTAAGGTCGTTCGCAACCATTGGCCAGCTTGGGTGGGCATTGCCCTGGTGGCCGCCGGGGTCGTGGTGGTGCTGGTCGGGCCAAAAAATCAACCCTGGGGCGGTCTGCTCCTGGGGGCGGGGGTGGCTTTGTTGGGCTTTGCCCTATTTCGTTTGCCCCTCTGGGATCAACGGGCGCTGGCGGTGGGGGGCAATGTCGTCCTGCGTACCCTGGCTGTCCTGGTGATTGTGGGGCTGGTGAATTTTTTGGCGGTACAATATCCCTACAAATTTGACCTGAGTGCCAACCAGCGGTTTACCCTGGCTCCAGAATCGCAAAAACTCGTCCAAAATCTGCAACAGCCGGTGCGAGTCATTATCTTTGACCAGCAGATTACGCCGCCGATTCGCCAACTTTTGGAAAATTATCGCAAGGTAGCGGGGGATAAATTTAGCTTTGAGGTGATTGACCCCCGCAATAATCCGGTGCAGGCGCAGGAATTTGGGGTGCAGGGGTTTGGGGAGGTGTACTTGGTGAGTGGTCAGCGGCGGGAACGCTTGCGGGAGCAACTCAGTGAAGCCAATCTCAGTAATGCGATTGTCCGGCTCACCCAGGCCAAGCAGGGGAATGTGGCCTTTTTGCAGGGGCACGGGGAGCGACCCTTGGAACCGGGGCAACAGGGCAGTTTTTCCCAGGCGCAACAGGCGTTGCAAGCCCGCAATTTTAATGTGCAGCCTTTGAATCTGGCGGAAACGGGTCAAATCCCCAAGGATACCAATGTGGTGATTGTGGCGGGGCCGCAACAAACCCTATTGGCTCCCGAAGCCCGGGCGTTGGAGCAGTTTGTCAAAAATGGGGGCGGGGTGTTGCTGTTGCTTGACCCCCTGGAAGCGGCGAAAAATGACCGGGGTTTGCAGGATGTGCTGAAGTGGGCGGGGGTGAAACTGGATGGGCGGTTTATTGTCTCCAACACGGAGATTATCCAGGGGGCGGGGCGGGGGGTGGCGGTGACCACCCGCTATGCGGATCACCCAATTACGAAGGAGTTCGGGCAGAGTCTCGCCCTGTTTCCCCTGGCGCAGGCGGTGGATTTGGTGGGGGAAGGGGAAAAAACGGGGGTGCCATTGTTCCTGACGGGGCGGGGGATTTGGGCGGAGAGCAATACCCAGGAGGAACCCTTTTTTGACCCGCAGCAAGACCGGGAAGGCCCCCTGCCGATTGGGGTGGCAGTCGAGAAGGGGAAAGGTCGGTTGGTGGTGATTGGGGATTCGGAGTTCGCCGCCGATGGCCTGTTTAACCTGCAACGGAATGGGGATGTGTTTTTGAATAGTGTGAATTGGTTGACCCAGAATGAAGCCCAACCCCTGTCCATCCGTTCCAAAGACCCAACGAACCGCCGCTTAAATATCGCTACGCCCCTGGCGACTTCCGTGACCCTGTTGGCCTTGATTGGCCTACCGGGGGGGGCGTTGGTGGCGGCTGCCGTGGTATGGTGGCGAAGACGTTAGGATACGAATAAAATGTCTGCTTCTGCTCTATTCTCTACTCAATTGGTTTATCCGTACCTCGGGGCACTCCTGATTGGGTTGTCCCTTTTGGTAGTGGGATTGCGGCTGGCACAACGGCAGAGTATAGCGGCTGAGGCGGGCTTGGCGTTGAGTTTGATTGCCCTGGCAGTGGGCGTGATTTTAGTGATCACCAATGTCCAAGCCCAACCCCCGGCCAATCTGCCCAGTCCGCCGGTCGGCCAGTTTCAGGGTACGGTCAACGAAGTGGTGAATGGGGATTTGATGTGTTATGTCACCCTCACGACCCCAGAGGGGCGGTTTACGGTGGGTGCCAATTTTGACGCATGTGACCCCCAGTGGGTCGGCCAAGCGGTGGATTTTACCGTGGCTCCCGGTCGGGTGAATGACTGCGAGAGTGCGGAACCCTGTGGCAAAAGCCAGGATTTATTGCTGATTGTGGGGATGTCCCCGGTGCGCTAACACCGGTCATGCCAACCAGCTACTCCTCGATTTGCCAGGGTTCACCCAGGTGTTCCGGGTCGAGCATCCGGGGGGGACGCACGGCCAAAATTAACCGCCCCAGGAGCGGTACACCCGGAGGTTCCGAGAACCATTTGAGCGTAATGTGCTGATCTGCCGCCACCAAAAAATAATGTTCCGCTTGCCAGGTGGTATCCAGCCGATCCACCACCAGCAGGATGGGTTCGGCAATGCCAATTTCCCCCGGCAATTGGTGGGTAAGCAGGGCGAGGGGTGCCTGGGCGGCACGCAGAATCGGCCACCCCGGTAATGCCACCACCTGGGGTATCCCCGCCACCACCCCAAAAGGCGGCTGAACGGGGGCAACCGGGGTTGCTTGCCAAGTCGATGTATCCAGGGGCAGTTCCCCGGCCAGGGCGAGGATCAGGGGTTGTTCCAGGGCGGATTCCAAGCGGTACCAGGGCAGGCGGGGCGGCGTGGGCAGGGTTTCCCCCTGCTGCGGGTCGAGTAATTGCTCCAGGGCAAGGCGAGCCGTTTCCGTATGGGCAAACCCCAAACCCCGGGACAAGAGCCGCACCCGCTCCGCTCGGGCGGGCTTTTGCCGCAGCAGTCGCCAGCATTGGAACGCCACCGCATCCCCCGGATGGTCGCTAAAACCAGTCGGCACCCGGTATTGGCTCAATTCTTTCACCGCTTTCACCACGTCCCTGGTTGCGCCCACGTCCAAGCGTTTATCACGAATAAATTCAGCACAGGCCAGCCGTTGCGCCTGGGACAAAAGCCGTAATTCGTACAGCAAATCACTTCCTTCGCTACGAAAATAAGCCTGCACCTGGGGGTTTGGCAGGGAATGAAAGACCTGGCTGGCGACGGTCAGTTGGTTTTGGGTGCTGGGTTCCAAGCCGGTTTCTTCAAAAATCGCTTCCGCACGCCACCCGGCCTTGCTCAGGTGTTGGCAGGTTTGCCCCCAATCAACCCAGGTGCCTGCCCGTCGCCGCAGGTTTTGCAGGTATTCCTTTTGCTGGGCGGGGGAGAGGTCACTCATCCGTGGGTGTCAGCTCCTCGTCCAGGTCTTCGTCGCTGGGGGCGGTGGTCGGGGCAATCACGGCACCGGTTTCCAGCTTTTGCCGCACCTGCTGGTCAATGGTGTCCCGAATGGCGGGGTTTTCCTCCAGGTATTGCAGGGTATTTTCCCGCCCCTGGCCGATGTTTTCCCCTTGGTAACTGTACCAGGCTCCCTTGCGCTTGACGATCCCCACCTGCTCGGCGATGTCCAGGATACAGCCCGCCTGGGAAACGCCCTTACCAAAAATAATGTCAAATTCCGCCAATCGAAACGGGGGGGCAACCTTATTTTTCGCCACCTTCACCTTGACCCGGATGCCAAATTCCTCCGTGCCCTTTTTCAACGTCTGGATGCGGCGAATGTCCATCCGCACCGAGGCGTAAAATTTCAGGGCATTGCCACCGGTGGTGGTTTCCGGGTTGCCGTAGGATACGCCGATTTTTTGCCGCAGTTGGTTCAGGAAGATTAAAATACAGCCGGTTTTGCTGATATTGCCAGTGATTTTCCGTAGGGCTTGGCTCATCAACCGGGCTTGTAAACCCATGTGGGAGTCGCCCATGTCCCCCTCAATCTCCGCCTTCGGCACCAGGGCGGCCACCGAGTCCACCACAATCACATCCACCGCCGCCGAGCGCACCAGGGAGTCTACGATTTCCAGGGCGGCTTCCCCGTGATCCGGTTGGGACACCAGCAGGTTTTGCACATCCACCCCCAGGACTTCGGCGTAGGCGGGGTCAAGGGCGTGTTCCGCATCCACAAAGGCGGCGACTCCCCCCCGTTTTTGCACCTCGGCGACGGCGTGGAGGGCGACGGTGGTTTTCCCGGAACTTTCCGGGCCGTAGATTTCCACCACCCGCCCCTTGGGCAAGCCGCCCCCCAGGGCTAAATCCAGGGTCAACGCCCCGCTGGGAATGGTTTCCACCTTAATCCGGGAGCCATCCCCCAAGCGCATGATCGCCCCTTTACCAAAGGTTTTTTCGATCTGCTGCATGGCGAGATTGAGGGCTTTTTGCTTGTCTTTTTGACTATCGTCGGCGGGAGCGGCGGGCATAGGAGTGGTTCCCTAAATCAATTGGGTCAAGTTGTTTACTATTCTACGCCGCCTGGGGGGGACAGATTTCACTCACCAGGTCGGTTTCCCGTGTGTGCATGGTTTGGATGGCATTTTGCAGTGCCGTTTCTAGGCTCTGACCTTGTTGAATGGCCGCCAGCCACTGCTGGGCTTCGTTGCCCTGGGACAATAAAGTGTGTAAGGGGGAGAGAAAACAGCTAAACCCCTGTTGTTTGGCGGTGGGGGTGACCTGTTCCAATAATTCCCTAATCCAGTCCCCGGCGCGGATGCTACGCCCGTCCCGCCAATGGGTCAGGACACTATCTAAACTTTGGTGGGCGGCTTTTTGGCCATTGGTTTCGCTCTGCACCCGCAGTTCCTCCGCCCGCACCCGGGGGTAGGGGTGGCCGTAGAGGGGGTCGAGGCTGGGGTCACGCAGGAGTTGGGACAAGCGGGCTTCGAGGAGGGCGGTGATGGCTAATAAATGCAACGGGTCGCTGACCAAATCACAGATACGCAATTCTAATCGGTTCAAATCGTAGGGGCGGCGGTTGCCGTTGGGGCGGACGCTGCTCCACAGGTGGCGCACGTTTTGCATGGTGCCCGCCTGGAGTTGGGTTTCCGTCCACTGGATAAAGTGGCGATGACTGAGAAATAGGGGCACATGGGGGGGCGTGAGGGGAAATTGGTGCCAACGGGTACTGTGCCAGCCGGTAATTTGCCCATCCAGACAGGGGGAAGATGCGCTGAGAGCCAGATACAGGGGGGCTTCCACCCGCACCAACCGACAGGCACGGATCAGGGTTTCCGGGTCGTCAATGCCAATATTGATATGGACGCTGGCGGTGACCACCCGCGTGCCATAGGTTTCCTGGATGTAGTGGTGGTAGGGGTTGCCGGGGTCAGAGCGGAAAAATACCCTACTATCACCCAGAGCCAGGGTACTGCCGGGAATCAGGGTGTAGTCCCCCAACTTTTGCAGGTATTGGCGCAGGTGTTGCCGGGGTTGGAGCAAATCGCACAGGAGCCGTTCGTAGCGTTGGCGGGGCGGGGTGGTGTATTCCACGTTGCGCCGGTCCGGTTCCCAAACAAATCCGGGGAGGGCGTTGACAATCTGATCCGCCAGCCCCACCACCTCCCCCTGGGGCGTGCCGGTGTAGAGTTCGATTTCAAAGCCTTTACACAGCATGGGCTGGCACCTTTTACACTGAAAGCCAGGGGGTTTTAGGACATCCAGACCCCTTCTGAATTATAGGAGCAAAGGGCAAATGGACTGGGGCAAGTCAAGGGATACGGGGTTAAGCATTTGGGGCGTTTATTCCGTCTGGCGGCGACACGTCAAGGTGTACCAAAATACCTGGCTGGTGAATAGTTTACCCCCCCTGTCGGAACCGATTATTTACCTGCTGGCCTTTGGTTTTGGCCTGAGTCCTTTGATCCCTAAGTTGATTTACGGGGGACGCGAAGTAACGTACCTGCAATTTATCGGGCCAGGGATGATTGCCGTGGGAGTCTTGTTTCAGAGTTTTTTTGAAGGAGCCTATGGCAGTTTTATCCGCCTGCAATTTCAAAAAACCTGGCAGGCACTCCTCACGGCTCCCCTCACCTTTACGGAAGTATTTTTGGGGGATTGGTTGTGGGCTGCCAGCCGGGGCACGTTGGCGGGGTTAACAACTGGGTTAGTCGTCGTTTTGTTGGGTTTATACCCCCCCGTTGCCCTACTTTTGTCGGTGCCGTTGTTAATTTTGGGGGCATTATTATTCGGTGGGATTGGGTTACTCACCGCCGGTCTGGTACGCACGGTGGATCAAATTAACGTCCCCATTTTTTTGGTGGTGGTGCCGATGTTTGCCCTGTGTGGCACCTACTTTCCCCGGGATAATTTGCCCCCGGTTTTAAGTATCATTGCTCGGTTTTTACCCCTTGCCGCCCTGATTGACCTCCTGCGCTGGCCGCTCGCTTGGCCCCCCGTGGCACCGGCTTTGCTGGTCTGGCTGATGCTCTGGGTGGGGGTGATGGGCGGCTTGGCGTGGCGGGTTATTCATCCCCAGGTGTATCGTTAGTCTGGCCTTGCATCGCCACCTGCAAGGCGTAGGGAAAGACGGGCTGGCCGGTGCGGTTGATGTAGCCCCACTCACTTTCAAATTTCACCGGTGCCATGCCCTCGCTGAAGGATTCCGCATTCTCAAATTGGCAGGGAATGACCAACTCACCCGTACTGTCAGTGTACCCCCATTTGCCCCCCTGACGCACCAAGGCCATGCCCTCGCTAAAATACCAGGCCTCATCGTAGGCATAGGGAATAACCACGGTACCCTGCCGGTTGATATAACCCCATTTGAACCGCCACAGCACCGGTGCTAAGCCCTCCACAAACTTCAGCACTTGATGAAATTGTGCCCCAATTTCCCACTGGCCGCTGGTGTTGATATACCCCCAGCGACCATCCTGGCTGGCGGGAGCAAGCCCCTCGTGGAACGGGTGCGCCCAGGTGAAAAATTCTCCGATTGCCACCCGCCCTTTTTCATTGATAAAACTCCAGGAATTCCCCTGTTTCACGCGGGCGAAGCCATCGGAAAAACTATAGGCATTATCGAATTTGAGGGGAATGACTAATCGCCCCAAGCGGTCAATAAACCCCCATTTATTTCCCCGTTTGACAGCGGCCAATCCTGCTTTGAAATTCAACACATGGTCAAACTGGTAGGGAATCACCACCTGGCCGGATTTGTTCACATATCCCCAGGACTGCCCATTGTGAACTCCGGCCAACCCTTCACTAAAATCCACCGCACTTTCAAACTGAAAAGGAATAATGGTTTGCCCTTTTTTGTTGATATATCCCCATTTTTCCTCAAATTCTACCGCTGCCAACCCCTCACGAAAGCGGCGGGCATCCCGATACTTCAAAGGGATAACCAAACTGCCGGAATGGTCAATGTATCCATGCCACGTCCCCTGTTTTACCACCGCCCGCCCGTTAATGAAGGGTTGCGCCGCATCGAAATGCAGGGCTAACGGGGTGCGACTGCGTTCAATGTAAGCCTGCCCTTGGGGTATTACCCCCAGCACACAGAAAAAAGTAGCCAACAAGACCAGCCAAAACCGGCGGTGGGAGCGGAGGGTGAACATCTTGGTGAGGAAAAATCTAAATTTTTTAATTATCGCCACACCCGAGCCAGACCCGTCAAGCTTGATTACAAATGATTTACATTGGGGCACACGTCAGACCGTTGCCGCTTCCAAAATGGCCGCCGTTACCGCCAAGCTTTCCTGAAACAGGATATTTTGCTGTCCCCAGCGTTGAATTTGTTGACCCAGGAGGGTTTCGGCGGGAATGTCCCGCAGGGTACTGACCTGCTCTACCCGGCAGAATTGGGCTTTACCCCCCCCCTCCAAACGCATACAGCCCGTGGTTTCGGAACACAGCACCGTACAGCAGTTGGCATCAGGTTGCGCCGAATCTAACCGCAGGCCAATCAAGTCCCCCACCACTGAGCCAATATCCGTCAGGGGCAAGCCCGCCAGTTCGGTTTGGATCGCCTGACCCCCCGGGGAATGGCAGGTAATGCGATGAATGTCATAATCCCCCGCTTCCACCCCCCGGGATTGGGGCACCCAGCCCAACCGGCTGGCCAGCCAACCAAAAAACAGCAGGGCTTGGGTGGGATTCCCCTTTTCATGGTCAATCACCACCTGGTCAATTTTCGGCAAATCCACCCGCCGGTCGGGAGGGTCAAAGGCGGCGGCGGTGAGTTCCTGCCAGGCACTCAAGCGGCTCCAGTTCAAATCCGCCAGGGGCACATTCATCTGCATCAACTGCCGCAGGTCGAGCAACCCCCGCTCCGGTTGGGTAAAGGTGGCCGAATCCACCAACACCCGCATCCCCCCCCGTTCCCGCAGATGGATCAGCCCTTGGAGCAGCATATCCTCCGGGTCAGGATGGGCTTGCCACCACAGATAAGTGGGCAAATCCCCAATCAACAGCGCATTGATCAATCCCAGGGAACGCTCTAGGGAGGCACGGGAACCCGTCAGGGTAATGTATTCACAACAAATCAAATTACTTTGCCCCCGTTTTTGCATGGGACAATAGGCCGCCACCCGCGCCGTTAAGGGCACATCCCCTAACCCCTCCTGAGGGCGCAGATGGATCACCCGGCAGGGATTTTGTACCGCCAACCCTTCCACCGAGGGGACAATTTGGGTTGCCAAGTCCGCCGACTCGTACACTACCAGGGTAAAGGTAGCTGCCCGTACTGCCCGGGGACCCGCATCCCCGTCCCCATCCACCCCCAGCCAAATCTGCCCCAACTCCGATTCAATTTCACTCAGGGACACATCTTTGGGGGCTTGGAGTGCCACCACTGCTTCGGTCGTCACCATAGCCATTACCCTCCCACGGCGATGCCCTTCTATGGTAAAAAATACCCCGGCCAATCCAGGGGAATTTAAGACCAACTACAGGTTTAAGGTCTGCGCCAGTGCCGCCCCAAATCCGTCAGCATTTGCTCCGCTTCCAGCGGCCCCCAGGTGCCCGCCTCGTACTGGGGAATGGTGCGGCCATCGGGGGGGGCATCCCAGATATTCAACGCCGGGGTGATCACCCGCCAGGCTTCCTCCACCTCATCGGCGCGGGTAAACAGGGTTTGGTCGCCCAACAAACAATCCAGCAACAGCCGTTCATAGGCTTCCGAACTCGCCATGCCGAAGGTTTTGCCGTACTGAAAATCCATATCCACCGACCGTGCCCGCAAATCGGGACCGGGCATTTTCGCTTCAAACCGCAGGGAAATCCCCTCGTCTGGCTGAATCCGCAGGGTGAGGATGTTGGGGTTGGCCTGCTGCGCCACGGACGGGAAAATACTCAAGGGCGGCTCCCGGAACTGGATGGCAATCTCGCTCACCTTTTTGGGCATCCGTTTGCCGGTACGCAGGAAAAACGGCACCCCCTGCCACCGCCAGTTGTCCACCTGCAGGTGCATCGCCACGTAGGTCGGGGTGACGGATTGGGGGTTGACCTTGGGTTCTTGCAGATAGCCCACCACCGGTTTACCCCGCATCCAACCCTCGCTATACTGCGCCCGAATCGCCGCCTTGGACAGGCTAAAGCCCTGGTGCGCCAAGCGGGTGGCCTGGAGAACCTTCACCTTTTCGTTACGAATGCTATCCGCACTCAGGGAACTGGGGGGTTCCATGGTGGTCAGGCAGAACAACTGCATCACATGGTTTTGCACCATATCCCGGAGTGCCCCGGCACTTTCGTAGTAACCCGCCCGGTCTTCCAACCCCACGGTTTCCGCCACCGTGATCTGCACATGATCCACAAACTGGCGGTTCCAGAGGGGTTCAAAAATCGCATTGGCAAAGCGAAACACTAACAGGTTTTGAACCGTTTCCTTACCCAGGTAATGGTCAATCCGATAGACCTGTTCCTCCTGGCAGACTTCCCGCACCACCTGATTCAATGCCTGCGCCGTCGCCAGGGTGCGGCCAAAGGGTTTTTCGATCACCAAGCGTTGTTTGCGGGGGTCTTGGAGCAAACCCGCCCCGCCCAACTGGCGGATCGCCTCCGGGAAAAAATTCGGCGACACGGCCAGGTAATAGGCGCGATTCCCCCGGGTGGGGCGTTGGGGTTCCAACTCCTCGATCAACTGCGCCAATCCCTGGTAACTGGCCGGATTGTCCATGTCCCCGGCGTGGTAAAACAACCCCTGGGCAAATTCTTCCCACAAAGCGGGTGTCTCAATCCCGCCCCCAAATTGCTCCACCCCTTCGCGCATCTGCTCCCGGAAGTAATCATGGCTCCAGGGACGGCGGGCGAACCCGATAATGGTGGTTTCCGGGGCAAGCCGACGCTGCAACCGGAGTTTGTACAAGGCGGGTACGAGTTTCCGTTGGGTTAGGTCTCCGGATGCCCCAAAAATCACAATCGTAAATGGTTCCGGTAAGCGTTCCTGCTGTAGCCCGACCCGTAGTGGATTTTCCCGTAGAGAAACCATAATTTTCCCCCATGTGCTGGCTTTAGACTAAACCGGGGGGGAGCCGTTGGCGGCAGATTACAGAAAATCTCAAGGTGGTGGCGGTTTGGTCATCGCCAAAAACTCATGCCACAATGGGCGGTGTGGGTGCGTCTCTACGCTGAGGTGATTTCAGCGCTGCCACCATGTTGGAGAAGTTGGAAAAAAATTTACTGTCCCCGTCCCTGCGGCGTTGGTTGTCTGCCCCCCTCCCGTGGTGCTTTCTGGCTTCGGCACTCTTACATATTAGTCTTTGGTATCTCCTGCGCCGGTTTGACCCCCTGCCGGAGCCGCTGGTGCTTCTGCCCCCGCCAATTGAAGTAAGTTTTATTGAATCCTCCGCTGCCCCCACGGTTCGCCCCAGCCCGCCCCCAGCCAATTTGGGTGCCCCGTTGCCGCCTCCCCCGCCCCTAGCCAACCTGCCCCCGAGTGCCAACCTGCCGCCGGTGCCGCCGCCGCCGAACTTTGCCAAGCCCGTGCCGGCCAAGACTGCCGCCCGACCCCAATCCAAACCTCGGATGACGGCCACCCCGGCACCCCAGGCGCAACCCACCCCCATGCCGTTGCCGCCGCCGGTGGACACCCCGACGCTGACCCAAGAACCCTTTGACCCCACCAACACCAGCACCAGCGATGGCTTGGGGAATCTCAGCCGGTGGATTGCCAGCCTACAACCGGAACTGACCCGCTCCCCCAAACTCCTGCGGCTGAGTGCCCATCTACCCACCCCCGGCTGTCCCTGGGCGCAATCTGGGCCAGCGGTACTGGGCGTGGCGGTGAATCCCCAGGGGCAAATCCAAGGTACCCCGGAACTGCTTCGTTCGGCGGGTTACGCCACCCTCAACCAAAAAGCCCGCAGTCTGGTCACGAATTATTCCTATACGGAACACGCAGCCGAGACGGTACAGGCGGTGCTGGTGGAAGTGAACTGGGAGAATGTTTGCCCTGGGGCATCTTGAGTTAGGGGGTGAGCAGAAACGTTAATCCAATTAAATTCATCCCCGACCCCAAATCACCCACCTGGGTAGCCCGCCCGGAGGCCAGGTCAATCGAGTACACCCTTGAACCCGAAACCGCATAGGCCATATTCACCCCCGGTTGCGGCGAAAAAATATCAAACTCGCCCGTCGGTTCTAGGTTTACTCCCAGGGAGCCAATCGTTTTCAGCACCCCATCGTTGGGGGGATTTTGCAGTACCAGCACATCCAAATGGGAATCAATGTTAAACAGTTGGGTGGTGCGGGTAGGCGGCGTGACATTGGGGGTGGCCGGCAGACCGGCAAACGAATTGGTGTAGGCAGCGGCAGTTACCTGGGGCTGGGCTTGGACATTCACATCCTGCGGGTCATAATTGAGGGGCTTATCCGCCGTCACTGCGCCCGTATCTACATTGATGCGAAAATTGTTGCCCCGGCTATCCACCAAACGCAAACGGTCAGGAACAGGATTAAAATCCATACCTGTGCCAACTTTGCCCTGAAAAGGCATGGATAAAGTGCTAACCAATTGACCCGTACCCGTTCGGGGATCAAGGGTGTAGATTTTGTCCGTATCCGTGAGGGCATAAAGCAGGCCATTGGCTGGACGCACATCCATAGCAATCACCCGTCCCTCGACCCCTTGAATGGGGATAGGGCGGGGTTTTTGCCCATTGGATGCAAAGGAAACCAATTGATTTTGGTTGGTCAAACCCAATAAATTCCTGGGCATGGGGGATTTTGCCGGTGCATTCTGCATCGCTGTCAATAGACTCACCGCCACAGTCGTGGCCGCCAGCCAGTGCCGAGTCGTCATGGTCGTTAGTCTCCCGAACGTGTGGGTTCATGGGGTTATACGCAAACCGCAGATTGCTGGTTCACTGGCGGACATTTAACCTTTTGCCCTACAAGAGTTGGGCGTAATTGAGCTTCCCCCAGCCTTTAGAACTGAGACGGATACCCTTTGAATGACTACAAATAATCCATTTCCCCCCTTAGCAAGGGGGGGTCGGGGGGGGTGAAAACTAATGCCTCAAATTTAATCAAAACGGCTATAGCAGTCCTAAATGAATTGAGAACAGCGATTGAGAACAGCGGTCGCAGGGGCATTCCCCCGTCTCTGGTTCCCGGTAGTATGGGCATTCCAGCGAGATAATTTTCTGCTGGTTACAATGAATAGGGGTGCCCATAATGTCCATAAATTATTAAATTAAATCATTAAACAATTGTCGAAAGTGATCGCCACGAGCCTCAAAATTGGGGTACTGGTCGAAACTAGCACAGGCCGGGGAAAGCAAAATAACTTTAGCACCCGTTTCATGGGCTAATTTCTGCGCTACTGACACCGCTTCCGTTAAATTTTCTACCCTGGTAAAAGCGGTGTAATGAATACTCATTAATCGTTGAGCAAAACTCTCTGCCGCCGCCCCGAATAGTACCACGCCAAGGGCTTGTTTTTGAATCGTTTGTAACCAATTGTGATCCTCCCCGATTTTGGCCTGCCCACCAGCCAGTAAAATCGTCGGGGCGGTCATACTGGCTAAACCAACTTGAGCGGCATCATAATTAGTCGCTTTACTATCATTAATATAAGTAATACCGCCATGTACCCCCAATACTTCTAAGCGGTGGGGCACCCCAGGGAATTTGCTCATCGCTTGGCTAATAATCTCCGACGGTATTTTCAAGACATGAGCGACGGCAATCGCTAACAGGAGATTTTGCCGATTATGACAACCCGGCATAGAAAAATTATCTAAAGAAAAAATGGTTTTCCCTGCGACCATTACCTGTTCATTTTGAATATAAATACCTGACTTTTGAGATGGGGGTAAAGAGTCAGACCCTCGAATACTTGTCCAAATGGCATCCGGCCATTTTTGGGGTAAATTTTCTCGTAGGTAGGGGTCATCTCCATTCAGGATTTTCACTTGGGATTGGTTTAATAAATGAGCTTTAATCTGACAGTAATTCTCCAGGGTATAGTGACGGTTCAAATGGTCAGGCGTAAAGGTCGTCCATACGCCAATATGTGGGGAAATTTGCGGGGATGATTCAATCTGAAAACTGCTGATTTCCGCCACGATCCAGTCCACATCTTGCCCCACCAAATCACAGGCGGGCGTGCCAATGTTGCCACAGGCCGGTGCCCGATACCCCGCCTCATGGAAAATTGCCGCAACTAAGCTGGTCGTCGTGGTTTTGCCATTGGTGCCGGTGATCCCTACCCAAGGATAGGCACAAAGACTCCGCCATGCCAGCCCCATTTCCCCGACCACATCAACGCCCTGCGCCCGCAGTTGTTGCAAAATGGGCACATCCCAGGGCACGCCCGGACTGACCACCACCAAATCCGGCGGGGGGGCTGGCACCGCAAAGGCTTGTCCCAAAGTAATACTGATTCCCAGGGCTTCCAGTTCGACTTTTTGCTGGGTTAAGGATGCGGATGTGTAACTATCTTGTACTTCGACCTGCCAGCCTTGCCGCTGGAGCAAACGAGCCGCCGCCATACCCGATTTCCCCAGCCCCAAAACCAGTGCCTTAGCCATCAAATTTTCACGATTTGGGAGAAATCGGCAAGTACCAGGGCACTATTACGAATAAGACCCAGTAAATTCAGGCGATTTTGGCGAATCATTGGGTCGGCATCCATCACTAAAACGCTTTCTGCACCGTCAAAAAATCGTTCTAAAACTGGGGCAATTTTCTCTAAACCCTGAATTAAAAAATCATAGTTCCCTTGGGCTTGAGTTTCTTGGGCTTGCGTGGTTAGCTGGATAACCGCTTGATACAGTTCCCGCTCAATGGGTTGCTGTAAATATTCAGTGTTAATGACTTTTTGGGAATTCAATTCAACGGTAGATAAACCACCTTGATTGGCTAAACGACTGGCTCGATTCACCGTGGCATAAATGGCTTGTAAAATGCCATTAGCTCGTAATTCCATTAGCTTTTCAGCCCGTTGGAAAAAATCCTGGATATTGGTCAAAATTCGTTCCAGATGTTCCGGTTTTTCTGAACCTAAAAGCGCATTGATCAGGTCATAGTTTAAGCCTTTTTCTTGCAAAATGCTATGTAACCTTTGGCTAACAAGGATATGCCACTGATGTGGAAGTTCTCTGTGGTTTAACTGGGGAAAATCTTCGGCTAAAATAGCCATCATTTCTTGAAACAAGCGGTGCAGATTGGGATAAATTCCGGGTGAGTTTACAATCATGATCATACTGCGTACCGCCCGCCGCAGGGCAAAGGGGTCGGAAGAACCCGTGGGAATCAATCCCACCGCTAAAATCCCCGCCACCGTATCCAACCGATCCGCCAAGGCAACCCATTTCCCCGTGACCGTAGTGGGTATGTCCTGGTAATGCTCGCTAATCGCTTCGGCAACCGCCTCAGATTCTCCGGTTTTCAGGGCATAATGCCCCCCCATAATCCCTTGCAATTCACTAAATTCCCCCACCATTTGGGTGACTAAATCCGCTTTGCATAAATAGGCGGTGCGGAGAATATGATTAATTTGATGGCCTGAATAATTACTAAGAGATAAGGTATTTTTTAAGAACTTTTCAATCCGTTGTACCTTAGCATCAACAGAACCCAATTGCTCTTGAAAGGTGACACTCGCTAATTGGGGCACATAGTCAGCTAAAGGTTGGCGCAAATCTGCCTGATAGAAAAATTGGGCATCGGCCAAACGGGCTTTTAACACCCGCTCATTCCCCTGTTTAATGATAGTTTCATATGCAGGATTGCCGTTGGTAATGGTGACGAAATGGGGCAGTAATTCCCCCTGGGCATCAAGCACCGGAAAATACCGTTGATGCTGGGTCATCACTGTGGTAATAACGGCGGCTGGTAAATGTAAATAGGCCGGGTCAAATGCCCCCAAAATTCCGCTCGGCCATTCCACCAGTTGGGTCACTTCGGCCAAAAGTGCTGGGGGGATTTCCACCCGACTGCCGGAGGGAATGACTCGCGCAAGTTCCTGTTGAATTTTATTTTGGCGGACGCTGGTTGCCGGTTCTACGCCCGCCTGCCGCAGACTATCTAAGTACGCACTGGCTTGGGGAATAACAATGGGTTCAGGATGCAAGACCCGATGGCCGTAGCTCACCCGGTCACTGTGCAGGTGTTCGGAGCCATTTTCCAGCGTTACCGATACCACTTGTGCCCCCCACAGTGCTAACAGCCAGCGGATGGGGCGGCTAAATTTAACCGTGCCATCCCCCCAGCGCATGAACCTGCGCCCGGTTAACCCCTGCCACCACTGGGGCACCAACTGCGCCAAGACCTCTGGGGCGGAACGACCGGGGATGGTTTGTACTAAATAAACAAACTCGCCCTTGGGAGTATCTCGCCGTTCTACGTCCGTGGGTTGGGCTTGCCGGGAACGCAAAAAACCTAGTAAAGCTGGGGTCGGTTCGCCGTCCCGATAGGCGGCTTGGACAGCGGGGCCTTTGACTTCCACCCGTTGTTCGGGCTGCTGCTCCGGCACACCCGTCAACTGCACCGCTAAGCGGCGGGGGGTGCCGTAGTAATGGATGGCTTCGGGTGCCAAATCCACCGCCGTCAGGGTGCCAGGGATGGTTTCCTGCCATTGTGCCAGTGCCCCGGTGATGAAATCGGCGGGCATTTCCTCCGTCCCCAATTCCCAAACAAAATCGGTCATAGTCTGTCCCACGTCCGAACCCTAGTGTACCCCAGGACGGGCAGTTAATCCCCCAACAGCCGTTCCAGCCAGGTGACCACCCCGGCGAGTTTCCGCACCGCTTTTTGTTTGATTTGCTGAAACCGTTGGTGCCGCTGCCACGCCTGCCAATCCCGGTCGTAGGCTTCCCCCCCCCGTTGGAGCGTTTGCCACAAATGCCATAGCACCAACATCCCCAGGGGCGTTGCCACCAATACGGGCACATAGTAAGGCCAGGTCAACCCCTGGCTCGTCCAAATCAGAACCCGTCCGTCCCGCACCCAGTCCCAAAGGAAAAAAGGAGTCGTCACCAGGCCAGTGAGAACCACGGAGCGCACCAGATGTTGCCGCCACCCCTGCCACCGCCAGCGGTGAAATTCCGCCCGTTGGTACTGTAAGGATTGTTCCTGCCGCCACGCCTGTTCCGCCACCGCCAAATCATCGGCACCAATTCCCAACTCCTGGGCAATTTCCTGTAACTGCACCGGGGTCAGGGTATCGCTCGCTTCCCCCTGCTGTACCTGGCGGGCAATCGCCCAGTGCAAAATTCCCTGTACCTCCTCGGGGGTGTAGGCGGGTTTCATAGACCTAGGGAGCGGTTTTGACCTCAACGGAGGTTTCCGGCGTGTTGAGCAACTGCCGCTGTTTCGCCCGGAAGGCTTCGGCGGCTTTGGAAATGCCCCCCTGGCTATCTTCAATAAACTCGGAGGCACTCCGGGTATTGGCCTTAAATGAGGCATTGTTGATAAATTCCATCATGTTAATCGCCGCCGAAGTGGGTTCCGCCGTGGGTCCTTGGTATTCGTCCTGCCGACGAGGGGTAAGTAAATTACTGGCCTGTGCCAGCACGGGGGCACTCATGGTCAGGGTTAACCCCACGGTCAAGGCAATTTTTAATATCATGACAGTCCCTCCCACAAAAAAATGTCTAAGAACTTATACGGAGTTAGGCCAACCCCGGTTCAATAATTTTATTTTATATCATGCCGTGGAGGTTGACAAAAAACCAAACCCCCAGGATGACTCCCAGGGGCTGGCTAAAGATTAGGCGAAGGAACCCTAATCCAAATTGGGCATAGACAGCACCGGCTCGGATTTGCGGTCAATGCCTTTTTCAAAGCCCGCCACGGCAGCCCGTGCCCGACCCGCGTGCCACAGGTGACCGATCAGCAGGAAGAAGCCCAGGATGAAGTGGGAAGCGGCCAACCACGCCCGGGGAGACACATAGTTCACCGAGTTGATTTCCGTCGCCACCCCGCCCACGGAGTTGATCGAACCCAAGGGGGCATGGGTCATGTATTCCGCTGCCCGCCGTTCTTGCCAGGGTTGGATGTCATTTTTCAACTTGCCCAAATCCAAGCCGTTCGGTCCACGCAGCGGCTCCAACCAGGGGCCACGGAAGTCCCAGAAGCGCATGGTTTCCCCGCCGAAGATGATTTCCCCGGACGGCGAACGCATCAGGTATTTACCCAAGCCCGTCGGCCCTTGGGCTGAACCGATGTTGGCACCGAGTTTCTGGTCACGGATCAGGAAGGTCATGGCCTGCGCTTGGGACGCTTCCGGCCCGGTCGGCCCGTAAAATTCGCTGGGATACACCGTGTTGTTGTACCACACCGTAAAGGAAGCGATAAAGCCCATCAGGGACAGGGCACCCAGGCTGTAGGACAGGTAGGCTTCCCCAGACCAAATCAGGGAACGCCGTGCCCAGCCAAACGGGGTGGTGAGAATGTGCCAAATGCCGCCGAAGATGCAGATAAATCCGACCCAAATGTGGCCGCCGATCACATCTTCCAGATTGTCCACCCCGGCGATGGAACCGGCACCGCCAAAGGGCGAGTTGAGCACATAGCCAAAGATCACCCGCGGGTCAATGGTGGGGTTGGTAATCACCCGCACGTCGCCCCCACCCGGTGCCCAAGTGTCGTAAACCCCGCCCAGGAACATGGCCTTCACCACCAACAGCAGGGCACCCAATCCCAACAGGATCAGATGAATCCCCAGGATGGTGGTCATTTTATTTTTGTCCCGCCAGTCGTAGCCAAAAAACGGGAAGGATTGCTCCAGGGTATCCGGGCCGATCAGGGCGTGGTACAAACCGCCAAAGCCCAACACCGCTGAAGAAATCAAGTGCAACACCCCGGTCACAAAGAAGGGGGTAATGTCCACCACCTCCCCACCGGCACCGACCCCGTAGCCCAAGGTCGCCACGTGGGGCAACAGGATCAAGCCCTGTTCGTACATGGGTTGATTGGGGTTGAAGTGGGACACCTCAAACAGGGTCATCGCCCCCGTCCAAAACACAATCAGACCCGCATGGGCGACGTGCGCCCCCAACAATTTACCGGACAATTCGATCAGACGAGCGTTCCCAGACCACCAGGCATACCCGGTGGAATCCTGATCCCGACCGCCGACGACTAAACCAGGGTTATAGAGCGTTTCCACGGGGCAAAACCTCCTCGGGGAAGACAAAGTTTTCGTGGGGTTGATCCATCGTCGCCATCCAAGCCCGGATGCCTTCGTTCAACAGAATGTTCTTGGTATAGAAGGTTTCAAATTCCGGGTCTTCGGCGGCCCGCAGTTCCTGGGACACGAAGTCATAGGCGCGCAGGTTCAAGGCCAGACCCACCACCCCAATGGAGCAGAACCACAAACCCGTCACCGGCACAAACAACATAAAGAAGTGCAACCAGCGCTTGTTGCTGAAGGCAATCCCAAAAATTTGGCTCCAGAACCGGTTGGCGGTCACCATCGAGTAGGTTTCCTCGGATTGGGTCGGCTCAAACGCCCGGAAGGTATTGGCACCTTCCCCATCCTGGTAGAGGGTGTTTTCCACCGTCGCCCCGTGAATGGCACAGAGCAAGGCACCCCCCAGAATACCCGCCACCCCCATCATGTGGAAGGGGTTGAGCGTCCAGTTGTGGAACCCTTGGAAAAACAAAATAAAGCGGAAAATCCCCGCCACCCCAAAACTGGGCGCAAAGAACCAGCTAGATTGGCCTAAGGGGTAGATCAAAAATACGGAGACAAACACCGCAATCGGCCCAGTGAAGGCAATCGCATTGTAGGGACGCACCCCCACCAAACGGGCGATTTCCAACTGCCGTAGGCAGAAGCCAATCAGAGCAAAGGCACCGTGGAGCGCCACAAATGCCCACAGACCCCCAATCTGGCACCAGCGGGTAAAGTCCCAATTGGCTTCCGGCCCCCACAAAAACAGCAGCGAATGACCGAAGGCATCCGCCGGGGTGGACACCGCCACCGTCAAGAAATTCGCCCCTTCCAGATAGGAAGAAGCCAAACCGTGGGTGTACCAAGAGGTCACAAAGGTCGTCCCGGTCAGCCAGCCCCCCAAGGCCAAATAGGCACAGGGGAACAGCAACAGACCCGACCAGCCCACGAACACGAAACGATCCCGTTTCAGCCAGTCATCAAGGGCATCAAATAGCCCCCGCTCCTGGGTCCGTCCAATTGCAATGGTCATCGTTGTTCTCCAAACAGAGATTAAAAATGTAGGACAAAACCGCCCCGAAAATAATCCCGCAGTTACCACTGTAAGCCCCCAAAGGAGTCAGCGCGCCTATCAGGAAAATTTACGTTTCTTTACGGTTTGTCTTAATTATAGGGGTAACCGCTGGAAATGTGGGGTTTACCGCCCCAAAATCCTTAACATTTCCCTGGACAACCCCCCCAAAAAAAGGAGATGCCACCGGTGTGACACCTCCCCTTCACCTCAATCCAGTTAAGGATTTACACGTCCTCTTTCAGGAACCCAGCGTAGGCTTCCATGGCGTGTTCGCCGATATCCAAACCCTTGAGTTCTTCCTCGGGAGCAACCCGCAGGCCAAAGGCCGCCTTGAGGATCAGCCAGGTGATACTGCTGGCGACCACCACCCAGCCACCAATGACCGCCACACCCACAAACTGATACCACAGTTGGTCAATGCCACCGCCGGTCAACAGACCCGCCGCTGGTCCTGCCGTGTAAATGCCACCGCTTTCCTTGGCACCATCGGCAAACAGACCCACCGCCAGCGTGCCCCAAACCCCGCAGACGAGGTGGACGGATACGGCTCCCACCGGGTCATCAATTTTGATCTTGTCGAAGAAGGACACAGCAAACACCACGATAATTCCAGCGATCAGGCCAATGATGATCGAAGAAACCTGGGTGACAAAGGCACAGCCCGCCGTAATCCCCACCAAACCGGCCAAAATCCCATTAATAATCATGGACAAGTCCGGCTTGCCAAACAAAATCCAAGCGGTCACCGTCGCAGCAATACCGCCCGTCGCCGCCGCCAAGTTGGTCGTCAAGGCAATGTGGGCAATCGCACCGGGGTCAGCGGCCATGGTCGAACCGGGGTTGAACCCAAACCAACCCAACCACAAAATCAAACAGCCCAGGGTGGCAAACCCGAGATTGTGCCCAGGGATCGCATTGATGCCGCTTTCCGTGTACTTACCAATCCGGGGACCAAGGAACGCTGCCCCCATCAGAGCCGCCCACCCCCCGATAGAATGCACCACTGTGGAGCCAGCAAAGTCCCAAAAGCCCAAGGTGGCGAGGAACCCTCCGCCCCAAATCCAGTGCCCGCCCACGGCGTAGATCACCCCCACCAGGACAAAGCTAAAAATCAGAAAGTCAATAAATTTGATCCGCTCCGCCACTGCTCCAGAAACGATGGTGGCCGCCGTCCCGGCGAAGGCGACCTGAAAGATAAATTTGGCCGCCAAAGGTACCCCCGTCCAACTCAGGGAACCAAACACCCCTTGGTAGGCATCTCCCGTGGCCGGACTGTTATCCGCCCCCGCCAGGAAAAAGCCGTCCAACCCAATAAAGGGAGACCCATTACCAAACATCAGGGCGAAGCCAAAAATCCAGAAGGCGATGGTACTGATGGCAAAGACAATCAAGTTCTTAGACAGGATATTCACCGCATTTTTCTGACGGCAAAACCCAGCTTCCACCATGGCGAACCCGGCATTCATAAAAATCACCAGGAACGCACACACCAACACCCACACCGTATCCAAGGCTACTTTCAACCCAGCGGCCTGGTCGGTCACCGTGGTAATGGTTTCCTGGATCACCGTGACATCAATTTCCGGGGCAACGGGAGTCACCATCGGGCTGGGCGTAGGGGTTGGGGTTTGCGCCGCCACCATCGTGCCCCAGGCGACAACTCCCAAAATCATGAGAGGCACATAGAGATACCCCAACAGTGTCAGCCAAGCGTGGGGAATTTTGAATTCAGTAAACCGCAACTTCCGTGGGCTGAGACGAAAGCGACGACGGGGTTTCATACGAACAACAGGCATGGGTGACACTCCTCCAAAAAAAATAATTCCGGCCTTTCCAGCGATGCCAATCTCGTCAACCCTGGAGTAAAGTACCCCCAGATATTGACCAAACTCAACACCGGAACACCGGCTTGCGTCATCACGTCATCCCTTTATTAGGGGATAGAACGTTAGGTGTGATTTGTATCGTAAATAACCGTTTTCCCAATCTGGACAAAAAACCCTAGTCCCGCCCCTTCACCGCCCGTTCCATTTCCCGTTTTCCCTGACGTTCCTTGAGGGTTTGGCGCTTGTCGTGTAATTTTTTCCCTCGTCCCAGGCCAAGTAAGACCTTCACCCAGTCCCCCTTGAAGTACATTTTTAGGGGCACCAGTGATAAACCTTTCTGGTCAACTTTGCCCACCAATTTCCGCAATTCCGCCCGATGCATAAGTAACTTCCGGGTGCGACGGGGGTCGTGGTTAAAGTAAGTGCTGGCGGTTTCGTGGGGCGAGATATGCACGTTCATTAAATACAATTCCCCATTTTTGAAGCGGGCAAACCCATCCCGCAAATTGACTTTACCAGCGCGCACGGATTTGACTTCCGTACCTTTGAGTTCAATGCCACACTCAAAGGTTTCCAAAATCTCATACAGGTGACGGGCTTCCCGATTTTCGCTGATGGATTTCACTAGAGTAGTTGATATAGGGTCTTTCAATATAACACGAGCGCATTTGGGTAGTCCTAGTTTTGTAATGGTTAAAATGGGTAGAGACCGAGTTAAGAGG
>CAYZTU010000025.1:0-40866 GCA_964481635.1 uncultured Synechococcus sp.
ATCTCTGCATTTTACGCCGCAGAGCGGCGGGGAATTGACCCGCAGAGATTAAACTCATTATATTAATCATGGGCAATGTACCAATCCATCGGCAGAATCGAATTAAAAATTAGTGGGTGGGGCGTATTGTATTATTTTTACTGACTTACTCATTAAACTTAATGTCTAAACGGGTTTTGTCACTGTTTTCTGGTTGTGGTGGTATGGATTTGGGTTTTGATGGGGCATTTACTTTACCCAAATCCTTGCTTCACCCCTCAAATCATACTTGGATTGACGTGGAACTACCAAACCATCAAATTTTGCTCTGTAAAAATGAGTTTGAGATTGTATTTGCTAACGATATTATGAAGGCGGCCAGAAATGCCTGGATAGGCTATTTTTCTCGACGGGGTATTGACCCCAACATTTTTCATTTAGATAGCATTGTAAATTTGGTCAAGAATTTTGCCCAAGGTCATTTCATTTTTCCTAAACAAATTGATGTTGTCACAGGGGGGTTTCCCTGCCAAGATTTTAGTGTGGCAGGCAAGCGTAAAGGGTTTCAATCCCATAAAAGTCACACGGGTCAATTGTTGGCATTATCCGAAGATTCAAAGGGAGAAAATCGTGGTCAACTCTACCAATGGATGAAAGAAGTAATTGCTATTACAGAGCCAAAAGTTTTTATTGCTGAGAATGTAAAAGGTTTGGTATCTCTAAGAAATGTAAAAGAAACGATTGAAGCAGACTTTAGCTCGGTTGGACAAAAAGGATATATTGTCATTGCCAAAGTTTTATTCGCTCCAGATTATGGTATTCCCCAAAGTCGAGAGCGCATCTTTTTCATGGGGTTTAATCGTCAACATCTTAAACAAGAAGCAATTTTGGCTCTGGAGCAAGAGGTTATTCCCCCTGATTTTGACCCGTTCCCTCCACCCACGCATAAAAAAGCAAGTGATGCGCCCCTGTTGTGGGATGATCTTTTATTGCCTTATGTAACGCTACGACCCTTACTGGCTGATTTACCTGAACCAGACCAAAATTTAAGGGATTTAGCTCAAGTCAAGTATTCTCAAGCTAAGTACTGTGGTAAATCCCAAGGACAAATTGAAGTTAATTTAGACGGCTTAGCACCCACAATTAGAGCGGAACATCACGGCAACATCGAGTACAGAAGACTATCCATAGAACGAGGTGGTCGGTATTTAGACGAGTTAACAAAAGGTTGGATTGAACGCCGATTAACGGTTAGGGAGTGCGCCCGGATTCAGACATTCCCGGATGATTACGAATTTGTCAGGGAAACCAAGGATGATTTTAGGTTGGGGGCAAGTAGTAGCTATAAGCTCATTGGCAATGCTGTACCCCCCTTGCTCGCTTATCATTTTGCCAAAAGATTGGAAACTCTTTGGCATCGGTTGTTTATAGATACAGCAATCACCTCTGAATTGTAAGAATAATTTTTGTACACATATCGTAAGAGGTCGCAGGGGCAGTCCACGCAGTGCGCCGTAGGCGTTGCCCCCGTTAGAGAAGCACCTGCGGTGTATGGTTCTATGGCTATGCCACGCAAGCTAATGTCCTACGGACACGCAAGCTAATGTCCTACGGACACGCAAGCTATCAGCGTTTTTATATTCTCACGAATGCCGTAGGATTGGTATACGACTCAGGTGGAATCTCAAATGATGAAATTAGTTTCTTAGTTTTCTTCTCCAGAAATCCCTCTTTTCCTAGCGGTCTTAAGAATTTCTCTGACCAAATTATCTTGCCATGAATATATGACTTTATATTGGCCTGAAATTCGATTTATCGCCGCTTCTGCATATTTTTTAATCCAGCCGCTAGAACCATTCAATCTTTCCGTATTCGGTGCTTCATTGATGGGTTGATAACTATCCCACAAAATCCGAGGACGGGGACTGCGGTCTTGGAATAAAATTAAATGACTATCAAAAATGCCCCGAAAATAACGACCATATCTAAATTCAAAGCTTTGATTCTCAGGGGATCGCCGACAAAATATCACCCACATATTTAAGTCCAATGTTGCAATGGTAGAACCAGGAATAGCTGTAGGTTTCTTAGGATTTGTTTTACAACTTTTGAGTTCTACCTTACTTACTTGTTCTTCAGAATTTGACCTAATTGTAAAGCTATAGAAGTCCTAATTGAATTCTGAACAGCAGTCGCAGGGGCGTAGCCCCCGTCTTTGGTTCTTCTGAATCTTTGTTTGCAAATCGGATAGGATTGCTATAATATCAGGTTTCGCAAGATGTACAAGTTGAGTCCCAGGATATTGGCTGCTTAATTCTGTAAAAGCTTGACGAAATTTACTACGGGCTAGTTGTGAGAAACCACTATCCGTATTGGCTTCACCGTCTTGCCAGGTAATTTGACGCAGTTCCGCCTGGGAATTTTGGAGTAGCTGAGCCGTTCGCTTTATTAACTGTGCGAGTAAATGATCTAAATCAATGCCGTTCGACATTTACCTGACCAGGAACAGTTAAGTTAATAGGGGGCGAAACCCATGCTTCACCGAAGCAGCACCAATTTGCGCCATTTTCTCTAGGGTAATTTGGTTACGACCCCAGGAAAAATTGGTGTGCCACCCCTCAAATTCTAGTAACATTGCTTCTGCAAAACAAGCAAACAACTGACGTTCCGGTACGTCCAAATTCACTACGGACATAATTTTCCAGTCAATATCGAGCGAATGCTCCACCATACCGCCATTCAAAACCCGCACCCCCGGATGTTGAATTTGGGTGCCCAAATTTTTGGGATAACCCCCATCAATAATAAGACAAGGATTTTTTAATTCCGTCGGGTTAATTTCCATCCCTTTGGGCATACTCGCCACCCACACAATCACATCCGCCAAGGGCAATCCCGCCGTCAAAGGTAATACCCGTCCCGTCCCCAATTCCTGCTGAAATTCCTGCAAGCGTTGTTGATTGCGAGCGACTAAAATTAAATCAACATCGGGAAAGCGATGGGCTAACCAGCGACACACCCCACTGCCAATATCCCCCGTTGCCCCACACACCAAAACACTCGCCCGCTCCAGGTCAATCCCCAACGTTGGGGTCACCAATTCGATCTGCCGGGTAATCACATAGGCCGTGTGGGTATTACCGGTGGTAAAACGCCGAAAATCCAAAGAAACATTGCGAATATCCCGAATTTGGTCTAAATTAAAATTCTCAAAAATAATCGAAGTAAAGCCTCCCAATGCCGTGATGTCAATGTCATACTTTTGGGCATGAGCCATCGCATTAATCACCTTGCGGGTGGCCGCCTTAAACCGATTTTGGGAGAGCATTTCGGGCAAAAAACAGGACTCCACATAGCGGCCTTCAATCACTTGCCCCGTGATGCTTCGCACTTTGATTTCATCCACCACCTGGGGAGGTGCCATGCACCAAAAATCTAGCCCCTGTTCAGCGTATTCCGGGTAACCCATTTCATCGGCAACGGCCTGAGCATGTTCCAAATTTGTCAAATGGCCGATTAATCCAAACATAAATGATGTTCCCAGAATGCACCTTACCCAGAATAGCGGAAATCTTCCTCGGGTGCGTTAGTTGGCTTATAACGATGTCAGGAAGCAGACCCCTAGGATGCCAAGCCCATCGCCGTTAACTGCATCACTTCCCGGGTGGTAAAGCCGATGTCCGCCAAGGCATCCCCGTAGGCAATCAGAAAATCTTCCACCAACGCCGCTTTTTCCATTCCTAGCTGGGCGGCATCCCGTTCAACCTCGTTGAGCATCCGCCAGACCAAGGGTAAATTTTCCCGGTTGGCCTGCTTCAAACGGTCTTTTACCTCGGAGAAATGCTCTTTCAACCACTGCTGACCAAAATTCAAATGCAGGTATTCGTCCTTGACCACACCTTCCGTGATTTTGCGAGCAAAGGGGTCAGCCACAGGAATGTAAATATTGTAAGCAGAGATGGCAAAAGCTTCAATGATTAAGGCTTGAATAAGCAGGCAAGTCACCACATCACCGGCGGCGAAAGCGGTTTGAAAATTATCATGCAGACCCTTGAAAAACTCCTTGGCAAAGGGCAAATCAGGTGTGACCTGCAAGTTACGGCCACAGGCTTCAAAGCCTTTCTTGTGGCGGCTTTCCATTTTTGATAAAGAGAGCAATTCTTCCCGGCGGTCAGCAATCAACGCCGCCATCTGAACATAGTTGTCAGCCGCTTCCTGTTCCCCTTCGATAACGATGCCATTGATCCGGCTGTAGGCATCCCGATAAATATCGCTCTGAAAATCTAGGGTCGCAGTGCTATCCACCATAATCTCACATCACTCCTTAAAGTTCTGGCGAAATGATACTGTGTCGCAGGCAAGCCAACCAGTACTTTTACTCTATCAGAATCCAGCGGCGGGTGCAAAAATTCATCACCGGTTCCCCTTACACTGGGGTATGGTAATCCCATGGACGGCGACAGCGTGGGTGCAATTCTCCGCAGTTATGTGTACATTGACAGTCTCCAATCCCAGTATGCGGCCTACCTCGGCACCGTATCTTCGGGTTTTTTGCCCCTACCGGGGGATGCGTCCTTGTGGGTGGAAATTTCTCCGGGCATTGAGATTAATCGGATTACTGATGTGGCCTTAAAGTCCAATCTGGTGCGGCCTGGGGTACAGGTGGTGGAACGCTTGTACGGTTTGTTGGAAATTCACGCCAGCCGCCAGGGTGAAGTCCGCTCGGCGGGACAAGCGATTTTGGGGGCTTTGGGGGTGCGGGAGCAGCAACGCCTGAAACCACGGGTGGTGTCCAGTCAGGTGATCCGCAACCTCGACCCCCATCAGGCTCAGTTAATCAACCGGATGCGGCGGGGGCAGATGATTTTAGCTGGACAAACCCTGTACATTTTGGAAGTAGAACCGGCGGCCTATGCTCCCCTAGCAGCTAACGAGGCAGAGAAAGCGGCCTTGATTAATATCCTGGAGGTGCAACCTTTTGGCAGTTTTGGGCGAGTCTATTTGGGAGGGGAGGAGCGGGATATTTTGGCCGGCTCCCGGGCGGCTTTGGCGGCGATTGAGCAGTTACAGGGTGTGAGCGCATCCGGGTTAGAAGCCAAGGAATAGGTTTGAGTTCCTCGCTGCACTCGGTTGGGGCATGGGCGGTGTTTTCTTTCTCAAAACTGGCGGAGAAACCGCAAATCGCTCGTATAAAAGCGGCGAATGTCGTCAATTTCATGGAAAATCATCGCCAGCCGCTCCACCCCTAGCCCCGCCGCAAAACCCGTGTATTGTTCAGGGTCATAGCCCACTGCTTGCAGGACATTGGGGTCAACCATGCCACAGCCCAATACTTCCAACCACCGCCCCCGCCACTGCAAATCCACCTCCGCCGAAGGTTCGGTAAACGGGAAATAACTGGCTCGAAAGCGCACCGGCACCTGCCCAAACAAGGCATGGACAAACGCTATCAGGGTTCCTTTCAAATCCGTGAACGTCAAACCTGGCGCTACGGCTAAAATTTCCACCTGATGAAACATGGCCGAATGGGTGGCATCCACCGTATCCCGGCGATAAACCCGCCCCGGTACCACGATGCGTACCGGCGGTTGGTGGGCTTCCATGTAGCGAATTTGTACTGTGGATGTATGGGTACGCAGTAACCGTCCATCCGGGAGATAATAGGTATCCTGCATATCCCTGGCCGGGTGGTCGGGCAGAAAATTCAAGGCCGCAAAATTGTAATAATCCGTTTCCACCTCCGGCCCCTGTACCACCTGGTACCCCAACCCAATGAAAACATCCAGCACCCGTTGCATCATTTGTTGTAACGGATGGGCGTGACCGGGGGGATGTCCCAAACCCGGCATGGTCACATCCAGGGTTTCCGCCTGCAACCGAGACTGCATCTGTACCGCCTGCACCTGGGCGACCCGTGCCGACAATGCCGCTTGGAGCCGGTCTTTCACCTGATTCGCCAACGCCCCCACCTCAGGCCGCTCCCCTGGGGGTAGCTGTCCCATCCCCCGCAAAACCTGGGATAATTCACCTTTTTTGCCGAGATAGTCCACCCGCAACTGCTCCAAAATCAGCGGGGAGGTCGCCGCCGCAATCGCCGCCAACCCCTGCTGTTCCAGGTCATGCAACGCCTGCGCCAAATCCGCCAACGTCGGTGCCCCCATTAACCCCCCCCTTGCATCTCAGTGCCGCAGAAGCTGTACACAGCCATACCGCCAGTAGTTTTGGTAACGATAAAGCCCCCACGTCACCAAGGGTACCAGTAAGCATGATAGACCAAAAAGTACCACCACCAGGGATAAATTTACCTGCAAAAACTCCCGGGCAATCCGCACAAAATCATGGTCTAATACATCCCCCTTACCCATAAAATACAATTCCCTCATCACCGGATCAAAGAGTAACTGTCGGGTAAAATTTAAGTTGTAAAATAAAATAAAAAATCCCAAAATGCCATACAGGGATTGCTCCCCCGGTTGTTGACCAGACCAGCCGGTTAAGGCTCGGTATAAAAAAATGCCCATGAATAACAATTCCAACCCATGTCCCATCCCAATCATCACCAGTTGGCTGAAGCGGGTGAAATAGATCACCGTATAGATGAACGCCACCACCGCCAGGGTGATCACCGTCAAACGATTGCGGCGAAAATAATAGCTTAACCAGCCCAAACCACCGTAGATAAGTAGGGGAATCAAAGCCCAACGTTGGCTCAACTGCCAGGTAATCCCCCCACCGTACACAAAATCTAACGCGGGAATCGAGGGATAACCCATCAACCATCCGGCCACCGTATGACCCAATTCATGAATGATAATTACTAAATAACTTAATACAAATCTTATCCCCGGAATCAGGCAGAGCAAAAAGCCGGTTATCATCCCCATGAGCAGGATGGTTTTCCCGGTTTGGTCAAGGGAATACAACGGGAAGGTTAGGGATGTCTGTGCGTTGGTGATATTGACTGGCTGGGATTGTTTCTGGAGTTGAATATCTTGCCGCTGAACTGCCGATGGGTGAGCAGGTAAATGCCCAAGGGTAAATTCCGTTTCCCAGGTTTGTGTCCCATCCTGAGCGATTAATTGAATCGGGGTGGATACGGGCATTTTATAGCGGCGTAATTCCTGGTCAATCAGTTTCACCAAAACCCCCTGTTCCGGTAACTGATCTGCTCCCAATTCAATCCGAAAATTTCCTTGGATTTGGTGAACAGTTACTTCAATATGTTTATGGCTGAATGCCCGCTCCAATACGGTCTGAATAGCGGTACTATCCCCCTGTTTGACCCGCTGCCATAGGGGTAACGGTGGGGTTGCGGGTTGGGGTTGAAATGAATGACCAATTTCACTTGCATACTCCCAAATTGGGAAGGGTTCATCCGGGGTTTGCCCATAGATTTTCACCTCATTTACCCCCGGTGGCGGATATTGATTTAAGTAATCCATAATCCCAGGGATAATTTCATTGGGGGTAGGTAACTGTGTGGCTTTGAGTGCTAGGTGTAAGGTGTTATTTTGCTGGGCAAAGGTGCAAGCAATTCCCCGCTCATTTAAGCGAGTGGTTAAGGCGGTTTGCCATGCCAATTTGGACATGGATTTTAGGGGATTTGTTGTAATTCCGGTCGTTCCTCGGGCAAAATTGCTCCGGCCACCGGGCACACCTGTAGGCAAATACCGCAATCAATGCAAATGCCGAAATCAATCCAATACCAGTCGGTGCCTTTGGTATTTTTGCCAGAGCCGGGGTGGATGCAGGCCACGGGACAGGCGGCGACGCAATCCGCTACCCCCTCGCACACATCGGTCACAATTGTATGCGCCATATTAAATCGTGATGGATACAGAATTATCCCTAGGGTAACACTTGCGCCCCGGCGGTTAGGCCAGCGGTTCCCGGTGCAATTGCCCATAGACCCACCGGCTCAGGTCAGGCAGTAATTTGGCATTACGACTTTGTGCTTCTCCCACCGTAAACACCACCAGTAAATAGGCTTGGTCGTCCCCCCATTCCACGTAGGCACAATCGTGGCGGACTTGGCTCGTATGCCCAGCTTTTGACCACAGTTTCACCTCGGCGGGTAATCCCTCCCCCAAAAAACCCTGCACTTGATTTTCCGGGTCAGGGAGATAATCGGCGGGTGTCAGGGAACGGCGGCACACCTCCACCATCTGTTGCGACCGGCGGGGGGATACGGCAATGCCGCCCAAAATGGTGTGAAATAAACGGGCTACGGCCAGGGGGTTGAGGCGGTTGCGGTTTTCCCGATTTGGCCCCAAAAATGCCCGCTCTCGCCCGTAGGCACCGTCACACCAGGTTTTTTGATTGAGATTAATCCCCGCCAATTCCGGCCATTGCCAGGACTGGAAATAGCGGTTGATCAAGTTGCGCTGGTACTGCCAGGTGCTGAATGGGCCGGGGGCTAAATCCGGTCCACTGGTGGTTCCGGTCAAGACATCCACCAGGTAGCCGGTGGCATCGTTGCTGGAACCCTGGATCATGTCGGTCATGGCTCGGTCAATTTCCGGCTCCGGGGGGGTCATGCCCCGTTCTAGCCATTCGTGGATGGCCACCAGGTAAAACAGCTTGACCAGGCTGGCGGGATAAACATTCACCGCCCCCCGGTGACTCCAGCCCCAGGGGCGTTGTTGCCCAAAGGTTTGCGGGTCGAGGGCACCCCCGGTATTCACCCGCACGCCGCCGCCGTAAACCAGCCAGACTAGGCCAATCTCTTCCAGGGTCAGGGCATGGGTCGCACATAGCTCTGCCACCAGGGTTTCCCCCCAGCGGGTTAGGGTGGCATGGGGTTGATAAAAAGGCATTGACTTATGATAAAAACTAAATGTTTTCCCCTATCATCCCATGACTGGCAGTACCATTTTAACCCCCAGGGAACGGCGGAATCGTTGGTTGATTGTGGGAATTTTATTGTCCCCGCTGCTCGGCGCACCCTTGTACAACCGGGGCTTCCACATTCCTGGGTTGATTTGTCCCTGGTACCATTTCACCGGCATTCCCTGCCCCAGTTGCGGGCTGACCCGTTCGTTTATGGCTGTGGCGCGGGGAGATGTGTTGCGGGCGGTTCAATTTCACGCCTTTGGCCCGCTCCTGTATGGGGTATTTCTGCTCCTGGGCGTGCATCTAATTTTGGAGTTGCTGTTGAACCGTGCCCTGCCCCTACCCTACGGACGCTGGCTGGAGCGGCAACGCTTCCGCTGGGGCATCTTGGGCTTATTTTTGGGTTATTACCTGTGGCGCTTGACCACCTGGTACCAACGGGGGGAATTGCCCGGGCGGGTGGTGTGGTGAATCCGCTACGGACGTATCATAGAAGCATCTTACCTAGATAAATTCCATGGTCGGTCGGCAACGGTTGGTTATTCTATTGGTGGTGGGGCTGGTTTTGACCGCCCTCCTGGTCATCAATCGCATTCCCGTGCGTTTGGGGTTGGATTTGCAGGGGGGGGCACAACTGACCCTCCAGGTGAAGACCACCGCTGAGGTGAAAGAAATTACGCCCTCGGTTTTGGAAGCCGTGCAACGGGTTGTGGAAGGCCGGATCAATGGTCTGGGAGTCTCGGAAGCCGTGGTACAGACCGTCGGCAATGACCAGTTACTCGTCCAGCTTCCCGGGGTGAATGACCCCCAGCAGGCGGAGCGAGTGTTGGGGGGAACGGCGCAGTTGGATTTTCGCCGCCAACGACCGGGCACCAACAGCCAACAAATTCAACAACTGTACCTGGTGCGTGAGCAAATCCTCGCCATTCGCCAACAGGCCAACAGTGGGGCTGACCCGGCGCAGTTACAGAAAGACCTAAAACAGGCTGATGAAGCTTTGGCCGCCTTTTATGAAACCACCGGGCTGACGGGCAAAAATCTGCAAGATGCGGTAGCTCAGCCCCTACCTGCGGGAAACGAATGGCAGGTGGCGATTCGTTTTGATGGCCCAGGGGGACAAAAATTTGCGGAACTGACCCAATCCATCGCCGGTACCGGGCGCACCCTGGGGATTTTTTTAGATGACACGTTGATCAGTTTCCCCTCCGTCAGTGCGGAATTTGCCGCCGCTGGGATCACCGGGGGCGGGGCGGTGATCACCGGCAGTTTCACGGCGGAATCCGCTAATGATTTGGCCGTCCAACTGCGGGGGGGTGCCTTGCCCGTGCCCGTGGAAATTGTGGAAAATCGCACCGTGGGAGCCACGCTGGGCCAAGACAGCATCCAAAGCAGTTACTGGGCATTTGTGGGGGGGATGGGTTTTGTTTTAGCATTTATGGTGTTTTACTACCGGTTGCCCGGTTTGATCGCTGATTTGTCCTTGCTTATTTATGCGTTATTGACCTACGCTTCCTTTGTACTTTTGGGCGTAACCCTTACCCTGCCGGGGATTGCCGGTTTTATCCTCAGTATTGGGATGGCGGTGGATGCGAATATCCTGATCTTTGAACGCACTCGCGAGGAATTACAAGCTGGTAAAAGTCTTTATCGCTCGGTTGAATCCGGTTTTTATCGCGCCTTCGGTAGCATTTTGGATGGCAATGTCACCACCTTGATCGCCTGTGTTGCCCTATTTTGGTTGGGAACGGGTTTGGTTAAAGGTTTTGCTCTCACCTTGGGGTTGGGGGTGCTGGTCAGTATGTTTACCGCCCTCACCTGTAGTCGCACCTTGCTATTATTTGCCCTGACCATTCCTAGCCTCAGGCGGGTGGAGTTTTATACGCCGAAATCAGCCCTGGTCAAGAGTTAGTTGCCCTCGTCGCCAAGCAACACCCAGGCTATCTCGCATAGCGGTCGCAGGGGCGCTCTATGCCGCAGGCATTCCCCCGTCCCAGAAGCACCTGCGGTGTATGGTTCCCGGAAATAATAGCTACGCCACACTGGCTAATGTCGCATAGCGCCACCCAGGCGATGGGCATCGAGATCATTTTCTGCTGGTACCAAAAAATAGAGGTTCCCAGAAGTGTTGTTGATTCGATGGGATTGATAAATATGTTAAGAAAAAAACGATTACCGAGGAAAAGCTGGGTTGCCCCCTATACTCAAGGTCATACCAATTACCTGTCCAAGTCATGAAAACTTACCTTGCTACCGCCTCCATTTGTTTAGGCGTTTTTGCCGTTCAGCCTGCATTTGCAGATACCTATGCGGTTGTGATCAATGCCCTGAAGCAACCCGTGAATATTGGGGGAACTAAGCTCAATCCGGGCGATAGTGCTTGGACTCCCCTGGAGGCAACCATTGTCATGCCCAATAGCACCTTCGCCAAAATTCAAGATGTTGGGGTCAAAGATAAAGATGGTAAGTGGATGATCCAAAGTATTGCGACCCTACCGGTGGTCTATTGGATCGAACTCAAGCCCCTGGAAGTGGGTTGTATCGCTGCCGTGATTAACAATGCCAATACGGATGCCGTGCCTCTCTATCAAATCAACATGACCAAAATGCCGGGGACTCGTTGTGCCGATGCCTGGTGGAACACAGGGGGGAAAGACCTGATCACGCAAGTAGTTACATGGATTCAAACCGGACAAAAAAATGCCATTGATGCCCTGAGCATTTTGACGAAGTAGAGGGGTGGCATCGGCCTATCAACCCCCCTTAGGACGATTCAGGGTTGGCTATAGAAATAATCCAACAACGTATAAACACCAAAGACCAGCAAAATTACCCCACTGACTAGGGGAAACCACCGGGAAATGGGGCGCAACCGTAACCATTGCCCCACGGTAGCGGTAAACGTCCCCGCCACCCATATCGGCAACGTATAGCCCAGGGTATAGGCCAGCAACAGCCCAAATCCCAGGAACGTGTTGCCCGTACTGGCGACCCAGGCGAGTAAACTGGCTAACACAGGTGTACTACAGGGGGAAGCCCCCAGACCAAAGGTAATTCCTAGCCCGTAGGCACGCCAGCCCCCCGTGCCCCACGCTTCCCCCTGCGGTCCGATCCAGACTGGGAATGGCACAACTTCCAACAGCACCAACCCCATCCAAATGGCGACCCCCGCCACTAATAAGGACAAACCGCTACCCCATTGACCGTAAACCCGCCCCAACAGTGCCGCCCCCATTCCGAACGCCGTCAAGGTCGTAGCCAACCCCAGGGTAAACCAACTCGCTCCCCGCCAGCCCCCACCCTGATTCGCCCCCAAACAGGCTACGGTCACAGGTAAAAGGGACAACACACAGGGGTTCAAACTGGTGACGACACCCGCTCCCAGCACCAGCCCCAAACTCACCGGAGTCAAGTGCTGTAGCTCTTGGGTCACCCATTGGTTCGCCGATTGTTCCCAGAGATAAAGGGTGCTGGTGGCATCTATCATTGGCGGATTACTCAGAATCTACATAAATTGTAACAACAATTGGCTGGCGGGGCAGCAAGTGGGTGGGGAAAGGCTGGGAGTTGCCCTGCCCATGTCCATAAAACAGGGTTGCCGGTGGTATGATGCACCTGAAATCCCCTTGAGGCGTGCCATGGGTTTACAGACGGCTCCCCCGGCCTTGTTGGTTTTAGCAGATGGAACAGCCCTCCGGGGTTATCGGTACGGGGCGAAGGGTACCACGGTGGGGGAAGTGGTCTTCAATACGGGCATGACGGGTTATCAGGAAGTCCTCACTGACCCGAGTTATTGTGGGCAAATTGTTTTATTTACCTGCCCGGAGTTGGGCAATACGGGAGTCAACCCGGAGGATGCGGAATCGGAACGGGTGCAGGTGCAAGGGGTGATTGTCCGGCATGGTTGTCACCAACCCAGCAATTGGCGGGCGCAGGCATCCCTGACTGATTACTTGGAACGGTGGCGGGTGGTGGGGATTAGCGGGGTGGATACCCGGTTGTTGACCCGCCGTCTGCGAGAGCAGGGAGCGATGAATGGGGCAATTTCCACGGAAATTCTTGACCCCCAAGAACTCCTAGAGCGGGTCGCCCAAGCTCCCCCCATGGAGGGGTTAAATCTGGTGCCCCGGGTGACGACCCCCCAGGTCTATGAGTGGAATACACCCACGGCAACTGCGTGGGAATTTGCCCCGGTGCAACCCCAGCCCGAACCTTTGCTGGTGGTAGCGATTGATTTTGGTATTAAGTACAATATACTAAGACGATTGGCAAGTCATGGCTGTCGGGTGGTGGTGGTACCTGCAACGACCTCCGCAACGGAGATTCTCGCCCACGACCCGGACGGCATTTTTCTGTCCAACGGGCCGGGTGACCCCGCCGCCGTCACCGAGGGGATTACCACGGCGCAAGCCCTTGTGAAAAGCGGCAGACCTTTATTTGGCATTTGTTTGGGGCATCAAATCCTCGGGTTGGCGATGGGGAGCCAGACCTTCAAACTTAAGTTTGGGCATCACGGGCTGAACCACCCGGCGGGGTTGGGCAACCAGGTCGCGATTAGTAGCCAAAATCATGGCTTTGCCCTGGATCGCCATCGTCTGGTGCCAGAATTACACATCACGGACTGGAATCTGAATGACCAGACGGTAGCCGGTGTGCGCCATCAGGAATTGCCGATTTCTTCAGTACAATATCATCCAGAGGCCAGTCCTGGCCCCCACGATGCGGACTATTTCTTTGCTGAGTTTGTCGCCCAGATGCAACAGTACCGGCAGAAGCGACGGGGATAGTTTTGGGTTAGGGGGTGGTTCCCCTGTCCCTGTTTTTTTGAGAATACTGGTTCTAAAATAATTTTTGCGACAACTTCCCCAGACACCCGGCGATGTCCCAACGTTGGTTAAGTTTAGATGTGTTGCGGGGCATGACGATGGCCGCCATGATCCTGGTTAATAATCCCGGCAGTTGGGCTTATGTATTGCCACCATTGCGTCATGCGGCATGGCATGGGTGTACCCCTACGGATTTGGTTTTTCCATTTTTTTTGTTCATCATGGGGGCGGCACTGCCCCTCTCATCCCAGCGGGGTGCGTCCCTAGGGCGGATATGGCGGCGCACGCTCACGTTAATCGGTTTGGGTTTACTCCTCAATGGGTTTCCTACCTACGATTGGGAACGCATCCGGTTGCTGGGGGTACTGCAACGGCTCGGGCTGTGTTACCTAGGGGCGATGCTTGTCCTGCGCTATACCCGCCCGTGGCTACGCCGTAGCCTCATGGTATTGATATTACTTGGTTATGCAATTTTACTAACAATGGTGCCGGTGCCGGGGGGAGGAATTGACCCGCTCACCCCGACGGGAAATTGGGGGGCATGGTTCGATCGTTGGCTCCTGGGAACCCAACATCTGTACCCGTTTGCACCCTTTTTTGCCCAGGGTGACCCGGAGAGTTTACTGGGAACCCTACCCGCTCTGGTGACGGTGCTGTTGGGGGTGGAGGCGGGGCAATGGTTGTACAAGGGTGGCTTGCCGGGTCGCTTGGCCTGGGGCGGGTTGGTGTTGCTGGGGTTGGGGTACGGCTGGCAAGTGGTTTTGCCCTGGAATAAACCCCTGTGGACGAGTTCCTACGTCCTGTGGAGCGGGGGTTGGGCGGTGTTAGCTCTCGCCGGTTTACACCAGTGGATTGAGGTGCGGGGGCGACGGGGGTGGTGCTGGCCATGGCTGGTATTTGGCCGCAATGCCATCCTCCTGTTTGTGGGGGCGGGATTGTTGGGGCGCAGTTTGCGCTTCTATCGGGTGGGGGAAACCCCTCTGGGAACGTGGATTTTTGAACAGGGTTTCCTTCCTTGGGCGGGGGCGTGGGGCGGTTCCCTAGGGTTGGCATTGGCCATGGTGGGGCTATGGTGGGTGGCACTTTACGGTTTCTACCGCTGGGGGTTCTGGGTGCGGGTTTGACGGTCGCCGGGTAGCATCGCTCGGTGTACTGTTCAGGATGCAAATCTGACAGCGACCTTGTTGCAGATAAACGGGTTGGGCATCCTTAGAGGTATGTGAGAAAATATAGTCATTTCAATTAGAACTGAGACGGATACCCCCTAAATCCCCCTTGGCAAGGGGGACTATAGCAATCACCTCTGAATTGTAAGAATAATTTTTGTACACATATAGTTAAGAGGTGGCAGGGCGAAGCCCCACTTTTGGTTCTATGGCTACGCCACGCAAGCTGTAGCAATACGATTCGATTTGCGAACAAAGATTCTGGAGAACCAGTGACGGGGGGTGCCCCCCTGCGACCGCCATTCTAAATTCAAATCATACTGCTATATTAGCATTTTTATATTTTCACGAATGCCGTAGGATTGGTATATCAATCCATTTCCCCCCTTACTAAGGGGGGCTACGGGGGTGAAAACTAATGTCTCAAATTTAATCAAAACAGCTATATAGGCAAGATGTCTAATTGATGCTTGGGCACCTCTGTTTATTGCAACCAGCAGAGAATCATCTCGCTGAAATCATGATATAACGGAGAACCAAGGACGGGGGTTGCGCCCCTGCGACCGCTATTCTTGAATTAATAGAGGTGCCCGCTTACAATTGCAAACTGCTACCCTAGGCTGGAGTGATGATGATTAACCCCCAAGACGCTATTGCCATGATGATTGCTCAACGGGCAACCATTCCTAGCCCACGGGCAATGTTGGTTGCAATCTCAGGCATTGATGGTTCGGGTAAGGGTTACGTTGCCAAGGAAATTGCGGCTATGCTGGGGCAACACCAGCTACGGGTTGCCAATATCAACATTGATGGCTGGCTAAATCTCCCCCATCGGCGGTTTAGTGCGACGAACCCAGCCGAACATTTTTACAATCACGCCATTCGTTTCGATGAACTATTTGCCCAACTGATCTTGCCTTTGCGTGAAAATCGCTCTGTTGATATAGTAGCGGATTACGCAGAAGAAACGGCAACAGAATATCGAAAACACACCTATCATTTTGAAGCAATAGATGTCATTTTGCTAGAGGGTATTTATTTGCTCCAGCGGCAGTTTTGTTCCTATTATGACCTGGCATTTTGGATTGAATGTACTTTCCAAACCGCCTTAGAACGAGCGATTGCCCGTGCCCAGGAAGGTTTACCACCTGAAGAAACGGTCAAAGCCTATCAGACGATTTACTTTCCTGCTCAAGCGATTCACTTTGAGCGGGATCAGCCCCAGGTCGCCGCTACCGCCATCATCAGCAATGATCCCAGGCTGGGGTGATGATGCACCTTTCCACCTGCGAGTTACCATAGGAAAGCAATCCCAAGGGCAAAGTTGCGTGCGTAGTCATTTGTGTGGCAGCTTAACCTCAGCCGAGGTGGGTCAAGCCGTCCAGTTATGCGGCTGGGTCGAGTATCACCGGGATCATGGCGGGGTGATTTTTTTCGACCTGCGGGACTATACGGGGCGGGTGCAGATCGTCAGCGACCCGGAACGTACCCCCGATTCCTACCCGGTGGCGCAACAATTCCGCTTGGAATCAGTAGTGCAAATTCGGGGGACGGTCAGCCAACGTCCGGCGGGTTCGGAAAATCCCCGTTTACCCACGGGTGCGCTGGAAATTTATGCGACGGAATTGGTGGTCTTAAACCCCGTCACCCGCCCCTTACCCTTTTTGCTTTCCGGGGGCGACCCGGTGCGGGAAGAATTGCGCTTGAAATATCGTTATCTTGCTATTCGTGGGGACGAACTACAGCAAAATCTCCGCCTACGCCATCGAGTTGTCCAATGCCTAAGACGTTATTTAGAAGACCAGTTGGGTTTTTTGGAAGTGGAAACCCCGATGCTCACCCGTTCTACCCCCGAAGGGGCGCGGGATTACCTGGTTCCCTCGCGTATCTCGCCGGGGCAATGGTACGCCTTACCCCAATCCCCCCAGTTGTTTAAGCAATTGCTCATGGTGGGGGGGTGCGACCGTTACTATCAGATTGCCCGATGTTTTCGGGATGAGGATTTACGGGCAGACCGGCAACCGGAATTTACCCAACTGGATATGGAATTGAGTTTTATTTCCCTAGAGGCAATGTTACAACTCAATGAGGAATTGGTCAGCTATGTATTTCATAAAATTAAGGGAATAAAATTAAATCTGCCCTTGCCCCGTTTACGTTATCACCAGGCGATGGAATGGTATGGCACCGACCGTCCTGATACTCGTTTTGACCTGAAATTGGTGAATGTTTCAGATGTGTTAGCTGATTCAGGATTTCGGGTTTTTCGGGAGGCCATTCAAGCGGGGGGATTGGTGAAAATTTTACCCGTACCTGGGGGCAATGATAAAATTTCCAACGTGCGGATCAAACCGGGGGGTGATTTATTTAAGTTGGTCACGGAAGCCGGGGGCAAAGGTCTAGCCTATATCCGGGTACGAGAGGGTTTGGAATTAGATACCATTGGTGCCATCAAAGACCATTTAACGGAAGCACAAAAGCAAGCAATTTTACAACGTACTCAGGCTCAGTCGGGGGATTTACTGCTCTTTGGGGCGGGACCAGCAGCATTAGTGAATAAATCGATGGATCATCTGCGCCAACATTTGGGAAAAGAATTAAATCTCATTGATCCCCAGGCAATTTCGTTGCTGTGGGTAGTGGATTTTCCGCTGGTGGAATGGCACCCGGAACAACAGCGTTATGAAGCCTTACATCACCCCTTTACTGCCCCCCATCCTGACGATATTGACCATTTAGAACAGGCACGGGCGTTGGCCTACGATTTGGTGTGGAATGGCACGGAAATTGGGGGGGGCAGTTTACGAAATTATCAGCGTTCGACTCAGGAAAAGATTTTTAATTTAATCGGTTTATCCCCGCAAGAATCTGAAGAAAAATTTGGTTTTTTATTGGAAGCATTGGAATATGGTGCGCCGCCCCACGGGGGGATTGCCTATGGCTTAGACCGCTGGGTGATGCTCTTAGCGGGGGAAGATTCGATCCGAGATGTCATGGCCTTTCCCAAGACGCAACAGGCACGGGATTTACTCACGGATGCGCCGGCGGCGGTGATGCCAGCGCAACTTAAGGAACTCCATGTGCGCTCCGAATTGCCCAAAACCTGATGAATGATTACCCCCCCGAATTTGTCCAGGCGATTGACCAATTTAACCAGGGGGAATACTACGCCTGCCATGACACCCTCGAAGCCCTATGGATGGAGGCGATGGAGCCGGAACGCACGCTCTATCAGGGGTTGTTGCAAATAGCGGTGGCGGGTTATCACCTGGGCAATGGCAACCAGCGGGGGGCGGTTTTACTGTTGGGGGAGGGGTTAATGCGTCTGCGGCGGTGCCCAGAACTGCCCAATGGTTGGGATTTTGTGGCATTGATCACCCAGGGTTCTATTCTGTTGCAAAAATTACAAGCGCAAGAGAATCCAAAATTTAATGTACGGCTTGCTATCCTACCCCGATAGACAGACTTAGATTACCCATGTTAGCGTATTAATTAGTGGTGTGCAGGCAACTAAATATGAACGTTTTACGCTTTTTTCATGGCTTGAGCGTAGTTTTCGGTTTATTCTTCATTGGTCAGATTGCCCGAGCGGGTGACCGGGAATCTATTCAACAAGTGCGGCAATATGGTCAAGAAGAAATCAGCGTCAAGGATTTTTCCCAAGTCACTTCGGTAGCAGAGTTTAATGATGTGAAACCCACGGACTGGGCATTTTTGGCTCTGCAATCTTTGGTGGAACGCTACGGTTGTATTGTTGGTTATGCCACCAATCCTCCCGCCTACAAAAGCCACCGCACCCTAACTCGCTACGAATTTGCCGCCGGTTTGAATGCCTGCTTGGATCGCATCAATGAATTGCTGAAAACGGCGGTCGAACCCCTGGCCACCAAAGCCGAGATGCTGACACTGCAACGCTTGCAAGAAGAATTTGCCCCGGAATTGGCGGTTTTGCGTGGACGGGTGGATACGTTAGAATCTCGCACCGCCACCCTGGAAGCCCAGCAATTTAGCACCACGACCAAACTCTACGGCCAATTGATTTTGGGAATGCAGGGGCGTTTAGCGAATACTTCTGACCTGGCACCACGGGATGGCCGCCCCGATACGGATGACCCGAGTACGGCGGTGACCTTTGGGTACAACTTACAATTAGCCCTGGTCACTCAATTTACCGACCGCAGTATTTTGTTAACGGGTTTGCAAGCGGGGGATTTGTCCACGGGTGCGGGATTCAATAACTTGCCCTTTTTCTTGAACGATACCTACACCCGTTTAGGATATGAACTCAATACCCTGGGCAACTTACGCCTGAGCGACCTGACCTACCGGTGGCAGGCACGGGATGATTTTGCCATTATTGTGGGGGCGTTGGGGGTGAGTCCTGTCACCGTGTTCCGGGGACCTAACCGTTATGAAAGTGCTGGGCAAGGCCCGATTTCCCAGTTTGCCCAGCGGAACCCGATTATCAACCTGGGGAATGTGGAAACCGGGGCGGGATTTGACTGGCAAGTGAGCGACCGTTTTAGCATCCAAGCGGTCTATGGGGCGGGCAACCGAGCTACCCCCGCCAGTATCCCCGCCGTTGGTACCCGCACCGGGGGCTTGTTTGGTGGCCCGTTTACCTTTGGCATTCAATTTGCGGCGATTCCCGTGGATCAACTGGATGTCACGGTGTATTACTTAAATTCTTACAGCGATAATGCCTTTCTCAATACGGGGGTGGGGGATGACCTGATCGGGTTTATCGGTTCGAGTTGGTCAACCAATGCGGTGGGGAGTACGGTGCTTTGGCGGGTCAGCCGCCGGTTTCAGGTCGGGGGGTGGGTGGGTTATGCCAATTCTCAGGTACAAAACGAAAGTTTTGATGGCACGGTGGAAACCCTGAACTGGATGACTTTTTTGAATTTCCCGGATTTATTTGGTTCGGGCAACTTGGCGGGGATTTATGTGGGTCAACCCCCCAAAATTACCAGCAGTGACATCCGTACCAGTGTGGGTGGGATTGAAACCCTGAATATCCCTGGTACAGTCAGTGGCAATGGTGGCCTGGCGGGCGGCCAACCCGGAAGCACTACCCATTTAGAATTGTTTTATCGCTGGCGACTTTCCCGGTTTATCAGCATCACACCGGGGGTGATATTTATCTTTGACCCCGCCCAAACCGAAGGTAGTGACACCATTACGGTGGGGGTATTGCGAACAACTTTTACGTTTTAGTGCCAGGAACGGGAGATTTGTCTAGAATATTAAACTAAACTACTTAGGAGTTACCCCATGTTGTCCTCAAAAGTCCTTTGGTCTGGAACGGTTCTTACCCTCCTCACGAGTGTTGTGGGTGCGCCTGCCCTGGCTCAATTTACTTTGGTACCCGTGGCACCCGGGTCGGTGAACGCCAGAGCGGTGCAAAGTACAGTTTTCAGCGTAACGGAAAAAACAGAATCCATCGTGAGTCGCTCCTTTTTTGATAATCTGAATGGCTCCTTGCTCACACCCTTTGGCACTGTCAATGTCACGAGTGGGATTGCACCGGCCACCTTGCCCTTGCAACCGATCTTTTCCTGCGAATGTGAATTTTTAGGGTTTAATTACACGCAGAGAAATTTTAATTTTTCTCAGGTCAATGGTTCCATCAGAAACACCAATTTTACGGGAAGTACTGCCAACTTGAATGGTACGGTAACCGGGGGAACGACCAGTTATAATTTCAGTATTTCTTTCAGTGAAACTAGCCTCACTTTCAGTGAACTGGCAACCCAAAATGTGACCATCAATGTGGAGAGTGGCACGATTGGTATCCCATCCTTTTTTACCCTGCCCAACAATCCCATCAACCTGAACACGCCCACCATTGAGCAAATTGCCAGTCAAAATCAGGATATTATCTTGGGAGAATCGGGACTGCGGCGGTCACGGGTGATGTTAGGACAAGAGTTAGGCAGAAAACCCTAGCAGAGCACTTCACCCAATTCTTTGGCTCGATTTGAGAGAGGGCGGGAAGTTTCGATTCCCCGCCAACGCTATAATTGGATGATGCCTGCGGACGTGGCGGAATTGGTAGACGCGCTGGATTTAGGTTCCAGTCCTTACGGGTCAGAGTTCGAGTCTCTGCGTCCGCATCATTCACCCCCTGAATTTGGTTTTTCAGGGAACAAGTCTTCCGACCGGACGAACTGTTTTATTAGCTGAATATCAGGATTCAATTGCCAGTAATCCTCAACTTCTTGCCGTTCATAACCTTTGTTTAGCGTATAACTCTGGGTTCCGAGGCCGGGAGTCGCCAGTATAACAATATAATAGATGTCGTCATCACTATCTGTATCTTCCTTAAATTGTAGAGAAACCAAGTTTAAGTTGAGTGTTTGTTTGCGGGTGGAGAGGACATAATTCTGAATTATTAAAGCCTGATTCATCGCCTTATTAAGAATTAGGCAAACTCGGTAGGGAGCGACAAATAGCCATAGAAAGCTAAGCGTAATCAGACCAAATGAAAGGATTGCCCCCCAAACATTACGAGAGGAATTCAAATCAAAACCATAGGTTATGGCTTCGGAGTTCAAAAATCCTTCCAAGGAATTTTTCACTTGATTCGTCCATGTTAAACTCCGTTCCCAATCAGTGAATGGAACTTCTTTTGTCCCGTCAATCTCTAAAAATACTCGATAAATGGGATATTGGCTGGCATCGCTATAGCCAATTTCCTCGTCCACAAAAGCTCTGCGGACATTATTTACCATTTTTACTCGCTGGATCGCCCCCCAAAACAGACTATCTATAATTTGGCAATTGACCACTGTGGGTTCAATTCTTTCACAGCGAATTGAGCGAGTTTGGGCAATAATACCCCCACCCAACCCCAGCCAGAGCATCCCAAAAAAAGTGAATGAACCCCAGGCAACGGCGATACTCCCAGAAGCGATTTCCAGCACCAATCGCTCGCCGTCATGATGGATAATTTTCATGGTTTTTACCCCCTAAACTCTAACTACCGATGACACCCTGATTGTAACCGGGACATTTTGGGAATGGCAGTTATGCGACCGCCCAGAATGCAAAACCGATAGGATGGGGGCAATGCGATGACGGCACATTTCCGATGAATAAAGGTTCTGGACGATGGTGGTTGATCCTGGCGGTGATGATTTTTGGTACTGCTAATGCGTTTACCCAGAAGTTGATGACCTTGGGGACAAATGCCGAGGGGGTGAACCTGCTGACATTTTGTAATCTGCTTTTGGCAGGCAATATCTGGGCTTTGGCATCTTTTTTGGTGTTGGGTTGCCCCCAGCGTTGGCCTCGTTTGCCCCGGCGGGATTGGTTGCGTTTGGTGGGGGTGGCTGTATTGTCCGGGGTGATTGCGCCCGCCGCCATTCTCCTGGCGTTGGAACGCACCTCTGCGAATACCGTGGTGATTGTTTCTCGGGCAGAACCTCTGTTGACCTTGGCGGCAGTGGCTTGGATAGGCGGCGAACGGGTTCGGGGCTGGACGGTCTTGGCGGCTGGGGTTTCCTTCCTGGGCGTAGCCGGAACCATCCTATTCTCTGGGGCGGATGTGGGGATGATGGGATTGCCGATTGGCAGCGGGGAATGGCTGGCCTTGCTAGGGGCAGGGTGTGCCGCTTTGGGAAATGTGATGAGTCAATCAGCGTTACAAAATGTGCCATTGGGGTTCTTTAATATCGTGCGGACGGTGATGGGAACCATCGTATTTGCGCTACTAACTTGGATATTATTTGGGGCATCTCATTTCCAAGATTTAACTAATCCCATTGTCTGGGGATGGATGTTGGTCTATGGTTTGGTGATTGTAGTGGGAGGACAACTGGCTTGGTATAAAGGTTTGCAGGTTTCTACTACCGCCGAAATTGCTTTGGCTCATTCAATTTATCCGATTGCCGGTTTTGTGGCCGCATACCTGCTGCTGGGAGAAGTGCCAACCCCCGTACAGTATGTTGGCTTAACTTTCATTCTTTTAGGAATTTTCCTCCATCGAATTGGGCTAAGACAACAGCCATTTTTATCTCAATCTGATAAGCATAATCAAAAAATGATGGCCGTAGATACGATGGGATTTCAAGGGTTTTAATCAATTAATTTACAGGGAACCTCTATTAATTAGGGATAAGCGGTCGCAGGGGCGCTACAGGCAGTGCGCCGTAGGCGTGCCCCCGTCTCTGGTTCTCCGTGGGCATTCCAGCGAGATGATTTTATTTTCTGCTGGTTGCAATAAATAGAGGTTCCCTACGGTCTTTTCAGCAATTATGGGATACAAAGATTTTGGATGGAACAATAGGGTTGACGATTGGATACACCTCCGAGAAGATTTTTAGCTGTACTCCGTAATAAACAAAAAGACTATATCAGAATCGTTGTTTGTATAGTCATTTCAATTAGAACTGAGAGGGATACCCCCTAAATCCCCCTTGGCAAGGGGGACTATCAATCCATTTCCCCCCTTAGTAAGGGGGGTCAGGGGGGTGAAGACTAATGTCTCAAATTTAATCAAAACAGCTATAAATACGTTTTGCCATAGCTTTGCCACCCATTTGCTCCAAAACGGTTATGACATTAGAACCGTACAAGAGTTATTGGGACACAAGGATGTGAAGACGACGATGATTTACACCCACGTTTTACAGGGGTACGGGCGATCAAAAGCCCCTTGGATACATAGAAAAACCCCCTTGAAAACCGCACATCCATCAAGGCGAACCCAACAACCCCTGAACCACCTGTGCCAAGTCTAAATCCAACTGGGTCAACCCCCCCGCATCATGGGTGGTGAGTATCAAAGTTACCCGGTTGTAAATGATCGTAATCTCCGGGTGATGCCCCAACCGCTCGGATGGTGCGACCAACTGATTCACAAACCCCATTGCCTGCACAAAATCAGGAAATGTCGCTGTTAATGTCAGCGTTTGTCCCTGCCGCTGCCAGCGAGGTAAACCCGTTAGGGCTTGATCCACCACCGGCGTAGGTAGGCGGGGCGGCGGCAATGCGGACACCCCTCCCGACCAAAGGACAACCAAGCCAACCAGCCAACCCCAGCGCATTAACGGGGTGCCGGGATACTTTTCAGGGTGGATTTGCCGCCAAATTCCCCGGGATTGCGCCGCTCCAAATCCGTCCCCCGCAGGTTCGCCCCTTCCAAATTCGCCCCCCGTAGGTCGGCATCATCGAGCTTGGCATAGCTGAGGTTCGCCCCCCGCAAATCCGCATTCCGCAAATCTGTACTACTCAAATCCGCACCCGTCAAGTCCGCCCCCCGCAGGTTGGCACGGGTCAAGTCTGCCCCCTGGAGATTCGCATTCCCCAATTTCGCTCCTCGCAGGTCTGCCCCCCGCAGGTCACAGTTAGCACAGGCTTTAGAGTTTAATAATTGCCGTACCTCGGACACATTCTCAGCACCCACCGGCAACGCCGCCAAACCCACCACTACCATCGCCGCCAAGAGATTGAGGGATTTCATCGCCATACTCCAGAAAAAACGCCCTGCTTACCCTCCCCATTGTGACCGCAATCTGCCCCCAGCGGTGTGATCTCCGTCGCTAATCACCTAATAATCTACCCCCCGCTTCAAATCCACCCCCCGCTCGGCGTAATGTTTGTGATTCACCATCTCCGAATGGATACTGGCGAGGTCAAAATAGGCAGGCAGTTGCCGACACCGCCCCGTGATAATCACCTCCGTATGTTGGGGTTTCCGCAGGAGGGTTTGGATAATCGGGGTTTGGGGTAATAATTCCAGGTCAACCGTCGGATTCAGTTCATCCAAAATAATCGTTTTGTACAGACCCGACAGAATGGCAGCCTGGGCAATCTCCCAACCCCGTTCCGCCTCCACGTAGTCCAATTCCTGCCGCTCTTTCCACCAGACAATTGCATCCCGGCCACAGCGCTGGTGATCCACCAAATTCGGGTAACTGTGTTGCAGGGCTTGGATGGCCGCATCCTCCGTATAGCCCGACCCGCCCTTGAGCCATTGCAAAATCAACACCCGATGGGACAAATCCAGACGAATCCCCCGCCCAATTGCTTGCAACGCTTTCCCCAGGGCACTGGTGGACTTGCCCTTGCCTGCCCCGGTGTAGATTTCGATGCCCGTAATCCCATACTGTTCCGCCGTGGGATGGTGGTGGGGACGCATCTCCGAATGCAAATCCGCAATTTCAATCAATTCCCGGGGAGCCGCCCGCCCGGTGGCAATCACCTCCAAAGAGTCGGGTTTTTCCGCCAAAATATCCACTACCTCCGTCACCGGCAGCAACCCTAAATCCAGCACCGGGTTAATTTCATCCAGGACAATCACCGAGTACAGTTCCGACAGAATCGCTCCCTTGGCGATGTGCCATCCCCGCTCCGCTTCCATGCGGTCATTGGCCGTGATCTCCTCCGGCCCAAAAAACTCCGCCCGCCCGGTACGCACCTGGTCAATCAAGTGGGGAAACGCCTGCTCCAGGGCTTCAATCGCCCCATCCTCGTCGTACACCCGCCCTGGCCCTTTGAGAAACCGAAGCAACAATACCCGGTTCTGCTTGCCCGTATTGATCCCCAGCCCAATCGAGCGCAACACCACCCCCAAGGCCGCCTGGGATTTGCCTTTGCCCAACCCGTCATACACATGAATTTGGCCGACGGGACGTTCGTGCCGCCGTTGTGCCGTAATAATCCCTAGCCCAGTCCGTCCCATGCCTTACCTGCCATGCACCCTAGCGTCATCTTAGGCGATCACCCCTGGCTATGATTTACTTTGTGCGTAAAATTAACTTCGTCTTTGCCTAATCTTCGTGGTCTTCAAACGGGTCATCCAGGACTTGCGACGGCGGGCCAAAGGCCACGTACACCGCATAGCCCGTCAGGGCAATAACAGCGGTGGCCATGGAAATAATAAAAACTGTTGCAGATTCCATAGGAGGGAGTCCATTCTAGTCACGGTACTCTTATAATGTTACAGGAACTTAATAGCAACCGACAGATTATGGCACTGCGTACCCGTTTGGGGGACATCCTGCGCCCCCTCAACTCCGAATACGGCAAAGTCGCCCCCGGTTGGGGCACAACCCTGCTGATGGGTGTGTTTATGGGTTTATTTTTTGTGTTTCTGCTGATTATTTTGCAAATTTACAATTCCTCCTTGATCTTGGAAACCTTCAAGGTAGATTGGCGGGGTTAAACATTTAAGGGTAAGGGGTGAGCGATGCCCCCCATTATTGGGAGTGTTTGGCAATGAATATCTTTGGCATGGGGCTACCGGAGTTGGGGGTGATTGCGGTGGTGGCTCTCCTGGTCTTTGGCCCCCGCAAGCTCCCGGAAATTGGCCGCAGTTTGGGGAAAACCATGAAAAGTTTTCAGCGGGCGGCGCGGGAATTTGAAGATGAGTTTAAGCGGGAGGCCAATACGATAGAAACGCCCCCCGTGCTAGAAGCCAAGTCCGGGGATGACCCCACGGAGAGTTTGTAAGGTTTGTTGCCATTCCGTTGGGGGCGGCCTCAACCGGTGCGGGGCAGGGTGAACACCCTAGCGGGGACGCAACCTCAGGCCAAACTTTCCCGCTTACGACTTTCCTTGGCGGAAGGGAGGAGTTGCCCCAAACCACTGCGCTGTAGTTGTTCCTCAATTAGGGCAAAAAACCTCGCCCGATCCCCCGCCCGCACCACCGCCTGATTGTGGGCTTCCGCCAACGCCACCGGATAGCCATACCCCTTGCCCACCTGCGCCAGGATTAAACTTAAGCCCTGGTTTAATAATTTTTCATCGGTTGCGACCCAATTTGGAAACTCGATGCGGGCGACTTCTGTACCGACATTCACATAACAAAATACGACCTGCTGCTCCCCGTAATGCTCCAAAATCCGGTTGGTACTGCGCCATAGGGGTCCCCGCTGTCCTGGTTCCAGCCAGGTTTGCATCAAAGTGGTGTCCCGCAGGGGTTTGAGCTTGTCGCAGGGGGCACCCTCCGTGTGGCCGTCACAATGGCTCTGGCAGTCCGGCACCAGGTGGGGACACAAGCCCAACCGGAGAAAATTCATCACCTCCAGGGAACGCCCCGCACTCAGATAGCTCATCAGGGGCACGCCCAACCGTTGACAGACCTGCCACGCCTCAAAAATCGGGGTCAAAATCAACGACCGTGCCGGAGCAGGCAACCCCTCCAAAAACCAATAGGTTAACGAACCATCTACTAAGGCGACCGCCGGTTCCCGTACCCCCAGGGTGCGCCAATCCGTCGCCAATTCCGCCAAAATCGTGGCCTCCAACTGGGTGCGCCGATGCCCCAGCCATTCCTCGGTACGCATCCCCCACTGGCGACATTGATACAAATCCTGGGGTTGGTAAAACACCTCCGGCATACTGTCCAAACGGGGCAAACGCCCGGAACCATAATGCAACAATACATAGCCAATGTTAATTAAATAGCAGTACACCGCCTCGTGGTGGCTGGGGGCAATCTGGGAACCATCGGTCGCCAACACCGTATGGACTGGGGGTGCCGGGGGAATGGTCACCCTCGTCGCCAGGGGTTCGAGGGGGACGGCGGGGGAGAATCCCAACCCCGACCCAGCATCCTGCATCCGTTCCAGCCAAGCGGGTTGTTGATCCATGGCCTGCCCCAGCAGTTCTTGCGCCACCTGGAGCTTTTGCCGGTTGGCGAGGGTTTCTTGAGTCAGGTAGCGACTCAGACCGGGTAATTGTCCCGCCAGTTTACTAAAATCCAACATGGCTAACCAGCACCCTTTCGCCCATGATAGGGCATATCCAAAAGCGGGGGATGCCCGGAACTGGCGCACCTGTCATAATAGGAAACGTTTCTGAACCAATGTTGCTGCCCCTATGAATTTGCTGACTTTAGAAAATGTTTTGGATAATACGGCCTTTGCCCTGTTGCTGTTGACCACCTTGGTGTACTGGGTGAATCTGGCGTTTGCCGGTAGCTGGGCAAACTGGGGCACCCTGGGGATGGGGTTAGCCAATGGGACAATGGCCGCCCTGCTCATGGCTCGCTGGGTGGAGGGGGGGTACTTTCCTTTAAGTAATTTGTATGAATCTTTGTTCTTTTTGGCCTGGGGCATTACGGCAGTACATTTGTTTGCCGAACGGTTGAGCCGTAGTGCGTGGGTGGGGGCGGTGACGGCACCGGTGGCCCTGGGGGTGACGGCCTTTGCAACGCTCACCCTACCCCCGGAAATGCAGCAGTCGGCTCCCCTGGTACCGGCACTCAAGTCCAATTGGTTGATGATGCACGTATCGGTGATGATGCTCAGCTATGCCGCCCTGTTGGTGGGTTCTCTGTTGGCGATGGCGTTTTTGGTGGTGACCCGGGGGCAGGCGGTGTCTCTGCGGGGCAGTTCGGTAGGGACGGGAGCCTACCGGGGGCAGGCGGTAAACTTGGCGGTTGCGGCAGCGGGGGACGGCAACACGGCGGTGCTAACCCGGAATGAAGTGACCCTCACCCCGGAGCGGTTGACCCTGGCAGAAACCTTGGACAATCTCAGCTACCGGGTGATTGGGTTGGGGTTTCCTTTGCTGACCGTGGGGATCATTTCCGGGGGCGTGTGGGCGAATGAGGCTTGGGGTTCCTACTGGAGTTGGGACCCGAAGGAAACCTGGGCGTTGATTACTTGGCTGGTGTTTGCCGCCTATCTGCACACCCGCATTACCCGAGATTGGCAGGGACGGCGACCGGCTATCCTGGCGACCGTGGGGTTTGGGGTGGTTTGGGTGTGTTATCTGGGGGTAAATTTTTTGGGCAAAGGGTTACACAGTTACGGCTGGTTTTTGTAGAAACTTGCTCCGAAGCCTAGCGTTGCTCCAAAAATTGGCGCACGGTGCTTTGCCAGGTGGTTGGGTCGAGGGTGACCAGTAACCCGTGGCCGGCTTCCGGGAAGAGCCGCAGTTGTTTGACCCCCCGGAGGTTGCCAAAGATCTCTCGGATTTCCCCAACCGTCGTCCAGCGATCCTTCTGACCATGCAGGATTAAGGCAGCGCAGCGAACCCGCTGGGCATCGGCGACCGGGTGGTGGGTAAATCCGTTGAACCCATGCTGGACACTGCCCCAAAAGACCAGCAGTTCCGCCAGGGGAAATGGGGGCAATCCCACCACCCGCAGGCGGCTCCGTACCGCCGATAACAGCCGGGCAAAAGGGAGTTCCAAAATGATGGCATCCGGTTGGATGCGTTCCTGGGCAATGGCTTTCAGGATGGCAGCACTGCCCATGGATAGACCGTAGAGTACCCATGGCCTCGGCAAATTGGTACTTTGAGCGTACTTAAACGCCAGTGCCACATCCTGTGCCTCCCGGACTCCCAAGGTCGTGGTGTTACCGCTCGACCCCCCGACCCCCCGGAAATCCACCAGCAGGGTGCTATAACCCAACCGATGGAAGACCTGGGCTGGGGCAAGCAGTTGTTTCCCCTTGGTTCCTCCGTTGCCGGGAAAGAGCAGAACGGTGCCCCGGGGTTCGGGGGCGGGGATCAGCCAGGTCTCTAACCAGGCGGCTCGACCCATGGGAATCCGTTGGGTGGTGGCGGTCAGCCCCACATCCTGCGGACGGCGGGTATTGGTAGGCCGTGCCAGACCCCAACCCCTTTGTCCGGGTGGCCGGAAATGGGTCAGGGTATAGGCTCCGAGGTAGCTGACCCCGTTCAAGGCCAAGAAAAGCACCAGTAACCCCTGGAACAGCAGTTTTTTACCGTAACTGCGCCTGGCTCCCAACCGCACCCCCATCCCTGGCTATCCTTGGCTAGAGCGGCGTAATTCCGTCACCTGGTCAGCGAGGGCTAAAATTTCTTCAGGTAGGGTCGTGCCGGTAATGATCAGATCAATCATCGGCGGGCGTTGGTGCAAAAAACTCACCACATCAATCAGCCCCAGCAGTCCCAAATGCACGGCTAGAATCAACTCATCCAAAATGACCAACTGATAGCGACCGCCCAACACCAGGTTTTGAGTGGCTTGCCAAAGTTGATGAATGGCATGAGCCTCTTCTTCCTGCACATCCGGGGTATCCACACAACGGGGAATGGGACAGCGAATCCAGTCCAAATGTTGCACCAATTTCATGGGGTGTTGTGAGCCTTGCCCGATACCCCCCTTGAGAAATTGCACGATCAAAACACTCTGGCCGTGACCGGCACTGCGGATCGCCAGAGCCATCACCTCCGCAAAAAAAGTGCGCTGGGGGGCGGTGTACACCTGCAAGCGACCAATACGAGGCAGACCGTCGGGGGGCGCAATGGTGGCCAAGGCGAGGGTGGCGTTGGAATTCATACCGACACACACAAGGCGGAGAATGCTTTAATTATGCGATAAACCCTACCCCCTTGCGAAACCCCATGCCGCCCTTACTCACCGTGCAAAATCTGGAGGTACACTTCCCCGGCCATACCCCGGTGCGGGGTGTGTCGTTTACCCTAGAGCCGGGGCAAGTGTTGGGGATCGTGGGGGAGTCCGGTTCGGGAAAATCCCTGACTGCCCTGGCTCTCATTGGGTTAGTCCCGGCTCCGGGAGAGGTGCGGGCGGAACGCTTAGCCTGGTCGCCCCCGGAGCAACCAGCGGTAGATTTACGTTCGCTTACCGCTCAATCTTGGCCGCAGTATCGGGGGCGGGCGATGGGGATGGTATTTCAAGAACCCGCCAGTTCCCTCAATCCCGTGTACCCCTGTGGGTGGCAATTGGCGGAAGCCTGTCGGGCGCATCAAGCCCTGACCCCTGCCCAGGTAAGACAACGGCAGGTGCAACTGCTTCAGGAAGTGCAACTGTTGCCCCCCAATGCGCCCCTAGACCGGCTGCCAGAATTATTAAACCGCTACCCCCATCAATTTTCCGGGGGACAACTGCAACGGTGGATGCTGGCAATAGCCTTGGCGAGTAATCCCTGGTTACTTTTGGCGGACGAACCCACCACCGCCCTAGATGTGACGATTCAGGCAGAAATTTTGACTCTGATGAAACGATTGTGCCAGCAACGGCAGATGGCTACCATCCTCATTAGCCATGACCTGGCCGTGGTGGCCGATTTAGCGGATCATGTCCTGGTCATGTACCAGGGGGTGGTGGTGGAATCCAACCCTAAGGCGGCAATTTTTCAGCACCCCCAACATCCCTACACACGGGGACTGCTAGCCTGCCGCCCCTCGGCTCGCCACCGCCTCGCCCTCCTGCCCACCCTGAAGGACTTTCTGGACAACCACCCGACCCCCATCCCCATCTCCGCCGCCGCCACCAGCCAACGCCTCAGCCAGCTCCAGCAACAGCCGGTTTTGCTCCAGGTGCAAGACCTGCGGGTGGGCTATCCCCGCCAACCTGCCGAGCAGTTGGCGGTCAAAGGGGTTTCCTTCGCCATCCACCGGGGGGAAACCCTGGGACTCGTGGGGGAATCCGGCTGTGGTAAAAGTACGTTGGCACGGGCGGTACTGCGCTTGTTGCCGTCCCAGAGCGGCAGCATTAGGTTCGATGGCCAAGACATTACCCACCGCTCGGCGGCACAACTGCGTCCCCTGCGGCGGCGGATGCAGTTGATTTTCCAAGACCCCTTCGGTTCCCTTAGTCCCCGCATGACTGTGCGACAGGCACTCCTCGAACCCTTACGCATCCACCTGCCCCGCCAGTCTCCCCGATTGGCTCTGGCTCAAGTCGTTACGTTGTTAGAACGGGTGGGGTTGGATGCCCAAGCCTTGCCCCGTTATCCTCATCAATTTTCTGGGGGGCAAAGACAGCGGTTAGCCATCGCCCGTGCCCTGGTCACCAATCCAGATTTTATTATCTGCGATGAATCCGTCTCAGCCCTGGACATTTCCATTCAAGCCCAGGTACTTAATCTCCTCAAACAGTTACAAACCGAATTCCATCTGACCTACTTGTTTATTTCCCATGACCTGGGCGTTGTTCACTTTATGAGTGACCGAATCATGGTGATGAACCAGGGTCAAATCCTAGAAATCGGGTCAGCCGACCAAATCTACCACCAACCCCAAAACCCCTATACTCAAAATTTGATCCAGGCCATTCCCCATCTGGATGTTCCGCACGTTTCCTAAATTCCAACACCTGATCCTCTATCGCCTACCAGGGCAGAAAAAATTCATGATTTTCAGGGAACTTACCCCTCAGGTAGTAGTCAAGAACCCATCCCCAGGATAAGCTGAAATAAGGGATTCACAAAAGAGGTACTATGTCAGTTCAACAGGAGCACACATTTACCCCAATACCTGGGTTTAGTCTCGCCGAACTCACTCTGCAACCCGCCCCCGTTTCGGAAACCCTGGGCGACCATCTGCACCAGGAATTGGCGACCCTCCGGACCCAGGCAGAATGCCTTCTCCAGGAACTCCAACTGTGCCAGCACACGGCCAACGAACAGCAACGGTTGATTGAAACCCTAGCGAACCAGCTACAACAATCCCAGCAACAGGTGCAACAGGGAGAACAAACCCAGTCCTTTCAACAAAAACGACTCCAGGAGCAGGAGGCGGCACTGACCCTGGAGCAACAACAACGACAGGAATTGGAGGCTCGTTGCTACCGCCAACAGCAGGAAAATCTTCAATTGCGGCAATTACTCCATACCTATGCCCCCAGTGCCGACTGGGAACAACAGGCGCAGCTTTATCAACAGCCCATTCCTCCCTGGCAGGGCACCCCCGCTCCCACCTTGGAGCCGGAACTGACCGACCCAGAACCCACGACCCTGATGGCAGAGCGCCCTCCGGCTCCCCACACCAAAAAATCCCCTGTCCACTTACCTCTGTTGCCCAGAATCTAACCGCATATCCCCGCCGGTTGTTCTAAACCCCTCTGCCAATGGGGTTTCCCCGCTACCGCCCCCAGGGCATCTGCCGGAGCCAACGTCATCCCCAGTCCCTCCATGCGTTCCCAGGAGGGCGCAAAGGGCGGTACCGCAAAATGGCAGACCGACCAATCCCCCTGCACCTCCACCCCCAGGAGACTACATTGGCCGCCCCGCCGCCCCTCGGGACGGTAGTGACGACAACAGCGACAGGCGGAACCAAACCAATCCGTGCTGGGTAACGACATGAGATTACAACCCTTGATAAATGAATTCCCGACCTGTTTTAGATGGTATTGCCTTGATCCCCATCCTTTTTAATCTCTTAATTATTTTTTCGAGATTCTATGAAAAATCTAAAGAATTTTGTGGGCTGTGCGACTTAAACCCATGGGGATCACGATAAAAGAATAGATTTTATAGATATTCTGTGATGCTTCCCTAGAATAGAACATTTCTGTAGATGGGGATTCCCATTCATCGCGATAGCTGAACACGCCAAGGTTGACCTAATCTGGGTCGCAGGGCACCGCACCGCTCTGGTTCCCCAAAATCTTGCGGCGATAATCTTACTTAGCTAGCCCTGAAGTTACAAACCATAACAAAAATTCCCCCGGCACTTGACCTTGCACTTAAGTACAACCCTGTAGAGTATTTGTAATATCAAATTCACCCACCTATGCGCTCTGGAGGTATGTACAATGGCTAATGAAATGATTGACGTTGCCCATCCGGTCGTTCGTCAAGTGCTGACCCTCAAGCCCATCCAACGACGGCCTGAAAATCTCCAGCGGCTGTTACAAGTCCTGGATGCGGGGATTATTGAGCGCAAACCGTTGCCCCCCCGTGGTTGAACTGGAATTAGACCTGACCTGGCACCAGGTTGACCCCACCGAGTGGGATTTACCCTGGCAGGCATGGTTGGTTACATGGTTGGCGGCGTTGAATCCGCCCCCAGCACCCCGCTACGAAATGGGCTTGCGTCTCACTGATGACCAGGAAATCCAGACCCTCAACCGGGATTATCGGGGTCAGGATACCCCCACGGATGTTTTGGCGTTTAGTGCCCTGGAAACGGGCGTGCCTATCGCCCCAGATGCGCCAGTATTCCTGGGGGATATTGTGATTTCCATCCCGACCGCCCAACGGCAGGCGGTAGCGGGGGAGTTGACCCAGGAATTGGCCTGGTTGACGGCGCATGGGCTAATGCATCTACTGGGCTGGGATCACCCGGATGCCCCCCGGTTAGATGAGATGTTGGCTCGGCAACGGCTCCTGTTAGAAGAGGTTGGCCTGAGCGCCCCACAGTCCGACCGCCAGGAGCACCCCCCCCAAAGCGTGTAACCCAACCGCCAGGGGCATCGCTCCCCCACTGGCAGACCCTTCGTAGTTTTGCCACAAAAAACTGACCAGTCGCCACGCCAGGGGCAAACTGACCAAAAACAACAAGGCTGTGACCGGTAGGATGCCCGTTCCCACGCCGACAAGGGTGACCCCGTAGGCGGGCAAAACCACCCAGGGATAGACCCGGCTGGCTCGCTTGCCGCCCCATTGCACCACCGGGGAGCGTTTCCCCGCCCGGGCATCGTCCGCCGCCTGGGGAAAGTGATGGGCAAAAATAATCCCCGTCACCAAACACCCCACCACGAGGGAAGCGCAAAACGCTAGGGGGCTAAACCGTCCCAATTGGGCATAACTGGCTGCCAGGGTAGCCAGGGGGCCAAAGGCCACAAAGGTCATCGGTTCCCCCCAGCCCCGATAACTGAAGCGAAAGGGCGGCCCCTGGTAGCAATATCCCAGCCCAATCCCCACCCCGGAAATCCCCAAAATCCAGTTATCCGCTAAATTTTTGTTGACAACGTAGATACAAAAAACACCCAAAGCCAGACAAGACCAAGCAATAATTTGCAATAACATTGGTTGCCCGGTCAAGTTCACCAGGGACGAGGGTTTATTCACATCTACCCCGGTGGCGGCATCGTAGACATCATTGGTGATATTCAACCACGCCTGCAACAGGACGACCCCCGCCAGTACCCAGAGAAAGATAGTCAACTTAAACAATTCCGGGGCGGCGGCGTAGCTGGCGGCGGTTCCCACCAGGACGGGGATGACGGCGGCGGTGTAAATCAGGGGATTCAGGGCTTGGAACCACAGGTCAGAACGGGCGGTCATCGGCGGGGCAGGGGTAATCCCCTCACGGGGCAGACGAATTTATTGTAAATGCCGGGGGCGACCCCCTTCAAATCCCAAGGCAACGGGGGTGGTGCTACAGCGGTTCGGTGTATTTGACATTCACCCAGCCTTCCTGTTGGGTGGCGAGAACCGATACTTTTAACCACTGGCCATCGCTGCTGGTGTTGAGGACCAGTAATTTTTCCCGATCCGCTAAGGTCGCCAGGGGTTGACCCTGCGGTTCCTGGCGCAAAACCAAACCGGCGGGGGCATTGACCCGCACCTGCCGACCCTCTCGCTCGCCGGGTGGCGTACTGCCCGTGTATTCGGATTTCACCCAGCCGGTGGTCTGGGTGGCCGGGATTTGCACCTGCGTCCACGTTTTATCGGCGTTGTGAGCCACTAAAATCAATTCCTGGGCGTAGGCCAACCCGGTCACCATCGGCGCAGCGGTACTGGGTGACTGGCGCAACATTAAACCGTCCTGCGCCGTGACCCACAAATTCGGTTGCGCCGGGGGCGATGGCAGGGTGGCGGGGGATTGTAAATTGCCCGCTTTGACCCAACCCACCACCTGTTGGGCGGGTAACCGCACCTGCTCCCACTGCTGGTCGGGGCTGATGCCCAAGCGTTCCACGGTTTGTTGCGGAGCCGCCGTGCCCACCACCGGGCTATCGGCCTGGGGTTGCGCCCGGACAAGCAAACCCTCGGGGGCGGTGACCTGCATCCGGGTACCCGCCGGGATGACATCCGCCTGGGGGAGGGGGCTGGGGCTGGTGGGCGATGCGGGTTGGGTCACCTGGTACCAGTGGTTTAGCCCCAAACGCACCAGAATAAAACTGGCGGTCATGGGCAAGGTGGTGGCTAAAACCAAACCCAACAGCCAAGTCCAGGGGGACGCAGATTCACGCAGACGACTCGCCATAATCCTGTTCCTCAATTTGTTCCATGCGGCGGCTGAGACTGGTGTGACGAGAGGCGGAGCGAATCTTGCCGGTGCTGGCCCACTGTTGCAAAAGTTGCACCTGTTCCTGAGCCGTGCGCGCCAGGGGCACCATCTGGCTGGCTGCTTCTAATATATCGTCTGTGGTAAACTCCCGCCCTTGACTAAAGCCGGTGTGCATGGCTTCGATAATGGCCTGCTCCAATTCCGCTCCCGAAAAATCGGGGGTTTCCCAAGCCAAACGCCCCAGGTCATAACTGGCGCAGGTGTGAGGCCGCAGGCGGGACAGATGCACTTGGAGGATACTTTGACGTTCTTCCCACGTCGGTAGCCCGACAAAAAAAATCTCATCAAATCGCCCTTTTCGCAACAGTTCCGGCGGTAAAATTTGAATTTGATTGGCGGTTGCCACCACAAACACCGGCGAATTTTTCTCCGCCAACCAGGTCAACAAGGTGCCAAACACCCGATTGGTGGTGCCACTATCCCCCCGGCTGTCCAGGGCGTTAAACGCTTTGTCAATCTCATCAATCCACAGCACACAGGGCGCGAGGGCTTCCGTGAGTTGGATCATCTGGCGGGTGCGGCTCTCCGATTCCCCCACCAATCCGGCAAATAACCGCCCCACATCCAACCGCAGCAGGGGTAAATGCCAAAAATGGGCAATGGCTTTGGCGGTGAGGGATTTGCCCGTGCCCTGCAACCCGGCCAGCAATAGCCCCCGGGGGTAGGGCAAGCCGTAGTCCCTGGCCGCTTGCCCAAACGCCTGTTGCCGCCGCTGGAGCCAGAGTTTCAAGTTATCCAAGCCGCCGATGTCCGCCAGCGTGACCGTCGGGGGGCAAAATTCCAGAATCTGGGTTTGTTGAATGATCTGCCGTTTTTCGGTCAATATCAAATCCACGTCCTGCGCCGTCAAACTGCCCCGCAAGGCCAATGCCCGCCCCACCACCCGTTGCATCCGCTCCAGGGATAATCCCTGACAAGAGCGCACCAAGTCCGCCATCACCAGCGGGGCGAGGGATTGATTTAAGCCTTGCAGAATGAAAGTTAATTCCTGGCGCAATTCCGCCGCCGTGGGCAGGCCAAAGGGCAATACGGTGACGATTTCCTGCAATTCCACCGGCAGATGCACCTCGGGAGCCAGAAAAATCACACTTTTGGGTTGCGCCTTGAGGGTGCGGTTCAGGTTGCGTAATTTGCGCCCCACCGCCACATCCTCCAAGAACCGGCTGTAGTCCCGCAACACCAATAGGGCGGGCACATGGGGCGGCAATTTATCCAAAAATTCCAACGCCTGCAAGGGATTCCGGCGACCAAAACCCTGGTCATTGGGATTGCCCTGAATACCCTCGACAAAATCCCAATAATAAACGCCCCACTGCCCCAAACTGTGCCCCACCTGCGCCAAAACCCCCTCCACCCGTTCTTCTTCCGCCGTGGGCACGTAGATCAACGGGTAACGCGCCCGCACCAACACCCCCAACTCCTGGGCAAAGTCCATACCTATCCCAGGGGTTTGAACTGGGTTAAACCCACCCAGCGGGGGTCAACGGGCGGCGGTTCCTCCGGCTCCCAATCCACCTGACAATCGGGACGGCAGAGCGGATGGCTGGGCAAAGCCAGGGAAATGTGTTCGTACAGCCATTGCCCCACATCCAACCAACCATCCGGGGGTAAATACTCCATCAAATCCGCCAGGGGCACCTCCTGTTCCAAAGGCCACGCCTTGGGGTCGCTCTTGGCCGCATCCAGCCAAATCACCTCGGACACCCGCAATGGCAGTCGTTCATTGTACTGACATAAACACCGGCGGCAGGTCAAGGTGACGATGGTTTTCACCCTGGCACTGACCTGAATACACGTCCCCTGGTGCTGAATTTCAATCTCCCCTTGCACCGGGGTCAACAGGGGTACATCCGGTAGTTTGTCCCGCACGGTCAGGCACAATTTCCGTTCCGGTAGGCGCAATAAACTGGCAATGGCAATCGGTTGTAACACCGTTTTGGAATCAATAAATACCAATTTTTATGGTAGCTGTTTTTCCCTGGCAGAGCCGGAGCCATAGCTCACGACCAACAACAACCCCCCCAGCAGGCCAAGGTTTTTCCAAAACTGGATCACCTGTATATTTTGACTAAAATCCGTATGAAAAATCAGCGTCGCCGGAATCAAAAACCCGATCAGCAACGCCGCTCCCCACCGGGCTTTATAGCCCAATAAAACCGACAATCCCCCCAACAGCAATACCAAAATCGTGGGTATCAATAACAGACCAGGAACTTGAAACTTTGCCATGGTGGCTTGGGTGCCCTGGGGGTCGAGGATTTTGGTGAAGGCGGAGCGGATAAAAATGGCGGATAACAATACCCTCGCCACCCCCGGTAACCAGCGCTGCAGATGCGATTCCAGGGTGGACATCCGGGTTCTCCTTATTTCGCTTCGTCGCCAATATACCAATGCTCCAACAACGGCCCCGCATCATTATCCGGGTCATTGCCCCGGGTGATCACCGTCAGCCGTTGCCCCTTGCTGTGGGTAAATTCCATACCGCACCAGCCCTCCGGGTTGCACCCGCCCACCTCCAGGTAACCCAACCCATACAGATACACCATCACCGGCGTGAGGGGTTGCGCCTGAAACCGCCGCAGTTGGCTCGCCGGTCGCCAGCCCTTTTCCAGCAGTGCCAAACGGGCGGTGGCGTAGGGCATCCCAGCTTGCAGTTTGGGCAGGGATTGCGCTCCCAGGGGTGCGGCCAAACCCAACCACAGTCCCCAGGTTAACAAGGAGTATTTTATCATTACATTTTAGTTGTGAAAAATCCAGTTGTGAAAAAAGCTACAAAGGCAAGGGCGGTAAACCCCGCAGGGCACGAATGGCATTCAAACAACCGTGGCAGTCACAACCGTACAGAGCCACACACAGGTCGCTTTCCGCCTCGGAAAAGTCCAGCATGGCGGGAGCCGGTTCGGTGCTGGGGGTGGTCAGGGTGGGTTCCGGGGGGGTGGCGGCGGTGGGGGTCGCCAAGGCCATCCAGGTGCTAAAGGCAATCGCCCCGCCCAACATGGGGAGCAATGGGACGGCTTTAGGGGTTACGTTCATAAAAATTTCCTCACGCTCTGGGGGTCGCTGACGCATTTATTATAGATGGGGTTCCCTAGGGAAAAAAAACGGGACAAACTCCGCCATGGTTACCGGTGCGGCTCAGTTCCTGGCGCAAATGGGTTGGTTCTGGGGGAAGGATTGCCGTTCCCCGATGGGATAGTGGTGGTCACGATTGCCGGTAGGCAAAAAACTCTACCCGGTAGGCGGCGACTTTCGTGCCCGTCTCCTGCTCCACCTGGGCAACGACCTCCGGGGGTAGTTCCACCCACACATCCAAAATTTGCTGGGTGTCCAGACAGTTGACATGACTATGGATTTCACTCACGCTGCCGTACAGTCGTCCACTCGCCCGTTCCACGCATTCAATAACCCCCTGGGAGGTCAGGGCATCCAGGTTTTGATAAACGGAAGTATGGCCGATGGCTTGCCCCTGTTCGTTGAGACGATGGTAGATTTCCCGCGCCGATAAATGCTCTCCGCTTTGCCAAAGCAATTCTAGGATCGAACGCCTCTGCCGACTCAGACGCATTCCCATAGACTGGCACCGCTGAATCGCTCCCTCTAACGAACGTACTCCCGGAGAATCTGTGGTCATCACCCTCAAGTGCCTCGCCTGCGTTGTTAAATTTTGGTTAATATACCATGATTATAGCCTAAACCAAACTCATTCCTACTTCGTTTTGGTTGGTGCGGTGCGATTGCCTGCCCTGTGGGGACACATTGCCGGGGTCTAGGTTTGGCGTATCAAGGAACGGTTGCCGCAGTCACCTGTGTGGTGGGTATTTCCCCCGTCCCCGTAGCACCTGCGGTGTAGGGTTCTCCAGAATATGAGCTTCCCAAAAGATAATTCTCTATCGTTGCGAATAAGTACAGGTGTCCTAAAGTAGAGGTGTCCTAACGAACAGTCAGTAGATTATGCTCCTAAAGTTGCTCAGCCGCAAAAGAATGATGACGTTCATCATCAGCCTGAGTTTGCTGGTGGCGACACTATTGGCTGTTATTGGGCTTCATACTCCTTTTTCCCAGCCTGCTTGGAGCCAAAGTCCGAGCCCACTTCCTTCGCCGGAAACGGAAGCAGAAATTGATCCCAACCATGTATTAGTACAAATTAGTTTGCTGGGTTTTGACCCGATTCGAGGTGAGGTCGATACCCGTTTAGGGATTTTTCCTCAGGGAACCTATGCGACCGAGGAGAAACTTTTTGCCAATGATGTCAAACTTTTTGATGTTTTTAATGTGAATAGGCAAGAAATAAAAATCAAGGCTGGACGACCGATCGAGTTTCCAGTAAGCAAATATACTATCCTTGAAGGGAATGTGAATTCTTACCCGTTTGATGTCCATAGTACCCAGATGGCAATTTTTATAGAGAAGGTTGCGACCCCCGCCGGTACAACCCCCGCACCGCCAATTCAGCCTACTGAGGCATCATCCGAATATGTTGTGTTAAAGTATGATTTCTTTGGCAATTTACCCGGCTTCCTAGTGCAGGCATCAGACAACAAGGATGCGGCTGAAGATAATATTTTTCTTGATCTAAACATTCGTCGATCGTTACCCGTCATCTTTTTCTCGATCGTTGTCATGTTGATCATGTGGGCATTGTCGCTGATCGTGCTGTGCATTGCTCTTTCGATTTTGCGATCAGGCCGAATGCCAGAAACCGGAGCTTTGGGGTTCATGGGCGCACTTTTGTTCGCTTTCCCAGCCATTCGCAACGCCCAGCCAAATGTGCCGCCGGTGGGAGTATTTAGCGACTTCCTAGCCTTTTTTTGGACAGAGACGCTTGTGGTGATTGCTCTGTTAATTACCGGGATTTGCTGGCTGCGACGCTACAATTCCTCCCCGGATTGATTGGACTCACCCTCATGATTAGATTAAACCCACAGGGCACCTCATATATCATTGGAACCAGCCGCAGGTTATCTCGCTAAGAATACCCATATTATCGGTAGCCTACGTCGCAGGTGCTTCGATGACGGGGGCACCGCCGCTGGTTTCATCTAGGATTGGGTAGTCCTAGTTTTGTAATGGTTAAAATGGGTAGAGACCGAGTTAAGAGG
>CAYZTU010000026.1:0-40572 GCA_964481635.1 uncultured Synechococcus sp.
CTCCTCTTAACTCGGTCTCTACCCATTTTAACCATTACAAAACTAGGACTACCAGATGACCCACCCGATTTTCTGTATCGTGCCATCCTTGGCATCGAGAACCCCTAAAACATTTGGGTTTCGTCGGTGTTTAACATCTCGGATTTAATACTACGAAAGTCAATGGTTTCCGTATGTTTTTTGAACTCTTCCTCAGTCATGATGGTGACCGAATACCGGGCTTCCACATCCCCAAAACTGATCAAATCCCCATGTTTTAATTCCCCGGTAGACCAGTCTTTATTATTCACGCGGGTGCCGTTGGCACTACGATTGCCCTTGCTGTCCCCGTCCATCAACCGATAACGATAGCCCTTGGTTTCCGGGTTAGGTAAACGCAATAAAATCGCATGACGACGGGAAACGGTCTTGGAATTCAGGACAATCGCATTACTAGGGTCTCGTCCCAAGGAATAGGTGGCAGCTTCCAGGGCGATGGCTCGGGAACCCTCATCATCCTGGAGCACCAACAGGTGACGTTCTTGGGGAGTATCGCTCATGGAGATACCTGTGGCGGGGTGAAAACGGATGCAAACATTATTATTGATGATACGCCAGTCGGGGACGGTTGGATCACTCCGCTAGTTTTTGCTTGAGTAATTCATTAGTGCGTTGGGGGTCGGCTCGTCCGCCGGTTTTTTGCATGACTTTGCCCACAAAAAAGCCAAACAGTTTGGTTTTGCCACCCCGGTACTGGCTGAGTTCCTGGGGGTAGGCGGCGAAAACCTCGTCAATCCATTGCCCGATTAATTCCGGGTCGGACACCTGGGTTAACCCCCTCGCCTTGACTAACTCCTGGGGGGAACCGCCGTGGGTGAGCAATTCGGGTAAGAGTTCCTTGGCAATCTTGCCGCTGATGGTGCCCGCTTGGATCAGGCCAATCAGTTCGGCCACCTGTTCGGGACGGCAGGCCAAGGTACGGATGTCCTGTTTTTGGGTTTTTAACCAGGCGGTGATGTCCCCGCAAATCCAGTTGCTCGCCAGTTTGGGGTCGGCTCCGGCGGTCACGGTGGCTTCAAAATACTCGGCCATGGGTCGTTCATCGGTCAGCACCCGCGCATCGTAGCTGGATAAACCCAGCCCGCTTTCGTAACGCTGGCGTTTGGCCTGGGGTAATTCGGGCAGGTGTGACCGCCAATGCTCAATTTGGTCAGGGGTGAGCCGCAAGGGGGGCAAATCCGGCTCCGGGAAATAGCGGTAATCGCTGGCTCCTTCCTTGGTACGCATACTCACCGTGCGCTGGCTGGCCTCGTCCCAGAGGCGGGTTTCCTGCACCAACCGTTCCCCGCTTTCCAGGGCGGCGATTTGCCGTTTGGCTTCGTAGTCAATCGCCCGCTGGATGGCATTAAACGAATTCATGTTTTTAATCTCTACCTTGGTGCCAAAGCGGGTTTCCCCCACCGGACGCACGGAGATATTCACATCACAACGTAAAGACCCTTCCTGCATATTGCCATCACACACCCCCAGGTAGCGGACAATCCGGCGCAATTCCTGGGCGTATTCGGCGGCTTCGGCACCGGAACGCAAATCGGGGCCGCTGACGATTTCGCACAGGGGTACCCCCGCCCGGTTGAAGTCCACCAGGGAATAGTCCGACCCGGACAGTCGTTCCGCCCCGGCGTGGACGAGTTTACCCGCATCCTCTTCCATGTGCAGGCGTTGGATGGTCACCCGTTTGCGGTAGAAATTGCCCTGGGCATCGGGCAGTTCGATTTCCACCCAGCCGTCGCTGGCAATGGGTAAGTCGTACTGGGAAATTTGGTAATTTTTGGGCAAATCCGGGTAAAAATACTGCTTGCGGTCGAATTTGCTGTACGGGGCAATGGTGCAGTTCAAGGCCAAACCCGTTTGCACCGCAGACGCTAAAACCTGCTCATTCAGCACGGGTAACACGCCGGGATGCCCCAGGCAAATGGGACACACCTGGGTATTGGGGGGGGCACCAAACGCCGTGCTACAACCGCAGAAAATCTTGGTGGCGGTTCCCAGTTGGCAGTGGATTTCCAGGCCAATGATGGTTTCGTAGGCGGTGGCGATGGTGGCGGTCATGGGAAATTCCAAGGGCAGACCCATATCATTCTATAATCCTGGGGGGAACGCTGGCGGGTGCATCGTTTATGTCCGTGGTTTACGACCTGGAACACACGACGACCTATCGCTACCGGCAACCGGTGACCTTTGGGCAACACCAGGCGATTTTTTTGCCCAGCGCGAGTGCCCACGGGCGGGTGTTGGACTACCGCATCGCCACCAATCTCCCCTGCCAGGTGCGCTGGCAGATGGACACCCTTTCCAATAACGTTGCCCTGCTGGATTTTGCGGAACCGGGGCGGGAATTGCGGGTCACGTTTCACCTGCGGGGAGAGCATTTTGGCATTCCGGCGATTGCGGATTTTCCTTTGCATCCCCGGGCGGAGGAGGTGCCGGTGCAGTACACCCCGGAGGAATGGATTGATTTGGTGGTATTTATGCGTCCCCACGCCGAGGATCAAGCGGGCACCCTGGCGGCCTGGGCAAAAACCTTTGTGGCCGGGGATCAGGACATGACCTTGGATGTCCTGCAACGGATGATGGACAGCATCGGGCGGGATTTCACCTACCAAGCGCGGGAAACCGAGGGCACCCAAGCCCCGGAGGAAACCCTGCGGTTGCGCTCCGGCACCTGTCGGGATTATGCCTGGTTGATGATTGAAGCCCTGCGGCGGTTGGGGTTTGCCTGTCGGTTTGTGACCGGGTATCTCTACGACCCGCACTTGGATCAGGGGGGAGCGGGGATGGTGGGCAGCGGGGCGACCCATGCCTGGTTGCAGGTGTATTTGCCGGGGGCGGGCTGGCGTGCCTACGACCCCACCAATCGGATTACGGCGGGGACGGATTTGATCCGGGTGGGGATCGGTCGCCATCCGGGGCAAGTCCTGCCCCTAGCCGGTTCCTGGTTTGGGGAACGGGGCGACTACCTGGGCATGGAGGTGCAGGTGACGCTGAAAAAAGTAACGGACATTCCCGAACCGGACAAGCGGTTATCTACTCCTGGGCTTGCCAAATGATGGCCTGGTTGTCCAACCCCCCGGAAACCAACAGGCGACCGTTGGGGCTAATGGCGAGGGCTTTGACCGCTTCCTGATGCCCTTTGAGGGTTTGCAGGGTCTGACCCTTGGCGGGATTCCAGAGGGTAATCACCGGACTGTCGGGGGATGTGGTGCCGGTGCCTGTGAACAGTAGGCCATGAGCGGGGCTAAATCCTAGGCTGTAAACGATTCCCGGTGCCTTGAGGGTTTTCAGCCATGCCCCCGTGCCCACGTTCCACAAAGACACCTTGCCATCCCCGCCCCCACTCGCCAAGACCTTCCCATCGGGGCGAAAGCTCACAGACCAAATGCCGTGGCGGAAGTCATTGCGAGTCAGGCTATATTTGCGGGTGCGACTGGGCACATCCCAGAGTTCCACCACCTGTTGGCTCTGGCTAGCAGCGGCGAGGAGGGTGCCATCGGGACTGACGGCGAGGGCATCAATTTTGCCGAGTTGCGGGAGTTGCTGCCGAAAACTGGGGCTATCTTTGGGAATGTCCAAATCCCAAAGATAGAGAGCACCGTTGGCATCGCCTACCGCCAAAAATCGTCCGGTGGCAGTGGCGGTCATGGCGGTGACCACCCCTTTTGGTCCGACCAGTTGGCCGATGCGGCGACCCTCGTTGACCCCCCATAGTTCCAGACTACTGCGGTCAAAAGTGGCCAGTTGTTGCCCATTGCGGATAAAGGTGACCCCCATGACCGAAACCCCCGTGCGGCGTAGAAATCGCTGGGGTTGTCCTCCCGGTAGTTGCCAGAGGCTAATACTGCCATCTTCGCTCCCAATGGCCAGTTGATTACCCTGGGGATTGATGGCCAGGGTATTCACGTAGCCCTGAAATTCACTTAGCACAAGGGTCGGCTGAAATGGCGGGGGAGTGAGATTCGTGCCCGTACCCAGGTAAAGGGGATTGTCCCGCTGGCTGTTTTCCTGCCACCACAACCAGCCGCCAGCGGCCAGCGTGACCAACCCAGCGGTGAGTCCCAACAGCAACAGGGGTAATGGCAGGGACTTGGGGCGGGGGCGACTCTGGGGCGGGGCAGGTACAGATGCTCCCTTGCGGCGGCCTTGGGTCGGGGGGGCGGGGGGGGATGCGGATACCCGGCCACCCTTGGTGGTGGGTTCCTCCGGCTGAGATGCCGGGCGGCCATTGGCAACGGCGGTTTTGGCGGGAGCGACCTGGTAATGCACCAGCACCACGGTGACGTTATCGTGGCCGTTTTTTTGGTTGGCTAGGTCAATCAACCGTTTATTGGCCGTGGCTAAATCTACGTCCCCGCTGAGGATGGGTAACAGTTCCAAATGCCAGTAGTGATCCACCAAATTGTTGTCGCTTAACCCATCCGAGCAAAGGAGAAACACGCTGTCCTCGTCCAAAGGGAACCGCTGCACCGTCGGGTGGAGCAAACTGGAAGCATTGATCCCCAACGCCTGCACCAATGCCCCCGCCGCCGGTTGCCGCAACGCCTGGGGGTACAGGTTGTAGCCCAGACGCACCTCCCGGGAGGCCACATCATCATCGGTGGTGACCTGATAACAGCCGTACCGGGTCACCCAGTAAATGCGACTGTCCCCCACATTCGCCAAAAATACTTCGTAGTCCCGCAGCAGGGTCAGGGTCAGGGTGGTTCCCATGCGTTGCCGTTCCTGGCGTTGCTGTTGGTTATTCACCTGGGTAATCCGGTCGTTGGCATTACAGACAATCGTCGCCAATTCCTCCGTCACCACCTTGGTATCCACCTTCGCCAGCACCCGGGGATTCAACTGCTGGCTGACGGTTTCAATCGCCAAATTGGAGGCCATATCCCCCCCCTCGTGGCCGCCGATACCATCACAGACAATCGCAAAGGGCAGGCCATCGGTGCCGGTGGGGCGGAGACCCTGGTGGGGGGCGGGATAACAGGCATCTTCATTGCGACGGCGGGTCGGGCCGGGGTCGGTCAAGGCCACCACGCTTACCTGCCCGTTCCAGGTATGGCGAAACTCATCCAACCCCCGATCTAGCCGTTGGGCAAGTTCTTCCGCACTGGTAATCTGCTGCTGGGTCATCCCCCCACACAATTGCTCCATCAACTCCCGCACCACGGGCTGGGTGGTGGGTACCAGGCGGGATAACAATTCCCCCAACTGCACCAGGGTCGCTTGCCCCCCATCGTTGACCAATTCCCGCAGGCGAAACACCGGCCCTTCCACCCGCAATAGCTGGGGTTGAAGTAAACTGCCCGCCACCTGTTGGTAGCTCAGCATCGGCCACAACCGGGCAATCTGCCACAGCCAACTCAACTGGCGAAATCCCGTCGCCTCCCCCCAGGCTTTTCCTAAAGGTTGCACCGGCTTGAAACGGGGCGTGCTTGTCCCATACTCTTCGGGTAAAAGGGGCACCTGGGTCAATACCAACCGAGGTTGCCCCCCCACGGGTATCACGGCATGGATTTGGGGTAAGTGCAATCGCAATGGGAACAACCGCAGGTAGGGTTGCGCCTCCACCGGAATCGTATCTAGACTCAAAGGCTGGCGACCCGGCTGCAAGTCCAATAGCAAGTTGGGTCCCCGCAGGCTATAACGCTCCTGGTAAGGACGTTCCAATTCCGCCCCCACCAGCGGGTCTCCGGTCACCCACAAAAGTACGGATTCCAAAGGCGCACTACAGACCTGACAAAACCGGTTGGTCTCAGGATTCAGGCTATAGCAATTGGGATTGGAACATTCGATTTTGTCCATCCATCCTGCCTGGGGTTTCACGCCCGGAGCATCACGCCGGTCTTGCCTTCCGATTTTAGCCTATGCATCCTCTAGGGCGGCAATTCCGGGTAAAATTTTCCCCTCCAGCAGTTCCAAACTGGCACCCCCCCCGGTGGAAATGTGGCTCATGCGTTCGCCCAAACCGGCCTGCTCCACGGCGGCCACCGAGTCCCCCCCGCCAATGATCGTGGTACAACCCTGGTCAGTCAATTGGGCTAAGGTTTCTGCCACCGCCCGGGTGCCCACCGCAAATTGGTCAAATTCAAACACCCCCATCGGCCCATTCCAGATCACCGTCTGACAGTCCTGGAGTGCCTGCTGAATCTGCGCTACCGCATCAGGGCCAATATCCAACCCCATCCATGCGGCGGGAATTGCCGTCACCGGCACGGTTTGGGCTTGGGCATCGGGGGCAAACTTGTCCGCCACCACCACATCCGTCGGCAGTACTAATGCCACGCCCCGGTCTTTGGCCTTGGCGATCAGGGTTGCCGCCAAATCCAGCTTGTCGGTTTCCACCAGGGATTTGCCCACGCTCAACCCCTGGGCTTGGTAGAAGGTGAAAATCATTCCCCCGCCCAGAATTAACCGATCGACCTTATCTAATAAAGCCTCGATCACGCCAATTTTACTAGACACCTTGGAACCGCCAATAATCGCCGCCAAGGGCTTGCGGGGCTGGTCAATCGCCCCCTGGAGGTACGCTAATTCTTTTTCAATCAAAAACCCCGCCACCGCCGGTTTTAGGTAGTGGGTCACCCCTTCGGTGGAGGCGTGTGCCCGGTGGGCGGTGCCAAAGGCATCATTCACATATAAATCAGCCAAACTCGCTAGTTTCTGGGCAAATTCCGGGTTATTAGCTTCCTCCTCGGCGTAGAACCGGACATTTTCCAACAACGCCACCTGACCATTTTGCAAACCCTGCACCACTTGGGTCGCCACCTCGCCAATGCAATCCGGGGCAAACGGCACCACCGTCCCCAACAACTCCCCCAACCGAGCCGCTACGGGAGCCAAACTATTGCCCTCTTTGACCAGTTGCACTTCCCCGCTGGTCTTATCTTTTTTGAAAGGCCGCCCCAGGTGACTACACAACACCACCTTGGCTCCCCCTTGCCGCAGATAGTTGATGGTCGTTAAAGCCGCCCGAATCCGGGTATCGTCGGTAATCTGCTGTGCCTTGTCCAACGGCACATTAAAGTCCACCCGTACCAAGACCCGTTTGCCCTCTAGGTCATTGGGTGCCAAACCGGCCACTGTTTTCTTTGCCACAGGGTACCTCCACCAAAATCTGGAATAATTATGGATATATCTTGTCCGCATCCCATTGTACCGGCGAAAAGGTCACCCACACGCTATGTTTCGCAAAGTCCTATTGGCTCTTGACCACAACCAAGAACCCCAAGAACCCGCCCTTGCCCTCGTGCGCTTTTGCGGGGCGAGTTTGACCCTGCTGGTGGTGGTTCCCACGGAATCCGAGGCCGCCGCTGCCGCAGTTTGGCTACAGACGATGCAAACCTCTTTGGCGGATCAGGGGATGACCGTCACCCAGATGGTGCGGGTGGGTCAACCCGCCTTTACCATTTGCGATGTGGCGGATGAATTGAATGCGGATTTGCTAATTGTGGGCTGTCGAGGCACGGGGTTGACCGAGGAAGGTATGGCAGAAAGTGTCAGTATTCGGGTGATAAATCTAGCTCCCTGTCCCGTGTTAGTCATTCCCTAAGGTTGCATCACGATTAAGCATAAAACCTATAGCAATACTATCTGATTGCCGAACAAAGATTCTGATAGCTTGCGTGTCGCTGTGCGACATTAGCTTGCGTGGCGTAGCCATAGAACCATACACCGCAAGTGCTTCTCTGATGGGGGCACTCCACGCAATGTGCTATTGGCATTCTCCCGTCTCGGTTTCTCAGTAAACTGGGAGTCCCATGAGCAACATACTTGATACTTGGGGAATACCCTATTGTAAAATATGAAATTAATGGTAACTTCGCCGATAAAATGCCTGTACAAACCAAGGCACAGGTGCTGGCTTTACTCCAGCAATACCACCCGGAGCTACAGGGGCGTTTTGGGGTACAACGTTGTGGTGTCTTTGGTTCCTTTGTTCGCAATACGGCTACCGTAGCGAGTGATGTGGATATTTTGGTTACTTTTGAGCCAGGTCAAAAAACTTTTGATAACTTTATGCACCTATCTTTTTTCCTAGAAGATATTTTTGAGCGAGCTGTTGATCTAATCACCACCGAATCTTTAAGTCCGTATGTCGGCTCGCATATCTTAAATGAGGTTGGGTATGTTGTCCTCCCCCCGTGAATATCCTAGACATATCCTTGATGAAACAACCTACCTAATGATGAGTTCTTCTCGTTTGAATCAAGCAAAATTCGTCCAAGATGAAACCCTAAAACGGGCTTATGTTCGGAGTATTGAAATCGTTGGAGAAGCTGTTAAAAAAATACCAGATGATGTGCATCAAAAATATGACCTCATTGAGTGGCGTGCGATGACTGGAATGCGAGACCGGCTCATTCATAAATATTTCAGCGTTGATTACGATCTTGTATGGGATGTTGTGGTCAATAAAATTCCTATACTGGACACTGAAATTAGGCGCATTCTCTCCCAAAAATACCCATAGACGATCCACATTCACCCTAAATCCGGGCGACGGGTCTGCGTGCGTTGGTGCTGTTGGGCAACTCGCCACTCGGCAATGGCTTGATGATTCCCAGAACGGAGAATATCTGGCACCTGCCAACCCCGAAATTCCGGTGGGCGGGTATATTGGGGATATTCTAATAGGGATTCGCTAAAACTTTCCGATGCTAAAGATGCGGATTTGCCCACCGTTCCAGGCAGTAAGCGCATCACCCCATTGATAATGGTTAAGGCAGGAATTTCCCCGCTGGTTAATACAAAATCCCCCAGGGAAATTTCCCGGTCAGCCAGATAGCGAATCCGCTCGTCAAACCCTTCGTAGGCACCGCAGATTAACACCAATTGCTGATAATTAACCCAGCGTTGTAAGTGGGATTGGGTTAGGCGTTCCCCCTGGGGCGTGAGTAAAATGATTTCCCTGGATTCCATCTGGGGCAAAGATTCCACAGCGGCAAATATGGGTTCGGGTTTGAGTACCATCCCCACGCCGCCGCCGTAGGGTTCATCATCCACCCGTTGATGTTTATCCGTGGTAAAATTACGGGGATTGGTATAAATGACGGTAGCAATTTCTTTGGCTAATGCCTTGCCAATCAGTCCTTGGGATAGGGGACTAGCAAAAAATTCAGGAAATAGTGTTACCACATCAAAACGCATTAGCGGTCACCAAAATTCAATGGGGATAAATATGTGGTTCCACAATTTTCCAATAGCGGGAAAATCGCTTTAAGTCCAGGTATTTTTGGGGTGGAATTAAGGGTGAGATAGACAGAATTTCCAGGCTAAATGACCGGGATAATTCTTGGCAAATTTTCTGAAAACGAGGGCTAGGACTAGGGGTGGTTACTAATGTTTTTGCGCCATGTTCTTGCATAAACTGGGTGACTTCTTGCACCACATTGCCCCGGCGTATGGCTACGGGTAATTCTAATAAGCATTCGTAGATAAATACAATGCGCTTGCGGCTGATTTGCCATTGGTTTAGCAATTCCTCATCCCACACCCACACCGCCGGGGCTTGGGGATAGGTAATTAAGCCTGGATTGGTGGGGCTGAGGCTATCGCCGTGTACCCAAATGGCTAAATTCGGCATGGGGAAACAGTCGTTTTTGTAGTTGTTCATAACTACCCCGAAATGGGCAGGTTTGTTGATAGTGGGGGCAGGATGCACACCATTGGTTTTGGGTATAACGGGCGAGATTTTCCTGGTTAAAATAGTAGGGCTTGACGCTAAAGGTACTCGCCACCCACTGCCACGATAAATGATTACTCGCCGGGTCACCATCCAACAGGTGCATCAAAAACCAGCGCGCCCCGGCTTGCCATTTGACCCGCCGCCAATGGATGATGTAAGCAGCAAACCATAGCCGGACGTGATTGTGCAAATACCCAGTTGCTTGCAGTTCCTGACTGAAACTGTCTATACAAGGTAAGTCCGTTATGCCATGCATAATATCTTCTGGCAATGCATCGGCATAATCTTTTGCCGTAAACCCCGTTTTATAGGGTTCCCGGTCTTGCCAAATGCCCTCCCCCCATTGTTCATACAATTTCTGCCAATAGTCCCGCCACGCCAGTTGCCGCACCAGGGGTTCCACCACCGCCCACGGGTAGCCCTGCACTTGCAGGTGATCCCGCACTTCAGACAGTGTAAGTACCCCATGCCGGATGTAGGGCGATAATCCGGTCACCGCCCCATCCAGGTAATTGCGGGTTTTGCCGTAGCGGTGGGGTTGAATTTCTGCCAGCTTTTGTAATGCAATTGACCGTCCCCCCACCGTGTCACTGACCGCCCCCACCGCCCCTGGGAATACCTGGGTGATGTAGGCGATCAGGTCGGAGCGGCTGGCAAATTCCCGGCGCATGGTCACACGGCGGCGACTTCGCTACGGCGTTTGCGGGTGCGGCGGTTGGCCTCTTCCGTCCCATGGGCGGTCGGAGCCGTGGTTTGCAGCAGGAAAATCAGCAGGGGATGGCTTTTGAGTTCCCGGCGGATCAGGCGTTGGATCGCCGCTTCCATCGCTTCCCGCAACCCTGTCCAGTCAATGTCCGTACCATTTACGGCAAATTCTGACCAGCGTTCCCGCACGGTTTGCGCCAGCGTGTCCTGCACCAAGCGGCGGAGTAACCCCGGTTCTATCGCCGTGACTACCCCCCGCACATGGATTTCCGGGTTCGCCAGCAATTGCCCCTGGCTGTCCACCGTTGCCGCCACCGTTACCACCCCGTCATCGGCGAGGCGTTGCCGCTCCTTGAGGACTTTCCCGTCCACCACCCCGTCACCGGAGGTATCCACCAGTTCGATGCCCGCCTTCACCCGCCCGGTCACCTGAATCCGGTCGGGGGTCAGTTCGATCACATCGCCGTTGTCCACGATCACCATGTTTTCCGCCGGTACCCCCAAACTTTGGGCGGTTTCGCTGTGTTTGACCAGCATCCGGTGTTCCCCGTGGATGGGCACAAAAAACTTGGGTTTGGTCAAGGCCAGCATCAATTTATGATCCTCCTGGCACCCATGCCCGGAAACGTGAATCCCCCGGTCTTTGCCGTAGATCACCTTGGCACCCTGCGCCATGAGTTTGTCAATGGTATTCACCACCGCAATCGTGTTGCCAGGGATGGGATTAGCGGAAAAGACCACCGTATCCCCAGAGCGAATTTGAATCTCCCGGTGCTCCCGGTTGGCAATCCGGGTCAAGGCCGACAACGGCTCCCCCTGGGAACCGGTGGTCAAAATCACCACCTGGTCTTCGGGTAAATGACGCACCACGTGCATGGGTTGCAGTAAATCATCAGGGCATTGAATGTAACCCAACGTGCGGGCATGGGCAATCACATTCAGCATCGAACGCCCCAGCACCGAAACCTTGCGCTTGTGTTTTTGCGCCAACTGCAAAATGATATTCACCCGATGCACCGAGGAGGCAAACGTGGTGATCAACAAGCGGCCTGGGGCTTCACTAAACGCCCGGTCTAACCCCGGAATCACCGCCCGCTCCGAGGGAGTAAACCCAGCCAATTCCGCATTGGTAGAATCACTCATCAGACAGAGTACGCCCTTTTCCCCGTGTTCGGCGAGGCGTTGCAGGTCAAACCGCTCCCCGTCAATGGGGGTGTGATCCATTTTGAAATCGCCGGTATGAATCACCACTCCCACGGGCGTGTGCAAGGCTACGGTAAAGCTGTCAGCGATAGAATGGGTATTGCGGATAAATTCTACCAAAAATGAGCTACCAATCCGCACAAAATCCCGCGGAGCGACCGGGTGGAGTTGGGTGCGATTGGCCACCCCCGCTTCCTCCAATTTGGCCTGCAAGAGCGCAATCGCCAAGCGGGGACCGTACATGATGGGAATATCCACCTGTTGCAAATGAAAAGGAATGCCGCCGATGTGGTCTTCGTGGCCGTGGGTGATGATCATCCCCTTGATTTTGTGGCGATTTTCCCGCAGGTAGGTCAAATCCGGCAGTACCACCTGCACCCCGTGCATCGATTCCGTGGGAAACGCCAATCCCGCATCCAGCAGGAGGATTTCATCGTTGATTTCAAACACACAGGTGTTTTTGCCAATTTCATGCAGACCCCCCAAAGGAATGATTTTCAGGGCGGCATTGGTCTGGGAACGGGTTTTGGTCATAGGCTCCTTCACTTAACTACAATAGAACAAACGAGCACGATTCACCTCCGCCGGGGAGGGAAACTTTTAGGCCAACAGATGCAACTCCTGCATCACGGGGCGTAAAATCTGATCCACTTGGGGGGAAGCCGCCACCAAGGGCAACCGAGGCGCACCCACCGGCCAACCTGCCAATTCTAAGGCTCGCTTCACCGGAATTGGGTTGGTGGTGGCAAACAGGGCTTGGAAAAGTGGATACATTTCATTGTACAGTTCCCCAGCGGTTTCGGGTTGCCCCTGGAGAAATGCCTGCACCATCTTTTGCAACCGTGCCCCCACCAGATGGCTGGCGACGCTCACCACCCCCACCGCCCCCAAAGCCAACAGGGGCAGGGTGAGGCTGTCATCCCCGGAGTAAATATCCAACCGTTCGGGGGGTACCAACTGGCGCAACTGGGCAACCTGCTCCAGATTGCCGCTCGCTTCTTTGATGGCGATGATATTTATTGCCTTAGTGACCAACTGGGCAACGGTTTCCGGCAGGAGATTCACCCCCGTCCGCCCCGGAATATTGTAAAGCATCAGGGGAAAATCCGGCACCGCTTGGGCAATTGCCGAGAAATGAGCCAGCAAACCCGCTTGGGGAGGCTTGTTATAGTAAGGAACCACCTGCAAACTGCCGTCCAATCCCAGGGCAGCCGCTTTGACTGTAGCTACTACCGCTTCCCGGGTACTGTTGGCTCCCGTGCCCGCTAAAATTTTAGCCTGGTTCCCCACCGCCCCTTTCACCACCCGGAATAACTCGTACTCCTCCTCCCACGTCAGGGTGGGGGATTCGCCCGTGGTGCCCGCCAAAACCAGACCGTCACTGCCATGAGCAACCAGATGCACCGCCAATCGCTCTGCCAAAGCATAATCCACCTGCCCGCCCGGGGTAAATGGGGTGACCATCGCCGTAATGACCCGCCCAAATCGGGGTATTCTAGAGCCGTTTTCTAGTTCACTCACCACGCAATTCCCTATCTATGGGAAGACAAGCCTGACAAATCGCTAACATTTAGCAGACGGGTTGACGGTTAAATGGTCTTGTTTTGAGTCTATCGCAAAGACTGCCGGTTGCGGGACGGGAATGCCAGGGTCTCACCGATGGGGCTTCTCGTGATGTCACATGGATAGATACCAGATATATTTGAATCATGAGAATATAGCCATATTACTTAATTGGTGAACAAAGATTCTGGAGAACCAAAGACGGGGGTGGTGCCCCTACGACCGCTATTCTAAATTCATTTAAGATTGCTATAATTTAATCCCTATCCTCAAAGAGTCAAGGGTCACAGGGCAACGCCCCACTTTGATTCTTGCAGACCTGTTCCATTCTCACGAATGCCGTAGGATTGATATGACTACTATTTTCGTGGTGACAAAGAGGTTCCCGTAAGCATCCTGCGCCTTGGGGTTCGGGAATCTATCCTGGGATACAATGGGGGCAATCTGGAGGCAGTATGGAAATCCAAACCCGATGGGTCAACGTCCCCAATCAATCCCTGGACATCGCCAGTTATTTGGTTCACCCAGCCACCGTAGGGACATATCCGGGAATTGTGGTAATTCAGGAAATTTTTGGGGTGAATGCCCACATACGGGATGTGACGGAACGCATTGCCCGATTGGGTTATGTGGCGATCGCACCGAGCATTTACCAACGCCAAGCCCCGGGATTTGAGACGGGTTACACAACTGCGGATGTGGAGCAGGGACGGGTCTATAAAGACCAAACCACGGCCGCGGAATTACTGAGTGATATACAGGCGACAATTGATTACTTAAAACGGGAATTTGGTACGCAAAAATTTGGCACCATTGGTTTTTGTTTCGGGGGTCATGTGGTCTATTTGGCGGCGACCTTATCGGATATTCAGGTAACGGCTTCGTTTTATGGGGCGGGCATTGCCACCACCACCCCAGGGGGGGGAGAACCGACGCTGAGCCGCACCAAGGATATTCACGGCACGATTTGGTGTTTTTTTGGTACCCGTGACCCGTTGATTCCCCAGGAGGAGACGGATAGGATCGAACAGGAATTGCAAAATCACGCCATTGACCATCAGGTGTTTCGCTATGACGCAGACCACGGTTTTTTTTGTAACGAACGGGGGAGTTATGACCCGGTGGCGGCAGCGGATAGTTGGGAGAAAGTCCAGCAATTATTTAATCAGTTGCGCCCATGACTAAGACGGCGTGGGTGTTTCCGGGGCAGGGTTCCCAAGCGCAGGGGATGGGTGGGGATTTATTGACGCATCCCCAGGCTAAAGCCCGGTTTGAGGAAGCAGAAGCCATCTTGGGTTGGTCGGTCTTAGAAGTATGTCAGCCCCCCGCCCCGAATTTGAATCAGACCCGTTACACGCAACCTTGTTTGTATGTGGTGGAGACGATTTTGGCGGATTTGTACTCGGAACATCCCCCGGACTACCTGGCGGGGCATAGTTTGGGGGAGTACGTGGCTCTGGCTCGGGCGGGGGTGGTTGACTTTGCTACGGGGTTAAAGTTGGTGAAGCGGCGGGCGGAATTGATGGCGCAGGTCAGCGGGGGCAAGATGGTGGCTTTACTGGAGCCGGATCGCGAACAGTTAACCGCTTTGCTTGCCCAGGCCACCGATGTGGTGCTGGCGAATGATAACCATCCGGGGCAGGTGGTGATTTCCGGTACCCCGGCGGCGGTGGATGCCCTGCTGGGTGAAATTACGGTAAAACGGGCGGTGCCGTTGGCGGTGAGTGGGGCGTTCCATTCGCCACTGATGGCGGAACCGGCCAAGGCACTCCATACCCACCTCGAAACTATCCCATTTCAGGATGCCAACATTCCGGTTTTATCCAATACCGACCCGACCCCGACTACGGATGGGCAATTATTAAAGCAAAAATTACTCACCCAAATGACAACGGGGGTACGGTGGCGAGAAACGGTCTTGAATTTGGCGGCTTTAGGGGTAGGCCAGGTGATCGAATTAGGGCCAGGGAAGGTGCTGACGGGCTTGGTGAAACGGACGGCTCCAGATATAAAATTGCTGAACATTGCCTCGGTGTAGTATGGGGCATTATTTCCCATTAGCACCGATGTCGCTGGGGATGGGGGTTCTGACCCTAATTCTCGGTCTATTGCCCGTGGCATTTTGCGTGGCCGCCTTCTTGGCACCCCAGGGGGGAGCGTTTTTGCTGGTGGCGGTGGTTTTACTTCTGATTTACGGGGGGATTTGGTGCGGTTGGCGACCGACAGGGTTTGTCATTCGGGATGATCAGCGTTTGGAGATTCGCTTCCCGGTGCGGCGGCGGTGGTTAGAACTTCACTCGGAGCGGCGGGTGCGGCAGCTATCTCTGGCGGAATTTCAGCAGGAAATGGGCTGGGCTGTCCGGGTGGGAGCCGGGGGATTTGGCGGCGGTTTTGGCTGGCTCTGGACGCAACGGCGGGGTTGGGTGGAATTTTATATCTCCCGGGGGGATGGGTTGGTGTTGCTGGAACAACCCGGTGCTTTGCCCCTGTTGGTCACCCCCACCCAGCCAGAACGGTTTGTGGAATTATTATCTAAAAAATAAACCCCCGCAGGGGTTTAGGCGCAAGAACAAACCAAAAAATACTGAGCTTATTAGCTTCTTAGCTTAAACCGGTGTTGGCACCTGGTTTACCCGTGGCCAATTGCACCTTGACGATGGTGCCCCCCATTTTTTGGATGCGTTGCTGCTCTTTGAACCAGCTATCGTAGGGCACCAATTTCGTGAAATAAGTATTTTGTAATTCCCGTTGGGTGCGAATCCGGGTCTGGCTGGGCACACAGGCCGTAATTTTGAACATCCGCATGGTGAAATCTCCAGCAAAGGATAAACGTGGGGGGTACATGGGCGACGGTCAGGCCACCAACCTACCCCCCAACGGGTTTTAGCTCAAACCAGAACAGATGTAATCAAAGTACACCGCCATTTCCTTACCGGCATCCGGGCCGACCAGACCGGCGGTCACTTCCTTCATGGATTGGATGGCTTGGATGGTTGCCCCAATCGGCACCCCCAGGGAGTTGTAGGTTTCTTTCAAACCATTCAACACCCGCTCATCCAGGATGGAGGGGTCACCCGCCAACATGGCATAGGTGGCATAGCGCAGGTAGTAGTCCAAATCCCGAATACAGGCCGCATACCGCCGGGTGGTGTACATGTTGCCACCGGGACGGGTGATGTCAGAGTACAGCAGGGACTTGGCCACCGCTTCTTTGATAATCGTGGCCGCATTCGCCGCAATGGTCGCCGCCGCCCGCACCCGCAGTTCGCCGGTTTGGAAGTACTTTTTCAGGCGATCTAGGGCACTGCTATCGAGATATTTCCCCTGCACATCCGCAGAGTTGATCACAGCCGTAATTGCATCTTGCATGGTCAGGTTCCTCAAAACAGCTTAACAACGGTTCACAACTACTGCATCGCACTGACAATGTAATCAAAGTAGAAGCCAGCTTCCGTGCCATCTTCGCCGGACATCAGGGAACCAGCGGCGTTTTTCATCGCCCGTACCCCTTCAGCAACAGCGGGAATCGGCGTACCCAGGGAGTTGTACATTTCCTTCACACCCACCAGACCGATTTCTTCGATGGGGGTGACATCGCCGGAAACGATCCCGTAGGTCACCAGACGCAGGTAGTAGTCCAAGTCCCGCAGGCAGGTAGCGGTCATTTCCTCGCCGTAGGCATTCCCGCCGGGGGATACCACGTCGGGCCGTTTTTGGAACAGTTGTTGCCCCGCCTCTTTCACGATCCGTTCCCGGTTGTCGGAAAGAACTTGAGCAATCCGCAGACGCTTCTCGCCGGAAGACACAAAACTCTTGATCCGGTCGAGTTCGCCGGGGCTGAGGTAGCGGGCTTCGGCATCAGCATTCACAATCGATTTGGTGACAATACTCATGAACCTACTCCAGAGGGTATGTCAATTTATCAAGCGGACAACCAGATCAAGACCTGAGTGCCCAGCAGTGATCTTATCAGGGAACCACCCTTGATCCTATCTCCCAAGAAATAGAACCAAACGCTGATTTCTCCGGGATTTATTCTGCGCTAATTCGGTCACATCTAGGGGCAGAACTTAATATCTTGTAATGGTTTTTCTCAGTTTGGTACCGGGAGACAACAGGCGGACAGGGTGGCAACTACGGCCTGGGCGGTGGCATCCAGATGGTACCCCCCTTCCAAACCGAACAGGATGGGGCAGTTCAGAGCCTGCAACCCCCGGGTCATCCAGCCGTAGTCCGCCGGTTGCAGATTGATCTGCGCCAAGGGGTCGCTGGCGAGGGCATCGTAGCCCGCACTGACAATTAGCAACTGGGGGGCAAATCTCTGTAAAAAGGGCAGGACGTGGGTTTGAAAGAATTCTTCATAAATCGAAAAATGGCTGTGGGCGGGGACGGGTAAATTCAAAACATTGTGGTCACCGCCTCGTTCATCCCGCCGTCCGGTACCGGGATAGAAATGGTCTTGGTGGAGGGAACAAAAGGCGATCTGAGGATAACGCTCTACCATCGCCTGGGTGCCATTGCCGTGATGCACGTCCCAATCGAGAATAGCAACCCGTGCCAAGCCCCGCACATTCAGCGCATACAACGCACTAATGGCCGCATTGCCAAAAACACAAAAACCCATGCCATTGTCGGGGAGAGCATGATGCCCTGGTGGTCGGGCGCATACGAACACGGGTTCCCCCCGTTCCCACCCCCAGTCCACCCCATCCAACCACCCTTGTAGTGCCAGACGGGCGACCCGCTCACTTTCCGGGCTGACGGGGGTATCCTCATCCAGATAGCCGCCCCCCTGGGCACAAATCTGGGATAGTCGCTCCAGATAGGCGGGGGTATGCACCCAGCGCAAGTACTCATCCACCGGGCGTTGGGCGTTGGGGGTCAACCAGCGAATTTGGTCACGCCAAGGCACGGATTCCAGGGCGGCAATCACTGCCGTCAACCGGGCGGGACGTTCCGGGTGTCCGTAGGGGACGTGGTGCCCTAGGTAGTCATGGCTATAAATCACTGCAACCATAGGCAAGTGTCAAATCTTATTAACACCCAAGACCGGATGGAACCGATTTAACTATAGCAACGGATAATCAGGGACGCAAAAACACCCAGATATAAACTAGGATAATTCCCCCAGACCTCCTTATCAAAGGGGACTTTTGGGGATCGGTCTTAGAACCCACTAACTGCAGCAATCAAATTGGATTATAGAACAGTAGTCACAGCAATCTCACCCGATTGGTGGATAAACACCCTGAAGAACCAGAGACGGGGCTGCCCCACTGCGACCGTTATGCAAAACTCAAATCCTGTTGCTACAGGACGATGTATTAAACTCTGATATAAAGACCCTGGGTTTGTGTTACATTACCGACAAAGAGATACTAAGCCTGGGAGAAATAGGATGACCAGCCAATTACTAAGTACTTACGCTTTGGGTGATCTTCCCCTAAAAAACCGAGTGGTGATGGCTCCCTTGACCCGTTCTCGGGCGGGGGTGGAACGGTTACCCAATGACCTCATGGCCACCTACTATCGCCAACGCGCCGGTGCCGGTTTGATCATCACCGAAGCGACCGTGATTTCTCCCCAGGGGATTGGTTGGTTGAACACCCCCGGCATTTACAGCGATGCCCAAATGACCGCTTGGAGAAAAGTGGTCGAGGCGGTACCGACCCCGATGTTTTTGCAGTTGTGGCACTGCGGACGGGCTTCCCACCCGGATTTTCACGCCGGTGCCTTGCCGGTGGCTCCCTCTGCCCTGGGCATTAGTAGCGATGGTATTTATACGCCCCAGGGGAAACAGCCCTATGTCATCCCCCGTGCGTTGGAAACCGCTGAAATTCCCCTGATTGTGCAGGACTTTTACCAGGCGGCTCAGCGTGCCAAGTCAGCGGGATTTGCCGGGGTTGAAATTCACGGAGCCAATGGTTATTTAATTGATACTTTTCTGCAATCAAAAACCAACCTACGCCAAGATGATTATGGCGGCAATCCAGCCAATCGGTTCCGTTTTTTGCGAGAAATTGTCGAGGCGGTTTTAAGTATATTTCCGCCCCAGCGGGTTGGGGTGCGTTTGTCTCCTAATGGCGTGTACAATGGGATGGGTTCCCCGGATTTTCGGGAAAGTTTTCTCTACTATGCCCAAGAATTAAATCACTACCATTTGGGCTATTTACACATCATGGATGGCTTAGCCTTTGGGTTTCATGGGTTGGGAGAAGCGATGCACCTGAAAGAATTTCGGGCGGTTTTTGCTGGGGCAATCATGGGCAATTGTGGTTATACTCAAGCTACCGCAGAACAGGCGATTGGCAATGGTGATGCGGATTTGATTGCCTTCGGGCGGGACTGGATCAGTAATCCCGATTTGGTCGAGCGATTCACCCACGGTTGGCCGCTCAATCCACCCGCCGAACCCCAGTCTTGGTACAGTTTTGGGGCGGAGGGATACATTGATTTCCCCACCTATCAAGTAGGTACTTCTGCACCCGCTTAATCAATTATTGGGCACTTCTATAAAATTCCAAATAAGTGGTTGCAGGAGGGCATCCCCGTCCCTGGTTCTCTAGAATATGGGCATTTCAGCGATAGGATTTTTTGCTGGTGCAAATCAAAGATACCCTACAGCCCTTCAATAGCATCACCATAACTATAAATTTCAATGCCCAGTGATTCAGCTACGGGCAAGGCACGACTGTCTACCATCGGTGAAACAACGATTTTGCGATTAATTGTGCGTTGGGCATGACGCATATAAAAATTTACTTTCCGGTCAAAGATATACATTCCTGCTTTATCAATCGAAGATTTAATTTCACAGGCAATAGTCAATCCGTTTTTAATGATCAAATCAAGTTCTACCTGATCAGGGCGACCAAATACTTCACCTTCATGGTCATAGAGGTTTAGATTAAGAACTTCAACGCTAAAGGATTCAGTTAAAATGCCCGCTAAAGCATTACGAAAACTCGTTTCAGAAGCAATACCCCAGCGAGAACCTAAAGCACCCATCGTACTCATAAACTGTCTATCAAGGCGGCGAATTTCCGCAAGTTGCTCATGCCATTTACGGCTTTGTTCCCACCATTTCTGGTTTTGTTCGTTCCATTTCTGATCTTGCTCTTCCCATCTACGGACTTCTTCAGCCCATTTACGATTTTGTTCGTTCCATAGCTGGGCTTGCTCATCCCATCTACGGACTTCTTCAGCCCATTTACGATTTTGTTCGTTCCATAGCTGGGCTTGCTCATCCCATCTATGGGCTTCTTCAGCCCATTTACGGTTTTGTTCGTTCCATTGATGGGCTTGTTCATCCCATTTACGGGCTTGCTCTTGCCGATCCCGCTCAAGCTCTGCCAAAATACGGTCAAACCTGATATCAGCTTCGGTTCTGGTGATATAAAGTTCGGATACAGTACGCAAAACAAAATCTCTCATCGAAGCATCCTGAGCGATTAACCTCGGTAATTCTTGTTGAATGATATGAATGACTTCGGCTTGTTCCACGCAAAGGCAGGCTGAAATACGATGCTACTATTCTAAGCGAGTTGGTCTGGCCGGGGCAGAGAAGTTTTGATTCTACCAATGAACCAGAAGTTTTGTTATCACAAACGCATTCAAGCTAAAATTAGTACAGTACTATTCAACCCAAAATTAGGCCAAACCCCATGACTACCCTGCAAGAGCGGATTATTCCCACGGATTTGGGCAGTGAAATGTCCCGTTCCTATCTGGAATACGCTATGAGTGTGATCGTGGGGCGAGCCTTGCCGGATGCGAGAGATGGCCTCAAACCCGTCCACCGGCGGATTCTCTACGCCATGCACGACCTGGGGCTACAACCCAACGCCCCCTACAAAAAATGCGCCCGGGTGGTGGGGGAAGTGCTGGGTAAGTACCATCCCCACGGGGATCAGTCCGTGTACGACGCTCTGGTGCGGATGGCACAGGACTTTTCCATGCGGGACACCCTGATTGATGGGCATGGGAATTTTGGCTCGGTGGATGATGACCCCCCGGCGGCCATGCGTTACACGGAATGCCGTCTGCGGGCGTTGAGCCGGGAAGCCCTGCTGACCGATATTGATGCGGACACGGTGGATTTTAGCCCCAACTTCGATGGTTCGGAACAGGAACCCACCGTCTTACCCGCCCGCCTGCCTCAACTGCTATTGAACGGTTCGGCGGGGATTGCGGTGGGAATGGCGACCAACATTCCGCCCCACAATTTGGGGGAATTGGTGGATGGGTTGATTGCCTTGATCCAAAATCCCGAGATGAGCCATACGGAATTACAACGCTATATTGCGGGACCTGATTTTCCGACGGGGGGGCAGATTCTGGGCAATGATGGCATCCGGGATATGTATCAGGCGGGGCGGGGTTCGATTACCCTGCGGGGGATTGCCCAGGTGGAAACTGTCAGTGCGCCGGGACGGGCAGAAAAGGAAGCGATTATCGTCACCCAACTGCCTTTTCAGGTGAATAAAGCCGCCCTAATCGAACGCATTGCCGAATTGGTGAATGATAAAATCATGGAAGGGATCAGCGATGTCCGGGATGAAAGTGACCGGGACGGGATGCGGGTGGTGATTGAACTGAAACGGGATGCGCTACCCCAGGTGGTGTTAAATAATCTCTACAAGCAAACCCCCTTGCAGATCAATTTTGGAGCCAATATGTTGGCTTTGGTGAACCGAGAACCAGAATTGCTCAGCCTACGGCGGTTTTTGGATGTATTTTTAGAATTCCGGGAGGAAACCCTGCAACGGCGCACCCGTTATTACTTGCAGAAGGCCAGGGAGCGGGATGAAATTGTCCAGGGGTTGTTGGTGGCGTTGGGAAATATTGATAGTCTTATTGCCCTGATTCGGCAGGCGGAAAATATCGAAGCGGCACGCCAAAGTTTAGTCACAATTTATGAATTGACGGTGAACCAAGCCAATGCGATTTTGGATATGCAAATTCGCCGGTTGACCGCATTGGAAAGTGAGAAAGTTCATCAAGAACACGCAGAATTGACGGCGAAAATTGCTGACCTTTCTGACATTTTGGAACGGCGGGAACGACGCTTGGATTTAATGATGCAGGAATTGCGGGAATTGAAAACTACGTTTGCCACCCCCCGGCGCACGGAAATTATTGCCAGTTCGTCGGGCAGTTTGCATGATATTGACCTGATTGCCAATGAACCTTGTATTATTTTGGTCACGCAACAGGGGTACATCAAACGCATGGCGGTGGATACGTTTAGCTGTCAAAGTCGGGCGACCCGGGGCAAGGCGGGGACAACGATGAAAGCGGATGATGTGGTGGCTTTATTTTGTTCAGCCCAGACCCATGACCACATTTTATTTTTCAGCGACCGGGGGGTGGTTTATGCTTTCCGTGCCTATCAAATTCCGATAGCTTCTCGCACGGCTCGTGGCATTCCGCTGGTGCAACTATTACCCATTACCTTAGAGGAAAAAATTACTTCCATTTTGCCGGTGAGTGCCTTTAGCGAGGATGAATATATTGTTATGTTAACCCGGGGGGGATTTATCAAAAAAACGGCGCTGGCCGCCTTTAGTAATATCCGTGCTAATGGGTTAATTGCGATTAGTTTGGAGGAAGAGGATTATTTAGGTTGGGTGCGTTTAGCTCGATCTACAGACAGTATTTTGATTGGTTCCCGGGGGGGGATGGCGATTCGCTTTGCGGTGGATCACAAGCAGTTGCGTCCCTTGGGGCGGGCGACCCGGGGGGTGCGGGCGATGGAACTGCGTCCGGGGGATGTGCTGGTGGGGATGGATATGATTCCCCCGGAGGATGAGCGGGATATTTTGGTGGTGACCATGAATGGTTATGGCAAGCGGGTGCCAGCGGCGGAGTTTCGCATCCAGAACCGGAGTGGCATGGGGATTACTTCGACTAAGTTTCGCAAAAAAGGGGATTTGGTGGCGGGTTTGGGGTTGATTAGCCCCGATGAGGAAATTCTCCTGGTGACCCAACGGGGGGTGATTATTCGGCAGGCAGCGCGGGATATATCCCAGCAGTCCCGCATGGCGACGGGAGTACGCCTGCAACGGTTGGATGCGGAGGATGCCATTGCCGCCGTGGCCGCCGTGCCCCCGAATCTAGGTGACGAGGAAGGGGAAGGGAGTGACGACCCCGTTTAGCTGAGCGTAGCGGTGAACCGTATCCCGGTCGTCCAGGCAGCTCCAGGAGCCAGTTGGGTCAGGTCATCCCCCTGGGTGAGGGCATAGCGGGGCGCAGTCCAGGGTTCCAAACAATAAAAATCCTTACCCGCCACAGTCCAAAACACCAGGGTCGTGAAGGGCGTATCGTACTCTAATTGCAGGCGGCAATGACCCTGGGTTACCGTTGCCATCTGGCCGGTCAGGGGGCGAAATGCGAGGTCAATTTCCGCTTGGCTGAAATCAAAACCCGTAAATGGTTGGCTGGTGCGGGTCTGGTGATCCCACAGGGTTGCCCCCGGTATATCAATTTGCAGTTGGTTTTTGACGGTGGCAGGTACGGTGAAATAGGGATGAAATCCCAGGGAAAAGGGTAGAGATTCCGGGCTGTGATTGCTGACTTGCGAACGAATAATGAGGCTACATCCCACCAATTCATAGGTGAAGCGCACCTGGAAATTAAAGGGATATATGGCTCGGGTGGTGGCATCACTGGTTAATTCCACCGTCAGGGCGGCACTGGCCTCGGTCGTTTTCCCCACCACCCGCCAGGGCAGATTCCGGGCGAACCCGTGTTGTTTGAGCGTGTAGGTTTGGGCATTGTGGGTGTAACGATCCCCCGGCAAGTTACCACAGATGGGAAACAAGATGGGAATTCCCCCCCGCACGGTCAGGTCTGGGTGGGTAAATCGCTCCTGATCCAGGTATAAGAGTTCTTGCCCCTGCGCCTGCCACCGGGTCACAATCCCCCCCCGCTCCGGGACAACTTCGACCCGATGTTGGCTGGCCGAGTCCGCCAGGATATAGGTCTCATACTGCCGCAATTCCTGCTGTACTGTAAACATCCCTCCGCCCCCAACGATGACTTTATTGAGCTTAGCCTATGACGGACAGGGGCAGGACATCACACGTTATGCAATGAGTCAGTTGCGTAGCTAGACTCGTCCAAAGTTAATGATAGGATTGAGGCATACACGTAAATGCAAGACCTACTGCTATGTTCTACAAACTTCCACTTTTGCTTACTCCTCAACCAGAAGGAGGATTCACAGTAACTTGCCCACTTTTACCTGAACTGATCACAGAGGCGGATTCTTTAGGAGAGGTTCTGGAAAATGCAAAGGACGCATTTGAAGCAGTTGTGGAAGCCTATCAAGATTTAGGCAAAGAACTTCCAGTCAACTTGCAAACCTTGAATCAGGAATCACCTGCTCTAGTAGAAGCAATTATTTCTGCATGAGATACAAAGAAGTAGCTCAAAAGCTGCGGAGACTTGGCTGTGAAGAAATAGCTAGAAAGTCAAAAGGATCACATAGAAAATGGCTGAATCTCTCAAATCAAAATGTAGCAGTAATTCCTGACTGGGGTAGTAAAGACTTAAGGTTGGGAACACTGAAGGCAATCGTAAAACAGCTTGGGATAGAGTGGAGTGTCTTTGAAGATGCATAACAAATCACTGCACCCGACCGTAGGCTAAGCTATTCGTATCACCCAAAGTTATTGACGGCGGGTGAGTTCAGACGTTAAACCGAAACACCATCACGTCCCCTTCCTGCACCAGGTATTCTTTCCCTTCACTGCGTATCAACCCCTTTTCCCTGGCCGCCGCCGTCGAACCGGAGCGCACCAAATCCTCGTAGCCGATGGTTTCCGCCCGGATAAACCCCCGCTCAAAATCCGTGTGAATCACCCCGGCGGCCTGGGGAGCCAAAGTACCCGCTTTAATCGTCCACGCCCGGGTTTCGGTTTCGCCAGTGGTTAAAAAAGTCCGCAAACCCAGTAATGCGTAGGTCGCCCGAATCAGGGCACGCAACCCGCCACTGCTCACCCCCAAACTGGCGAGAAAATCGAGCCGCTCCGCCGGGGAGAGTTCCGTGAGTTCCGCTTCCACCTGCGCCGACACCCGCACCACCTGCGCCTGTTCCTGGTGCGCCAGGGTTTCCACCTGAGTCGTCCAGGCATTGCCGGTGGCTAAATCCGTTTCACTGACATTGGTGGCGTAGATCATGGGTTTGGCGGTCAACAAATCCAAAGGCCGCAGGATCGCCTGGTATTCCTCGGTTAAATCCAGCTGTCGCACCAGCCCCCCTTCGTTCAGGTGCGCCGCCACTTGGGCTAAAAGTTCCAGTTCTGCCTGGGCATCTTTTTGGGTACGGGCGAGTTTTTTTTGCTTTTCCTGCCGCCGTTCTACTTGTTCCAAATCCGCCAAGGCCAATTCCAGATTGATCACCCCAATATCCCGCACCGGGTCAACCGAGCCGCTCACATGGATAATATCCGGGTCATCAAAACAGCGCACCACCTGGACAATCGCATCCACCTGGCGGATGTGGGAGAGAAATTGGTTGCCCCGCCCTTCCCCCCGGCTCGCCCCCTCGACCAACCCGGCAATATCCACAAATTCGATCTGCGCCGGGACAATTTGCCGGGAGCGGAAAAGCTCAGCCAATACCTGTAGCCGCTCATCCGGGACATTCACCACCCCCCGGTTGGGTTCAATGGTGCAAAAGGGGTAATTTTGGGCATCCGCCTTGGCATTTTCCACCAGGGCGTTAAACAGGGTGGACTTTCCCACATTGGGCAACCCGACAATTCCAGCTTTGAGCATTCCCCGTCCCCAACCATTCCTCAGGCATCGTAACATTCTTAAATATCTTCTCAACTTTGTGTGACTTGGCCAAAAAGATTTTGTAGGATACATGGGGGGCAAGTGCCCGCTTGATTCATCTAGTGTTATGCGAGGGGAACATGCGTACTCTATTGACCGTGCTGTTAGCGATGGGGATGGTGGTGATGGGTTGGGTCATGCCTGCCCAAGCCGCTGATGTAGCCCACGGGGGTAAAGTGTTTGGGGCGAACTGCGCCGCCTGCCATGCGGGGGGTAAAAATGTCGTGGTCGCCAGCAAGTCCTTGAAAAAAGAAGACCTGGCGAAATACGGCATGGATTTGGAAGCGATTGTCTATCAAGTCACCAACGGTAAAAACGCCATGCCCGCCTTCAAGGGTCGCCTGAGTGCCACCGATATTGACGATGTGGCCAACTATGTGGTGGCTCAGGCCGAAAAAGGCTGGTAGTCCCCGGTAACCGGCGTGTGGAGGGCATCCGATGAGCAAGGCAGGTTGGGGCGGTTTACTCGTACTCCTGCTCGGCTGGATGCCCCCTGTTTGCGCGCAAAAAACTCCCGACCAACTCCAGTTGTGGCGGCAACCCACCCTTGTCCATCTCACCAGCGGTTATCAGGGGCAATGGCGGTGGCAGGAGCGTACCTGGACAACTGTGGCCACGACCCAAGGCACGGGAGTGTTTGTCCATCCCAACGGCCACATTTTAACCCTGGCAACCGTCGTTCAAGCGGCCACGCAAGGGGAAGCGGTTGGTAAGCAACTGTTGCTGCTGGACTTGGCACGGCAACGCTTAGAACTACACAACGAAGCCTTCCCCCGCCAAAAAATCTCCCTCACCCCGCAGAATATCCAAGAAGCGGCGGTGTTGATTCGCAAAGAAGCCCAACTGGAGCAGTTTGAACGCTTCAACGAGGCGTTTCTCGCCGGGGGAGCGGCAGACCAGTCCTACGGGTTTCAAGTCAAAAAATATAACCCCCAGAACAATCTTGCCTTGGTGACGGTGCAGTTGACCCAGACCCCGACTTTAGTGTTTCGGGATACCCAGCCACCGGCGATTGGCACCACCGTTTACGCCCTCGTCCAACCCGACCTTGGGGCAACCAACACCCCGGAACGCTTCACCGCCACCTGGAACAGTCAGGGCATGGCATTTCCCAACCCTGGGTCAGTGGCGGGGGGGATCGTCTTTCTGGCCGGTGGTGAAGTTTTGGGGTTGGCCGCTCCCCAGGGTGGCAAAGTCACCCTCATCCCGACCGCCACGTTGCAGCAATTTCTCCGCCAAGCGGGGGTCGAAAACCAGGATAGTCCGGTGAATGCCCTGTGGGAGGAGGGGTTAGGGCATTTTTGGCAAGCCCATTACCGCCGTGCCCAGCCGGTTTTGCAATCCATCCTCCACCGCTATCCCCAACACCACGCAGCCCAAACCCTCTTAGCCCAAGCGGCAGAACAGACCGACCAAGGGAAAGACCGCTCACCCGTGGCCTGGTGGCAGGTGGGGCTGGTCGTTGGCGGTGGGGTTATTGTGATTTTAGGCGTGGGGGCAGTGGGGGTGGCGATTTGGCTAAGCCGTCGCCCCCGTCGAGTCCCCCCGGTACAGCGGATTCCTACCTCCCCGGCGGAAAGTGTCACCATTGCCCTCGCCAGCCTGGATGCAACGGCTCCCGTCACCCCCCCGACCGTACCCCGGTGGGACGAGTTGCCCATTGACCCCACGGAAACCACCCCCACCCGGATGATGGTGCCGCCCCCTGCGACCCTGGAGACCGAACCCCCCACCCAAGTTTTGGTGCCCCCCCCCGAGCCGGAAACCCGGGTTTTGACCCCGCCGCCCGTCCCACCCCCGGCTACGGAAGAATATCGCCCCAGCCGTCTGGTTTGTATCGCTGGCCCCGCCCAGGGGGAGGAATTTACCCTGGTGGGCAGTCACTACCTGGGACGGGATAGCCAACGCTGTCAAATCGTCATCCCTGATGCCCAGATTTCCGGCCAACACGCCCAGATTGAGGTGACTGAAGCCCACGTTACCCTGCGGGATTGTGGTTCCACCAACGGCACCTTTATCAACGATGTCCAGCACCCCCGGATTACCCAAGTGCGCCTTGAAGATCAGGACGTGATCATCCTAGGGCAAAAAGGCACGGTGAAATTCCGGTTCCACGCCTGACTGACCTATACTAGGACTAAGTAATAATTCTTAATACCATCATGGCTAAAATCACGGTCGGGATGCCAGCACCGGATTTTCAACTGCCGAATACAAGCGGGCAAGTGGTAAGTCTAGGGCAATTTCGGGGGCAGTGGGTGGTGTTGTACTTCTACCCCAAGGATGACACCCCCGGTTGTACCGCCGAAGCCTGTGCCTTCCGGGACAATTATGAGGAATTTCAGGCCGCCGGAGCGGTGGTGATTGGGGTGAGCGGCGATGATACTCCCAGCCACGAACGGTTCAAAAGTAAGTACAATTTACCATTCATCCTGGTCAGCGATGGCAATAATCAACTGCGGCGGACCTATGGTGTACCGGCGACCTTCGGCCTGATTCCGGGGCGGGTGACCTATGTGATTGACCCGGAAGGGGTGGTGCGTTTAGTATTTGACTCCCAGTTTGATTTCCGTGCCCATGTGGACAAAGCCCTCGCCACGATTAAAAATACCACCCCATGAACGAGCAATTTCTCACCCTGGAGGAATCCGCCCAGGTGGATGGTGCCCTGCTGTCCACCCATGAGAAATTTTTGACCCGCCTGACCATTTCTTCCCTGCGCCTGCTCACCCACATTGCTACCAGTTACCAACTGCCGGTGGAGCAACTCACCCCGACCCAGATCATTGCCTGGTTTGAGCAAGATAGCAAAATACGGCGGGAGCAAGGAGCCACCGCCGCATTCCTGAAATGGGATTAGCTTACAAATGGGAGGAGTGAATCAGCGTGAGAAATGACAAAATCCTTAACCCCGACCCCGGATGGGTGCCGGTGGGGCAAATTCGGGGGGGGCTTCCACCGCAGGAGCCGGGGGATAGAAGGCACCATCCCGGGCGCAACCGGTTTCGATGGGACGGCAATTCAGGTTAAACAGGGAAGCTGAGTAGGGGTTGGGGAAATCCTGCACCCGGTAGGTGGGACCAGGAATCTGGCTTTGAATGTCCATGACGTTGACATTCAACTCCGACAGGTTGCGGGTATCGGTCTGCACTGCAATTTCCGGGCCACCGGGGGTGGTCTTCAACCGGCCAATGTGCAGATTCACCAGGGTTTGGGTTTGCCCCGCCAACCAGGATTGGTAGTAGTAACCGCCCGTATTACCAAAGTACACTTGGTTGTACATCCGTTGCAGGGGCAAGGTATTTGGCCCGGTCGTAAAATGGGTGTAACCGTTGGGGTAACCTTCAAAAAATTGTGCCTTCGCCGGGGTAGCTACCCCCAGCACGAGGCCGCCGATGGCCAACATGAGTAATTGCTTCATGGGAACATTCACTCCTCAGAGAATGGTTGAACTTTATGTACTGCTGATCCTATCTCTTACTATAGGGGACTTTCCCGGTCTTGCAAAGCCCTTGCGGGTAGGATTTATGCCTACAATTGAAGGGAAACCCATCAACTAATGAGAATCATGGCGGTGCAGGTGCGATTTTTACCCGAAAATATCACGGTGTCAGCCAGCGTGGGAGAACCCTTATTGCGGGTGGCAGAACGGGCGGGGGTGGGGATTCCCACGGGTTGCTTGATGGGTTCCTGCCATGCCTGTGTGGTGGAGTGGGAAGCGGGGGAAGAACCGGAGGTGGTGCGAGCCTGTCTGACCAGTATTCCGGCGGGGCAAGCTGATTTGACCATTCACCTCTACCACGACCCCGCCTGGTAATAATTCTTAGCACCGCACCTGTGCCATTGGGGCGGGGGTGGCTTTAAGCTAAAAAACAGCCTGTGTATGGGAGGAAGGTATGGTACAACGGGGTTCAAAGGTACGGATTCTCCGCAAAGAGTCCTACTGGTATCAGGATGTGGGTACGGTGGCTTCGGTGGATCAAAGCGGGATCAAATACCCGGTGATCGTGCGGTTTGACCGGGTGAACTACACCGGCTATAGCGGCGAGCAGGGCGGGGTAGCCACCAATAATTTCGCCCTGGATGAACTGGTGGAAGTGGAACCGCCCGCTAAAAAAGCCAAATAACGGGTCGCTCCTTTGCCGGAGTTACCGGAAGTAGAAATTGTCCGCCGGGGGTTGGTTAATCTGACCCCTGGTTTAGCCATTGTCAAGATAGAACTCCTGCGCCCGGAGTGTGTGGCGGGGGAAGCACAAGAATTTATCAACGGTTTAGAACAGCAAACGCTACAACACTGGCAACGGCGGGGCAAGTATTTACTAGGGAAACTAGATAATGGCGGCTGGTGGGTGGTGCATTTACGCATGACGGGACAATTGCTGTGGCTGACCACGCCCCAACCCGTGGCGAAACACACCCGGGCAAGGATTTTTTTCACCGGCGGGCAGGAATTACGGTTTGTTGACCAGCGCACCTTTGGCCGGATGTGGTGGGTGGCACCGGGGCAAGCATTAACCCAGGCGGTGACCGGGTTGCAGGGCATGGGACCAGAGCCGTGGGATTGCTCTGCCCAGGATTTGTACCAAAAATGCCAGCGCACCCAGCGTCTGATTAAATCTGCCCTGTTGGATCAAACCTGGCTCGCCGGGTTGGGGAATATCTATGCCGATGAATGTTTGTTTTTGAGTGGCATTGACCCCAGCACCCCTTGCCACGGTTTATCTCGCCCCCAAATTGAGACATTGCATCAGGCAATCATTCAAGTTTTAGAAACCAGTATCCAGGCGGGAGGCACCACGTTTGCCCATTTTCGCCACGTGCAGGGGATGAACGGCCATTACCTCAACCAAGCCTGGGTGTACGGACGCACGGGGCAACCCTGCCGGGTGTGTGGTACGGAGATTCAACGGCGGAAAATTGCGGGTCGCTCTAGCCATGGGTGCCCCCGCTGTCAACCCAAACGGCTCACCAAGCATTGATAACTAATACCTTCGACCTCCAGGCTGCCGGGGTGGATGGTGCCCTGGTTTTGCAGGATAAACTCATCCCGCCGGATGTGCAGGGGGGGTTCACCCCGGGGTTTGATATGGGTGCCGTTGGCACTTTGATCCACCAGGATAAATTTACCCCGGCGGAACTCGATGCGACCGTGCTGGCGGGATACCTGATCCGAGCGAATCACCAGGTCGTTGTCCGGTGCCCGCCCCAGACTCAGGGAATGGTTTTGCTCATCCAGATAACGCACCTCATCCCGAAACTGGAGCCGCAACCGCATGGCCGTGGGCGGTTCGACCGGGGGGGTGACGGCACCACCGACGATGGTGGCATCGGAGGCATGCACGAGGATTTCGTACACTTCCACCGGTTCCTGTTTTCCTCGGATCAAAGTACGGTCGACCAACCGTTTTTGCAGGGGTAAACCCGGGTCAATTTGTTGTACCGTTTCCACCGGGGTGAGGATTTGGTTGCGCTTCGCCAACTGCACCATGCGGGCGGCCACATTCACCGCATCCCCAAACACATCCCCGTCCTCCTGCTCGATCACCGCCCCGTGGTTGAACCCCACCTTCAACCCGGAAACCACCTTGCGGTTGAGGAAAAACAGGGTCGCCTGGTCTTGCATTTCAAAGGCTGCCTGCGCCGCCAAGGAAGGGTTGGGGAAGCGGATCATGATTTCATCCCCGATGGTTTTCACCACCTGCCCCTGGAATTTTTGTCCCAGCAGGTGCAACAGTTGCAGACAGTCACCCACCAGCACCAAGGCCGCCTCATCCCCCAGCGTCTCGTAGAGTTTCGTGCTACCGCTGATGTCGGCAAAGAGAATTGTGGATTCGCTACCCATTACCCCATTGGCCATGACTGGTCATAAGCACCCCAAAATATCATAGCCCCAAGCGGCTAGGGGTTACCGGCTGAGTTGTTCCGGCCACGCTTCGGCGGGCACGATCGCCACCAGGGTAAACCGATTGGCTCCCCGGGGTCGGACCACGGCGGCTCCCCCCTCCGGCAGGTCAATTTCTGCCGCCGCCGCCAGATTCACCCCATGCCCCACCAGGATGGTATTGGTCGCCGGACTGGGTAACGTACTCAGCAATGCAAACATGGCCGTCACCCGCACATCCCCCAGGGAGCGGTCGTAAAAAATGGCCAGCAGAGCCGGTTCCGGTTCCACCCGCCCAAAGGCCAACTGCGCCGTATCCAGGGTGCGGCAGTAGGGGCTGGCCAAGACCCGCCCGATGGGAATGGCCGCAGTTCGGAAGGCTGCCCCAATCGCCTGGGCTTGTTGTTGCCCCGCCGCATTCAGGTTCCGTTGGGCGGCGCAATTGGTGAGGTTGTTGCGAATATCCCGGTCGCGCACCTGGCGGTCGGTGGTAGCATGGCGAAAATAAATGACATATCCCCCCCGGCGTAAATCCTGACCCAGGGTTGGGGTGGGTTGATAATCGTACCGATCCGCATTTTGATCCACATACTGATCCGCACTGGCCACCGGCGTTGCCATGACCCAAAGCGTTCCCATCACCCAAAGACTTAGCATTCCGACCCAAAACATTTTTTGCCCCCGCATTCCCCTGACCATTCTAAAAATTCCCCACCTCCCGGTGTGTTTTTTGGTATTGGGCAATACATTATCCCCCATGCAGACATCGCCCCAAGTCGTTGACTATAATGGGTAATACCGGTGTTTCGGGCTGTCGCTTTGGGAATAACCTTTATGGATAGCATCCTCGCCAAACTAAGAGACTGGTTGAGACGTTTGATTGATGTATTGCTTGGTCCACAACCCGAACCGGAGCCGATTCCCGTCCCGGTGGATGACCGCCGCTAGGTGCATATCCTGGTTTTGCATGGTCCTAATTTAAACCTGCTGGGGCGGCGGGAACCCGAAATTTACGGGTCGCTCACCTTGGCACAGGTAGACCAGCGGCTACAGGCTCAAGCGGCGCAGTTGGGGGTACGGGTAACCTGCCGTCAGTCCAACCACGAGGGGGTGTTAGTGGATTGGATACAGGAGGCAGTTGGGGAATTTCGGGGACTGTTGATCAACCCCGGAGCGTACACCCACACCAGCTTAGCCCTCGCCGATGCGATTCGGGGGACGGGCATTCCTACGGTAGAAGTCCATCTGAGCAATATCCATGCGCGGGAATCCTACCGGCACCATTCCTGGATTGCGCCGGTGGCGATTGGCCAGATCAGTGGGTTTGGAGTAGAGAGTTATCGCTGGGGATTGGCGGCACTGGTGCAGTATTGTCAGGAACACGAACACCGCTAATCGTATTTACGTTGTCCGCCAACGTGGTGCAGATGGCCTCCAGGGGCAGGTCGTTGGGGTCGAGGCCAAAGGGGTCTTCGATTTCCCGCCCCAATTCTTCGATACCAAATAGGATAAATCCCAGCATCACCACCACTGCCACCGTCCACCAGCCCAGTTTGGGAGTTAGTACTACGGGCAGACACAGGCAGTACACCCCAATCAACCGGCGCAGATAAATCAAATAGGCGGGGGGAATGGGGGTCTGGCGAATCCGCTCGCAGGCGGTCAACCCCTGGATGATGGCGTTGAGAAATTGATTGAGTTCGAGTAAACGCACCGTATCAATCCGTTCCTGTTGAAATTCCTGTTGGAGATAGTCCTGAATCCAGAGGGTAATTTGCAGGGGACGGTTGCGGCTTTGGCTGAGTTGTTTCACTTCCTCCGGGTGAAAATATGCCTCTAATTCTTGATGTTCATCCCTATCCCGCAGGTGCAATTTGGTGGCAACGGCAAAACCGGGTAACATTTGTAAAATTCGTTGGCGACGCTGTTGTTGTTCTTCGTTGGACACGGGAATACATAATTGCATGGTGCGCGCCAAGTTCCGTACATTCACCACAATATCGCCCCAGGCTTTGCGCCCCTCCCAAAACCGGTCGTAGGAACTATTGGTGCGAAAGACCAGTAATAAACCCAAAACTAGGTTGTAAACCACATTGTTGGTTAATTCACCGAGGACACCAATGGGAACTGGGAAATGCATTTGCCATGCCTCCACAATAGCGGCACTATACAGGCCAAACAAGAGAATTAACGGCAGGATGTGGGGGAGAACCGAACCCCGCAGGGTCACCACGGAGCGTAACCAGACCCACACCGGTACCAAGGGAAATGTGGAGGAGTTAGGGGTCATGGGGTGGGGCAAAAACCGGGGGGTGAAATTGGCTGATCATGTTTATACTACGGCGAATCATCGTGCAGATGTCATCCAGGGGGAGGTCATTGACATCTAAACCAAAGGGATTTTCAATTTCCCTGGCTAATTCTTCTACGCCCATCAAAATAAAAGCGACCATCCCCACAATCAGTACCATTGCCCAGCCCAATTCCGGTTTCAGCCCCAGGGGTAAAGCGAGGCAATAGACCAAAATCAATTGCTTCAAATAAATCACATAGGCAATCGGTACCGGCGTATGCACAATCCGTTCACAGGCGGCTAGTCCTTGGATCAATTGGTTGATTAAATCATCCAATTCCCACGCCCGGTTGGAATCTAACCGTTGGTGTTGTAATTCTTTTTGCAAATACTCCTGCAACCACAGGGTAATATACACCGGACGATTGGGTACTTGGTCAATTTCAGCCTGTTCTGCGGGGGTTAACACATCGGCTAATTCTTGATTGTCAGGGGTTTGGCGCAAATGGAGTTTGGTGGCAATCGGGAAGGCAATTAGCAATTGAAATACCCGTTGTTTGGCGTGCCATTCCAGTTCATTTGCCACCGGAATACTCACCTGGATGGTGCGGGCTAAATTACGGATAGCAATCACCATTTGTCCCCAGGCTTTGCGGCCTTCCCAGTATCTATCGTAGGAACTATTGGTGCGAAAAACGAGTAACAAACCCAGCACTAAGTTGTAGGCCACATTGGAGGTGAGTTCCCCCAGAATACTAATGGGTATTTTCCATCCCATCTGGCGGGAAAACACTATCAGGGCACTGTAGGTCATAAATAAAGCAATCCGGGGCGCAACCCGGGGCAAAACCGAACCCCGCATCTGCACTGCTAAGCGAAACCAATGCTGGGTTGACACCATCCCCATGACCATTCCCTGCTCCGTGCCTCTCCATTATTACGTCAGGCCGGTACAATGAATCCCAGTCCTAAATATGCACCAAAGCCATGCAGCGGGTACTCTCGGGGGTACAACCCACCGGCAATTTACATCTGGGGAATTATCTAGGGGCGATCCGCAACTGGGTGCAGGGTCAGCAGGAACGGGAAAATTATTTTTGCGTGGTGGATTTGCACGCCATGACGGTACCCTATTCCCCCCAAGAATTAGCGCAAAATTCCCTAACGGTAGCCGCCCTGTACTTGGCCTGTGGTCTCGACCCGCAGTTTAGTGTAATTTTTATCCAATCCCACGTCCCGGCGCACAGCCAACTGGCCTGGTTGTTGAACTGCATTACGCCTTTGAATTGGCTGGAGCGGATGATTCAATTCAAGGAAAAAGCCCTCAAACAGGGCGAAGATGTGGGGGTGGGGTTATTAGATTATCCGGTGTTAATGGCCGCCGATATTTTACTATATCAGGCCGACCTCGTTCCCGTGGGTGAAGACCAAAAGCAACATTTAGAATTAACCCGTGATATTGCCCAACGGTTTAATCATTTATACGCCCTACCGGAAGCACCCATTTTGAATGTACCCCAACCCTTAATCGCTACAACGGGGGCGCGGGTGATGAGTTTGAGTGATGGGACGAGTAAAATGTCCAAATCCGACCCTTCCGACCTGAGCCGGATCAATTTGCTTGACCCGCCCGATGTGCTTCAAAAGAAAATTAAACGCTGTAAAACTGACCCGATGCGGGGCTTGGAATTTGACCACCCGGAACGCCCGGAATGCCATAATTTATTAACCCTTTATCAGATATTCAGCCAACAGGATAAGGCCACCGTTGCCAACGAAGTCAAAGACATGGGTTGGGGGGAATTTAAGCCCAAATTAACCGATGCGATTATCGAACATTTGCGGCCTTTACAGCAAAAATATCACGAGTTAATGGGTGCAAAGGATTACCTCCACGAGGTTTTACGGGAAGGGAAACAAAAAGCCAATACCGTAGCGCAGGCAACATTAAACCAGGTACAACAGGCGATGGGGATGGCCGAAATTTTATGACACTCAGCCGCCTCCAGCAGGGCATCCACCGGGGGGAATTTCTGGTCACCGCGGAAGTTATGCCCCCCAAGGGAGCCAACCCCCACCACATGCTCCAGATGGCAGCGCTTTTGCACCCCTGGGTACACGGAGTCAATGTCACCGATGGCAGTCGGGCGGTACTACGCATGGGTTCGCTGGCCGCCGCCGCTTTATTACAACAGCATCACCTAGAACCCATCTATCAACTGGCCTGTCGAGACCGCAATCGCATCGCCCTGCAAGCGGATTTGATGGGGGCGCAAGCGTTGGGGATTCGCAATGTGTTGGCCTTGACGGGTGATCCAGTCAAAGCGGGGGATCAACCCTCGGCCAAGGCGGTTTATGAATATGAATCGGTGCGACTGTTACACGTCATTCACAAGTTAAACCAGGGTGTGGATAGTGAAAATCAACCCCTGCCGGATGGGGCTTTGAATCTTTTTCCCGGTGCCGCCGTTGACCCCCAATCCGGGAGTTGGTCGGGTTTACAAAGCCGGTTTGAACGCAAACTGCAAGCGGGTGCCCAGTTTTTCCAAAGTCAAATGATCGTGGATTTTGACCGTTTGGAAAAGTTTATGACTCAGATCGCCCACGGCTGTGGCCGCCCCATTTTAGCGGGCATTTTTTTGCTAAAATCTGCCAAGAACGCCCGCTATATCAACAAATATGTGCCGGGGGTACGCATTCCCGAAACAATCATTCAACGCCTTGAACAGTCGGAACAGCCCCTAGAAGCAGGCATGACCATCGCCAGTGAGCAGATTCAATGGGCGCAACAACTGTGCCAGGGGGTGCATCTGATGGCGGTGAAACGGGAGGATTTGATCCCGGAAATTCTCACCCGGGCGGGGTTATCGCCCACCAACCCTGTTCCGTACACACCGCCTGCACCGCCTGATCCCAGGGGTCACGGGGCAACACCGGCAGCAGAAATTCCTGAAAAATAATCCCCACCCGCCGAACGGGTTGCCACTCGGGTTGCGCCAACAGGCGGTCGAAATAGCCCCCCCCGTAGCCCAGGCGGTACCCCTGCCGGTCATAGGCCAGGGCGGGCATGAGCAGGACATCCCCCGGTTGCGGGGTTAATTGCGGGGCATCGGCAGCGGGTTCGGGGATGCGTCCCAGCGTTAAATGGGTTCCTAATTGCCAGCGATGCCAAATTAATAGCTGCCCTACCCGCCGCGGCAGACCCCAGATTTTCTCCGGGTATTGTGCGGGTAATGGCCCTAAATCCGGTTCCCCTTGGATGGGCACATAGCTAAAAACCTGTTGCACCCCCGCCCACCAGGGGTTTTGGGTGAGGTGTCGGATAATTTTACCGCTGAATTGTTGATGTTGCGCCGGGGATATGACCCCCCGTTGGTGGCGCAATTGCGCCCGTAATGCCTTTTTTTGAATGGCGGGGCTAGGCACTGGGGGGGGCAGGTTTCGGACGGGGCACGGGACGACCGCTCCCACCGCCGCTACTCATCCCTGCTCCGGTCGGTCGGGAAGGCCGAGAACTCGGCCCAGGACGGCGCGCCGCCGGTTTGTTGGGCAGAATCGCCGTTACCTTGTGGGCTTGCCGAATCAGCAAATCGGTGCCCTGGCGTTCCACCTGCAAATCCCAAAACATCCCCTTCCCCGGCTGGGGCAAAGTGCCCTTGAGTTCCAACTTAAAGGTATCCGCCGTGCCGCTGAGATTCATCGGTGCCCGCCGAATCCGCACGGTTACCGCTTCCGCCCGATGGTTTTGGCGCACCACCTCCCCCCGGATGGAAAAATAATCCTCCTCCACCCGAATCTCCTCGGCGGTTACGTCCTCCTCCGGGTGCAGTTCCCCCGGCTCCCACACCCCCATCATCTGGACGTGCAGGGGTAAAAACGGCGTGTCCGGCACGGTTTCCCCCGGTTTGGCGCGGGGTTGGTTGCGGGTGCGGGGATAAACGACCCACAGGCGCTCCTGGGACAGGTCAAGTTTTTTCTTGACCAAACTCATCAACCGCCCCAGCAGCACCGCATCCACCTGCACCCCGTCGTGGGTGACCAAAATGCCCTTGGTGAATTGCTCCTCCGAGGGTTCATACCGACCCCGCAACACCCCAATTGCCCGGTACTGCAAGGGTTCCGTCGGCGGGGGAATCGGGTGGCTGTAGCTGGCAACCGCAATCATGCCTGTGGTGACACCATCCGTACCGCTTGCAAGCGTGCCCTGGCCTGTTTCACCTGTTGGGTGGCATCTAGTTTGTCCTTGCGGCTGACCGCCTTGGCTAAGACCGCTTCGGCCTGGGTCAGTTCGGCCTGTACCGTCGCCCCGTTGAGGGTATTGCCCGGTTCCGCCCCATTCACCAAGACCGTCACCTCATTGCCCTCCACCTCAGCAAACCCGCCCAGTACCACCACCGGTAACCAGGTGCCGCTGGTTTTGATTTGCATCACCCCAATATCCAGGGCAGTCAACAGGGGGATGTGATCCGTCAAGACCCCCAACTGTCCCGAAGTACAGGGGAGAATCACCTCCTGCGCCGCCCCGTCCCACACGGTTTGTCCCGGCGTAATCACCCGCACGGTTAAGGTCATGCTTTCCCCTCAGCTTTGAGTTTCTCCGCCTTGGCCTTCGCTTCGTTGATGTCCCCCACCATGTAGAAGGCTTGCTCCGGCAGGGCATCCAATTCCCCATCCAGAATCATGGTAAAGCCCTTGATGGTGTCCTCCAATTTAACGTACTTGCCGGGGGCACCCGTAAAGACTTCCGCCACAAAAAACGGCTGGGACAAAAACCGCTCCACCTTGCGGGCACGGGCGACGGTCAACCGGTCATCCTCGGACAGTTCATCCAGCCCCAGAATGGCGATAATGTCCTGCAATTCCTTGTAGCGTTGCAGGGTGGACTGTACCCTGCGTGCCACGGTGTAATGCTCTTGGCCGACAATGCTGGGCTGCAACATCGTGGACGTGGAATCCAGGGGGTCCACCGCCGGGTAAATCCCCTTGGAAGCCAACCCCCGCGACAGTACCGTTGTCCCGTCCAGGTGGGCAAAGGTGGTGGCCGGTGCCGGGTCGGTCAAGTCATCCGCCGGGACATACACCGCCTGAATTGACGTGATCGAACCCTCCCGGGTGGAGGTAATCCGTTCCTGCAATTCCCCCATATCGGTTCCCAGGGTGGGCTGATACCCCACCGCCGAAGGCATCCGTCCCAACAAGGCCGACACCTCCGAACCCGCCTGCACAAACCGGAAGATATTGTCAATAAACAGCAGTACATCCTGCTTATTCACATCCCGGAAATACTCCGCCATCGTCAGAGCGGACAACCCCACCCGCATCCGGGCACCGGGCGGCTCATTCATCTGGCCGTACACCAGGGCAATTTTGGATTTGCTGGGGTCTTCCTCGTTGATCACCCCGGATTCGATCATTTCGTTGTAGAGGTCATTCCCTTCCCGGGTGCGCTCCCCCACCCCACCAAAGACCGACACGCCGCCGTGGTTGATGGCAATGTTGTTAATCAATTCCATCATGATCACGGTTTTACCCACCCCGGCACCCCCAAACAGACCAATCTTGCCGCCCCGTCGGTAGGGGGTGAGCAAATCCACCACCTTGATCCCGGTTTCCAGAACGGAGGGCTTGATTTCTAGGTCGGTAAACTTGGGTGCCGAGCGGTGAATCGGCAGGGTCACGCTTTTGGGCACCTCGCTCTTTTCGTCCACCGGGTCGCCCAGCACATTAAAAATTCGCCCCAGGGTCACTTCCCCCACCGGCACGCTGATGGGTGCCCCCGTATCCACCGCAGCCATCCCCCGCACCAGGCCATCCGTGGAACTCATGGCCACCGCCCGCACGGTATTGTCCCCCAGCAATTGCTGGACTTCGCAGGTCACCGCTACCTCCTGACCCGCCTCATTTTTACCCTGAATCCGCAGGGCATCATAAACTTTGGGCAATTTCCCCGGCGCAAACTCTACATCCAGCACCGGCCCAATCACTTGGACAATCCGACCCACATTGGTCTGTTCAGCAGTGGCAACCATGAGTATCCATCCCCATTTGTGTTACGAAGAGCGCAAGCCTCGCCCCCTACTAGGGTATCACCCCCGGTGTCATTTGCACCCTAGGTCGGAGGACTTGATGCACCGGAATCAGTTCATAATAGAAAATGCCCCCTGGAGAGGTGGCAGAGTGGTTGAATGCGCTTGACTCGAAATCAAGTTTGGGGTCACACCCAACGGGGGTTCAAATCCCCCCCTCTCCGTACTGACCGTTCTGCGCTCCATGATTGATGGGGGGGAACCCCGGCCTATCACTGGAGCAATCCTAGGTAGTGCTATGTAAGTAATGATTCATTATAGTGGTGAATGAAGTTAAATATAA
>CAYZTU010000027.1:0-40140 GCA_964481635.1 uncultured Synechococcus sp.
AGCTAATGTCCTACGGACACGCAAGCTAATGTCCTACGGACACGCAAGCTATCAGCGTTTTTATATTCTCACGAATGCCGTAGGATTGGTATATGTAGCTGTTTTGATTAAATTTGAGACATTAGTTTTCACCCCCCTGACCCCCCTTACTAAGGGGGGAAATGGATTGATAGTCCCCCTTGACAAGGGGGATTTAGGGGGTATCCGTCTCAGTTCTAATTAAAATAACTATAATGGATGAGATGTGTGAAAAGAATACATTGTTTGTTGTCAGAATTAAGTTGTCCCTACACACGTGGGGGTGAACCTAAGTATTGGTATAAATACGAAATTGCTCAAGGGTCAATTGGGCTAGCGTCTCTGGAATAAGTGGGTTTTGGGGAAGTTCATAGATGGGAACTTGGCCGTAAAAAGATGCCCACAAGCTGTAGGTACTAGGTGGTCCTAAAAGATAATCACACTGGGCTAAGCTATACAAATCTTCAATCATTTGTCCTGTACCAAAATGAACATTTAAGTCAGTCAAACTATTGATTTGCGAACGGTAATCCTCATCGGAACAAATCAAAAAAGCCACCCTTTGATTCGGGAGTAAATTGACCATCTGTTCCATAAGTAAACGCCAATGTTCTAAAGGGTAAATATAAATGCCATTGAGTAACAAGCGATAATCCCCTGAGCGAATATGTAGACCTACCAAAACATCATATTTTTCTCGTAAAGGTTGCATTAGATTTTGAATATTCTGTTGATATTTGGGCAGTGGAGTGAAGTATTCTCGCACCACCTGTTCATGTTTTTTCATGCTTTGACTAGCACGCACATACCAACCCTGGATGAGAATAACTTTACTTTCAAGAAGTACCGTATCTTCTAACATCACACAGCTATTATTCACCGGTTCATGCCCCGGAATAATTTGCCAACCGGGCGGGGGGAATTGCCAGCGGCTTAACCATTTGCGCCCATATTTCCAGGGGAGGGGCAGATAACTTAACGCATCTTTTCTAGCCGGAAACCGTACTAAGTAGGGGTTTATGGCTGTAGCTGGGAAATGCTGAGCATATTCCCAGAAGCATAAATCCACCACAGGCCGCCCGGTTTCATACCCGTAGGCAATCAGGTGACTCAGCAAAGCTAATCGGTTACACAGTTGCCCAAAGCGACAGGTGGAAATTAACATTTAGCTCTGGGGTCGGACGACTAACCCTGCCAATTTCTGTTTTTCACCAATAAATTCTACTCCCCGTTGGTTGGCTTCTAAGTGGCGCACAATTTTGTAAATGGTTTCAATTTCATCACCGGCTTGCACTCGCTGCGCTAATTCTTCTAAAGTTAGGCCGTGGGGATGCTCCCGTAAGGTATTGAGTAATTTTCGTTGCAATTGCAGAATGTCACTAGCGGCTTTTTTCCCCGCTTCTACCCCCGGTTGGTGGTAGGCGTTGATATTCGTTAAAGAAGCATAAAATCCCACCGCCCGTTCGTACAAAGCAATTAAAGCCGCTACGGTTTTGGGCGTGACTTCTCGGATGGTAATGGTAATCGATTCTCGGCCATTTTCGTACAAAGCGTGGCGAGTCCCCTGTAAAAAGCCCGATAGGTAATCTCCGGTGGTAATGCCTGGTTCGATTTCCCAATCCCCACTCTCTCGGTCTTTTAACACTTCAATAAAGGTGGCAAAGAAATTATTTAACCCTTCCCGCAGTTGTTGCACATAGGCGTGTTGATCCGTGGAACCTTTGTTGCCATAAACGGCAATTCCCTGGTTGACCATTTGGCCGTCCAAATCCTTTTCCTTACCCAAGGATTCCATCACCAACTGTTGCAAATAACGGCTGAGCAAGCTAAGGCTATCTTTGTAGGGCAAAATCACCATATCTTTGCGCCCCTGTCCCTGTCCGGCGGCGTACCAGGCCAGTGCCAACAGTGCCGCCGGATTTTGCCGCACATCGGCGATGCGAGTCACCTGATCCATCTCCCGTGCCCCCCGCAAGAGTTCCCGGATGGGAATCCCCTGCAAGGCCGCAGGCACGAGACCTACCGTTGCCAACTCCGACGTGCGCCCGCCCACCCAGTCAAACATGGGAAAGCGCGCCAGCCACCGTTCCGTCTGGGCGGTCTGATCCAGATGACTACCCGCCATGGTGATCGCCACCGCTTGGGGGGCAAACAGCCAATCCCGTTGCCGGAATACCCGTTGCAATTCCCACATCCCATTGCGGGGTTCGGGGGTGCCGCCGGACTTGGACGTGACCAAGATCAAACTGGTCTGCAACCGGTCGCCCAAATGGCTCACCAGTCGGTCAATTCCCGCCGGGTCGGTATTGTCAACAAAATGGATGGCTAACGGGGGATGAACCGGTGCCACCGCCTGACTGACAAACTGGGGGCCAAGGGCAGAACCGCCAATCCCCACGGAAACCACATCGGTAAATTTCTCCCCATGAGCCGCCGTGATTTCCCCCCGATGCACCTGCTGGGCAAACTGCTCCACCCGGTCAATGGACTCCCGAATATCCCGCTGAATGTCCGGGGTGGGGGCTAAATCCGGGTCGCGCAACCAATAGTGGCCGACCATGCGCTGTTCATCGGGGTTAGCGATACTACCACCCTCAAGGGCGGCCATGTCCTGAAATGCCCGGATAAACCCGGGCAGGAGTTCCTGGTAAAATTCCTGCGTCAGACCGGCGACCCGGCTCAGGTCAAGATAGAGTTCCAAACCGCTGTGGTAGTACAGCCAATCCTGATAGCGTTGCCAGAGCGTTTGTGCCATGCCTGTTCCCCCAAATAACCCGGGCGATTTTATCCTAACACCCCCCAGCGAACCGAGCCGCCAGCCGCAACATTTGCCCCGCCAGGACGGCAGCCCCAAAGCCATTGTCAATGTTCACCACCGCCACCCCCGGCGCACAGCTATTCAACATGGTTAGCAAAGGAGCCAACCCCTGCCACTGTGCCCCGTAGCCAATACTGGTGGGCACCCCGATCACCGGCACCTGGCTCAACCCCGCCACCACCGAGGGTAAGGCTCCCTCCATTCCCGCCACCACGATCAGCACATCACAGGGCTGCATCTCCGGCCAACGGGTCAATAACCGATGAATCCCCGCCACCCCCACATCCCGAAAAGACTGGCTGGCAAACCCCAGATATTGTAGGGTGACCAGGGCTTCCTGGGCGACTTTTTGATCTGCCGTCCCCGCCGTAATCACCCCCACCAAGCCGGGATGGGTGACTTGAGGGGTGCCCAGCACCAGGGTTTCCCCCAGGGAATCGTAGGTACAATCGGGGCAGTCAACCTGAATTTCCTGGGCAACGGCTGGGCTGATCCGGGTTGCCATCGCCAGCCCTGATTTTTCAACCATTTGCTGTAAAATAGCAGTAATTTGTGCTGGAGTTTTTCCCAAGCCCCAGACCACCTCCGGGATGCCGGTGCGGGTGTGACGATCCAGGTCTAAATGGGCAAAATCCCCGGGATTATGCTGGAACATAGCCCCCAAAAATCGCCAACCCGAACCATTGCCAGACCCCATCTACGGCGACAAATCCGGCGGATTTTAATGAATTGATTTGCACTTCTAAGGTTGCTAACTGATCTTGACTGGAATAACCGCAGGGTTCTACGATTCCCCGTTCCGGTACGGGTTGATCGGGGGTCAATTCCTGGCGTACCCGTTGGTATAAAGCGGCACTGCGGGGGTGGGGAGCCTGTACCGGGTCAGCGTTCCAAAAGCAACCCCCAGGGCGCAGGTGGGCGAAAATTTGCTGGAACAGTTGCCCTTTCATGGCATCGCTCAGGTGGTGAATCGCCAGGGAGGAGACGCAGGCATCCACCGGGTCAATGGGGGGAAAGGCGTGGGGGTCTACCGCCCATGCCCCAAAATCGGCGGTAATCAAAGTGGTTTGGGCGGGGGGCAATTTGGCTTGCGCCTGCTTGAGCATTTCCGGGGAATAGTCCATGACGGTTAACTGCACCTGGGGCAAGCGTTGGATGATCCGGGCACTGAGATTCCCTGTGCCAGCACCCAAATCCAACACCCGTTGGGCGGTAGGGGGAACACAGAGACTCAAGGCCGTCAAAAGGTCATCATAATGGGGAAGCAGGGTGCGGATGCCCTCGTCAAAGTCCTGCCGCTGGGCAAACACTTCCCCTGGGCGAATTGTGGTTGACACGGTTTTATATTTTGTATGTTTCCCCTCTATGACGATAACCCAACCCGGCATACCCCGGTAGTGACCTACGGGTTGATCAGCCTATGTGTGCTGATTTTTTTCTATCAGGTGGGTTTGGGTGCAGCCCAACTCAAACTTTTTATCCAAATCTGGGCGGTGATTCCCCAGCAGTTATTTGGCCATTTTGATCAGGAAATGATTACCCTGGTCAGTTCCCAATTTCTGCATGGGGATATTTGGCATCTGGCCGGGAATATGTGGTTTTTGTGGTTGTTTGGGAATAATTTAGAAGATATTTTGGGACGTTGGCCGTTTTTATGGTTTTATCTGGCCTGTGGGGTGGTAGCGGCGTTTGTCCAGGCGGTGGTGACTCCGGGTTCTGAAATCCCTTTGATCGGGGCGAGTGGTGCGATTGCCGGGGTGATGGGGGGGTATATTGTCCGCTTTCCCCGGGCGCAAATTCACACCCTGCTGATTTTGGTGATTTTTATTACGGTGGTGCGGATTCCGGCGGTGGTGTATCTGGGGTTTTGGATTCTGTTGGAAACCTTGCGGGCAGCGGCGGTGAATCCGGGTCAGCCGGGGATTGCCTATCTGGCTCATGTGGCGGGATTTGTGGCGGGGGTGCTGGTTCTGCCGATTTTACCGGAGCAACGGCGGTAAATGCCCCTGGTGGGATCGGCGGTAAGATCGCAGTAAGATGAAAAGGCATTCCCTTCAGATTGAGCTTTTATGCAATCCGTGGAACTCGCTGATGCCCCATCACCGGTGGAATTGGACGGAGCCAACCGGATTTTGGTGGTGGAGGATGAGGATTTGATTCGGGAGATGTTGCACCTTTCCCTGAGCGAGGAAGGCTATTGTGTAACGGCGGTGGCCGATGGGCGGGCGGCCTTGGGTTTATTGATCCAAACGGAACACCCCAGCCAAGCCCCCTCGTTTGATTTGGTGATTTTGGATTTGATGTTGCCCCAGGTGAATGGTTTGGATTTGTGTCGGCTGTTGCGGCGGCAGGGCAATCCCACCCCGATTTTGATCCTGAGTGCCCGGGGGAGCGAAACCGACCGGGTGTTGGGTTTGGAAGTGGGGGCAGATGACTATCTCATTAAACCGTTTAGTACGCGGGAATTGATCGCCCGCTGTCGGGCACTCCTGCGGCGGCAACGGCAAAATTACCTCCCCCAACCCACGGTTTTACATTACAAAGATATTTACCTGTATCCCCAACAATGCCGGGTGACGGTACGCAATGAGGTGGTGAATTTATCCCCCAAGGAATTTCGCCTGCTGGAACTATTTATGAACTATCCCCGGCGGGTCTGGTCACGGGAAAATTTGCTAGACCGGGTCTGGGGGCCGGACTTTGTGGGCGATAGCAAAACCGTAGATGTCCACATCCGCTGGCTACGCCAAAAACTCGAATACGACCCCGGCCACCCCGAATATATCCTCACCGTGCGGGGCTTTGGCTACCGCTTCGGTTGATGGAATTGACGCTACTGTTGCTCGGACTGGGGCTGGGGGTTGGGCTGGGCTGGTGGTTGAGCCGGGGGAGATTACCCCCCACCCCCCCGGAGTCCCTTCCCTGGGCGGCCATGATCCAGACCCTGCCCTGCGGTTGTCTGGTCGTTGATGAGGAAAATCAACTGCTTCTATGTAACCCAGCGGCCAAAGACTTGCTCTGTTTACATCGCTGGCAACCCGGTCAAACTCGACTCCTCCTGGAGTTGGTGCGCTCCTACGAACTCGACCAACTGATTGAACGCACCCGCACCCAAACCACCCCCTGTACGGAAGAATGGGCATTTTATCCGCCCCCGGGGGAATCAGCTCCCCTGCCCATTGCCCTACGGGCGACAGCGCAACAGCTATCGGCGGGACAGGTGGTGGTATTTTTGGAAAATCGGCAAACCCTGGTGGAACTCAGCCAAGCCCGGGAACGATGGGTGACGGATTTGACCCATGAGTTGAAAACCCCCCTCACCGCCATGCAGTTGGTGGCGGAGGCACTGCACCAACGGCTGGAACCACCCCTGCAAACCTGGGTCACCCGCCTGCTAGAAGAACTAAAACGCTTGATTAATTTAGTACAAAACTGGCTGGAAGTAGCCCAGGGGCGCAGTCCCGTCCGCAACCCCAGCCCTGTGGACTTACCCGCCTTGGTGCAGACCGTGTGGCAGACCCTCGCACCCCTTGCCCAACGGAAAAACGTCACCCTGGACTACCGGGGTCCGGCCAGCCTGTGGCTCCCCGGCGACGAATTGCGCCTGTATCGGATGTTATGCAATTTACTGGACAATAGCATTAAATATAGTCCCGAGGGTGCCGCCATTTGCCTGGGCATCACCCCCCAGGAGACGCAACAACGGGTGATGATTGAGGTAATCGACCAAGGACCGGGGTTTCCCCCCGCCGACCTCCCGTACCTGTTTGAGCGATTTTACCAGGGGCAAATCCATCCCCAATGGCAGGAAAGCGGCACCGGGTTGGGTCTAGCGATTGTCCGGCAGATTGTCACCGCCCACGGGGGGGAAGTCCGGGCGGCCAACCATCCCGAATGCGGCGGAGCCTGGTTGCAGATTCAACTACCCTGGACAGCGGCTCCCTTGCCAGTGGGCGAAGTTCCCCCCACCACAGAACGGTAGTACAAAGTCCCCACAATACCCACAAACAAGCCGTAAACCAGCAATTGGAGCAGATAGAGATGATCCCGGTAGCCCACCAAAACCTTGAATAGCACCCCCGGCCATTGCTGATCCGGCAACCAACCCGACGTATCCCAAATCAAGGTTCCCAACCCCGCCCCCGCCTGCGCCACCGCCTTGCTCAGGTGCAGCAAGGCACTCACCAGTACCCCCCCCACAATCAGCAATAAACTCGTCCCCATCACCAGGAAAAAATGGCGCAAATTCAAGCGCATCCCCACCCCAAACAACAGATAACCCACCAACACCGCCGCCGCCACCCCCGCCAGTGCCCCCACCAGGGGTAATCCACCCTGACTGAACTGGGCACCGATAAAAATCACCGTTTCCAGCCCCTCCCGTGCCACGGCGGCCAATACCAAAAGCCCAATCCCCCACCCCTGCTCTTGCTGATGCACCTGTTGCCGCACGGCTCCCGCAATCTCCCGCCCCTGCCGGGTCATCCATAGCAACATCCAGGTCAACAATCCGGCGGCCAACAGCTCAAACCCCGCTTCCAAGGCATACTGCAAACGCGGGCGGGTCTGGGTCAGATACTGCAACACCACCACCAACAGCCAGCCCCCCACCAAACTCAACCCCATTCCCCCCACCACCCCCGCCCCCACCCAGGGGTACAGGTCTTTGCGCTGAGTTTGCCCCAAAACGGTTAAGACAATTCCCACCACCAACGCCGCCTCCACCCCCTCCCGGAGCGTCACGACAAAACTGGGAATCGCCAACGCCCAATCATTCATGGGAACCGTATCGTCAATTACTCTTTCACCATAACGAAATTAAACCCAACCCCGGGTTGAGAGGGATTTAGCGTAAAAAAATGATACCCCCAAGGGAATTCGAATCCCTGTCGCCTCCGTGAAAGGGAGGTGTCCTAGTCCACTAGACGATGGGGGCAGATTGGGAATGGCATTTATCACCTTAACTAATTTGGGGGAACTCTGTCAATTTGACCCTAACCTCAGGGTCGGTACACGGGTAGGGTGAAGTGAAACGTACTGCCCCGACCGGGTTCCGATTCCACCCATATCCGCCCGTAATGCGCCTGGACAATTTGCCGACAGACCGCTAACCCCAACCCATAACCCGCTTGGTTTTGCCGGTTTTCCAAACGGGTACTGGGGTCAAAAATCCGTTCTTGATCCTGGGGGGCAATGCCCGGCCCATTGTCCGCCACCGTCACCTGTACCTTGAGGGTGGTGCTGTGCAGGGTACTGAGGTTAATCCGGCCACCGGGGGGCGTGTACTTACAGGCATTGTCCAGCAGGTTGGTCAACACCCGCCGCAGGGCATCCGGGTCGGCAAACACCGGCGGCGAGGGAGCCGGTACATCCAGGTTTAGGGTATGGTTGCGGCTGGCGAACTGGGCTTGGAAACTTTCGACTACCAGTTCAATCACTTCCCGTAGCTGCACGGCCTGGGGGTTGAGTTGCAGGGCGTTTTGCTGGTTGCGGCTCACCTGGAGAATGCTGGCGATGAGGCGGTCGAGGGTTTTTACCTGGTTGCGGGCTTGATGAAGAAGTTGGGGAGCCAGTTCTGGCCGGTCGGGGGTGAGTTCCAGGGTTTCGAGGGCGATGCCCACCGCCGTCAGGGGGTTGCGGAGGTCATGGGCCAACAGTTCCAACACCTGATCCCGGAATTGCACCTGGGCGGTGAGTTGCTGAATGGTGAGTTGGGCACGGGTTAATTCTTCTTCCAAAATCGCCCGGTCGGGGGGGGCAACCGGATTGATCCCCGCCGGTTGCCCATTGTCGCCGCTCTGCCACCGGGGCCACCAGTATTCCAACTGCTCTAACAGGTCACTGCCCACCAAAACCTGTCGGGGTTCGGGTTGGGTTTTGACCAAGGCCGGGGTGACCACCACCCGCAGTCGTTCGGCCAAATAGGGCTGTTCACTCACATCCACAATTTGCACCGCTTCCGCCGTACAACCCAGACTTTGCAACCGTTGCTCCAACTGCCGCATCTGCTCACGGCTAGCGGCCTTGCTGGAAAACAGGTAAACCTGAACCGGGGACATAGGGTATCCAGGATAACAATCCCATTTACCAGGATAAGGGACAGACCCGGCCATGGGGGCAGGCAAAATCCCTCTATCATGGAGAAACATGACGTTCGGGAACCCGCAGGCATGGCTCGGTTCAGTTTGACCACCCCCTTGTATTACGTCAATGCCCGCCCCCACATCGGCAGTGCCTACACCACGATGGCCGCCGATGCCCTGGCTCGGTTTGCTCGTCTGCGGGGGAATCGGGTGCTATTGGTGACGGGAACCGATGAACATGGGCAAAAAATCCAACGTACCGCCCAGGCGCAGGGGGTACCCCCCCAGGTGCATTGCGACCGGATGGCAGCGGAATTTCAAACCCTCTGGCAAGCGTTAAACATTCGCTGGCAGCGGTTTAGCCGCACCACCGACCCCCGCCATGAACGGATTGTCAAAGAATTATTCCAACGGTTGTGGGACAAGGGGGAGATTTACCTGCATCAGCAGCAGGGCTGGTACTGTGTCGCCTGTGAAGAATTTAAGGATGAGCGGGAATTGCTACCCGAAAAGTACTGCCCCCTCCACCCGCATTTACCGGTGGAATGGCGGGATGAACCCAATTATTTCTTTCGCCTGTCCCACTATCAAGCGTCATTAGAACATTTATATCAAACCCAACCGGATTTTATCCAACCGGAACCCCGCCGCAATGAGGTATTAAAATTTGTCGCCCAGGGGTTGGCGGATTTTTCGATTTCTCGCTTGCATTTAGACTGGGGATTCCCCGTCCCCGTTGACCCTGACCAGGTGATTTATGTGTGGTTTGATGCCTTGTTGGGCTATCTAACCGCCCTGTTAGAACCTGAAGATGAACCGAGTTTAACCCGGGCGACCCAAACCTGGTGGCCGGTGGATTTGCATCTGATTGGCAAGGATATTTTGCGCTTCCATGCGGTGTATTGGCCTGCCCTCTTAATGGCCGCCGAACTCCCCTTGCCCAAACGCATTTTTGCCCACGGATTTCTCACCAAGGATGGGCAAAAAATGAGCAAATCCCTGGGAAATATCATTGACCCCTTTGCCTTGGTGGCGGCATACGGCAGTGATGCCCTGCGCTATTATTTTTTGAAAGAAATCGAACTGGGTAAAGACGGGGATTTTAACGAAGAACGGTTTATCCAAACGGTAAATGCGGATTTAGCTAATGATCTGGGCAATTTACTGAATCGTACCCTGAAATTGGTGCATAAGTATTGTGACGGTCGGGTTCCGTATGTGGCCGTGCCCCAGGATAATCCTTTGGCTCTTTTGGGGGAGAATTTAGGCACCCAAGTCGCACAAGCCTACGGTGAACTAGCGTTACATCGAGCCTGTTTGCTGCCCCTAACCTTGGCGCAGCGAGCCAACAAGTGGATCGACGAACAGGCCCCCTGGCAGTTAGCCAAAACCGGTGACCAAGATGCTTTAGAACGGGTTTTGTATAGCCTATTGGAGGCGGTGCGGTTGGCGGCTTATCTGCTGAGTCCGGTCATTCCCCAAACCAGCACTCGCATTTATCAACAGTTGGGCTATGCCATTGACTTTGACCCTGAACCCGGACTGGACTACACGGAGCAGGGGCAATGGGGGGCGTTACCCCCAGGACAGGTGGTGCGGGAACCCCAGCCGGTGTTTTTGCGGATTGGCGTGCCAAAAGTAATAAAATCCTAAGTTTTTTGAGGGATATAAAATTCCCCAGTTAGAATATGACTAATTCCTGGGCAATAAAATTGGCTGGGAGACATAACAAAAGGTGCATATTTTTTCGTTTACAAAGGAATGATTCTATGTCGGCAATCGATACGATGGGTTTGTTTACGCCGCAACAGGTGCTGGAAAACCGCGGTCGTCTGGCGATTTTTATTGATGGTTCCAATCTGTTTTATGCGGCTCTCCAGTTGAGTATTGAAATTGATTACACTAAATTGCTTTGTTACTTAACGGCGGGTTCCCGGTTGTTGCGGGCTTTTTTTTATACCGGGGTTGACCCCAGCAATGAAAAGCAACAGGGTTTTTTGCTCTGGATGCGGCGCAACGGTTATCGGGTTGTTTATAAGGAATTGGTGCAGCTACCGGATGGGTCAAAAAAGGCCAATTTGGATGTGGAAATTGCGGTGGATATGCTCTCGCTGGTGGGTTCCTACGATACGGCGATTTTAGTGAGTGGGGATGGGGATTTGGCCTATGCGGTGGATGCGGTCAGCTACCGGGGGGTGCGGGTGGAGGTGGTCAGTTTGCGTTCCATGACCAGCGATAGTTTAATCAATGTGTCGGACCGTTATATTGACCTGGAGTCTATTCGGGATGAAATTCGTAAATCCCATCGCCCCCATAGCTACCGCACGATACCGGATTTGGCGAGTGCCGCCGAGTAGGCTCCTTTGCCTCCTGGGGTTGAGTTTAGGGCTAACCCTGGGCGGCTGTCGGGTGGGGGAACGTCCCCTGGAGCCGGAGGCCAATTTGGAAGCCACGCAACAACTGACGTTCCAATCCCTCAATTTGCAACAGGTGGGGGCAGACGGCAAAATCCTCTGGAAATTGCAGGCACAGCAGGCAGTGGCCGACCCCAAAACCCGCCGGGTGCAGGTGCAAAAGCTGGTGGGTGAACTGTACGACCAGGGCAAACCCCGCTACCGGGTAGAAGCGGCTCAGGCCACGGTGCTGGAACAGGGGGAAACGTTGGATATTCGGGGGCAAATTACGGCGACGGATACCCGGGATAAAACCCGGATCATCACCCAGGAATTGCTCTGGCGACCCCAGCCCCAGGAGTTGGTTCTCAAGGGGAATTTAGAGTTTCGGCAACCCAAAATCCAGGTTAGGGCGCAGGAGGCGACGATTCGTTTGCGGGACAACCATCTGGCCTTACGCAAAAAAGTCCAGGTGACCAACCAAAAACCGGCTCTGAATATCACCGGGGAAGCCCTGGATTGGCGCTGGCAAAAGGGGCAGATCGAGGCGTTGCAGCCGGTAAAAATTATCTACACCCCCCAGCAGTTGGTGGTGAATGCGGGGCGGGGGCAAATGGATTTACAAAATCAAGTCCTCCAACTCACCCAGGGGGTGGATGCGGTCAGCCAACGGGGGCAACTGCGGGCGCAGGCGGTGGAGTGGCGCATACCGGCGCAGGCGGTCACCGCCGTTGGTAATGTGTTTTACCGCCAAAACGACCCACCCCTGACCGTGACGGGCATCCGTGCCGATGGCAATCTGGCTACCCGGCAAATTCGGGTGCAACAGGCTTCCACCCAATTCGTCCCCTAACGCCCCTAGGCACGAATCTGCAACCGAGATATGGCCGCCCGTTTGGCGCGTTCATCCCGGCGGTCATAGCGCACGGTCGTTTGGACATTGGCATGACCCGCCAATTTCTGCACCGTGGCAATATCCACCCCCGCATCCAACAGGTTGGAAATAAACGTGCGGCGCAAATCGTGGGGGCTAAAGGCCGCAATTCCCGCCTGCTGCCCCCGTTTGGTCAGGATATGTAATACGGCCTGCTCCGTCAAAGAACGCTTGACCACCTGTCCCCAGCGATTCACGGGACACAGGAGCGACCCCGCCCCCCGCCCCCGTACCGCTAACCACCGTTCCAGCCACACATCCGCCCCCGGTGCCACATAGACCAACCGGTCCTTATTCCCCTTGCCAGCACGGACGCATAGCCGATTTGCGGTCACCTCATAATCCTGCACCTGCAAGGCCACCACCTCCGCCCGCCGCAACCCGGAACCCACCAATAGACCCAAAAGAGCCGCATCCCGACACCCGGCGGGGCTGTTTTCCTGCTGACAAATGATAAGCAATGTATTAACTTCCGCTTCACTCAACACCCGCCCCCGCAACAGCCGCTGCCCCTTCACCGTGGGGATGTCAACGGTACGGTGAAAATCTTCTGCGGAGAGCAGTCCCAACCGCCAGCATTCCCGCAACACCCCCCGCAGGGCGGCCAGTTGTTTATTGACCGTCGCCGGGGCGTAGTGCGCCGCCAACCGTGCCCGCAAGGCCGCCGTGTGGGGATAGCGCAACTCCCACCAGGGAAATTCCAACGCCCCCAACTGGCTCTGGCTACTCCAGCGGGCCAGCAATTCCAGGGCTTCGGACAAGGTGCGCCGGGAACCGGGGCTGAGGCGGGCGAGATAAATTAAAACCGGATGGGTTTGACCAGGGGAGGACGGGTCTGTAGTGATGGGTCGCAGGGAAATTGTCATCACGAAGCCGTCAACATTTACGGGTCATTGTATCGCAAATGTATGACGAATGATAGCCCCAGGGTACACCGGTTCAGTCGGTGATTTTTGCTGTACTCAGGAGATACAAAACCGCCATGCGGACTGCCACCCCGTTGTTCACCTGTTGGGACACCAGACTCAGGTGCGGGTCATCCATAATATCGGAAGTCAGTTCCACCCCCCGATTGGCCGGCCCCGGATGCAGGAGTTTCACCCCCGGTTGACACAGGGTTAACCGTTCCCGGGTGAGGCCGTATTCCCGGTGGTATTCCCGCAGGCTGGGCAAAAAATGCTGGTGCATCCGCTCCTTTTGTAAGCGCAAAGCCATCACAAAATGGGCAGACTGCAAAGCGGGTTCTAACTGCCAATGCACCTGCACCCCCAAGGTTTGCCACATTTTGGGTACTAGGGTGGGCGGACCGGCCAGGTGAATCTCCGCTCCGGCGGCGCGCAGACTGTGGATATTGGAACGGGCGACCCGGGAATGCACAATATCCCCCACGATGGTGACTTTACACCCCTGCAAACCGGTTAGGCTCGGTTGTTTAACATTATTTTGAGTACACAAAGTAAACAAATCCAGCAACGCTTGGGTGGGGTGTTCGTGTTGCCCATCCCCCGCATTGATCACCCCGACCCCGGTGCCCAGACGGTCGCATTCCTGGGCGATTTGGTGGGGTACGCCGCTGTACTGGTGGCGGATGACCAGCAGGTTGGTATTCATCGCCAGCAGGGTTTTGGCCGTATCCAGGATGGTTTCGCCTTTATGCAAGGCTGAGGTGCCGGGGGAAAAATTCAGGGTGTCGGCGGACAGGCGTTTGGCGGCCAGTTCAAAGCTGTTGCGGGTGCGGGTGGAGGTTTCAAAAAACAGCATGGCGACCACCCGCCCCTGGAGCGTGGGGACTTTCGGGGTGGGACGCATGAGGACTTCGGCAAAACTGGCACTGGTTTGCAGGACGATATCATACTCCCAAGGCTCTAAATCCGCCAGGGAGAGGAGGTGTCGCCTGCGCCATTGGTGGCTGGTCATGGGTGCGCTCGGCGGCTACTGAGTAACCAATTCACGATGGTCGCCCGGCGGGTGCGCTCCGGGGTGAGTTCCCCCACGGGGTAGCCGGTGAACCCCAACTCTTGCTTGAGTAACTGTTTGTGTGCCGGGGGAATACTGCGGGTGAGTTGGACGATGGCGGGGCGATGCTCGATAAAATCAGGGGGGGTGGGAAACGCCTCTGCCCAGGCAGGGGACACCTGTTCGGTACGCCAGGTCTGCCGGTGGGGGTCGTATTCATAGCCCAACCGTTCCCAGACCAGTTGGTTCACCGCCGCCGCCGGGATTGCCCCCTGGAGAATGTCCCACAACATCGCATCGGTTATCGGGAGTGCCATGACGTTGCCCCATCTCGTGCTTTATGGTAAACCCGGTTGTCACCTGTGCGCCGGTCTGCGGGAAAAATTAATCGCCATTGCGCCGGGATGTTTCACTTTGGAGGAGCGGGACATTACCACCGACCCCCAATGGTGGCAAAAATTTCAATACGAAATCCCCGTATTAGCCCTGGTGCAATCGGGACAGGAACGACCACTTCCCCGCTTATCTCCCCGGCTAACGGCGCAGCAATGCCGTCGGTACCTGGTGGATTGGTTGGCACGGGACTAGGACATTCCCAGCCAGAGGCAATTTTGGGGTGGGGGACGCAAACGGCATCCTGGGACACTGTTTCTGAGACCGGCTATGATTAACTGAAGATTGAATTTCGAGACCGGCGGCGACATGGAGCAAGCCTCAACCTTAGTCATTGGCGGCGCAGAGGATAAGGTCAATCAGTTAGAAATTCTGCAAACCTTCTGGCAACGGGCGGGGGGTGGGGATGCCCAATTGGGGATCATTCCGGCGGCTTCCGGGGAACCGGCGATGATTGGGGGCATCTACCAGCGGCTGTTTGAGAATATGGGGTGCAAGTCGGTGCAGGTGCTGGATGTGCGGGAGCGAGAGCAAAGCGAAGACCCGGACTGGTTGCCCCGATTGGGCGAAATGACTGGGATTTTCTTGACCGGGGGAGATCAGCTACGCTTGGCGACGCTTTTGGCGGATTCCGCCCTGTTAGATGCCTTGCGTTTCTATCGGGAACGGGGGACGCTGACCTTGGCGGGCACCAGTGCGGGGGCGGCGGCCATGGGTTATCACATGATTGCGGGGGGAGGAAATGGCGAGTCTCCCCATCCAGCCTTGGTGAGCATGGCGGGGGGATTAGGGTTTTTGCCCGGGGTGATCGTGGATCAGCATTTTCACAACCGGAACCGGGTGGCTCGTTTGTTCAGCGCCGTAGTCATGCACCCGGAATGTCTGGGGGTGGGCGTGGATGAGGACACCTGCGCCCTGTTTGAGGCCGACGGGCAGTTGCAGGTCGTGGGGCGGGGGACGGTGATGATTGTGGATGCGGGGGAAGCCTCCTATTTTTGTGAACCCCAACCCCACAGCACCATGCCGATCAGTATGCACAATTTACGGGTGCATCTCCTGCGGCGGGGGGATCGGTTTGATTGGCAAGGCCGTCAGGTGCTACCGCCGGTCTTGAGCCATTGTCCCGTTTGAGGAAACCCGGGTGGAAATTTTACGCATCTTGACCTTGGCTGGCCCGAACTACTGGAGTGTGGAACGCCCGCAACTGATCGTCCTGCGCTTGGATGTGGGGGCGGGGTTGACCACCGGGGATATTCCGGGCTTTCATAGCGGTTTGACCCGGTTATTGCCCGGTCTGGAATCCCATCACTGTATGCCGGGGCATTGGGGTGGTTTTTTGGAGGAGGTGGAACACGGGACTTCCCTGGCGCATGTGGTGGAGCATATTGCTCTGGAATTGCAGTACATTGCCGGGATGAACGTGAGTTTTAGCCGCACCCATTGGACAAATACGGCGGGGATTGCCCTGGTGGTATTTGAGTATGAGCAGGCGGAGGCGGGGCGGGTGGCGGGGCGGGCAGCGGTGCATTTGGTGAACACCCTGGCGCAGGGGCAGGATTATCCCCTGGAGGAGTTGATCCAGGATTTGGGAGAATTGCGGCAAATCCGGGCGGAGGCGGCTCTCGGGCCAAGTACGGAGGCAATCGTGCGGGAATGCGAAGCACGGCGGATTCCCTGGCAGGAGCGGGCGCAGGGGATCATCCAATTTGGCTATGGGTGCTACCAACGGCGGATTCAGGCCACCCAGACCAACTTCACCAGCATTTTGGGCGTGGAACTGGCGGGGGACAAGGAGGGCACCAAACGGATGCTGGCGGAGGCGGGGATTCCCATTCCCCACGGCACGGTGATCCGGCGGGAGCAGGATCTAGCCCAGGCGATTCAGGACGTGGGGGGTTACCCGGTGGTGTTGAAACCCCTGGATGGGAATCATGGCCGGGGCATTACCTTGGATATTGAGACCCTGGCACAGGCACAGGTGGCCTACGATTTGGCGATGGCGGAATCCCGGGCGGGGCGGGTGATCGTGGAGCGGTTCCACCGGGGGCACGACCATCGCATCCTGGTGGTGAATGGCCAGGTCATAGCGGTGGCGCAACGGGTGCCCGCCCATGTGACCGGCGATGGGAATCATACCATTGCCGAGTTGGTGGCGCAGGTCAATCGAGACCCGAAAAGGGGGGAAGGGCACGATAATGTCCTCACTAAAATTGTCTGGGATGAGGTCACCGAAAGTATTTTGTCCCAACAGGGCTACCAGCCGGGTACCGTGTTGCGGCGGGGAGAAGTGGCTTATTTGAAACGCACGGCCAACCTCAGTACCGGTGGAACCGCCGTGGATTGCACCGATGAAATGCACCCGGAAAATAGCTGGATGGCGGTGCGGGCGGCGGCAGCGGTGGGTTTGGACATTGCCGGGATTGATGTGGTGACGACGGATATTACCCAACCTTTGCGGGCAACGGACGGGGTGGTGGTGGAGGTGAATGCCGCCCCAGGGTTTCGGATGCACTACCGACCTAGCGAGGGGTTGGCGCGCAATGTGGCTGCCCCGGTGGTGGATGCCCTGTTTCCCCCGGGAACGCCCTGCCGGGTGCCCATCCTAGCCATTACCGGCACCAACGGCAAAACCACGACCACCCGCTTGACGGCGCATTTAGTCAAACAGATGGGAAAAGTGGTGGGATTTACCACCACCGATGGGACCTATGTGGGGGATTACCTGGTGGAAGCGGGGGATAATACGGGTCCCCAGAGTGCCCGCCTGATTTTGAATGACCCCCTGGTGGAGGTGGCGGTTTTGGAGAGTGCCCGGGGGGGGATTTTGCGCTCCGGGTTAGCCTTTGATGAGTGCGACGTGGGGGTGGTGTTGAACGTGGCCGCCGACCATCTGGGCAGTTACGACATTGACACCCTGGAGGAGATGGCCAAAGTCAAGGGGGTGGTCGCCGAGGTGGTGCGTCCGGGGGGCACGGTGGTTCTCAATGCGGACGATCCGTTAGTGGTGCTGATGGCCGAGCGTTCCCGGGGACAGGTCGCCTATTTTTCCCTCCAAGCAGATAACCCGGTCGTGCGTGCCCACCGGCGACGGGGCGGGGTGGCCGCCGTGTACGACCAGGGGGAACTTTGGCTCTACCAGGGGGAATGGACTTCTCGCCTCCTGCGTGCGGCTGATGTGCCCCTCACCCTAGGCGGACGGGTGCCGTTTATGATTGCCAATAGCTTGGCCGCCACCCTAGCGGCTTTTGCCCAGGGTGTCCCGTTAGCCCAGATTCGCCAGGGATTGCGTACATTTACCGCTTCAGCAACCCAAACCCCCGGGCGGATGAATTTAATGCCGGTGGGGTCGTTTCATGCCCTGGTGGACTACGCCCACAACCCCCACGGGTACGCTGCTGTGTGCGATTTTGTCCGCTCCTGGCATGAGGGCTTACGCATCGGGGTGATTGGTGGGCCGGGGGATCGCCGGGATGAGGATTTGGTGCAGTTGGGGGAGATTGCCGGACGGGTGTTTGACTGGGTGATTATCAAAGAAGATGATGACCGCCGGGGGCGCAGTTTAGGGGAAGCCGCTGAGCTGATTCGGGCGGGTTTGACCCAAACGGGAACCGCCTGCCGGTGGGAGATGATTTTGGATGAAACCACCGCCATTCGCACCGCCCTGAGTAAGGCCACACCGGGGAGCTTGGTGGTGGTCTTTCCCGAACAGGTGAAACGGGCGTTAGAATTGATGCGTCCTGATGGTCATGGGTTGCCCGCCCAACCATGAATTCCCCCCAATTGTTGTTAATTGACGGCCATTCCCTGGCGTTTCGGGCGTACTATGCGTTTGCCAAGGGACGGGAGGGGGGATTGCGTACCAAAACCGGCATTCCCACCAGCATCACCTATGGATTTTTGAAGGCGGTTTTAGACATATTAAATAGCCAAAATTTTACCCATCTGGCGGTGGCGTTTGACCGGGGTGAACCCACCTTTCGCCACGAAGCCGATGCCAGTTATAAGGAGGGGCGGGCGGAAACACCGGCGGATTTTCATGTGGATATGGCCTATTTACAACAGTTACTCACCGCTTTGAATATCCCCATTGTGACTGCAACCGGTTACGAAGCGGATGATGTGTTAGGAACTTTGGCAAAACACGCCACCCAGGATGGATTTAGGGTAAAAATACTCTCCGGGGATCAGGATTTATTTCAATTGGTGAATGAGTGGGTTAACGTCTTACATCTAAGTACCCAATCCAGTCGTCCGATGGAGTTTGCCGAAGCGCAGGTGATGGAAAAATTGGGTATCACCCCCGCCCAGGTGATTGACTACAAAGCCCTATGCGGCGATAGCTCTGATAATATCCCCGGCGTGCGGGGCATTGGCACAAAAACCGCCGTCGCCTTACTCAAACAATATAATACTTTAGATCAAGTCTATGCCCATTTAGACCAATTACCCAAAGCCCAAAAACAAAAACTCGTTGAGGGTAAAAATGATGCCTATCATTCCCAATTCATGGCGAGAATTAAACAGGATGTACCCTTGGAAATTACTTGGTCAGCCTGTGAATTGGTGGGGTTTGATATTTTAGGAGTGATTCCCTTACTTGAGGAATTGGAATTGCAATCATTTCAGCGACAAATTGACCAACTCTACACCCACTTAGGGGGATCAGCACATCTAGAATCAGAGAATGATCTTGCTTTTTTCTCGGCCAATGACACGGCGCAATTTCAAAAGGTTGATATTCCTTTTCAAGTAGAAATTATTACTACTGAAACTCAACTAGAACAACTGGTTGATTCCCTGAAAAAATGCACCCAAACCCCCGTGGCCTGGGACACGGAAACCACCGCCCTCGACCCACGGGATGCCCAATTAGTGGGGATCGGTTGTTGTTGGGAGAAAGCACGGGTAGCCTATATTCCGGTGGGACATCAGCAGGGAGAGCAATTGCCCCAAGCGGTGGTTTTCAGCTACTTAAAACCCATTTTAGAAAGCAATACCTATCCCAAGGTTTTGCAAAATGCCAAATTTGACCGAAATATCTTACGCGCCCAGGGGATTCAATTAAATGGGGTGGTCTTTGACACCCTACTGGCCAGTTATCTGCTTGACCCAGAAGGGAGTCATAAACTTGCAGATTTAGGTGAAAAATATCTGGGGATTACCTCCCAATCCTATCAGGATTTAGTTCCCAAAGGGCAGACGATAGCTGACGTTGCTATTCCCTTAGTCGCCAATTATTGCGGGATGGATGTCTATGTAACCTTTCATTTAATGAGTAACCTCCAGAACGAACTGGCAAAAATCCCTGAACTCGCACGCATTTTCACAGAAATTGAAATACCTTTAGAGCCAGTATTAGCCGCTATGGAATATCAGGGAATCACCCTGGATTTAGGTTTCTTAAAACACCTTTCTCAGGAATTTGACCAAGCCCTAAAATCCCTTGAGCATCAAGCCCACGAATTGGTCGCCCAACCGCTTAATTTGAATTCTCCCAAACAGTTGAGCGTTCTCCTCTTTGAAACCTTGGGTTTAGACAAGAAAAAGACCCGCAAAACCCAATCTGGCTACGCTACGGATGCCGCCACCCTAGAGAAATTGAAAGGGGAACATCCGGTGATTGATTTGATTTTAGAACACCGCACCTTAGCCAAACTCAAATCCACCTATGCGGATGCTCTAGCCCAACTCTGCCGCCCTGACACTGGACGGGTACACACGGATTTCAACCAAACGATTACCGCCACGGGTCGTTTATCATCTTCCAATCCAAATTTACAAAATATTCCCATTCGCACGGAAATTGGGCGGCAAATTCGCCGGGCATTTATCCCCCAATCGAATTGGCTTTTGGTTGCGGCGGACTATTCTCAAATTGAATTGCGAATTTTAGCGCATTTAAGTCAAGAACCCGTGCTAATTACGGCCTTTCAAAATCACGATGACATTCACCGAATCACCGCTCAATTACTACTAGACAAAGAAGATATTAGCCCCGCTGAGCGACGGCTCGCTAAGGTAATTAATTATGGGGTAATTTATGGCATGGGTCCCCAGCGTTTTGTCCGTGAGGCGGGGGTTTCATTTGGTGAAGCTAAAACCTTTATTGAGCGGTTTAATCAACGCTATCCCGCCGTATTTGATTATTTGCAGAATGCGGAACGACAAGCAATTACCCAGGGTTATGTGGCGACCATCACCGGGCGACGCAGATATTTCCGTTTTACCAGCCCATTACTTCAGCAATTAGGGGGTAAAGGGGTCGCTGAAGTAGATTGGGAAATGGTGCAAAAACGCTTAAACCCCGTTGATGCCGGTTTATTACGAGCGGCAGCCAATGCGCCCATTCAAGGTTCGAGTGCGGATATCATCAAAATTGCGATGATCCATATTCACCAATTATTAGCAACCTACCAAGCTCATTTACTGCTACAAGTTCATGATGAGTTGGTATTTGAAATTCCCCCGTCTGAATGGCCGGAATTGGAACCAAAAATTGCACAAATCATGTCCCAAGCGATAAGGTTAGCCGTCCCTTTAGTGGTAGATATTCATAGCGGTTCTAATTGGAAAGAAGCGAAATAAATGAGCAATAACTACTCAAAATATAGCAATCTCACACAGGTCGGGGTTAGATCAGCCATTTCTGCCCCGGCAAAAGGGATTGTTAGGGATTGTTATAGATACTCCAAAACTTGTGTAAAAGGAATGTAAAATATAGCAATCCTAAATGAATTTAGAACAGCGGTCGCAGGGGCGCGCCCCCGTCACAGAAGCACCTGCGGTGTATGGTTCCCCGTAGTATGGGCATTCCAGCGAGATGATTTTCTACTGGTTGCAATAAATAGAGGTTCCCTGATACCTTTTGATGACCATACCCAGATTCAGCACCGCCGCAAATTTCTGGTTCCTTGTCCAGTCAATACAAACAAATTGGTAATGCGGTACCCGTGAATTTAGCCCATGCGGTGGGGAGAAGTGTGGTGGCGTTACTTAATAGCATTGATGCCCGTATTGATAGGGGGGAAAAGGCTTTCGCTGTGGGGGCATGGGGGCAACCCCGCCAATTAGTACTTTTGGACTCGCTGGCCTAGGGCGGCAGTATGGCGAATGTCTAACATTACCTTTCGGACACAGACCTAACAAAAACTGGCTATATGCAGTATGATGGCAGACAAGTAGTCTGGTAATTGTTAGCATTTAGTCAGGAGATAAGGGTATGAAAACAGCCGTGTGGGGAACGATTCTGGTGGGGGTGGGTTTGATGGGTGTGCATCCGACCTTGGCCGCCAACCCAGAACACTTACAGCAGTTGACCAGCACTAACCAGTGCCCCAAGTGTGATTTATCGGGCGCAGACCTACGGGGGATGGTACTGCCGGGGGCGAATTTGGGTAATGCTAACCTAAAAGGTGCCAACTTGGCGGGGGCAAATTTGGAGGGAGCCAAGCTGTTTAACGCGGATATTAGCGAAGCCAATTTGGGTAATACGAATCTAAAACAGGCGGATTTGGGGAATGCCAATCTCACCAAAAGTGTTTTAATTCGGGTCAATTTAGACCGCGCCAATTTGAACGGTGCTAACCTTTCCCACACGGATTTTAGTGAAGCGAATTTGCGTCAGGCTTCCCTGAGTTTAGTCAACTTAGAAAAGGCCAATTTAGCCGATGTAAACCTCACGGGAGCCGATTTAACTGGGTCGGTGTTAACGGGGGTGAATTTGTCCCAGTCTCGGATGCAAAATGCAGTTTTGAATGGGGTGAATTTGGATAAAGCGGACTTGACGGATGCTCGCATGGAGGGGGTGAAACTGCGGGGTGCAAGCTTGGTGGGGGCAACCCTGCCGCGGGTGCGGTTGCAACGGGCGGATTTGGTGGATGCTAAATTGGGGGGCACCAACCTGCGGGAAGCGGATTTGAGCGAGGCGGATTTGACGCGGGTGGATTTGACAGAATCCCGTTTAGACCGGGTGAATTTGTCCCAGGCTACCCTGGAGGGAGCGAAGTTGAAAAAAGTAAGTTTGGTCACGGCCAATTTACCTTCGACAAATCTGATTCAGGCGGATTTAAGTAATAGCGATCTGCGGGGGGCAAATATCTCCCGTTCTCGATTGCAGGATGCGAATTTGAGCGGCAGTAACTTGAGTGTGGTGAACTTAACGGATACCAATCTCACGGGGGCGAATTTAGCCGGAGCCGATTTGACCGGAGCGCAGGTGCGGCAAGCGGTGATGGGGGGCACCAATCTCAACGGCACGGTGGGCTTGGATAAGGTGGTGGGTCGCACCCAAAAGTAGCCCTAACATGAGGGTTTTGTTAACTGCATTAACGTAATCGGATTGAGGGGGTGCCAACGGGTCAAATTCCCTACCGCCAGAGAACGAGACAGGCGAATATCCAGGGCGTGATAGTGCCAATTTTGCTGTTTCGCCCAGGTTAAAATCATGGCTTGATGTTCTTGGGTCGCCAGGGCAAGGACGATCATGCCACCAGGTATCAAACGTGCGGATAGGGCGGTTAAAATTCCCAGCAAATTACCACCACTACCGCCAATAAATACCCGGTCAGGATTGGGTAAATCCACCAAAACTTCCGGGGCACATCCGGGAATGACTTGTACATTTTTAATGCCAAATTGCTGACAGTTTTGGCGAATCAATTGCCCGCCCATACTATTTTTTTCAATCGCATAAATCTGACTTTTGGGCAACAAACGAGCCATTTCAATCGCCACCGTACCCGTTCCGGCTCCCACATCCCAAATGGTCTGCCCATCCTGGAGATTTAATTCCCCTAAAATCAAGGTACGAATTTCTTTTTTGGTCATCAAACCGGGCTGGTCAGGGAAGCCGTGAAATCTATCATCGGATAAGCCCATGATGGGTAGATTTTGGGGTTCTGATAATTGGGCAGATTCTCGAATTAAAACGACGATATTCAAGGAAGTATCGGTGTAATTCTGCGCCTCACCCAGGGGAAGTAATTGGACTTTTTCCTGGGGACTACCTAACTGTTCACATACCCAAATTTGATAAACAATGGGTAATTTTAACTCTTGAATCACCTGGGCAATTATAGAAACATTGTGAGTGGGGTCAGTGAGGACGGCAATTTTGGTAACCCCCTGTTTGAGCGGTGGGATTAAATTTTCCCAAGACCGGCCATGAATGCTGATGATTTGGGCATCCTGCCAAGGGATTTTTAAGCGGCTAAAGGCCAATTGCACCGAACTCACCTGGGGATAAAAACGCAGGATATCTGCATCAAAATGGCTGAGCAGTAAGCGGCCAATCCCAAAAAACAAAGGGTCACCCGAGGCCAATATAATAATTTTTTCATACCCCTGCGTCAAATAATTTTTCAGTTCCGCAATTCCCTGCGTAATACTCTCCCAGGTTAACCGGATACCCGGATGTTTAGGAAAATGGGCTAAATGTCGCTGGGAACCACACAAAATTTGGGCTTGAGCAATCGCAATTTGAGCATCATCACTGAGGGATTCCGCACCTGCTAACCCCATCCCAATAACGTGAATGATTACGCTCAAAATTACAAGATACCCAAGAACTTAACTGAACAAATCTAAATCCGTTACCGCCCCCAAATGACTCCCGGAAACCAACTTGGCGTATTTCGCCAAAACCCCCCGGGTATAACGGGGTGCTGGGGGTTGCCATTGCGCCCGCCGTTGGGCGAGTTCTGCATCGCTGATGTGCAAATGCAGCCGCCGTTCCTGGGCATCAATCGTAATTAAATCTCCCTCCTGCACCAGGGCAATCCCGCCCCCCACCGCCGCCTCGGGAGCAACGTGTCCCACCACCAAACCATAGGTGCCGCCGGAGAACCGCCCATCCGTAATCAACCCCACCTTATCCCCCAGACCCGCCCCGATAATGGCTGAAGTCGGGGACAACATTTCCCGCATCCCCGGCCCGCCCTTGGGTCCCTCGTAGCGAATTACCACCACATCCCCCGCCTGAATTTGACCCGCTAAAATCGCCGCCAAACAAGATTCTTCCGCATCAAAAACCCTTGCTGGCCCGGTGATTTGACTTTGCTTAATCCCCGATATTTTCGCCACCGCCCCATCGGTCGCCAAATTACCCCGCAAAATCGCCAAATGTCCCTGGGGATAAACCGGGTTTTCCCAAGGACGAATCACCGCTTGCCCCGCCGGGGGCGTATCCGGTACCTGAACTAACAGTTCCGCCCAGGTGCGCCCCGTAATCGTCAGACAATCCCCGTGCAACACCCCATGATTAAGCAAAATTTTCATCACCTGGGGAATCCCCCCCGCCCGATGGAAATCCACCGTCACATACCGCCCGGACGGTTTCAAATCGCACAACACCGGCACTCGCTCCCGCATGGGGACAAAATCATCTAACGTTAAAGGCACCTCGGCGGCGTGGGCAATCGCCAGCAAATGCAGTACCATATTCGTCGAACCCCCCACCGCCATCACCACCGCTATGGCATTTTCCAAAGACTGACGGGTAATCAACTGCCGGGGTAAAATCTGCTGACGGATCGCCTCCACCAACACCTTGGCCGACTCGGCGGCACTGTCGAGCTTTTCCCCATCCTCGGCAGCCATCGTGGAGGAATACATCAAACTCAAACCCAACACCTCAGCAACCGAGGACATTGTATTGGCAGTGAACATACCGCCACAGGAACCCGCTCCCGGACAAGCCCGCCGTTCAATTTCCCATAAATCCGTTTCACTCAACTTACCCGCACTGTAGGCTCCCACCGCTTCAAACGCACTGACAATCGTTAAATCTTGCCCCTGATAATGCCCCGGTTTGATCGTTCCCCCATAGACAAAAATCGCCGGGATATTCAAGCGAGCCATGGCAATTAACGCCCCCGGAATATTCTTATCACAGCCGCCGATTGCCAAGACCCCATCGAGACTTTGACCTAAACATACGGTTTCAATCGCATCAGCAATCACATCTCGGGAAACCAGAGAGCATTTCATCCCTTCCGTCCCCATGGAAATCCCATCACTAATCGTAATCGTGCCAAACAGTTGGGGCATGGCTCCCGCTTGGCGAGTGGCAATTTCCGCTTGTAATGCTAAATCGTTGATACCCGCATTACACGGAGTGATGGTGCTGTAGGCATTGGCAATCCCCACAATGGGTTTATCAAAATCCGCATCGGTGAAGCCCACCGCTCGCAACATGGCACGGTTGGGGGAACGTTGGACACCAGCGGTGATGGCTTGACTGCGACGGGGGTTGTCCATAAATTTACAGTACAAATGAACTCAGACGGGTTAACTGTAATTTTATCATCCCCATGACTCAGGGGATAAGCGAGGGAACCTCTAGGAATAGGTTACGCAAGCTAACAAGCGGTCGCAGGGGGGCACCCCCGTCCCTGGCATGCTAATGTCGCCCAGCGACACGCAGGCTATCGGTAAGCATTCCAGCGAGATAATTTTCCCCTGGTTCCAATAAATATAGCAATCCTAAGTGAATTTAGAACAGCGGTCGCAGGGGCGCAGCCCCCGCCTTTGGTTCTTCAAAATGTTTGTTCGCCAATCAGATAATATTGCTATAGAGGTGTCCGCTACTTAAAATAAAAGTATGTTGCTTGACTGAGCATTTCATGTCACCCCAAGACTATTACATCACCTGGGAACAGTATCATCAACAGATTGAACAACTGGCGCAAACCATCCATGATTCCGGTTGGGAATTTGACCAAATTCTGGCCATTGCCCGGGGGGGATTACGCATTGGGGATATGTTCTCCCGGATGTTTCAAAAACCGTTAGCAATTCTCAGTGCCCAATCCTATAACGGTCAACAACAAGACACCTTACGGATTGCCACCCAAATTAGCATGACCCAAGCGCAACTAAGCCCTCGCCTTTTAATGGTGGATGACATGGTAGATTCCGGGCAAACCTTAGCTGAAATTGTCAGTTATTTAAGACAAAGATATACTCAAATTCAAGAGTTAAAAACCGCCGTAATTTGGGTGAAAAAGCACACCCAATTTCAACCTAATTATTATGTAGAATTTTTAGTTGAAAATCCCTGGATTCACCAACCTTTTGAACACTATGACCACTGGCAATTTTAGACCGATACCCCTAATAAATTCGCCTACCCCCGGGGCAACATAAACTCGGGGATTTCCAAGGTCGGGTCAAGTTCCAACGCCCGCCGAATATCCCCAATCGCCCCCCGTTGATCCCGTAGTTCATAGCGCAGCAAACCCCGTCGATAATAGGCCAACGCAAAATTTGGGTCAAGGCGTAACGTTTGATTGTAGTCCGCAATCGCCCCCCGCATATCGCCCCGGTGTGCCTTACCATTACCCACTTCATAAAAATCCTGGGCGTCCTGGCTTGTGGGATTCAAGGCTGTCCCGTGGATATAGGCAAAATTCGGATTTAAGCGTAATGCTTGATTATGGTCATTGACCGCCTCCGTATATTGCCCCATCCGTCTGCGAGCAATACTGCGGTTGTAATAGGCATCCGCCAAATCCGGTTGCAGTTCAATCGCCTGGGTATAGTCCTGTACCGCCCCCTGCCGATCCCCCAAACGATAGCGGGTCAAGCCCCGCTGATAATAGATATCCGCCCGCCGGGGCAACAACCGCAACGCCTGATGATAGTCCTCCAACGCCCCCCGATTGTCCCCCTGATAAAACCGCAACCACCCCCGCCGAAAATAAGCTTCGCCGTGCTGGGGAAACAGCCGCAACGCTTGGGTCAAACTGGCGATAGCCTGGTCAGTTTTCCCCTCCCGCACCTGGACGAGGGCGGCCTGAAAATAGCGTTCCGCCGCCGCTGGGGGTTCGGTGACCGGGGGTGCCCAGCGCCGGGGTTCGGGTTGCACCCGGTTAAAATCCTCCATCGCCCCCCGCTGATCCCCCAGGGTTGCCCGCGCTTCGCCCCGATGGTAGTACACCTGGGTCAATTTGGGGTCGAGCAACAGCGCCCGGGTATAGTCAGCAATTGCCCCCCGCACATCCGTCACCGCTTGTCGAGCCAACCCCCGCTGAAAGTAAGCTTGGGCAAAATCCGGCTTGACCCGCAGGCATTGATTGTAGGCTTCAATCGCTCCCGACCAGTTTTTTAACTCCGCTTGCGCCAACCCCTTTTGATAAAATTGCCCCGCACTGTTGTGGGCTAGGGCGTGCGCCGTGCCGTGAATGTGGGTGTAGTTGGGGTTGAGTTTTAGAGCCTGAGCATGATCCGCCAATGCCCCTTGAAAATCTGCCTCCCGCCGTCGGGCAATACTGCGATTGTAATAAGCATCCGCCAAATCCGGTTGCAGACGGATTGCCCTGGTGTAGTCCCCAATCGCCCCTTGGCGGTCTCCCAAGCGATAGCGAGCCAACCCCCGATGGTAGTGAATGACGGCCTCCTCCGGTGCCAAGGTCAGCGCCTGGTCAAAATCCGCCTGTGCCCCCTGGTAGTCGTAGGTATAAAATCGAGCCAGACCCCGCTGATAATAGGCCAAACCATACTGGGGGTAACACTGCAACGCCTGACTGAAAAACTGAATTGCCCCCGAAAAATCTCCCTGCTCCACCTTCTTTAACCCTTGGTGGTAGAAATCATCAGCCCGCAGATACACCGCCTCCATGGGCTTGGATTGCGCTGGCTGGGTGGGGGAGAGGTTGGGGTTACTGTGCGTCATAGTACGAACCAAAAGGAAATCCGAATTGCTGCAATTCCATCCTTGTAGTTTGGTATAAGGTTTGCCAGTGATAAAAATCACCAAAACCCCGCCAGAATTCAAAATTAAGTAGTATTTCGTAGAAAATAACTATTTTTATCTCAATTTCAGTATATTTACAGGGGGTCATCTTACTATGGCAGTCCGAATTGAATTCTGAACAGCGGTCGCAGGGGGGCACCCCCCGTCACTGGTTCTCCAGAATCTTTGTTCGCAAATCGAATCGTATTGCTATATAGAGTTAATCTTAAATTATTTAGGCAAGTTTTTGATTTTAAAAAATCGAACTAACCGCTCTCGTAATCTTAAGTTGAGACGGCGGCGAATTGAACCAAATTTATCCCTGACTATTTTGTATTCTATAAAAATGTGTATACTCCTTACAAATTTTATTATTGTCCAAGATTTATAGTAAACATCAAGATAAAAATGGCTCCACATCTTTTGCCACAGGGCAATTAGCCAGAAATTATTTTTTTTGATATAAACAGCATCACCCCAATATTCTGGGGTCATTCTTAGTTTGATCCTAGAGAATCCTTGTTGATTTAGAAAGTCATCCAAGTCCCAGAGGAGAACACACCCCTTGTGCGAGCTATAGTATCTCACTTCCGTGTAAATCCAATTAAAGCCAGATAAATGGCTGCCAAGAGATTTAAGTGCTAGTAATTCTGCACCCTCTATGTCCAGAGTTAGAAAATTATAATTTTCCCAGGCAATATTTTGTTCCTCCAAAAAGTCATCTAACCGCACCGTAGACAACTCAATTATTTCATCAAAATGTAGACCGGAATAGAAGTTAAAAATTTTGTCTGGCGGTAAATGAGAAGAGCTAAAAGCACCTTTATTATCAATATAAAATTTCACGTTTTCTGCGGTTTTATCAGAGATCAAAGCATGATAAGCATATTGATTGGGATATTTCTTTAAATTCTCTTGTAAAGGTTTCATTAATTTAGGATTAGCTTCAATCCAGATTACTTTTTCAATCCCGTTCTCACTGTAGTATTCCGCCTCCTGTCCCAGATGAGCTCCCACATGAATAACACCCTGCACTGAAGCGCCTGATTTGTAGCGTAAAACATCAGTTAGAGGTATCAGCATTTATTTCCTCATTGAATTGATCAATGTTAATATACCCCACCCAAAAGACTTGGGCAGGGTTAAAAGAATAGGAAACACCTAACTTTAGCTGGCGGCCTGGGGCAACAACTCCCGCTTGGTTTCGGCAATCACCCGCACCTGGCCGGTTTCGCCGTCCACATCCACCGTGGCCGTATCCCCCTCCCGAATCCGCCCGGAGAGGACTTCCTCGGCTAGGGAGTCTTCCAGCAAGCGCATGATCGCCCGCCGCAAAGGCCGTGCCCCATAGGAGGGGTTGTAACCCTCCTCCACCAAGCGGTCTTTGAACGCCTCGGTCACTTGCAGCGTAATCCCTTGCTCGGCCATGCGCCCAAACACTTCCTCGAGCAGGATGTCGGCAATTTGCTTCACCTCCGGCTTGGTCAGTTGCCGGAAGACAATAATTTCATCAATCCGGTTCAAGAATTCGGGACGGAAGTACTGCTTTAACTCCTCATTGACTAGGGAACGGATGCGGTTGTACTGGGAATCCACCTGGTTTTCGCCAAATTCAAAGCCCAACCCACCGCCACCTTTTTCGATCACCTTGGAACCAATGTTGGAGGTCATCACCAGCAGGGTATTTTTGAAGTCCACGGTGCGTCCCTTGGCATCGGTCAAGCGGCCATCCTCCAGGATTTGCAACAGCAGGTTAAACACATCCGGGTGGGCTTTTTCGATTTCGTCAAACAACACCACCGTGTAGGGACGGCGGCGCACCGCTTCGGTCAACTGCCCCCCCTCGTTGTACCCCACATATCCCGGCGGCGAACCGATTAGCTTGGAAACCGTGTGCCGCTCCATGTACTCGGACATATCTAGGCGGATCATCGCATCTTCGGAACCGAAGAAATAGGCCGCCAATGCTTTGGTTAACTCGGTTTTTCCAACCCCGGTCGGCCCGGAGAAGATAAAACTGGCAATGGGACGGTTGGGATTTTTTAACCCCACCCGGGCACGGCGGACAGCACGGGAGATCGCCCGCACCGCTTCCTCTTGCCCGACAATCCGCTGGTGGAGGGTGTCCTCCATCTGCAACAACCGCTCGGATTCGGTTTCAGTGAGTTTGCTGACCGGAATCCCCGTCCAGGAGGCGACGATCTGGGCAATGTCTTCCTCGGTCACCATCGGGCTTTCACCACTACCGTTTTGGGTCTCATTCTTCTTGGTTTGGGCAATGGCACGGATCTGGGCTTTGATTTCAATTTCCCGATCCCGCAACTCCCCCGCCCGTTCAAAGTCCTGACCCCGCACGGCATCGTCTTTTTGCCGCAGAATTTGGCGTAGTTCCTTGTCCAACTCCTTAGCCGCCGGGGGCAATTGGGAATTGATCAAGCGCACCCGGGAACCAGCCTCATCCATCAGGTCAATGGCCTTGTCGGGCAGGTACCGGTCGGAAATGTAACGATCCGCCAGTTTGGCCGCCGCCCGCAATGCCTCATCCATGATCTTCAGCTTGTGGTGCTGTTCGTAACGCTCCCGCAACCCAAAAAGGATTTCAATGGTTTCGTCTACCGAAGGTTCGCCCACCATCACCGGCTGAAACCTGCGCTCCAGTGCCGCATCCCGCTCGATGTGCTTGCGATACTCATCCAGGGTGGTGGCTCCGATGCACTGCAATTCCCCCCGCGCCAAGGCCGGTTTGAGAATGTTGGCCGCATCAATGGCACCCTCGGCGGCTCCGGCTCCGATCAGGGTGTGGACTTCATCAATCACCAGCACCACATTCCCGGCCTGGCGGATTTCATCCATGATTTTTTTCAGCCGTTCCTCAAACTCCCCCCGATATTTGGTGCCCGCCACCAGCAGACCAATATCCAGGGTCACTACCCGCTTGTCTTCCAAAATATCCGGCACATCCCGGTTGGCAATCCGTTGCGCCAAACCTTCGGCAATGGCGGTTTTGCCCACCCCCGGCTCACCGATCAAGACCGGGTTGTTCTTGGTGCGCCGCCCCAGAATTTGGATCACCCGCTCAATTTCCGTTTGTCGCCCCACCACCGGGTCAAGTTTGCCCTCGGCGGCCATCTGGGTGAGATTGGTGCCAAATTCGTCCAGGGTGGGGGTTTTGGTACGACCACCGCCGCCGCCAGCGGTCACTTCCGCCGTTTCCCCCAGCATCCGAATCACCTGAGTGCGAACTTTAGAGAGGTCAACCCCCAAATTTTCCAACACCCGGGCGGCCACCCCTTCCCCTTCCCGAATCAGGCCAAGCAGGAGATGCTCAGTCCCGATATAGTTGTGTCCCAACTGGCGGGCTTCCTCCAAAGAAAGCTCCAAAACCCGCTTCGCTCGGGGCGTAAAGGGGATTTCCACCGCCACGAAACCCGAACCCCGCCCAATAATTTTTTCCACCTCAATCCGGGCATCCTTGAGATTAACCCCCATGGATTTCAGCACCTTGGCGGCCACCCCGGTGCCTTCGCCGATCAGCCCCAGTAGGATTTGTTCGGTGCCCACAAAGTTATGTCCCAGGCGACGAGCTTCCTCCTGGGCAAGCATGATAACTTTGATGGCCTTTTCTGTGAAACGTTCAAACATAGTCTTTCCCCGCCCTGAGCCGGTTGTGCAGATAGTAATATCGTAGCCTGTCCCTGGGGGGAATGGTGGGGGATAACCGCCCGGTATCCGGGACAGCATGAAATCAAAATTTTTTTTGTGGCCGGTGTGACCGCTCAGCCAGGGAATACGACCACAACGCACCCTTGGGTTGCCTAGGGAAATCCCAGGGTATGAACGGCGAACTTCCGCCCATACCCCAGTCACTAATAGGCCAGTCCCATACTGCGGGTGGTTTCTGCCCCCAAGTAGACCCGAATGCTCAAAAAGTCGGTGGGGCAGGCGGTTTCACAGCGTTTGCAACCCACACAGTCTTCCGTGCGGGGAGCCGAGGCAATCTGCCCCGCTTTACAACCATCCCAGGGCACCATTTCCAATACATCGAGGGGGCAGGCTCGTACACACTGGGTACAGCCGATGCAGGTGTCGTAGATTTTTACAGCGTGGGACATAACCGAGTTGCTCCGCAGTCAGGTTTCTAGCATTTCAGTCTATAGCACCCCAAGGATTGCCCCGGACATTCCGTCAGGAATCTTCAAGGAATTTAACGAACCGCTCCCGCTACAATGGGTGCGGAATAGACCAAATTGGGGGCAGAAATGCTAAACCGGCGGCAGGTGCTTGGGGGGGGATTGGCGTTGTGCGGGTTGGGGGCACAACCTGCCCGAGCGGACACGGCTCAATTGGCCATCACTGCCTTCGTCGTACCCCCACTCCCCTACGCCTACGATGCCCTGGAGCCGGTGATTGACCAGCGCACCATGACCTTCCACCACGACAAACACCATGCGGCCTACGTTAAAGCCTTGAATGCGGCTATCACTGAGCATCCCCAACTCGCCAACCAAACCGTCGAGCAATTATTACAAGACTTAGACAGAATACCACCAGATATTCGGACTACGGTACGGAATCACGGGGGCGGGCATTACAACCACAGCCTGTTCTGGGAGGGGATGCGGCCACCGCAAATGGGTTCCCCTGCGGGAGCCTTGGGTTCTGCCTTGGCGAAAAATTTTGGGGATTTTGGCACCTTTCAGCAGCAATTTGAGCAGGCGGGAATGCGGGTATTTGGCAGTGGTTGGGTGTGGTTGGTGGGGGACAAAACCGGCCAATTGCAGATCATGACGACCCCGAACCAGGACAGTCCGGTGAGCCTGGGGTTAACGCCCCTGCTGGGGAATGATGTGTGGGAACACGCCTATTATTTGAATTATCAAAACCGGCGGGCGGATTACCTAAAAGCCTGGTGGCAGGTGGTGAATTGGCCGGTGGTGGCGCAACGCTATACCACCCTCATCGGGGCTTGAATTGGGCGGGAATTTATGAATTTAATTTCAGTTGATAAATCCGCATCCAAGCCACTTCCCACACCAATTGGGGTTGCACATAATTAACGAGGGCTTGGCGGGTTTGTGCAAAAATTTGCATCAATTCTCGCCGCCGGTAGCGTTCCCAATAAAACCATTGCAGGTAGTCCGTCAGCCACAACTGCGCCACTGGTTCGAGGGCTTGGGTCAGACGGCGGGCGAGTTCCAAGGCTTGTGCCAAGGAACCCGGTAACACCTGAAAAAGCGGGGGCAATTCGGGGGGGAGGTCTTGCCACTGGTGCCAATGGGCGATGGCGGCACCGGGGGAACCGCAAGCGAGGGTCAATAGTTCAGGATGTTGTTCAATTTTTTCATAGCCCTGCTCCTGAAGAACCATACGCATTTGGTCGCTATCCAGGTTGCGAAAGGGAATCATCTGACAGCGGGAACGAATCGTATTTAATAATTCATCCGGGCGGTCTGCGAGTAAAATCAGGCGGCTGTGGCCGGGTTCTTCCAAGGTTTTTAACAGGGCATCCTGCGCCGATTCATTCAGACATTGGGCGGACTCAATCACCACCAGCGAACGGTCGCTTTGCCAGGGGGTACGGCCTACAAATTGGGTAATTTCCCGCACCTGATCGAGGCGAATTTGGGCTTGGGTGACCCGCCCCGTATCCTGGGTTTTCTGCACCGGCACCACCCAGAGCAAGTCGGGATGGTCGCTGGCTTTTCCCAGCAAATGCTGAGCCAAACACCGCACCGTCAAAGCCTTGCCCACCCCCGCCGGTCCCTGGAACAGATAGGCGGGAGCCAGACGTTGGTGCGCCAATGCCCGTTCCAAAAGCATCACCGCCAAGGTCTGACCCCGCACCGGCGTAAAAAAACTCATAACGTAACTTATCGGTTAAGCGGCACATTAACGCCCATAATAGGAGATAAGTTAAGTATGAACTGGCACGTCAAGGGGTGAGCATGACTACGAAAATTTCCTTTGCACCAACGGATGAAGAGTATCAACGGCTCACCGAACTGAAATCGGAATTGGGGGGTTCTTGGAACGATGTTCTCACTTTTTTACTCACCAAATTGGGTGACTCGACCGCTCAGCCGGTTCACAGCGGTTTAGCAGCCCTCGCCCAGGAACTCCACCTGCCCCCCGCCCAGGTGATTGACCTGTTGGTGGCAAGCTATCGCCAATCCCAAAGTAGTAAAGGCCATCTCCCAGGAACCAGGGCAGAATTCACCCTGGCAGCCCTGGAGTTGACCCCCGCTGACCAGGCAACGTTGGAGAAATTTATTTTTAATTCGGGCAAACCCTTTTTAGAACTGGTGAAATACGGGTTGATGCTCCAAATTCATCCCGATGAATCCCCCTCCCCCCACATTTTAACCGTAGAGCAAGCCTTTAATTTGCTCACCGGATTTAATGACCAAATGACCGACATTAACCGTAAAATTTATATTGATATTGCGGTCTTAGAATTGCAAGCCCATTGTGACCGACGCACGGCACAGGATTGGTATGTCGCCAATTTGGAACGGGTTAAAGCTCACCACAAAAAGCATGGTCTTTCCGAGGTGAATAATCGTCTGCGGATGCGGGCGGTGGGGCATGGGTTTCATGGGGTAGAATTGGTGAATGGCACCTATCAAGAACGGTAGATTTAATGTTAACCTTTAGCGAATTTTTCATGGCTGAACCCTTGCCATTAGCTCAGATTCAGCAAACGATTCTGGAATTTTTGCAAGGTCGCACAGACGTGGCTCTGTCTGGTGCCTATGCGGTGAATGCCTACATTACGGAAGCCCGCATGACTCAGGATGTGGATATTCTCGCCTTACAAGCGATTATATTCGCAACCGACTTGCAAAATCATCTCCATCAAAAATTACCTATTGCCGTGGAAACAAGAGAAATCAAACCAGGCCAAGCTTGGCGAATTTATCAGGTACACAAACCGGAGAATCGGCATTTGGCGGATGTACGCTCGGTCGAAAAATTACCTGAAACGCAATTAATTGGTGATATTCAAATTTTAACGCCTTTAGAATTAACCATGAGTAAACTAGTGGCCTATCATGCCCGCAAAAATCAACCCAAAGCCGGGACGGATTGGCGAGATTTAACATTATTATTACTCCAATTTCCTGAATTGAAATCGGCAATCTCAGAACGCTTACAGCAAGGGAACTACAGCCAAGCGATTCAACAAACTTGGGTGCAAATTTCTACTATGGAACTGACGCAAACGGATGACGGATATTAAGCCATGACTCCAAAAGCCCTGTTGAGTGTGAGTGATAAAACGGGTTTGGTTGCATTGGCTCAGGCATTGGTGCAGGAGTTTGGCTATCAACTCCTCAGCAGTGGCGGCACGGCCAAAACCCTGAAAGCAGCGGGATTACCCGTTACCCAAGTGGCGGATTACACCGGGTCGCCGGAGATTTTGGGGGGGCGGGTGAAAACCTTACATCCTAAAATCCACGGGGGGATTCTCGCCCGCCGGGATGTGCCCCAGGACTTAGGGGATTTAGCGGATTTGGGCATAGATTTGATTGATTTGGTGGTGGTCAATCTCTATCCGTTTGCAGAAACCATCCAAAATCCGGCCACCACCCACACCCAGGCGGTGGAACAGATTGATATTGGCGGGCCGGCTTTACTCCGGGCAGCGGCGAAAAACCATGCCTTTGTCACGGTTTTGTGTGAACCCAGCCAGTACCCGGATTACCTTACCCAGATGCGAACGCACCAAGGACAGGCCACCCGGGAATTTCGGCAAGCCTGCGCCGCCCAAGCCTTTTGCCAGACGAGCCAGTACGACCAGAGGATTGCGGCCTACTTGACCCCAACCCCGACCCGCTGGCCGCAGCATTGGGCTTGCCAGGGCACCCTCCTACAACCCCTGCGTTACGGAGAAAATCCGCACCAAGCGGCGGCCTGGTACCGGACTGGCGATGCTCCCACCGGCTGGTGCGCCGCCCAACTCCTCCAGGGCAAGGAATTAAGTTTCAATAATCTGGTGGATTTGGAGGCAGCCCGCCGCCTCATCGGTGCATTTCCCCCAAGCCAGCCCACGGTGGCGATTATCAAGCATACCAACCCCTGTGGCGTTGCTTGTGCTGATAATTTACTGACAGCATACCAACGGGCATTGCAGGCAGACCCGGTATCGGCCTTTGGCGGCATTGTGGCGGTCAATCAACCCCTGGATGGGGCGACCGCCGAAGCCATGACCGAATTATTTTTGGAATGTATCGTGGCACCGGGATGTAGCCCCGTAGCCCAGGAAATTCTGCAACGCAAATCCAAGGTACGGGTGTTGATTTTGCCGGAGTTGGGGGTGCCGCCGGGGGCAGAAGTGCGAATGATCAGCGGGGGATTTTTGGTGCAAACCCCGGATACGACGGCGGCGCAACCGGAGCAGTGGCAGGTCGTGACGGCGAAACAACCCACGCCCTCGGAACAGGCGGATTTGCTTTTGGCGTGGCGGGTGGTGAAGGCGGTAAAATCCAACGCCATTGTCCTCGTCAAAGCGGGGGTGACGCTGGGGATTGGTGCTGGCCAAACCAATCGGGTCGGTGCGGTGCGGTTGGCCTTGGCGCAGGCGGGGACAGGGGCACAGGGGGCGGTGTTGGCCAGCGATGGGTTTTTCCCGTTTGGGGATTCGGTGCGGGCGGCGGCAGCAGCAGGAATTACGGCGGTGGTGCAACCCGGGGGCAGTCTCCGGGATCAGGAGTCCATTCAGGTTGCCAATGAACAGGGCGTGGCGATGCTGTTCACCCAGATGCGGCATTTTTATCATTAATGCCATGAAGTTAGTTGCGCCCCTGTCCCCAGGGTTGATCGTCTCTTGCCAAGCGGAACCCGGCAGTCCGTTTGATGGCGTGGAATTTATTCGAGCCTTTGCCCAAGCGGCGGTGCTGGGCGGTGCGGGGGCGGTGCGCCTATGTGGGGTAGCCAATGTCCGCAGCGTGCGTCCTTGGGTAACGGTGCCCATCATTGGCCTGACGAAGCATCAATACCCGGACGGGCGGGTGCTGATCACCGAGTCGGTGGGGGATGCCCTGAATTTAGTCAACGCCGGGGCGGATGTCATTGCCGTGGATGCCACGACCCGGGTGCGTCCCCAGGGCATCACAGGCACGGAATTGGTTCGCCAATTGAAGCAGGAACTAGAAGTACCGGTCATGGCCGATGTGGATACCCTGGAGGCAGGGGTGCAGGCAGCGGGGGCGGGAGCGGATTATATTGCCACGACTCTGTCGGGTTACACGCCAGCGACTGAGATTTTATCTAATGATGCCCCCGACCTGGAGCTGATCCGGCAACTTGCCCAAGCGGTTACCGTGCCCATCATCGCCGAGGGGCGCATTCGTACTCCGGCGCAAGCCCGCCACGCCCTGGATGCGGGAGCCTATGGGGTGGTGGTGGGTTCCGCCATCACCCGGCCTGGGGATATTACCCGTTGGTTTGTGCAGGCGTTGGTGGCGCAGCCTTGAATGCTAATGACCACCCAATTCGCAGGTTATCCTTTCTGTAACCGCTCATCGAGGTAGCCTTACGCCGTAGGCCGAGTCAGCGTCGAGACCGGTATCGCTATTGCGTCAGCGGGTGAGAACGGATCAAGACAGGGTTTCGCCAATAAAAAGCCCTGACCCAGGGTCACCCCCATATTTTTCAATTCCCAAAGCTGGGCGGGAGTCTCGACCCCCTCAGCAACCACCTGCATCGTCAAACTTGCCGCTAGGGTGACAATCCCCTGGACGAGGTTGGCTCCTGGTCCCGGATAGCCCAAGGTGTGGATAAAGGAACGGTCAATTTTCAACGTATCCACCGGAAACTGATGCAGTCGGCTCAGGGAAGAATAGCCGGTGCCAAAATCATCAATGCTCAGGCCAATACCTAATTTACCCAGGGTTGCCAAATGACTGACCACCCGTTCCCAACCCTCGCTGATGCTATTTTCCGTCACTTCCAAACGCAAACACCGAGCGGGCAGACCACTCTTTTGCAAAGCGGTTTGCACCCACTCCACCAGACGGGAATGGGCGACCTGCCGACCGGAGAGATTCACACTCATGTACACCTGGTCATCACAACGCCCTTGCTGTTGCCACTGGTAGAGTTGGGCGGTCGCCGTCTCCAGCACCCACTGGCCGAGGGGGAGGGTGAAACCGATTTCTTCGGCTAGGGGGATAAATTCCCCCGGTGAGACCAACCCCCGCTCCGGGTGTTGCCACCGCACCAGAGCCTCCCACCCCACCACCCGCCCGGTCGCCAGTGCCACAATCGGCTGGTAATGTAACACCAATTCCCGCCGCTCCAGCACCCGCCGTAAATCCAATTCCAACTGTAGCCGTCCCGCCATCTGCGCCCGCATTTGGGTATCAAATAAAGCCCACTGTGCCTTGCCCCGCAATTTCGCCTGGTACATGGCCGCATCCGCATCCCGCAACAACGCCTCAGCTTCCCGGTAACCGGGACTCGCCACCATGCCAATACTGGCCGCCACCACCACCTCCTGTTCCCGAATCACCAAGGGTTGCGCCAAGTAAGCCAAAACCTGTTCCGCCCACTGCTGAGCCGCTACCACCCCCGTCCCCAGCAGAATCACAAACTCATCCCCCGCCCAGCGAGCCACCAAGTCCGTCGGGGTCAACCACTCCTGCAATCGCTGCCCCACTCGCACCAGTAATTCATCCCCCACGGTATGCCCCAGGGTGTCATTCACCAATTTGAACCGGTCTAAGTCCAAAAATAAGAGGGTAAATGGCCGCTCCTGAGCCAGCCACTCCCGCAACCGTTCTAAACACAAAACCCGATTCGGTAGCCCCGTCAATGGGTCATAAAAAGCGTGGCGCAATAACTGATCCTCCGCCTGCTTACGGCGGCTAATATCCTCCACCGTCCCCTCGTAATACAATAAACGTCCCTGCCTATCCCGCACCGCCCGGGCATTTTCCGCAATCCAAATGCGAGAGCCATCCTTACGGTAGATTTCTGCCTCAAAATTTCTGACCTCATCCTGTTGTTGTAACAAGCGGACAAACTCCGCCCGCCGCTGCGAATTCACATACAACTGCTGGGCAATATTGGTTAAATTGGCTACCAGTTCTATCGGGGAATCATAACCATAGATACGTGCCAACGCCGGATTTACCCGTAGATAATGGCCGTCCGCCGTAGTTTGAAAAATTCCCTCAATAGCATTTTCAAAAAAACTACGATACCCATCCCCCCCCGCCCACACACAAGCTCGGTATACCCCCCAGGGAAATACCCGCACCGGCCATTCCGCCTGGAGTCGGATGCCCAAAAGCACCTGCCGGTCATAGCCGGACAACATACAGAAATAATCATTCACCCAATCAATCCGTCCCTGGGCGTTGATCAGTGCCACGCCGAACTCCAACTGCTCAAACAACCGGTAATCATCCCGCAACTGCCGCCACCGGTGAATGCCCAAAAGCCCCAAAAATAACAGTAATGCGAACCCCAGTCCGACCATCCTATCCTAAATCTATGTAAATTTACGGAGCAATAACGCTTGTCCCGATGGGGATAGCAGGTTTTTTTATTGGTTCTAGTTTGTCTCCTACGATGGCTCCTATGATGTAGCCTGGGATACACAACTCTAGATCGAGGAATCGGGAGAGGTGAGGGCTTGGCAAAGACTAGCGGACATCACTAGGGGGTCAGGATGGGGGGTCGCAAGGCCACTCCCTTGATATTCGGAGCGACACGCAAGCGATGAACATTTCAGGGATATATACCGATACATAAAGGGTACACCCATTAAATGAACTACCCCGCCGCAAGCGGACGGGGTATCAGAA
>CAYZTU010000028.1:0-36380 GCA_964481635.1 uncultured Synechococcus sp.
AGCTTGCTCTTTTTTGATTCTGATACCCCGTCCGCTTGCGGCGGGGTAGTTCATCAATCGAAAAAGATTTTAGGCGGTGCCAAAAGTTCCTCAAGAAGTTTTTACCTTGTAGCCATACATCTTCAACCGGGTTTTGTTCAGGAGAATTTGGCGCAAATAAAATACAAGTTAATTGCCATTCACTCTGTTCTTTTCCCTGATTCATTAACGCTAGAAATTCTTTTACTTCCTGAGACTTATGATAAGTCGCTCCATCCCAAACTAACACAATTTTTTTGCTAGGAAACTTACCTTGTAGATGTTTTATAAAATCTATGGTACTCGCTCCATTCGCCACATCATATTTTCGGAGAATAAATTCTTTTGTTTGATAATTTAAAGCCCCAAAATAAGTTTGTCTATTTCTTTGATTCAAAATAGGAATTTCTATTCGCATATCTGAGCGTCCCCACACATATCCACAAATGTCTCCCCAGCACAAGTGACACTCATCTGAAAATAGGACAATTAACTGTCCAGATGTAATCTCAGCCTGATTAACTCTAACAAATTCTTGAATTTCTTCTAGTTTTTTTTAATCAATTCCCGCTCAGATTTTGGGTTTATCTTCTGTGATCTTTTCCAGGTAATCCCAGCTTCTGAGAATAAAATGTCGCAAGCGACACGCAAGCTATCATAATAGCTTTTTCTGGATTTGTAAATCACGTCATAATTCAAATCCAAGTGAGTGACTAATTCATCAAGATTCCAATAGTCCTTTGTTTTTAACCAATCAATTATTTCTTCTCACTCTGCGGGACTAAAAAAACCCTTAGTACCACGATAACCAAGCCTAAGACCCGCAATACCATACTCATAAAACTCTTGCTTCCAGTAAGTAACAAATGACTTATAAAACCCCAACAGCTCAGCAATATCGGAATAAGACGTATTTTTCAAAGCCATCCTGACAGCTAAAGCTCGTTTTAGTTCTCTCGTATCAGGATTGCTCTTGATAAAATCTCCTAAAACAGACAGCATTTCCATTTGATTACCTTCCATCATGACCTCCTTATTTTTTTACTCTTCACCGACAAATATATCCTATAATCTATAGCAATCCTATCCGATTTGCAAACAAAAATTCAGAAGAACCAAAGACGGGGACTGCGCCCCTGCGACCGCTGTTCTAAATTCACTTAGGATTGCTATAGTTCTAATCCTAAATCATATTGCTATAGAGAATATCCGAGATGGCATTTCCCCTCGAATTAATGAATTACAATTTTATGCATCAATAAATTTTGAGGATCATACCCAGAGGCAGCAACACCCAATTTTGAATCTGTACTTTTCACCTGTTTCTTTGACGTGGTTATAAATGTCCTGATTGCTGATAAATTTAAGGACATCTCTATTTACCTAAACCGGCAAAAAATCCCATCACTGGCGGGTAGAGATTCTGGAGAACCAGAAGGTTAACAGCTCTGTCTCAACCGACAGCGTTAACTATCAAATCAACGGTAAACCCACTTCCTGGGTCAACTGACGGCGGGTGGTGGGGTAATTAACCACCAAACCTTCCCCGGCGATGGGGGCGGTGGGTCTGAAGCTGGGGTTAAGAAATTTTGCGGACTGAAATGAGGGAGGTACACTAAGAGCCAGTCGTCTGTCGGTAAACCTATGCGTCCGATTCGTACTTTCAAGGTTTCGCCCGCCCTGCCCCCGCAGTTGGAAGCCCTGCGCCCCCTCGCCACCAATCTCTACTGGGATTGGAGTGATGAGGTGAAGGAACTTTTTCGCCGGTTAGACCCGGATTTGTGGGAGCAGAGCCGCCACAACCCGGTGTTGATGCTGGGGACGATTAGCCAGGAGCGGTTGCAGGCGGCCAGTACGGATGATGGCTTTTTGGCGCACCTGGAGCGGGCACAGCAGGAATTGGCGCAGTATCTCCAGGAACGGAGTTGGTATCAGCGCCACCGCCCGGAGGGTCAGGATTGCTACGCCTATTTTTCGGCGGAATTTGGTCTGACCACGGCGCTGCCGATTTATTCGGGGGGGTTGGGGGTGTTGGCGGGGGATCACCTTAAATCAGCCAGCGATTTGGGTTTGCCCTTGGTGGGTGTCGGGCTATTGTACCAACAGGGTTATTTCCAGCAGTATTTGAGCGGCGATGGCTGGCAACAGGAACGCTATCCCCTCAATGATTTTTATAATCTGCCCTTACAGTTGGAGCGCCGACCGGATGGGTCGGAACTGCGGATTGAGGTGATTTTTCCGCAACGGGTGGTGTATGCCCGCATTTGGCGGGTGACGGTGGGGCGGGTGCCCTTGTATTTACTCGATACGAACATTCCCCCCAACAACACCTACGACCAGGATATTACCGACCAGTTGTACGGTGGGGATGTGGATTTACGCATCCATCAGGAAATTATTTTGGGGGTGGGGGGGATCAAAGCCCTGCGGGCGTTGGGTTTACAGCCTTCGGTCTATCACATGAATGAGGGGCATTCGGCGTTTTTGTCCCTGGAGCGTATCCGGGAATTGATGGCCGAACAGGGGTTGAATTTTGCCCAGGCGAAGGAGGCGGTGCAGGCCAGCCAGGTATTTACTACCCATACCCCAGTCCCGGCGGGGATTGATTTATTTCCTACCGACAAAGTGCTGTATTATCTAGGACGTTATCGGGAACTGTTTGGCCTGTCCGAGCAGGAATTTCTGTCCCTGGGCAGGGAGCAAACCGGGGATTTCCAGGCACCTTTTAACATGGCGATTTTTGCTATCCGCATGGCCAGTTCCCTGAATGGGGTGAGTCAACTGCACGCCCGGGTGAGTCGGCAGATGTTTGGTTCCCTGTGGGGGTTGACCCCGGAACATGAGGTGCCGATTCGGGGGATTACCAACGGGGTACATGCCCGCAGTTGTGTGGCGCCGGCGACCCAAAATCTTTACCAGCGGTATATCAGCCCGGACTGGTGGGCGTTACCGGCGACTGCCCCGGAATGGCAACGGGTGGAGAGCATCCCGGATGAGGAGTTGTGGCGCATCCATGACCGGGCGAAGGTGCAGATGGTGCTTTACGTGCGGGAACGCTTGCGGCGGGCTTGGGAGGAGCGGGGGGCGACCCAGGCGGAAATTCTGAAAACCCGGGAGGTGCTTGACCCGGAGGCGTTGACCATTGGGTTTGCTCGGAGGTTTGCCACCTACAAACGGGCGAATTTATTTCTGTCCCACCCGGAGCGGTTGCTGAAAATGCTGGCGGATCGGCAACGCCCGATTCAGTTTGTGTTTGCCGGGAAAGCCCACCCCAAGGATCACCCTGGGAAGGACATGATCCGGGATATTATCCACTTTGCCAAGGAGCAGGGTTTGGAACGGCAGATTGTATTCGTGCCGAATTACGACATCCATACGGCTCGCTTGATGGTGGCGGGCTGTGATGTGTGGTTGAACAATCCCCGCCGTCCCCGGGAAGCCTCTGGAACCAGTGGCATGAAGGCGGCCATGAATGGGGTGCCCAACCTGAGTACCTTGGATGGTTGGTGGGCGGAGGCGGACTACGTGACCACGGGCTGGCCGATTGGGCGGGGGGAAGAATACACGGACACCCAACTCCAGGACGAATTGGAGGCCAATGCCCTGTACCAAATCCTGGAAGAGGATGTACTGCCCTTGTATTATCATCGAGACCAAGAGGGTCTGCCCCGGGGCTGGCTGGCCAAGATGAAAGCATCCATCCGCATCAATACGCCGTTTTTCAACACGGAGCGGATGGTGCAGGAGTACGCCGAACTGGCCTATTTCCCGGTGAGTGACCGGTGGTTTCAGTTGGCGGCGCAGGGGTACGGCAAGGCGCAGGCGTTGGCCGAGTGGAAAGCTCACCTGTTCCAGCATTGGTACGACATCAAAATTCAGGAGGTGAGTGCCCAAGCCCCCAAGGAAATTCGGGTTTATGAACCGGTTGGCGTGACCGCTCGGATTCATCTGGGAACACTCACGCCCCCCGATGTGCAGGTGCAGTTGTACCAGGGGGAGGTGGATGCCACGGGCAATATCCCCGTGGGGCAGGTGGTGCCCATGACCTGCCAGGGTCAGCAGGGGGATGGCTGTTACGCCTACAGCGGTGAAATTAGCTACCACAGCAGTGGGCTACAGGGGTTTGCGGTGCGCCTGTTGCCCCACCACCCGGACTTGAGTAACCCGTTGGAGTTGGGGCTGATCCACTGGGGAGGTTAGCACACCCAGATTTGGCTGATGGCAATCTGCCCCCGAAAACACACGGCCACGTCCGCCTCCGGGTCGCTCTGGCGTTGTTGGTACACTCCTTGGTACAGGAAGCCTTGGGGGGTGATTTGGTAATGCATGGGCAGGGGTTGGGTGCAGGGGGGGCAAAATACCAGTTCCGGTTCCGGGGCGGTGTTGTCGAGATGGGGAAAATTCACGTTCCAAAAGCTACCGGCGGCGGGTTTTTGTAATAAAATTTGCAATACTTTCTCACTCCAGCGTTGGGTGCGCTCCCAGTCCAGTTCCTGACCCCGCTGGTGGTACTGGGATAGGGCGATGGCGGGAATCCGGTGCAAAGCGGCTTCTCGCACGGCAGCCACCGTCCCCGATTGGTACCCATCTACCCCCAAATTGGCTCCCTGGTTCACTCCGGCAATTACCCATTCGGTTTGGGGTTGCCAGTGGGCGAGGGTGAGCCGCACACAATCCACCGGGGTGCCCTGGACGGCGTAGTGTTGGGCAGTGCGTTGTGCCACGGCAATGGGTTGGCGGGTGGTAATCTGATGCCCGCACCCGGAAAATTGCGTCAGGGGGGCGCACACCAGGGCGGTGGGCAAAACGTGGGTGAGTACCTGCAATCCCGGCGCATCAATGCCGTCATCGTTGGTCAGGAGTACCGCCGTCTGGAGCATCATTGAAATTATGACTAATCTTGCGTGTAGGGTTCACCCCGGATCAAGGCCATTTCCGCCCGCAGAAATTCCCGCCCCAGGTAGGCGGCATGGCTGAGTTGGCTGACCGGCTGGAAGGTAGTACATTCTTCAAAAATTGCCACGCAGAGTTCCTTGGCGGTACGGCCTCGAAAAATGTGGCTGGGTTCCCGTTTGACTCCCCCCCGGGCGGGGATAGGTTGGCCGGTGGTGGGATCAATCGCAAGACCCCGCTCATTGATGGCATTGGTAAACCATTTGGCGTAAATGTAGCCTTCCTGGGGGTCAAGGTAGATGATGAAATAACCCGCTGGGTCGAGGTCAAGGTGGCGTTTGGACAGGTTTTCATCAATGCAACGGATGGGTTCCGCCCAATCAATGGACATCATGGCATGGCGCTGGCTAAGTTTGGTTATTCTTTCTATTGTGACCTGTTTGGGGTGAGCGTGGTGGGACGGTGGCAACAGATACAGAATTATGTGCTGGTACGGTTGCTGTTGGCACCGGTGATGCTCTGGACGGTGGTGACGGTGGTGTTTTTGCTGTTGCGGGCTACCCCGGGTGACCCGGTGGATGCGATTTATGGGGGGCGGGCACCGGCGGCGGTGAAGGAGGCGTTGCGGGTGCAGTTGGGGTTGGATCAGCCGTTGCTGATTCAATACCTGCGTTATCTGGGGCAGTTACTCCAGGGGAATTTGGGTATCTCCTTGACGGAACCGGGGCGTGCGGTGGGGGATATTATCGCTGCCTATCTGCCGGCCACGGTGGAATTGGGGCTGGCGGGGTTTTTGGTGGCCGCTGGGTTGGGCATCGGGCTGGGGTTAATTACAGGTAGTCAGCCGGAGTTTAGCCCCTGGGCGATGGGAGGGAAGGTGTTTAGCCTGGTGAGCTATGCGGTGCCGCTGTTTTGGTTGGGGATGGTACTCCAATTGTGGCTGAGTGTGGCCTGGGGGTGGTTTCCTTTGGGAGTGCGGTTCCCGGTACAGGAGGTGGCACCCACTGGGCCGACGGGGTTGTACGTGCTGGATAGTGTGTTGGCGGGGAATGGGCAGCAGTTGGGGATGGCTCTGCACCATTTGGCCTTACCCAGTCTCACCTTGGGGGTGGTGCTGAGTGGACTATTTGAACGGATGGTGCGGGTGCAGGTGCGCTCGGGCTGGCGGGGGGATTATGTGGAGGCGGCGCAGGCACGGGGGATTCCCCCGTGGTGGATTCTCTGGCATCACGTCCTGCCCAATGCCTTGATTCCGGTGGTGGCCTTGTTGGGGTTGACCTTAGCTTCCCTGTTGGGGGGAGCGATTGTGACGGAAGTTACCTTTTCCTGGCCGGGGTTGGCCAACCGGTTGTACGAGGCAATTAATTTGCGCGACTACCCGACGGTGCAGGGGATTGTGGTGTTTTTGGCGGTGGTGGTGGTGGTCTTGAGCATTTTTATTGATGTGTTGACGGCGTTTATTGACCCCCGGGTGCGGTTGTAGCTAGGCTACATACCATCTTTTATGTCATGCCCGCACCGGCTTTGGCACAGGCGATGGTCATGGCATAACGTTCCCCACCATGCTAAAGTTCCCGGTGGGCAGCTCCGGGGAAACCCACGGGTAAGAGCTTTTGTTGGGCACGGGTGGCTTCAAGCCGGGGCAAATCCCGATAATTCACCCAATGAATGCAATCTACAGGACAGGTATCTATGGCTTCTTGAAGCAAATAGTCAGGGTCGCCATCCTGGTTGACCACCCGGGAGCGGCCATAATCCGGCTCAATGAAGAAGGTATTGCGGGCGACGTGGGCGCAATGCTTGCAACCAATGCAGACCGCCTCATCCACATAGACCGCCTGCTGCCGCCACTGACCACCCAGTTCGGGTTCGAGTCCCGTCCGCTCCATCAACTCGCCCAGCGTTGTACCACCAACCGCAAGGAACCATCACTTAATTTTTGGGACTCACTCACCTGAAACCCCTGTTTTTGGGTATTGGCAACCACCACTTCATACGCATATTGCTGATGCAATTGCTGGAGAAAACCCTCAATACTCATGGGTTGTTGCCAATACTGCAAATCCGTGACCAGATTGTACTGCTGACCATCCCAGACAAAGCCGATGTCATAGCCGTTTTCCTGGGGGATGATCAATTCGGCTAATTGGGTTTGCCCCCGATAGCCCCGCACCGGGACAGACCCCGCCCGATAGGCATAGTTCAACCGGGTCAGGGCGGTCTCCAGGGCTGACCGATGCCGGAGGCTGGTTTGGATGGTGCTGAAGTGAGACATAGGGATACCGCCTTTAATAATGGGGATGGACGTGGACATCCTGCTGGTGGGGCTGGGAAGGAACAGACTGGAAATACTCCGCTGTCCATTCCCGCTGGGTGACCTGCCCCAAATCCTGCTCGATTTGGTGGGAAACCTGGGTGCATTCTGTGCCAGCGATGCCCTGTACCTGAACTTCCACCCGACCATCGGGACGGATGATAAACTCGACGGTTTCCATGGTTTGTAACCCAGCAAATTTAACTCAGATTGTAACGAACCTGGGCGGGAATGACATCTGGCTTACAATTTTTAACATTTCCCCATCACGGCGGCGGGTTTGAGGATTGGGCTAAACTTGAAGAAAACCTAAAATCTTTGGGCAATGACTTCCCAGCGTCCCCCCAGCTATGTCCGGCTCGCCATGCGAAATATGGTACGCAAAGGCGGCAAATCCCTATTTCATTTCACCCTGACCGCCCTCGGGCTGGTGGGGGTCTTGGTGGGTCTGGCCTATCTCACCCATTGATAATGCCCATGAGATAAATTGAATCGGGGGATTTTGCCTGGGGTAGCACCAAAATGTGCTAGCGTAATTTGCACTCTGAAAAAATAGAAGTCCCATGACTGCCGTTGACACCCCTACGACTAAACCGATTGTTCTCACCCAAGCGGAGTACGAACGCTACTCCCGCCATCTGATTTTGCCGGGGGTGGGGCTGGAAGGTCAGAAAAAACTCAAGGCAGCCAAGGTGTTGTGCGTGGGCACGGGCGGGTTGGGTTCGCCGGTGTTGTTGTACTTGGCGGCGGCGGGGATTGGTCGCTTGGGCATCATTGACTTTGATACGGTGGATGTGTCCAATTTGCAACGCCAGATCATTCATACGGTGGAGCGGGTGGGGCAGTCCAAAGCCCAATCGGCTAAAGAGCGCCTTGCTCAACTCAATCCCCACTGCCAGGTGGATTTATACGAAACCCAACTCAACGCCAGTAATGCTCTGGATATTATTGCCCAGTACGATGTGGTGGTGGATGGTACGGATAATTTCCCCACCCGTTACCTGGTCAATGATGCCTGCACGTTGTTAAATAAACCGTTTATTTACGGCTCAATTCTGTGGTTTGAAGGGCAGGTTTCGGTATTCAATTACCAGGGGGGGCCAACCTACCGGGATTTATTCCCCGAACCGCCGCCACCCGGGGCTGTGCCCTCTTGCGCTGAGGGGGGAGTGCTGGGCGTTTTGTGCGGGGTAATCGGGTCACTCCAAGCGACGGAAACGATTAAAGTAATTTTGAATTTGGGGGATACGTTGAGCGGGCGGTTATTGCTCTACGATGCCCTGAAAATGAAATTTCGGGAGTTGAAATTGCGCCCCCATCCCGACCGTCCTGTGATTAAAGAACTCATTGATTATGAGCAATTTTGTGGAATTACCCAAGCAAAACAACAGGAGCAGCAAATGCAGGCTGAAATTCCCGAAATTAGCGTTCAAGAGCTACGGAATTTACTCACCGCCCAAACCCAAGATACGCTATTGGTAGATGTGCGAAATCCCGGGGAATACGAGGTTGCCCACATTGCTGGTGCGGTTTTAATTCCCCTACCTGAATTAGAGCAGGGGACGGGTTTAGATAAGTTAGAACAAATCATCGGAGACAAACAATTAGTGGTGCATTGCAAATCCGGGGTACGTTCCCTGAAAGCGTTAAATCTCATCAAAGCAAAAACCGGGCGGGTGGGCACGAATGTGAAGGGGGGAATTTTAGCCTGGAGCCGGGAAATTGACCCTTCTGTGCCCCAGTATTGATGAACAACCCGGATGTTAAATATGTTCAGCTATTGGCAACCCTAATTGCCATTTTTATCCTGCATCCTCTGCTCAGTTATACCCCTGTGGGTAGCTTGATTATTGTTTCGCTTTTATTCTGGGCGATTATCATCATTACCCGCACCATTTTGCCCCGGCGGGCTTTCCAGGCGTATTTGAGTTTGGCCTTGTTTGGTTTTGGGGTACAAATGCTGGCGTTACTCAAGGACTTAACGGGGGTACAGTTTTTACCCATGGATTTGACTCTGATACTAACTTTGCTGGGACAAACGATTTTTGCGGGTTTTTTGATTGTGCCGATTCGTTCCATTATTCAAAGGTTATTTCAAGAGCGGCAAGTGACGGTCAATACCTTGCGGGGGAGTGTTTGTGTTTATTTGCTCATTGGCACTTTGTGGAGCATCGTTTACGGGATTATTTACACGGTGAATCCCCAAGCATTTGCCTTTGCCCACCCGGCCTCGGGGGAGGAATTGTATTATTTCAGTTTTGTGACCCTGACCACCGTGGGATACGGAGACATTGTGCCAGTCGCACCGCTGGCACGGTCGCTGACGAACGTGGAGGCGATCATCGGGCAAATGTACATCGCCATTATTGTGGCGCGGGTGGTGGGGTTGTACCGTTCACCTTGGGAATCGCCACCAACGCCGCAAAAGCAGTCCAACCAGGGCACAATAGATCAAACCAAGTAGATGGTTAATGGTTACCCAAACATGAAAAAAGCTCTGATTACCGGCATTACCGGCCAAGACGGTTCCTACCTCGCCGATTTTTTGGTCGGCCAGGGCTATGGGGTGCATGGGATTATCCGCAGGGCTTCGTTGTTTAATACCAGCCGGGTGGATCATCTGTATAAGGATTCCCACGACCCGGATGCCCGTTTGTTTTTGCATTATGGGGATTTGACCGATGGGACGGGGCTGCGGCGGATTATCGAGCAGGTGCAACCGGACGAGGTGTACAACCTGGGGGCGCAATCCCATGTGAAAGTCTCCTTTGCCCAGCCGGAATATACGGCGGATGCGGTGGCGACGGGGACATTGAGACTATTGGATGCGGTGCGGGATTACGAGAATATCTCCGGGCGCAAGGTGAAATTTTACCAGGCGGGTTCCTCGGAAATGTTTGGGGCAACGGCGCCGCCGCAGAATGAACAAACGCCCTTTTATCCCCGCAGTCCCTACGCTGTCGCCAAGGTAGCGGCCTACTGGTATTGTGTGAATTATCGGGAAGCCTACGGAATGTTTATTTGTAATGGCATTTTGTTTAACCATGAAAGTCCCCGCCGGGGGGAAACCTTTGTCACCCGCAAAATTACGCGGGCGTTGGGCAGAATAAAAGTGGGTTTGCAAGAGCATTTATACCTGGGCAATCTGGCCGCCAAACGGGATTGGGGCTTTGCGGGGGATTATGTGGAAGCCATGTGGTTGATGTTACAACAGGATACTCCCAATGATTTTGTTGTAGCGACGGGGGAGGCGTATTCAGTGCAGGAATTTTTAGAAACGGCGTTTGGGTTATTAAATTTAGACTGGCGGCAATACGTGAAAATTGATGCTCGTTATTTCCGGCCTACGGAGGTGGATTACCTCCTCGGAGATGCCAGCAAAGCCTATCAACAACTCAACTGGAAACCCCGGTATAGTTTTCGGGAATTGGTCAAGTTGATGGTCGAGCATGACTTAGAAATTGCCCGCCAGGAATTGACTTTGAAAGAGGCGGGGCATTTGGTAAATTTTCCCGGCTTGAGTGATTGAGTCACACTCTTTTTTTACAATGGGCAATAGGATTAACATCAGGAGCACAAGCCATGGCTGTGATTCGGTTTGGGACGGACGGGTGGCGGGGGGTGATCGCCCGGGAATTTACCTTCGCGCGGCTGGCGCAGGCAGCGGTGGCGGCGGCGGAAGTTTTGGCGCAAACCCATAAGGATACCACTGCCCCCATCCTAATCGGCTACGACCGGCGCTTTCTCTCCCAGGAATTTGCCCAGACGGCGGCGCAGGCGGTGGCACAGGCGGGATTTCCGGTACTGCTGGCCGACCAACCCGCTTCTACCCCAGCGTTGAGTTACGGGGTGCGCCATTTCCAGGGCATGGGAGCCTTGGTGATCACGGCCAGCCACAACCCACCGGAATACAACGGGTTAAAAGTCAAGGGGGCGTTTGGCGGCTCGGTGTCGCCGGAGTTGACCCAGCAGATCGAAGCCCAGTTGGAGCAACCTATGCCCCAGCGTGTGGGCGGCACGATTGCTCCCTTTGACCCCTGGCCGGGTTATGTTCAAGCATTACAAAAGCAGGTGAATATACCGCAAATTCAAGCCGGATTACAACCCTGGCGGGTGTGGGTGGATGTGATGTACGGGGCGGCGGCGGGGGGATTGACCCGGATTTTGGGGGATTGTGTTCAGGAATTGCGGACCCAGCGGGATGTGTTGTTTGGGGGCAATCCACCGGAACCTCTGCCCCAGTATCTTGAGGAATTGCGAACGACATTACAACGTCATACGGACAAGCAGGTGGGGTTAATTTTTGACGGGGACGGGGATCGGATTGCGGCCATGGACGGGCAAGGGAACTTTCTCTCGCCCCAGGTGTTGATTCCCGTTTTAATCCAGCATTTAGCCCAACAGCGGGGGTTAACCGGCACGGTGGTGAAAACCATAAGCGGCTCGGAATTGATCGCCAAAACGGCGGCGTATTATGATTTGCCGGTGGTGGAAACGCCCATTGGGTTTAAGTACATTGCCCAGGAAATGCTCCAGGGTGGGGTGCTGTTGGGGGGGGAAGAATCCGGGGGCATTGGCTACGGGCATTATCTGCCGGAGCGGGATGCCCTACTATCAGCGTTATACCTGTTAGAATCCGTGGCGGTGACCCAAAAATCCCTGGAAGTGCAGTACGAGGAACTCCAACAAAAGACGAATTTTGTCAGTACTTACAACCGGATTGATGTGCAATTGCATGGGGAGGGGACACGGGAGCGGTTAGTACACCAACTGAGCACCCAACCGCCTGGGGTGATTGCCGAAACCCCGGTGGTCAAAACCTGGAGCGGCGACGGCACCAAGTTTTACCTCAGCGACCAAAGTTGGTTGCTGATTCGTTTTAGCGGCACGGAACCCTTACTGCGTTTGTACTGTGAATCCCCTACTTCAGAGCGGGGGCAAGCTATTCTCGCTTGGGCACGCCACTGGGCGGAATTAAGCGGACAATGAGGCTATCGCCCACCTTGAGACCTAACTCCTGTGCCCGACCGGGAGCTAGTTCGATGACACTATCCACCAACCCATTCGGGCCGTAGGTGGGGCAGCGGGGCGTGGTGCAGGGGGGGACTTTGGGGAAAATGGCGAGGATTTTGTTCTCATGTAAAAAAATCATGTCAATGGCCGTCCGCATATTTTTCATCCAAAAGCTGACGGGACGGGCGGGTTCAAAGGGAAAGAGCATCCCCCGGTTGGGTTCCAGGCGTTCCCGGTACATCAGCCCGAGTGCCTGTTGTTCGGCGGTGATGGCGATTTCCAAAAGAATGTGCTGGCCATTGTGCTTAAACTGGGCACGGACGGGCAGATTTTGCGGTGTTTGTGCGAGTGCCATGGGGGTACCGATGACCCCCCACAGGATTACTCCCCAAACCCAGGATTTAAGGTTCCCGGAGAACATAGCCCACCCCCCGCACGGTTTGAATCAAATGTTTTTCCCCCGGTTGATCCAGTTTCAAGCGCAGATACCGCACATACACTTCGATTACATTGGATTCATGCACCGACTGATAGCCCCACACCTGCTCCATAATTTCTTCGCGGGTGAGCACCCGCCCCGGATTTTCCATCAGGAATTTCAGCAGGTCAAATTCTTTCATCGTGAGTTGAATCTGCCGTTGTTGGCGCAGGGCGACCCGGGTACTCAAATCCAGGATCAAATCCGCAAAGGTCAGGTGTTCTGCCGCAGTGGTCTGGGGTTGGACGTAGAGATTGAGCCAATGGATCAGGTCTTTGCGGGGGTAAGGCGGTCCCAGGTAGTCCCAAGCTCCAGCCTCTAAACAAGTGACCCGTTCCTCCAGGCTGTCCCCAGGGGTGAGGAGTAGAATCGGCAGGTGAGGGTGAATTTGGCTTACGTGACGACAGAGGGCTAAACCGGCAGGGCTGGCTTCCAGGATGACCAAACTCGTGGGGCTGGTAGCCAACAAGGCTATGGCCTCCGTGGAATCTGCTAGGGGCTGGCAGGGATACCCCGCCTCGTTGAGTTCCAGCACGAAACGCTGCCGGAGGGAGGCATCACCACTCACGAGTAGGATACGGGCCGCACTGGGTTCGGTCATGGTGGGAAATCCTGGGGCCCAAATATCTGCTACTATACCGGTCTTTGGATACAAGCGCATGGGACACCGGGGCACTACACTGGAATCAAGACTGTAGGATGACCGTCATGTTCCTGGCCATTGCCAATCATAAAGGGGGCGTGGGCAAAACTACTTCGACATTAGCCTTGGGGGGCTTGCTGGCGGAGTTGGGAGCGTGTCTGGTCGTTGACCTCGACCCCCAGGGCAATCTCACCACCGGTTTGGGGGTGGAATTGGGTGCAGACCAGCCGGGAGCCTACCACTGGTTGACCGGGCAAGTCACGGCTACCCAGGTGATTCAAAAAACCGCCAGCGGGGTCTATCTTTTGCCCGCCGATGGCAATCTCAGTCGGGCGGAAATGGAATTACTCCAAAAAAGCGGGGCATTTTATACCCTGCGGGATCGGTTGCAACCCTGTCGGGGCGATTTTGATTATGTGTTGATGGATTGCCCCCCCAGCCGCGGCCTACTGACCATCAATGCCCTGGCCGCCGCCGATTCTGTATTGATCCCCGTGCAGTGCCAGTTTTTTGCCCTGAAGGGACTCGCCGCCTTACTCGAAACGGTCAATCATGTGCAAAGCCGCCTGAATCCAAAATTAAAAATTTTGGGAGTTTTGCCCACCATGGCGGAAATGCAAACCATCATGGCTCAGGATGTGTTGAAAGCGCTCACCGCCCAACGGGACTTTCCGGTGTTCAAACCCCTACCCAAATCCGTCAAATTTCCCGAATCCAACCTGGCCGGGGAACCGATTCACCGCTACACCGATGATGCCCGCCTGCTGATGCCCCTGCGAGAACTGGTTCAATTTATCCAACGCCAAGCCCAACTGTGAAACCCCGCCCCCGCCTCACCCAAGACAACAATCCCCTCAACCGACCCCAGGCAAACCAGGGGCATGGGTTAACGACCCCGCCCGTGACCCCACCCCCATTGACGGAATGGGTCAGCTATCAAATTCCCCCGGAATTACGGCAAGAACTGCAAGCATTGCAACAGCAATGGCAGCGTCAGATGCCCGAATTAAGCGAATCCCAATTGGTCGAACTGGCTCTCAAATTCTTCTTAGACCAGTCTCGTAAAATGCCACCCCAGCCCGCCGTACCCCAATTACCCCCCGCCGATACTGAAGAGGATTTAATGGGTTTTTTAGATTAGCAGAACTCTAACGGCTGAGGGGTTCAAAAGAATTGATCACTGCCCCAAAAACGGGGGGTAAAATGCCCTGTTGAAACGCCCGTAGTGGCCCGGTCATGCCCACCGTGTAAACTCGCTCGTTGGCATAAACAAACAAAAACCAGCGGTGCAGATCATCGGGGGATTTGCCGGGACGCACGACTTCTTCCGCCCGAAAGCCCTGCCCACCCCGGAGCGTCACTAGGGTGACGTTGGTGTAGAGCGGGTCATCTTTGAATTTCTTGAAATGCACCGCAAAGGCCGCCGCCGCCCCCGACATGGGTTCCGTGTGGACATAAATTGTAGTGGGGGTGGGTAAACGAGGGCCGGACCAGGAACCCGCACCCGCAGGCTGAAATTCCACCGGCAAGCGCAGGCGATAGCCTTGGACAGCATCATTATAGGGGGTCGTTTGTCCCGAAAATGTACCTTGACTCAATAAAAAAACCGGCGGTTGTGCCGTCAATAAACTGACCAAAACCAGGTCAATCATGGTCGTGATGACTCCACACAGGTATCTTCATCTCAGACGCTCCGAGGGGATATAAGTTCATAGTTAGGAGTTACAATGGCCGATTTGCTGAATAAACCTACTTCGGTGATGGTTAATCATTAAACTTTCGAGTTTTCACCCTTTGAGGATTAAGATTGTGCTTTTTCCAGCAAAACAGCACCCACCAACTCATAGGCTTCAGTTAAAGGTACTTGACCATTTTCCACCGATTTTATCAGATGGTAGGTATCTTCAGGGCTAATCAAGTTTTGGGCAAGTGGTTCTTTCAAAAAACCATAGAATTTGATTTTATCTTGAGCCGTTAAATTCTGTTGTCTCTCCTTTCTCTGTACCTCTCTCAGTTGTTCCCGGTACTGACTCAATAACTGCTTCCGTTTGCCTTCATGGAAACCCGCATCTTTAATCAACCTGGACACACCATAGACCACTGCCCCACCCGCTACCGCCGCCCCTGCGAGTAAGGCAACCGGAGCCGCCCCTACAAATGCGAGACCTGTCAAGGCGGTGATCACAGGAATGGATACAGTGGTTGTCCCCAAAACGGCTACTGCTGCCGCCGCCCCTGCCGCTCCCAATACGGTAATCCCAGCATCTGCCAGGATTCCCAGTCGGTCATCGGGGTTGGCCTCCATGCGCTCGATGATCCGGATCAAATCTTCACGGGTAAATTTTGGCTTGTTGCTCATCGGTTATCCTCAAGTTAGAAGGGATTTCCATTTATTTAAGCAATAGCAACATTAGGAAAGATGATGTTCAATACATCAATTAAAAGACCAAAAAATTCCTGGATAACTTCAGAGACATCTCGACCAATCTGTTTATCTAGTCTGTGTCCGACAACAGCACCTGCTCCCGTTATGATGATCCCCAGAGTAGCCGCTACAGGTGCCAAGATCGAGCCAAGAAATGGTACGGAACTAACTAAACCGACCAGAACCGCCCCAATCGCCGCTCCTATTCCCATGCCAGCGGCTAAACAGGGATGAGCTTGCACAAATTCTAAAATTTTCAGAAGGACTATCTTTCCGATAGCAACGATTTTACTACCGATTTTCTGCGTGAAAGACAGCAATTCATGTAAACGAGTAACGACCTCTTCAGGTAATCCCAAAGATTGTAGCCATTGATAAATTTCTATTTCTTGCGTAGAAGCCACCTCTGCATCCCACAGCACTAACTTTAATTTTGCCTGGGCTTCTGATAGCCTTTGATGACTCTGATACATATTAGAAAATTGTCATGTTTTTGACTTAGAGCATCACCATAATAACATAATTTTCAGAAGATTGATAAATGCTCTTTGAATGTAGTCATGCATACAAATCCCCTATACTTTTAGCTACGGAGTCCACGGGCAATCAAGGTGGTTCACCTATCACCGTAAATCTACGGATGCTATGATCAGTCTGATGATTTTATGGGTCAACCAAATTTATTTTATGGGAATCACTCAAATTGTTTGGCGGCAATGGCTGCGCTGGGTGGGGGTGATATTATGCCTGGGCTGGTTGAGTGCAAATCTCGCCGCTTGTACCCTGAGAAAACCCACTGCCCAAGTTCCCCAACTGGTACTGGCAACCCCCTCTGGCCCGGCAACTTTTAACTATCCCCTTAATACTTCATTTTATAGCGTTTTTGGCTTTATTTATGAAGGGCTATTGCAAACCAATGGTCAGACCTTGGCATTGGAACCCGCACTTGCCCAATCCTGGGAAATTAGCCCCGACAAAAAGCAGATTGTTTTTACCTTACGGAAAAATTTGCGCTGGTCAGATGGGCAACCTTTAACCAGTGATGATGTGGTTTTTTCCTACCAAGATATTTATCTCAATCCCAAAATACCATCCGGGATTCAAGATATTCTCCGGGTCGGGCAAAGTCGCACGTTTCCCCAGGTCAAAGCCCTCGATCCTCGTCGGGTAGAATTTCGCATTCCTGAACCCTTTGCCCCCTTTCTCCGCTTTGTGGGGGGGATTCCCATTTTACCTGCCCATATCCTGCGACCAGGAATTCAAGACCTTGATGCCCAGGGAAACCCCCGGTTTTTATCCATGTGGGGTATTGATACTCCCGTGCAGGAAATCGTGGGGAATGGAGCCTATGTGATGGAGCGTTATACGCCCAGTCAGCGGGTGGTCTTTCGCCGCAATTCCTACTATTGGCAAAAAGATAAGCAGGGCAGAACTTTACCCCGAATCGAACGGATTATTTGGCAAATTATCGAATCTACCGACACGCAACTTTTGCGGTTTATGTCCCAAGAACTTGATGCTTTAGAAGTGGCTCCTGAGGCATTTCAACTCTTAAAAAAAGAATCCCGACGGCGGAATTTTACCATCTTTAATGCTGGCTCCGAAACCCTAAGTACGTTTATCGCTTTTAATCTGAATCGTGCCCAAAATGATAAAGGTACACCTTTGGTTGATCCGATTAAATCCCGCTGGTTCAATAATCGCAATTTTCGGCAAGCCGTCGCCTATGGAATTAACCGGGAGCGCATGAAAGACACCATTTTTCGGGGCTTGGGGGTCTTGCAAAATTCCCCGCTCCATCCCGATAGTCCCTACTATTACTCCGGGGTAAAAATGTATGACCACAACCCTGAAAAAGCCAAGCAATTACTCACGGAAGCCGGGTTTCAACGCAATCCGCAGGGGCAACTCATGGATGAGCAAGGTAACTTGGTAAAATTCACCCTACTCACCAACATTGAACGCCGAGTACGCCCAGCGATGGCTGCCCAAATCAAACAGGATTTAGCGGTACTTGGGATGCAAGTAGATGTGCAAACCATGAGTTTCAATCCCTACATCGAACGGTTGAATAAAACCCGGGATTGGGATTGTTATTTGGGGGGATTTGGCGGGGGTGGCATTGACCCCCACAGTGGCTTTAATATCTGGTACACCAGGGGTAGTTTACATACGTTTAATCAGGGTCCCCAACCCGGACAACCCCCGTTAAAAAACTGGTCGGTACATCCCTGGGAATTAAAAATTGATGACCTTTTGATTCAAGGTTCCCAAGCAGTAGATGAGCCAAAACGCCAAGGGATTTATCGGGAATTTCAACAATTAACGCAAACAGAATTACCCTTTATTTATTTGGTAAACAATTTAGATTTAGAGGCGGTGCGTAATCGGGTGAAAGGTCTGGCGTTTTCGGCGTTGAGTGGCCCGTTTTGGAACCTGCCCCAGTTGACCCTGGAAGATTAGTTACCCTTGGTGTTCTACAGTAGGAAGCATGACTCCGGTGCAAGTTCAATCTGCGAGGTGCCCCGATGGAACTAGAGCAACAACTGCAAAAACTGATTGACGATGCCCCCTCGGGGGATAACACCGCCCAATTGGTGCAGGTGATTGCGCCAGTATTGTTGAATTTAGCTGGAAATTTCCGCCATCAGCAGTATTACATCGTTCAGACACTAGATAAACGCTGGCAGACTACCACCTGGGCGAGTCAGGATGGTTCCGAACAGACCCTGCTGTATGCGTACTGCACATTGCAAGACGCTACCGACAGTATTCCCATGCCCAAAGACCCCTGGTTGATGGCCTTACCGGTGCCGGTGGTGCAGATTATTTTTCAGTTGTTGGCGATGGAGCCGGTGGAGAGTGTGATTTTTTGGGAAGAGCCGGGGCCAAAATTGGGTGCCGAACTCAAACGGAGTGAATTGCAACGGTGGGTACAAAATCACCTGCTCCAACTGTCCGGGCCGCCTGCGGATTTAGCTTAGGTGGGGTTTTCCGTCATCTGTACCGCCTTCTGGATCAAGGGCAGTAATTTTGCCAGGGCATCGGGCCAACCCACCAAAATCCGTTGCTGATGGCAGAGGGTAGCCGCATCCACCGCCCCTGGGTCAAAGCGCAGGGGGTTCCCGGCCAAATCACAGCACGTCAAACCGGCGGCCTGGGCTAGGGCAATCGGGCCTGCCGTATCCCAAATTTTCACCCGTTGATTGAAGTACATATACACCAACGCCCGCCCCCGAATCACCTCCACCACCTTGAGGCCAAAACTGCCCATGCTCTGAAAATCCGCCCCCGGGATCAACCGGGTCAACGCCGCTCCGTAGCGATGGCGGTCCTTGTCCCCAATCACCAACGGGCAATACCAAGGTGAAGGGGGTTCTGGGGTTTTTCCAGGAAGCTGTGTAATTGAATTATCTGGCAATTGTTGATACAACTTTTGCCCCACCCCGCCCCAATACATCCGCTCCAAGACCGGGGCATACACCCAGCCCGCCGTGGGTTGGTATTGTTCCAACAAGCCCACCATCAAGGAGTAGTAGGGGCGGTGGTGGATAAAATCATCCGTGCCATCAATGGGGTCAATGCACCACAGCCGTTGGGGAAACCGGGCGTAGGCATGACGGGAATCCGGGTTCTCCTCCGTAATCAGGCCATCGCTGGGAAACCACTGGCGAAAATGCTGGGTAAATTCCTGATCCAACGCCTGATCCACCGTGGTCACATAATCAGCGGGGCCTTTTTCCATCACCGCAAAGCCCGCTTCGGTCATCTGCCGTGCCTGGGTGCCACACCGCCGGAGCAAATCTCGAATGGTTTTATCCCATTGCCAATCCATGCACTTCCCTCACCTGCGCCCATTGTAACGCCTCCGTTACATTTTCCGGGGGGAATCCCGATGCTCTACCCTAGAAGCGAAGTGAGAGAGTTCCCATGCCCAAGCTAACCCTGTGTACCGATTTTGATGGCCCGGTGGCGGATGTGTCGGAACGCTACTACCAGGTGTACTGTTTTTGTCTGCAAAAAATTCAGCAACAAGACCCCGATACTGCCCTGACGGTGTTAAGCAAAAGCGAATTTTGGGCGATGAAACGGGGGAAGGTTTCTGAAATGGAAATTGGCAGGCGTTCTGGTTTGAACCCCACCCAAGCCCAGGCATTTAGCCAGTGCCGTCGGGAAACGGTGCATACCTTTCCCTATTTTGAATTGGATGCACTTTTGCCGGGGGTACGGGATATTTTGAGGGCGTTAAAACACCAGGAGATCGAACCTTATATCATCACCATGCGTCGGCAGCGGGAACTTGATTTTGCCCTGGAGCAATTTGAGTTAACCGACCTGTTTTCCCCCGATCACTGTTACTGCATTGGGGATGATTTTGTCAAAACCCAAGACCACTTGGATAAACCGGTTTTGATGGCACAAGCCCTTGCGGAAATTGCCCCGGCTGACCCGGTGTGGATGGTGGGGGATACGGAAGCGGATATTATCGCCGCCCAAACCCACGGGATACCAGTGGTGGCGGTCTTGAGTGGGATTCGGGATGAAGCGACTTTAAGCACTTATCAACCGGATTTTATTCAACCTAATTTAGCCGCCGCCATCGAGTTGATTTTGCGCCATCACTAACGCCAATATCCCCACCCCCAACCGACAATGATAATCACCCCTAATACAATCCGATAAATAATAAAAATCCGGGTGCTGTGGCGTTGGAGAAATTTCAACAAAAAATCAATTGCGAGGTAGGAAAAAATAAATGCCGACAGGGTTCCCCAAAATACACTAATTAAGCTCGCCGTTGTGAATTGAATTTCCGTGAACAATTCGACCATTCCCGCAAGGAACAAGGCGGGGATACCCAATAAAAATGAAAATCTGGCCGCCGTCGGTCGGTCAAATCCCAACAACAACCCCCCGGTCAACGTCGCCCCCGAACGGGACACCCCCGGAATCAAGGCCACCGCCTGGGCGCACCCCACCCAAATCCCATCTTTAATGCGAATGTCCCCCATCCCTCGCGTGCGACTGCCCACCCGTTCCGCCCACCCCAACAGCAACCCCAACCCGATCAAGGCCGCCGCAATCACCAGTAAACTCCGGGGCGGCGAACCCACCATATATTTAATCACCACCCCCGCCAGCAGAATCGGCAACGTGCCCACCCCAATCCCAATCATCATGCGAGCGGGGAGCGACTGCCATTGCCGTTTCCGGAGTGCCTGACCAAACCCCAGCCCCACCTGATGCAAATCCCGCCGAAAATACCATAGGAGTGCCACCAAACTGCCCAACTGAATCACCGCACTAAAGGAAACCCCAAAGTCCGGCCACCCCAAAAACGCCGGAATAATCCGCAGGTGGGCGATGCTACTAATCGGCAAAAATTCCGTCGCCCCCTGGATAAAACCCAAAATAATCGCCTGCCACCACGTGGGAATCGCCGCAACCGTGGCGCATAGCACCCATCCATCACCCATAGGTAAAACCACTAATTTCCATTCTTAGCCACAATTCAGTAAGATACACTTAAAAATGTCCCCTTTTTGGCGACATTTCCTGAATCTACCCCTCCCAGGTGATGTGACTACCTCCGCTGCCTATCTACTCGTAACTACGCCCACGGGGGAGCAATACATTCCCCTCGTCGGTGGCAATACCTGGAACATTGGTCGGGCGGATCGCAATGGCATTGTGCTGGCGGACCGGTGGGTTTCCCGCAACCACGCCATGATCCAACGCCTCGACACGGGGGAGTATTATTTTATTGATTTTGGGAGCCGCAATGGGTCGTTTCTGCGGGGGCGCCGGGTAAGCATTCCCATGGCCTTGCGGGATGGGGATCAACTGGTGATCGGGGAAACCAAAATGGTCTTCCACGTCCGCAATTCCATCCAACCAACGACGGTGCCACCCCTGCCCGTGGAAGTGAATGAAAACGCTACGGAGGTTTTGCACGTCCGCTGTTTGATTTCCGTGCTGGTGGTGGATATTCGGGAGTTTAGTCTGTTGGCACGCCAGGTGGATGAGGCTCTGTTGTCGCAGGCGATTGGTTCCTGGTTTCGGCAGGTGGGGGAGATTATCCAGCGGTTTGGCTCCCGGGTGGATAAGTACATTGGCGATGCGGTGATGGCGGTCTGGATTCACAACACCCAAGGCCCCTCCCAGAATGATATGTTGCGCTTATTACGGACGATTTGGGCGATTGACAAAACCACGGCGAATTTGCATTACCAGCATCCCCTGCCGGGGCAGTTGCGGATCGGGGTGGGACTGAATACAGGCTATGCCATGGTGGGCAATAGTGGCAGTGGCGAACGCCCGGAATATACGGCTCTGGGAGATACGGTGAATACGGCCTTTCGGCTGGAATCCGCCACCCGTAGTTTGGATTTGGACGTGGCGGTTGGGCGCAGTACGTTTGCGTACATTCAAGATATGGAGCAGGCCAAGGACTTTTTCATCCCCCACACCACCACGCTCAAGGGTTATGAGGAACCCGTAACCCTGTGGGGGACTTCGTTTAACCATCTGCGCCTGTTTTTACAACTGCACAACCCGGAAGGGGGCACCCGGAGCGGCACATTCACCTTGCCCTCCGGTTCCCTCGATTAACCGTGACCCGGATTGCCGTGGTGGGGGATGTCCATGACCAGTGGCAGGCGACCGATGCCCAAGCCCTCCAGCATTTAGGGGTGGATTTGGTGCTGTTCGTGGGGGATTTTGGCAACGAGTCCCTGGGGGTGGTGCAACAGGTGGCGGGGTTGGCTTGGCCGAAGGCCGTGGTATTGGGAAACCATGATGCCTGGTACACGGCGACGGATTGGGGTCGCCGCAAATGCCCCTACGACCGCCAGCAGGAAGACCGCTTTCAAGCCCAGTTGGAGGTCTTAACGGACTTCCATGTGGGTTATGGCGGGCGGGAATTTCCCGATTTAGATGTGACCGTGGTGGGGGGGCGACCCTGTAGTTGGGGCGGTGATGAGTGGAAATTGGGAGAATTTTACCAACGCTACTTTGGGGTGAGTGGTTGGGTGGAGTCCCAGGCTCGCATTACTCAAGCCATCCGGCAAGCCCAGTCCCGCCAGGTTATTCTCCTGAATCACAACGGCCCCACCGATTTGGGCAGTGAACCCCAAGCTCCCTGTGGCCGGGATTGGTCGCCCGTGGGGGGGGACTACGGCGACCCGGATTTGCGAGGGGCAATTCAGCAGGCGATGCGGGAGGGCGTAACCATCCCCCTGGTGGTGTTTGGGCATATGCACCGCCAGTTGCGAGGCAATTTAGGCCAGCGTCGGATGTGGCATCGGGACGCAGGGGGAACGGTGTATTTCAACGCCGCCGTGGTACCCCGTCTCCGCCCGGTGGGGGGGGAAACCCTGCACCATTTTGGTCTGGTGGAATTGGGAGCCTATGGGGTCGAAAGTCTTGCCCAGGTGTGGGTGCATCCCCGACGGGGAATTGCGGAAACCGAATGGCTGCTGCAACCCACGGTTTTGGGGCGGAGTTAGACCGGATAGGGCGAGGCACAGCTTTAAGATGGCAAGGCACCCAGCAACTGCACCACCCGTTCTTTCACCTGATCCCGAATGCCCCGAAACGTATCCAGATCGCCCCCTTCCGGGTCTGCCAACTGCCAATCGGCAAAATCATCCCGTACTAACCATTCCGGGGGCAAATTCACCCCACACCCACAGAGGGAAATGACCGCATCAAAATCTTCAGGTTGAAAATCACTCAGAGGTTTGGACTTTTGATGGCGAATGTCAATCCCCACCTCCTGCATCACCTGCACCGCCAGCGGGTCAACAAAACTGGCTTCTAACCCCGCACTGGTCACCTGCACCCCATCTCCCCCCAACATACGGGCAAAACCCTCCGCCATCTGGGAACGGCGGGAATTTTTCTTGCAGACAAACATGATCCGATACATGAAACGCTCCTTTGTTTTTCCAATGGAATTGATTTTTACGATGTTTTTTTACGATGTACTAGGAAAGTATTTGCGGGTACGATTGGCAAACGCTACTAAAGAAAGCATCACCGGCACCTCCACCAACACCCCCACCACCGTCGCCAACGCTGCCCCGGAATTGAGTCCAAACAAACTAATCGCCACCGCCACCGCCAGTTCAAAAAAATTGGACGTGCCCACCAACGCCGCCGGAGCCGCCACCGCAAACGGCACCCGCCAAACATAGCCCCAGGCGTAGGCAATCGCAAAAATGCCATAGCTTTGCACCAACAGAGGAATCGCCAGCAAAACAACCACCAACGGTTGACGCACAATCCTCTGCGCCTGAAACCCAAACAACAGCACCACCATCGCCAACAGCCCCAGGATGGCATAGGGTTTCACCTGGGCGCAAAATTGGGCAATCGCCACCTCATGCCCCACCGCATCCAACCGTTTGCGGGTCACATACCCCGCCGCCAAAGGAATCACCACGTATAAAATTACCGAAAGCAATAAAGTCGTCCAGGGCACCTGCACCGCTGTCACCCCCAACAAAAGCGACACAATCGGCGCAAACGCCACCACCATAATCAGGTCATTGATTGAGACCTGCACCAGGGTATAGTTCGCATCGCCCCGCACCAACTGGCTCCAGACAAACACCATCGCCGTACAGGGAGCCGCCCCCAACAAAATCATCCCCGCAATATATTCCTTCGCCATCTCCGGCGTGACCAACCCCGCAAAAATGTAATTAAAAAATAAAACCCCCAGTAATGCCATGGTAAAGGGTTTGACCAGCCAATTGACCACTAATGTAATGCACAAACCTTTGGGTTTGCGTCCCACCTCCCGAATCGAAGCAAAATCCACGCCCACCATCATCGGGTAAATCATCACCCAGACCAGCACCGCCACCACCAAATTCACCCTGGCATATTCCAAGCGGGCGATGAAGGCAAACACCCCCGGCCATGCGATTCCCAGCTTCACCCCGGCGATGATACATAGCCCCACCCACAGGGACAAATACCGCTCAAACACCCCCAACGGTGCTACCGCTTTCATAGGCCACCCTACTGGAATTAACGAATATCAGCCACTTTTAAGTATATCAATTTATATCTATATTTGCAAATATCAATAGATTGAGCAACTACGGTAAGATAAAAAATCATGAAAACAACACCTGCCCAGATTGCCAACCCCGTCCCCTGGCAATGTTGCCCCCCCCTCCTGGCCGGGAAACTGACCTCGGAGCAGGTGGAAGCGTTGGCGGGCATCTTTCGGGTTTTGGGCGACCCCACCCGCCTCCATTTATTAAGTCTGATCGCCGCCCAACCCCAGCAAGAAGTCAAAGCCTGCGCCCTCGTGGAAACCTTGGGACTGTCCCAACCCACCGTCAGCCACCATTTGAAAGTCATGTACGCATCTGGATTATTGACGAAAGAGCGCCAGGGGACGGGGATTTACTACCGCTTAGTGCCCGAATGCTTGGCCACCCTCCGAGGGGTTTTGACGGAAACGCCCCAGTGATCTTGTAACTATTGACTTTAATTATCATTTAATCTATATTTATTGCCAGAGGAGATGGCATCCAGCCGATTTATAGCCATTTCAATTAGGACTGAGACGGATACCCCCTGAATCTCAAGGGGGACTATCAATTCATTTCCCCCCTTACTAAGGGGGATTAGGGGGGTCAGGGGGGTGAAGACTAATAATGTCTCAAATTTAATCAAAACGGCTATATGCCTGTTCATCTAATCTCAGATCAGGGATTGATAATCGTTCTCATTCAGGTTAAGCTAAATCACTAGATGTGTGAGGTTGCGTCGTGAATAAAAATCTCCTGCGGTGGTTGGCGAGCGGTGCGGTGGTAGCTGGGGTGATGGTCTCCGGGGCGGCGCAGGCTCAGACCAGCAATAATCGGGAATCCATCAATCAGGTGCGGCAGTACGGGCGGGATTTGAAGGAAGATAGCGAATTGGGTCAAGTCACTTCGGTTTCGGAATTTGTGGATGTGAAGCCCACGGACTGGGCGTTTTTGGCGTTGCAATCTTTGGTAGAACGATACGGCTGTATTGTCGGTTTACCCACCAATCCCCCCACCTATCAAGGCCGCCGTGCCACCACCCGCTATGAATTTGCCGCCGGATTGAATGCTTGTTTAGACCGGATCAATGAACTCATTGCCGCTTCGGTGGAGAATTTAGTCACCAAAGAGGACATCAAATTGCTCCAGCGTTTGCAGGAAGAATTTGCGGCAGAATTAGCTCTGTTGCGGGGGCGGGTGGATACCTTGGAAGCCCGGACAGCGACCTTGGAAGCCCAACAGTTCTCCACCACCACCAAGCTCTCAGGGCAGGTGATTTTTAGTGTGCAAGGGGCGTTCGGTTCCCAACCCGTGGCGGTGCCGAAGGGGGTGCCCGTGGGGGTTTTACCCCAAAATCCCATTCTGACTGTGGTTGACCCCGCCGACCCGGCCACGCCGTTGAATGCGACTCCTCGGGACAACCGCTTGGCGAATGCCACGACCTTTGGTTATCGGGTCAATCTCACGTTTAACACCAGTTTCACGGGCAAAGACTTGTTGGTGACCAATTTGCAAATTGATGACGTTGCCCTAGGGGCAGTACCTGGAACCGATGCCTACAGTACCACGGGGACGAACAGTGCCGCCCTGAGCTATGGCTTTTTGAACGGGGGCAGTGCCGGAGCGGTGGGTTTGGACACCCTCACCTATGAGTTTCCCGTGTTGGGAGATCAGGGCAAAATTACCATTGCCGCTTTGGGGGGGGCGATTTACGACCAAGTAGATACCTTGAACCCCCTGGATGACGACGGGGAGGGGGCAATTGCCGCCTTTGGGTTACGCAATCCCATCTACAACCAAAATACCGGAGCGGGGGTGGGTGCCGCTTTTTCTGTGAATTTTTTGCAGGATAAATTGAACCTAACCCTGGGGTACTTGGCGCAGGAGGATGGGGCTTACACCCCGGATAATGGCCGGGGGCCGGATGGTTTATTTGGTTCATCCTTTGTGGCCTATGCCCAAGTCACCGCCTATCCCCTGGAAAATTTGGGTTTGAGTTTGACCTACATTCGGGGCTTTAGTGACCCCACCGGGCCGATGAATTTGGGTGGACTGGTGGGCAATACCAGTGTGGATTCGTTGACTCCGTTTGTTTCCACCGAAGTGGATAATGTGGGGTTCCAGTTTAGTTGGAAAGCCCTGCAACACTTCGTCCTATCGGGTTGGTTTGGGGCGACCTGGTTCAATGGCAATGGTTTGGTGAATACCCAGGTAATTGATGCCGGTGGGAACTTTGCCTCCCAAGTCCAACGGGTGGATGGTTCCGGGACGGCCTTGACCTATGCGTTAACCTTTGCCTTTCCCGATGTGGGTACGAAAGGCTCCCAGGCGCAAATTGTGGTGGGTGCGCCCCCCTATCTCACCAGCAGTCAAGGCTTGTTGGGTTCTGGGGTGGTGGCCGCAGAAGCGGATGATATCCCCATCGTGGTCGAGGGTTCCTATCGCTTTAAGTTCACGGAATACCTAACCATTACGCCGGGGATTTTTGCGATTTTCAACGCCAATGGGAATAGCGCCAACGACACGGTTTTGGTAGGGGCAATTCGCTCAACCTTCTCGTTTTAGGGCATAGTTTCTGACTATAACCACTTCCTCGTCAATTAGTTTTGAAGAGGGGGTGGTTGTACGCAAAAAATAAAGGGCACCTCTATTAATCCAAAAATAGCAGTAGCAGGGGCGTAGCCCTCATCTCTGGTTCTCAGTAATATGGGCATTCCAGCGAGATGGTTTTCTGCTGGTTGTAATAAATAGAGGTATCCTGTATGGAATTAGATAGCAAAGATTTCTTTTGGAGTTAACATCAATTCAGGAAATAACTGAGATTGAATTTTTTCCTGATCTGAATAAATAATCTCTTCGTACAGGTCATTCTTTAGGGAAAGTACACTGATTTTGCGATCGCTATAATCAACAATCCAATATTCAGGAATCTCAATAGCGTTATACTCTATCCTTTTCTTGCGGTAGTCTATGCTTCGGCTTGTGTCACTGACAACTTCTACAACTAACAAGGGAGCCGTTTCCTTTAACACTGCCTCAGAGAATTTGATTCCTTCCCACTGCTCAATAGAAATGACCATAACATCAGGAATTCGGCAAGTGATTCTTGAACTAATAAAGGTTGTCTGAACTGCTATAAGCTCTTTCTTTGAGACTAAAGGTAATGATAAACGCTTAATCTCATATCTGAAAGCATCGTTAATGAATTCGCATATCCCCCCATGAATTCCTGTTAGTTGCACCATTGCTACTAACTCTCCTTGGACTAATTCATAGCGTGTATCTGTACCATCAGCATAGGCAAGATATTCTGCAAATGTGAGTTTAGAGCCGACAGTAACCATTTAAGTACTCCAAAATTACAAGTGACAAGTCATACAAGGCATTTCAAAGTCCTGATCATTAGGGACAATTTCTAAGACCTCTACCTGTACACAAACAATAAAGTTGGATACTGACAAGGGCTGAAACGCCGATTCTACTGTCCAAAATTCAGTGACTCGGAAAGATAAAGTTGTATACTGCTACGCCAGGTCTCTTACTGAAGAAGGAGACTCTAGGAAAATAAAGTTGTATACTGACGGGGGCAATCAGCCTTCTCAATCTGAAGGTTGTCAACGGGCGGAGCATCACCTGACTAACTGACGCTGACCTACTCAGATTGAAAAATGCCTCTAGTGTACGCAAACAATAAAGTTCTATACTGACAAGGGCTGAAGCACCGATTCTAACGTCTACAATTCAGTGACTCGGAAAAGTAAAGTTCTATACTGCTACGCCAGGTCTCTTACTGAAGAAGGAGACTCTAGGAAAATAAAGTTGTATACTGACGGGGGCAATCAGCCTTCTCAAGTTGAAGGTCGTTAACGGGTGGAGCATCACCTGACGAACTGACGCTGACCTACTCAAATTGAAAAACGCCTCTAGACTTGTCATGTAATAACCGTACATAATTGCAAGCCAAGTTGTTCCAATTGCTATAGCAATACGATTCGATTTGCGAACAAAGATTCTGGAGAACCAGTGACGGGGGGTGTCCCCCTGCAACCGCCATTCTAAATTCAAATCATACTGCTATACATTGATGCCATGAGGAGTAAATTCGAGTTTGATCATGGCGGCGTTGGTCTTCTCTCCCTCGATGAGGATGCAAACTATAGCTAAGTAGGGTAAGGCTGTCACCTCAAGATTTCAGATACTCCGTGAGGACTCCCTATAGTATGAACTCACTTCCATAAGCGGGTCACGCCATACTGGCCGAAAATTGCATCCGCACTGACCAGTGGTAGTTTCTCGATGACAGCTTGAGCCACCAGCAACCGGTCGAAAGGGTCTTTGTGATGCAGAGGCAACGACTCCACGAGTGTTGCATGGGCTAACGCAATTTCCAGCAGATCGAAATGGTTGGCCGCAATCTCTCGGGGCAGGAACGTCGTCGCCGGTTCACCGAGGTCGAGCTTCTTCAACCCGACCTTGATGGCAATCTCCCAACAAGTCGCCACACTCACCAGCTTGCGGTTCGCCGGGTCTTCAATCAGTGCCTTAGCGTTCGGGAGCAACTGTGGATTGTCGTCAAGAAACCATAGGAATACATGGGTATCCAGCAAAAGATTCACTCCATGTACTCCTTAAATTCTTCGAGGGGTTCGTCGAAATCAGGAGCCATCCAGATTTTTCCCTTGGCGCTACCCGCCTTGCAGGGCCATTGCTTCTTTAGCTCGGTGAGTACCAGCTTAGCCACGGGTTGGTTATTTTCCGTAATTATTACTTCGTCGCCAGGGTGCAACCGATGAATCAGTTCCAGCAGTTGCGTCTGAGCTTCCTCAATCGTCAGCGTTGCCATGTTTTAATCTCCTATTGAATTTATGATACCAATGTACACAAACAATAAAGTTGGATACTGACAAGGGCTGAAACGCCGATTCTACTGTCCAAAATTCAGTGACTCGGAAAAATAAAGTTGTATACTGACATGAACTGTAGCACTTTTGTATCTCCAGTCTCATGCTAATAAAGTTCTATACTTAAAACTGTTGGAAGCTCTATAGAACCTCATTTACCAGTCTTTTTTCTTTGCTTTACAAGCTATTAGAGCGTCCCCATTATACAACTTTATTTTCTGCATACAACAAATGTACACAAACAATAAAGTTGGATACTGACAAGGGCTGAAACGCCGATTCTACTGTCCAAAATTCAGTGACTCGGAAAGATAAAGTTGTATACTGCTACGCCAGGTCTCTTACTGAAGAAGGAGACTCTAGGAAAATAAAGTTGTATACTGACGGGGGCAATCAGCCTTCTCAAGTTGAAGGTCGTTAACGGGTGGAGCATCACCTGACGAACTGACGCTGACCTACTCAAATTGAAAAACGCCTCTAGACTTGTCATGTAATAACCGTACATAATTGCAAGCCAAGTTGTTCCAGTTGCTACATTCAACCATGTCCTACACCACCATCACCAACCTCAAACGCTTATCCCACGCCTGGGTGTACAGCGACTACGAGCTAGAAGTTTTGGACGAACCCTTCGTCATGGGCACCAGCGAACTGATTGACATGATTATGGCCGACCAGGAATGGCAAACCTTGGAGCGCATCCTGATTGATACCGAAGACTACCCGCCAGGGGAAGTGACCATCACGGCAGACCTGGTAGCCTCCGATGGCGAGTGGTCTCAATACACCTGCCCGGAGTATGAAGACCATGTGTTTCATCTTTGCCCCCACCTGTTTGACTACTTTGAGGAAGCACCGCGTAAACTCTACATCGCCCTGGAAGGACAGTAAACACGATTCAACCCACCCAATAAACAGTTTCATCAAGGGAACAAGGTATAACTGGTGTGAACCGTAGGGATTACTGACATGAAGATTCACCTTAAACCGTGGCGTTTACTGGTTCTGGGTTTGGCACTGCTTATGTTTTATGCCATTTACTATCGCAGGGGGTTGTTGCCGTCCCCAGCGGTGGCGATGGAATTATTGCATACTCCAGAAAATACTCCACCTGATGGGGTACACCTCCGCATTCACAAAGCAGCAAGAACGCTGAGTGTTTATGATTCGGGTCGCCTGGTCAAGACCTATCCGGTCGTATTTGGAGCCAACCCCACCCGTCCCAAGCTAGTGGAGGGCGACCTACGCACCCCGGAGGGTGAATATCGAGTCTTGGCTGTGGATGACCACCCGGATTGGTCAAAATTCATTTGGTTGAATTACCCCAATGCCCAAGACTGGCACCGCCACCTGCTTGCCAAAGTGCGAGGGGCGACCCATTGGTTTTTACCCATCGGTAGTGAAATTGGCATCCACGGTGTCCCCTACGGTGCAGACGAGTGGGTAACTACCCAGAAGGATTGGACGCTCGGCTGTATCTCCCTGCAAAATCAAGATGTCATCGAGCTATCACAATATGTACAAACAGGAACTAAGGTCGTGATTGTTCCCTAATTCAAAACCATTATCTTCAGAACTATTTGTACTTAGATTGAACCGTTGTCCCCGGAAATAGCTAAAATCCGTGTATCAATTTAGCTGCCGTAGAATGTCCCATATTTACATTGCCGCCCCTCCCTTTACGTTAGCTGAACAGAATTTTAACCAGTCGTTGGCCGAGTATTTAATTCAAGAAGGTTTTAGTGTTTTTTTACCCCAAACAGAATGCAGTAGCATGGAGGGGAAAGATATTTATATCACCTGTTTAAGGGGTGTATCAACGGCTAGTGCGGTAGTCGCAATTCTGGACGGGGCGGATGCTGATAGCGGCACCTGTTGGGAATGTGGCTATGCCTCAGCTAAAGGTATTCCCGTAGTGGCCGTGCGTACCGATTTTAGAGGCACGGGCGACACTAAAGGTTTCAATGCCATGCTCTACTACAGCGCTTCTACCGTGCTTGAAGGTACCCATGACTTATTTCCTAAAATCCTCAATGCTCTTAGAAGGTTGACAAGGGAGCCATAAGACTGAGGCAGGGGTTACGCCCCTATGACCACCCTTTTTAGTTTTCATCAACGGCAAAGATGATAAATTCGTCAAACTGTAACTATGACTCAGATAAATTAGCAATTGCCTGCGACGCTTCTTGTTCTAAATGCTGAATCAACTCGTGCATTTGTTGTTCTCTTTCGACCAATTCGTTTAGGCGATCTTCTTGCTGACTAAGTTCAGAAATATATCGCTCTCGCAACACAAGTTCGGTACCCTCCCGCCCTAACGCAGCTAAATTTGTTTGAATCTGGCTCTGTCTGGCTAGGATTTTCTTCTGTTCTACCTCGATACACTCTAGTGTTGTGCGTTGGTTCTCAATTTGTTCATAGATAGACAGAATATGCGTGAGTGCAGCATAAGTTGTTTCATCGAGGTATTTGCGCTTCAAAAATTCATGTATTTTTTCCATCTTGAGGTTCCGTATTTCTACTTTGTCTGAATTTTTCGCACGGAACTTTACCTCAAAGATTGTCTCAACATGAGGGGAGCAATGCACCCGCCAACGCGCTAGATTATGACACTGTTCAATTGGTTCCGGTGAATCAAATAATTCACAGGGCCAGGGCTTTATTAGCTCTTGTTCAATAATAACGTCCACCGGCTCGGACAATGTACTGATGATACAGCAAAATATATGTGATACCTCATATTTTTCAGATACCAGGAAATCTTTATCAATTCTCAACCCTGCCATGACTTTACGCCAGTTTCGATCTTCCCTAATCGTCACGCCAAACTCAATTGCATACGGTAGTTTGATTTCAGTATGCGGGCGAGCAAAAGGCAACATGGCTTCACCAGCATAATCTCCAGAATCAAATACGGTTGCAGTCCCAGATTCAAGGGTGAAACCGGTTTCATTTTTTATACATAAATATCTCTTGGGATGATATTTAGATTGATCTATTTTAAAGACCGGTAAAGAAATCCTATGAACAAGCTCTTTACGACCTGAGAGCCGTTGATTAATAATCGGAACCATAGCAGACTTCCTCCGCTCTACACTAACAGGATTTGATACACGATATTGGAACAAGCTGTCTCGGTCTTCCCCAGTAATCTTAACGCTGAGAGAATCCTCTACATCCTCCGAAACCTCATATTGGGACAAATCTATATCATTATCATTTAAATTTATCTTAGGATATTGATTAGCCCTTTCTCGGACAGGAAACTTGGGTTGATAAAGCTCAGATTGGAAAGAAATTGGCATACCAGCAACTAATGTCAATTCGATGTTTTCTAAGTCTTCATCCAGTAGGTTGTCGAATATTCCCCAACCCTGGAGTAAAACTGTCAGGGGATAAGGGGTGCTATTTTGCCCTTCGGCCTGAGAATCGTCCGTACTCGGATCTACTAACAGCCGATAACTGACACGCCAGGAAGAGGCAGGAGCAATATACCCAATCACCAATTCATGCTCTCCCTCTGTCAAGCGAACTACAATTGAACGTATATCTTCTCGAACCAGCGCTTGATCCAGACAAAATATCAAATCTTCTACCGCCCGTTCATCAAGAAGTGTCACTTTAATAATGCGTCCCAATGGTACGGTGTATATTTCCCCTGGTTCGGACAAATACAAAGATACCATCGTATCACCCAGTGGTTCCTCCTTATTTGTGTTGATACCAATCATCGCACCCTCATGGAATTCCTCCCCTTGTCTGCCCTCAACCGATAGCCGTACTCTTCGTCCTCGCAGGTCACGTAAAAGGTCTATGAGGGTCTGAGATTGTGAGAGGTTGATGGAACGTCGTTTTATTTTTTCTATGCGACTTTCTGGTGTTTCAATATCAATGCCCAAAATCTGACCCCCACTTTGATCGATCACCAGCAAGCTTTTCAGAATGTCATCCATTGCAGTTTGGGGAAAGGTCAGACGTAGTTCATTCCCGCTGACCGAACCCTGTCGCTCGAAATAGCTGACACCATGGCGGTACACTAACATCCGACGAATGGGAAACATGGTTATAACGTCCCCCAGAATTTCAAGAACATATATCCGTCAACTTGCAGACATCTCCTCCACCTGTTTGATGCAGAAAATGTATTACCTCTGGTTGAGAGTTTTTATGGGCAAATCGTTCCAAAACAATGTCTTTGTCACTGCGCCGGAAGTATAGACGGTACGCTCTCCCCGTCCGGTACTCATAATGGCCTTGTGCATGACCGCTCAAATGTTTAATCCGATAAGCGTTCGGGTTTCTCCCAATCCGAATCAAATAGGATTGTAAACTATAAAAACTCAAGCGATTGTGCTCAAATACATATTCAATATCCTCCCAAAAAGACCTTGTCAGTAAAAATGGCTCTAATAGGGGTGCAATTGATTCAATTCGGGTAGCAGTACTTGTAATGGTGTTATAAGCTTCATTGTAGCTTTCTCGTAGTTTAGATTCATTACCTCCTGAATTTTTGAGAACTTCCATGAGTTGCTCGTAGGCCGATTTGAGGGACTCAAAAGCTGCTAAATTTTCCTCCATTCGCTCAATGTTAGGAAGTAATTTTAAGTCCTCAAGTAATTGCACAGCCGACTCCCAATCATCCTTACGTTCAACGTATATCGCTCGCCGTTCTAAAGCATTAGTGATTGTTACCAAAAACTGCTCTCGAAAGGTTGGTTTGAGTTGGTGCCCTAGCACTCCCCAATGAGCATATTGTTGAGCAATATTTGTACTGTAGTGACCGGTAATAACAATAATACGATGTTCCGCATACTGTTGACCAAATCTCTCCAAAAGATTAATCCCAAAAAATCCACCATCTAATTGATGATCTAGAAGAACCATATCAAAAGGTTCCCCGTCTTCAGCCTCACTTGCCCTAATCATTCGATAAGCCTCCTCATACGAGCCAGCCCCTTGGCACGTATGCCCTGCTTCCCGGAGCCAGGTTTGCCAAGTTGTACGAATTTCGGATTCATCATCAACAACGAGAAAATGAGACATGGGATTGACTCCTTTAATGAGTTAGACTGAGACTGTTTTTTTGATCTGCAATTGGAAAGGTAATCATCACTCGTGCTCCACCACCTTCTAAATTTTCAACTGTTGCTTGACCTTCATGCAATGCTAAATACGCAAATACAATCATGCTTCCATTACCATTGAGATTGCCATTTGATGTATTTAACCTGATTGGTACTTGATACAGTTTGTCCAAAAGTGATTCAGGAATACCATCACCATTATCTTCAATGATAAGCTGAATTTTACTGTTATCTTTATCTGCCAAGCAGGATACTTTTATTTTCGGTGCAAACTTTTCATCATCCAACATTTTATTTACCAACGCTCGGCGAGAGTTGAAAAGAATGTTCTTAATAATACTTTTGAAATGCCAACGGTTTATTTTTATTAAACAGTCACAGTCTTGATAAAAAAACTCTATCGGCACATTTTTCACTATAGGGGGTAAATTGAGTTCAAATTCAGCCAATAAATCACTCAACTTGTGTAGCTGTGGTTCTAAAGAAATCATTTCTTGTAAATTGCTGATCACTTGGTTAATCGTCTGGATGCTTATATCCGTTTTCTCAAGAACTTCTAAAATGATTTCTATCTTGTCATCATTCGATTCAGTTTGTCTGATTCTTATAAGCGCATTCCTGATGACATCAATGCAATGCAGTAAAGGGGCTTTGCGAATGTCGTGACTGATGTTATTAATATCAGTTTCTAGTCGTTTAAGGATCGTCAAATAGTAATTATCTAATTTTTGTAAGCCATTACTTATTTCAGCCGTGAATATCGTATCAATTTCATCACGAAATACTCTATCAAACTCTCGTATTTTTAGTAGTTTATTTTCAGCTTCAATCCTTTTTAACTGGGCTTCAAGAATTCCACGTTGGTAAATCTCTTCACGTGCACGATTTTCTTGTCTGGATAATTTATGCTGCTGTTCAGATAATTCATGCTGTAAGGCCGTATGCTTAAGGAATAAACGGATTAACCAATATACTAGGAAGAAGCCAGCAAATGTGAATAATAAATTATGACGAATGAAATGATAGCCACTTTCTTGTCCCAAGGGGTTTTGATTGAATTGTTTTGAAATCATCCAGAAATCAGGTGTTTTGCCTTTGATGTAGTGAACTCTGCCTAGAACTTTAACTTTTCTTTCAGAGACAGCTTTCTGAATTTCTGCTTGACAACTTTGATTGATTACTAGACCCTCCGATTTTGGTTCGGAATAACTTGCCGTATTACAGATCGGTTGCGGATATAAAATGAGATCAGAATGAGCAATATATCCTTTGTCTAAAACATCAACAAGTCCTTGGTTTTTTGTTTCATAAAAGATATGTTCTTGATTATTATAGTTGCCATTTTCAATGTCTTCAGGTTTGATATTTTCATGGGTAATAAGAAGATAAAAAACTCCATAGTTGCTGTTCAGTATATTTTGAAGATTTTCGGAGATATGCTCATATTTCACTGGGTCATTTTTGATTTCGGTGACATGAGTTCCTGCCATGGCATTTGATAATGAGGCAGGCAACATATGAAACAGCATAATGAACTACCCCGCCGCAAGCGGACGGGGTA
>CAYZTU010000029.1:0-34760 GCA_964481635.1 uncultured Synechococcus sp.
GCCTAGAAAATCACATCGGTGTTATATTTAACTTCATTCACCACTATAATGAATCGTTACTTACATAGCACTACCCGCCAACGAGGGTTTTCAATATTCTGACCGACTTCAAAAATTACTTCGTCACTGGGTAAATTTCTTGACTTTACCGAATTGAGGCTACTGTAGGTTGACAATCGTCGCAACTCCTTGCCGTCTAGCCCTGCAAAATCTGCCAGTCTTCCATAGGCAATGGCATACCCACGCCGTTGACGTGTGCCAGGTTGAGAATTGGCGAGTAAAACTTCCTTTAGTACCTCAAGAGTTATCATTCGCTCGGCTGGTAATTTATCAAAAAAGCATTGATAGTTTTTTTTCCAGGCCAGTAACTTGTCTGGGTTCCGTGGATAGAGGCTCCAGTGGTCATGGGTAAGCCGTTCAACCCAGGATTGGATGCAGTCCCCCTGAATCTCGGGTGCTTCCTTAAGCCAGTCCGACCACTGGAACTGGTTCATGAGCAACTGACCGTCAATTTGCTTGGCCAAGGCAAAGGCCGCCTGCACACCTGCCATGTTTGCTTTCATCCCCAGTACAAGTCTCTGCCGTTTCTCAACCCGGTCAGCACTTCCAGATTTTCTGGGGAAATAACCTCGGAGTACAATTGTGTTCTTGTCCCGAAAGAGTTTTACCCTCGACAGGGACGAGTTAAACACTGCAATCTTTTCATCCACCTTACGGTAGTCTGAATGTCGTACAGCGACACGCAGGCTATTGGTCTGCTGGCATACCAAAAAGCGACCAAATTTGTTGCCCATTGGCTCCAATTTTAGCCCAAAAACGTTTCCTATTGGGCAACGACCAGAGAGGCACCACCACCTGGAACCCCAGCAATTATCGGTGTTTTCAGCTATGGGCAGAGCGAGAATCGAACTCGCAAGGTATTGCTACCGGCAGATTTTGAGTCTGCTGCGTCTACCAGTTCCGCCATCCGCCCACGGGAATAATATTATGCCATAGTTGGGTGGTAATTTTATGATTTTGGTTGACATGGGCAATGACTGCGCCCTAACGCTACCCTAAATCAGGGTGCATTGGGGGCATGATGCAATTTACCATCCTCAGCCATGCGGGATTACTGGTGCAAGACCAGGGCGTATCCTTAATCACTGATCCCTGGTTGCGCGGTTCATGCTACTGGCGCAGTTGGTGGAATTTTCCCGAAGCACCCCCCGAATTGATTAATACATTACAACCCGATTATATTTACATTACACACTTGCACTGGGATCATTTTCATGGACCGTCGTTGCGTCATTTTGACCGGCAAACACGGATGTTAGTCCCGCTTGTCCATACCCGACGGATGGTCAAGGATTTGCAGGATTTGGGGTTTAAGAATATTACAGAAATTCCCCACGGCGGCAAAATCAAACTGGGGGAAAATCTATTTTTATACTCGTTTCAATTTGGGATTACGGTGGATTCGGCGGTGATCATTACGAATGGAGAAACGACTTTATTTAATGCTAATGACTGTAAATTATTCGGTTTGCCCCTGCAACAGATTCAAAAACAATTCCCTAAAATTGATTTCGTATTTCGTAGTTTTTCCAGTGCATCTGCCATTCCCTATTGTATTGAAGATTATCAGCAACGGTTTGGGGAGTTTCGTTCAGCGAATCAATATATCCAAGAATTTACCGAATTTAGTTTAACGGTAGGTGCAAAGTACGCCATTCCCTTTGCCAGCAACCATTGCTTTTTACACCAGGAAACTCAGGAATTTAACCACACGGCTGTTTCCCCAGAGGCTGTAGTAACTTATTGCAACCAAACCAGTCAAGAACGGGGATTATCAACCCAGTGTATGCTTATGCCGCCGGGAAGTTCTTGGTCAGATAAGGCCGGATTTAATCTGCGAGAATTTGATTATCAACAGGCGGATGAATACATTACTCATTTGCATGAGAAGTACCAAAAAACCTTGGCAAAACAATATACTAAAGAAGCACAAGTAAAACCAGACTATCGGGCGTTTGAACGGTATTTTACCGCTTTATTTCAGGCTCTCCCAGCCGGACTCCCAAAAATTTCCCGTATGATGGTTCTATTTCACATTCATCAGCAGGAAGATTACTACTGGTTATTGGATTTTCGCCAGTGTAAAATTAAATCCTTACCGGCACCAATGGATGCTACATTAACCATTCAAATTCCGGCGTTGGTGATCAATGATTGTTGTCGCAAACGGATGTTTTCTACCTGGGGACCTTCAAAACGGTTACGGATTCGCTTGGCACCAGAGGCATCCTGGGTAGAGGTGCGGGTATTTTTGTCCCTTTTGGATGCCTGGGAAAATGAGTATTTACCCCTGTGGAAACATCTGCAACCCCGTTATGTGGGGATTTGGCTACGCCGGTGGCGGGAGTTTGTGGAAGCGGGGCGGCTGGGGTGGCGATTACGGCGACGTTCCGTACCGGTGGGAGAATTGTATCGTTCTCGCCCCTCGGTAGCCGATAGAATGGTAACTAAGTAGTTTTGACCCCCGATGACTCCCCTGACTTGGCCGGAATTGGAAGCATTAGATGATTGGTCATTTGACCGCATCAATGGCTCAACCAATGCCCAGGCGCAACTGCGTTTGTTTGGACACAGTGAAGATGAGGTGCGGGTAACTTTGTACCGGGATCACCATGCCTGGTGCCCCTATTGCCAGAAGGTGTGGCTGTGGTTGGAGGAAAAGCGCATTCCCTATCGCATTGCGAAAGTAACGATGTTTTGCTACGGCCAAAAAGAAGCTTGGTACACCCGCAAGGTGCGTTCGGGGATGTTACCGGCCATCGAATTGGCTGGGCGCTTGATTACCGAAAGTGATGATATTTTAATCGCTTTAGAAAATACCTTTGAACCCTTGGGAATCAGTTTGCAAAGCCCGGAAGCGATGCCTTTGCGCCAGTTGGAGCGGCTCCTATTTCGGGCGTGGTGTGGGTGGTTGTGCCAACCCAGTTTTTCGTCCCGACAAGAACAGGCCAATCAGGAGCAATTTCAACGGGTGGTTGACCAGGTAGAAGCGGCATTAACTCGCACGGCTGGGGCGTATTTTCTGGCTGATTTTAGTGCTATTGATGTGATTTTTACCCCCTATGTGGAACGGATGCACGCCAGTCTTTACTATTACAAAGGGTATGGACTGCGGGAACAAAATCCGGCCTTATCCGCCTGGTTTGATGCGATGGAAACCCGGTTGACGTATCGGGGGACGCAGAGTGATTTTCATACCCATGCCCATGACTTGCCGCCGCAGATGGGGGGGTGTTGGGCGAATGATTTACCGGTCACGAAAGCGAATCAAATCCGGGTGGATCAGGGGGCTTGGTTGGGGCTACCCGATGCCCGTTACCCCGAACCGGAAACCAGCCGTCAGGAAGCCCTGCAGCGGGTGCTGAAACACCGGAGAAATATTATCCGGGTCAATCCTGCGTCGGATGGGTTGATGGATGAAGCGTTGCGGTGCGCCCTGACCCATTTGGTGACGGGGAACCCCTGTCAGCCGCCCACGGGAGCGGATAGCGCCCTGCGTTACCTACGGGATCGGATTAGTGTGCCGAGGGATATGAGTATTTATGCGGCCAAACGATTGAGAACCTCGCTGGAGCAAACAGCCGCCCTGGCGGGGAACCGGCAGGGGACTCCGATTCCGACCCAACACCGGCGGGATCAAGACCCGGCGCAGTTTGTATCGTTAAATACGCAAAGGTTGACCGAATCGGGGTCGCAGCCCTCGGATTCTTCATAATCTTGGGGCGACAACTTTGCTTAGCTGTAGCAGTCCTAATTGAATTCTGAACAGCGGTCGCAGGGACGCTTCACGCAGTGTGCCGCAGGCATTTCCCCGGCTTTGGTTCCCGGTAATAATGGCTACGCCACGCAGGCTAATGTCGCACAGCGACACGCAGGCTATGGGCATTCCAGCGAAATGACGTTCTGCCGGTTGCAAGAGATAGAGGTGTCCTATAGATGTCCGATAATAGATTCAGTTAAATTGTTCACTGTTTGCTCAGTAGAAATATTAACAATTCCTTCATAATGAGGGTTCAGATTTAGAAGGAAAGAATTTTCATCTATAGCTTTTAAAAATAGCTTTAATTCATTTAAATTAGGCTTAAAATCTTCGTGAATAATTTTGCAGATAGCTTTTTTGCAATCTTCGAGGGTTTTGACTTGTAATACTCCAGGAGCATATTGATAAACATAAGAACCGAACATAAGTACCGGTTTACCTTTGAAAAGAGCTTCCCACCCAACAGTGCCTGTTGCTGTTGCCACTGCCAAGGCATGATTAGTCAGTTCAAAAGTATTAAAATTTCTAGAAATTAAACGCACATTCGGTATCGTTACCATATCTTGGTAATATCGTATTGAACGACAACGAATATCTTGCCTTGGATGCTCTTTCACATAAATTAAAACATCATCGGGAACACAATAAGCGAGCATCTGTACGATTAGAAGTTGGTTGCTAAAAGCACCTGCCAAAGGCATGGTTGTTGCTTCTGGCTGATAGTGTGGTGCAACATAGATATACTTACAGCTTAGATCAGGCTCTACGACATTGTTGGCATAGAAACCAAATAACTCAAGTCGCTCCAAATTGAGTAAGATTTGTTTTTTTTGTTGTTCTAATTTTTCTTTTTCTCTACGCAACTGTACAATCCAACGATTTTTCAATCGCCGAATTAGCCAAATGTCTAATGTCAATAATCTCAACCAAAAATCAGGCTCCTTTAATTTAACTTTGATAGTAGTTAAAAAGTTTTTGTCACTGTTGCCCTTTTGTGGTTTAATAGGCAAGAGTAAGCTGACTAGTAATTCCTTGAAAAATAATGACCTGTCAATCTGGTTCACTTGTGATTTCAGATTTTCAACAAAATTCAAATCATTTATATATTTTAAAATATAATTAAATTCAGTTATAAAGGTTTCAACATATTCTTTATAAACTGAACTTTCTCGATAAATCGGTGTGGGATTAAGGTTTTCGATTTGTCGGTCATAGTGATCTTGAGCAAACTTAGATAGTTTAATCTCATATCCCAAGTCGCTTTGGACTAGGTCTTGATATTTTTTATCAATAGTTACGGCAGATTTTTGCCAATCTTCGATCCAGGTGAACATACCAAAGACCGGCGTATGTGTCAGGCATAAAAACCGAATATACTTGAATTTACATAGCTCATAAATCACGTTATCAAAAACTAGATGAGGAACGGCAAAATTGATTACTAAATTGATTTTATATTTATCTAAAAACCAGTGCCAATATCGCAAATGTCTTAGGTAGTAAATCCGCGACACTTTAAACCCATAGACAGGATCAAAGCTAGATTCATTATCAAACGCTCTGAAAAGTAAAGATTCACAGACGGACATTTGCTGAATCAACTTTTCTTCTAGGGGCGGAATTTCATGCCAGTTAATATAATGTTCATACTCACCAACAATAATTTTGTTGAAATCTAAGTAATTGATTTTATCATTGGAGATTTGTTGATCACCAATGCAAAGACAGTAATCCAAATCAATTTTTTGCGAGAGACTATTAAGTATCCATTCATCACGATATGACTCGGCGGATATGATAATAGCTCGAAACACAATAATTCACCTCTTAACTTACTAATTAACCCACGGGTCTCCTTTCTTCATCCGCCCCCTAAGGCTTGGGTAAGCACATACAACGCTCCCACCAGGATAGCCCCGCCCGCCCAGCGCATGGTGACCGGCGGGCAGTAACGGCGGATCAACTGCCCTGCCAGCAAACCCAAGCCATTCAGCCCCAGGGTCGCTAGGACAAACCCCAAGCCATAACTCCACCCCGATACATCCCCCGGCATTTCCGTACCGTGGGCATAACCGTGAAACAAGGCCAAAAACCCCACCAATGGGGCACTGGCAACCAAGGGCAAACGGGTACCCAGCAAAACTAACACCCCAAAAATCAAATCCGAAGCGATAATCGCCGGTTCGACTCCGGGCAACGGTAGCCCGGTCATCCCCCCAACCGCCCCCAGGGTCATCATGCCCAAAAACGCCAGGGGCACCACCCCCAGTGCTATCCCCCCCAATTCCGTCGCCCACAACCCCACCGCCACCATGGCTAGTAGATGATCCAAGCCCCCTAAGGGATGCTCCAACCCATGCCAAAACCCGTGGGTCGCACCGGCTTGGACGTGAGCCAACGCCGCCGGTGCCGCCAAGACCAGCCAAGCCAGCGTGAATAAAAGTGCGAACCTGCGGGGATGATTTGGTGAGCGCATCTGCAAATGGTGACCTGTCGAGATACCTAGATAATTCTAGCCCTATCCGTCCACCAACGCTTCCAATCCCTTGCAATCGGGCAAGTAAAAATGCTCAGGGTCGGGGCGCACCAACAGCCCGTCCTGCTCCAGTTTTTTCAAAACCCGCGTGACGGTTTCCCGTGTGAGACCACAGAGATTCCCCAGTTCTCGGTGGGGCAGGTTGGGGATCAGTACCCCCCCTTTTTGCACCTGTCCTTGTCCTTCGGCAAGAAAAAGCAGGACATCCGCCAAGCGGGCACTGCTCTCCGATTCCCTCACTTGCAGGCGGCGATTCAACTGCTGAATCCGTTTGACGAGTAACTGGGCAAGGCGAAAACCCACCTGGGGTTCGGTATTGATCAAATCCCGGAAATCCGCCGCTGGGATGCCCCCCACGGTTGCGGCGGTCAGGGTGATAACATCGCTGGAGCGGGGGGAGGATTCCAAGCTCGCCATTTCCCCAAAAATGTTCCCCGGCCCGAGAATATTCAACGTAATATCCCGCCCATCCCGGTTGTGGGTGACGATTTTGACCCAGCCTTGGATCAACAAATAGACACAATCCCCCCAGTCCTGTTCCAAAAGCAGGGTGGCTCCCGCCGGGTGTTGGCGCACCACCAAACGCTGGCTGGCTCGGTTTTGAATCGGGGTGGGTAGCCCGTGAAACAGAATGGTGGAGGTCAGAAATTCCGCCAAGGAAGGGGAGGGCATGGTGGCATTTGGGCTGGGTTGACGGCAATAACCACGAAATAGCTACTGTGTTTCCATTGTGGAAGAAATATGCTCCCCTGCCCAGAGGTTCGGGGAATAAATCTGCTAAAATGCACCGTAACATTGCCAACGGGTTAACCTAGGGGGCTGATTGTGGGTTTATTTAGCCGCTTTTCACGGGATATGGGGATTGATCTGGGCACGGCCAATACACTGGTCTATGTCTCAGGGCGGGGGGTAGTCCTCCAGGAGCCTTCGGTGGTTGCCATTGACCAGGATTTGAAAATTCCCCTGGCGGTGGGTGAAGATGCCAAGCGGATGCTGGGGCGCACGCCGGGGAATGTGATTGCGGTGCGTCCCTTGCGGGATGGGGTGATTGCGGATTTTGATACGGCGGAATTGATGCTCAAGCACTTTATTCGCCAGGTGCATGGGGGACGGTCTTTGGCGCAGCCCCGGATCGTGATCGGGATTCCCAGTGGGGTGACGGGGGTGGAGCGCAGGGCGGTGATTGATGCGGCCATGCGTGCCGGTGCCCGCAAGGTGGATTTGATTGATGAGCCGGTGGCGGCGGCGATTGGGGCGGGGTTACCGGTGGATCAGCCGATTGGGAATATGATCGTGGACATTGGCGGCGGCACCACCGAAGTGGCCGTCTTGAGTTTGCAGGGGGTGGTGCTGAGTGAATCCGTGCGGGTAGCGGGGGACGAACTCAGCGAGGCGATCATGAGTTATATGAAAAAAGTCCACAATCTGGTCATTGGGGAGCGCACGGCGGAGGATATTAAAATTGATGCCGGTTCCGCCTACCCCGTGGGGATTGACGACCAAATGGTGGAGGTGCGGGGGTTGCATCTGCTGTCGGGATTGCCCCGGACGGTGACCATCAAAGCTCCCGAGGTGCGTGAAAGTATGGCCGAACCCCTGGCGGTAATTGTGGATGCGGTGAAACGCACCTTGGAACGCACCCCGCCGGAATTGGCCGCCGATATTGTGGATCGGGGGATTATGCTGGCCGGGGGTGGCGCCTTGCTCCGGGGTTTGGATACCCTGATCAGCCACGAGACGGGGATTGTGGTACATATTGCCCCAGAACCGTTGAATTGCGTGGTACTGGGGACGGGGAAAGTTTTGGAAACCGCCCGGGGGTTAGACCGGGTGTTTAGTAGCCGTTCCGGTTAGAAATCAGTGTAGGATGAGGGCAGTTTGGGTGCAGTACGATGACTCGGTTTGAGTTCCTCCGTCGGTGGTGGCAACGCTACACGCCCCAGGTACTGGGTGGGGTGGGGGTGATTGCTTTGGCCGTGTACCTGCAAACGACCCAAGCCTGGGTACTGCGGGAGTTGTACCGGGGCGTGCAGGGTCGCCGGGTGCCGGATACCCGCCTGACGGATGCCCGGGTGCAGGAGTTGGAAACCCAGGTGCAAGAGTTGCAAACCCAGAACCGGCAATTACAAGCATTATTAAATTATCAACAGAAAATGCCCCTAGCGACGGTGGCAACCACGGTGGTGGGGCGCAGTGCGGGGCATTGGTGGCAACAAATTTGGGTGGGGGAAGGCGGTAGCAAGGGCATGACCCCAGGCACGGTGGTGTTGGCACCGGGGGGCTTGGTGGGGCGGGTGTTGGATGTCACCCCCCATACCAGCCGGGTTTTATTGGTGACCGACCCCAGCAGCAAGGTGGGGGTGATGGTGAATCGTTCCCGGGCGATGGGCATTTTGGTGGGACAGGGAACCGGGCAGGTGGTTTTGGAATTTTTTGATAAAAATCCCGATGTCAAACCGGGGGATGCGATTGTCACTTCCCCCTTTAGCACGATTTTCCCGGCGGGAATTACGGTGGGCAAGATTGAAAGCATTGACTGGCGCGCCACCCCTGCCCCCCAGGCCACGGTGCAACTCCATGCGCCGGTGGAACGGTTGGAATGGGTGTTATTACATAGCTATGGTGCGAAACCGGCTCTACTCGCTCCCTAACCTGGCCAGTGGGGTCGCTACTGTGGTTTCCGGGTTGGGTTCCCTGGCATTGTTGCCCCTGCGCCTACCGGGGATGGAACTGGCGGGGATTGCGCCCGATTGGCCGTTGATTTGGGTGGTGGCCTGGAGTGTCAAACGCACCCCCTGGCAGGGGTTAATCGCCGGTTTGACCCTGGGGATTTTGCAGGATGCCCTGGTAAATCCTGGGGTGGGTTGGTGGCCGTCCCACGGTTTGGGGCTGGGGGTGGCGGGGTTTTTGACCGCCCTGTTGCAAAAAGACCGCCTGATTCAGGAGGATTTTATCTCGGTGGCGTTGATTGTGTTTGCCATGGCCGCCATTAGCGAAACCCTGATGGCGGTGCAGTGGAGTGTGCTGGGGTACCGTCCCCTGGGGCAAATTTGGCTGGATCACCAACGCTTGACCCTGGCTTCGGCCATTTTAAGTAGCCTGTGGGCACCCTTGGTATATATGCCCCTTAGCCGCCTGTGGCAGGGTGATTAAAGCCCTTTTTCTAAAACCGTTTGAATCTCATCCCGTTTGCTTGTCCAACTGTCCGCCCAACTGGTGACCGGGTAGGCCAGCGTCAGGGTGCCATATTCAAACGTGGGTGTAGTGTAGGAACTCTCCCCGCGCATAATGACTTTTTTTAACCCTTCTTTGAGGGCTTCTTTGCCCAAATCATCAATGCAAATCCCCTTAAATGCCTCGATCAGCGGGCGAAAAAACACCTTAGGTAAATTTTCTTCGTACTGCTCCGAATAGCCTTCGGATACGGCCATGACCGTATCCCAATCTACCACCAAAGGCACCTCAAAACCCGCCGCCGCATCCAATTCGGCCTTGAGTTTGGGGTATTTGTTTTCCTGAAATGCCTTGACGGCTCGCCGTTCTGTTAGACCCATGATGATTCTCCGCAATATCGCCCATATCATATAGCAATCTCACCGGATTTGTGAACAGAAATTTTGGAAAACCAAGTACGGGGGCGGTGCCCCTGCGACCATCGTTCAAAATTAAACTAGGATAGCTATAATCGATTTCTTAAGTTGTCACCGGTCAGCCATAGAAGCCGAAAAAAAATGATTGTTCTATTGGGGTATGAATACCACTTGCTATGGGGTAATTAGTGCGGTTATCTTTGGGCTAAACGTGGAGTAAAAGCAGAAACTTTTGTAGAAAATGAACCACAGATATTTAAGCTTTAAAACTTTAAAATTTAAAACTTTAAAAACTGTTTTAATTATGATAACTTCTTGCAAATCATGGTGAGTTTTACAGTGCTTTAAATCCTTGACAGGATCATAAATCCCTGTTAACCTATCGGAAAACAGTAGATTTTGTCAATGTCTCTCTTACCACAATCTTCTCAGGATGCATCCCCTGTTACTCGTAGGATTCGCCGCCAGTTTCATGCCCGATCCCGTCTACCCCTACACCAAGATATCCTCTGGGAAATTGAGTCTGGGGCAGTGCGCTCTATCACTTGGCTAGAGGATGGTGCCGTCGTTTCACCTGGCATTTGGGGATGCGGTGACGTAGTTGGGCGGTTGCTCTCGTGTTCTAACCCCTACGAGTTAGAATGTTTGACCTTGGTGACAGTTGTATCCACTTCACCGTCTGATGTACCAGGTGATCTGCTGATAGCCCATATTCACCGTCTGGAGGAACTGGCCACTATCCGTAGCTACCGCCCGATGGATGTCATGCTGATCAAATTTTTGGGGTGGTTGGCGAAGCAATTTGGGCGGGTCGTTAACGATGGAAAATTGATCGATCTACGGCTCACCCATAAAGATATTGCTGAGTTGCTAGGGACTACCCGCGTCACCGTCACCCGTCTCCTAGGACAGTTAGAGCAACAAGGCTTAATTCAGCGTCACTCCATGCAAAAAATTGTGCTGGCAGAAGAAGAATTCTGGTACTATCAGATTTAGCAAAGCCATAGTATCTTTATGGCTGGATTGTGCTACTCTGTAAAAAAATTGAGTACCTCTAAAAATAGGTCGCAGGGGCAGAGCGTCTGCAAGGCAGGCTACGCCAACACGCAGTGCGCTGCAGGCATTGTCCCTGTCCCTGGGTAATGCCGCAGACGACACGTAGGCTAACGGTATTCCAGCGAGATAATTTTCGGCTAGTTCCAATAATATAGCAATCCTAAATGAATTTAGAACAGCGGTCGCAGGGGCGCAGCCCCCCTCCCTGGTTCCCGGTAATACCGGCATTCCAGCGAGATGATTTTCTGCTGGTTGTAATAAATAGAGTTGCCCCAATGTTTTTAGAGTCAAATAACAATGACCCTACGAGCGGTTTCCTACCTTGCTCCTAACTGGTTTGGCTTTTATCAAACCCTGACAGGCTTCTTGGAACAGGCATTGCACGTCAACATTGGTCTAACTCAAGGAGTCTGTGATCCCTTGGTTGATCCGTTGCTGCTGGACAATCGTGTGGATTTGACCTTTATCTGTGGCTTGCCGCTCGTTCGCTCTCAACAGATAACACCAGAACTATTGCGTCCGATCGTTGCCCCAGTCCTCCAGTCCGATCGTTACCAAAACCGCCCTGTGTATTTCTCGGATGTGATTGTCCATGCCCAAAGCCCATACCGGCACTTGCAAGACTTGGTGGGCAAAACCGCCTGCTACAACGATCGTGGCTCCAACAGTGGCTACTACCTCCTCTGGTCTCGGCTCCTCCAAGACAACATCCCCGCGCCTACCTTCAGCAGTTTTCTGCCATCTGGCTCTCACCAGCAGTCCATTCGTTGGGTGGCAGATGGGCGGGTTGATTGTGCTGCTATTGACAGCACGGTTTTAGAAGAAGAATTACGCCAGTTTCCAGAGCTAGCTGGGCGTTTGCGGGTAGTAGAGACGATCGGACCCTATCCCATCCCGCCGATCGCGGTCAGTACTCGACTAGGCAAACCGCTCATTGCTCAACTGCAAGCGACTCTGTTGCAACCAACCGCTGCATTACAGGCAGCCATGCACCAGCAAGGAATCAGCCACTATGCAGCCGTCACGAACCAGGATTACGAGATCATCGCTCAGGTATATCACCAAGTCGTGCAGTCTGGTTATCCGCTGTAGCAACATGCTGGGAGTTCTCGTCCCATCATGCGGCTAGAAGATGAGAGACACCAGTTCTTTCAGCACGAGAAGACATCCCCGTAAACGTGGATACATGTTCAACCTTGGTGAATGCACGCTGGGCAATCTGGGTAAACAGTTCGTGCTGAGTGCGACTGCCACCAATGGTGAAGAGGCGAGGAAGGACGGCATTTAAGATGGATGCTGCGGTTAGGTAATCTCCGAGGGCATAGGTTACCAATCCCTTTGCGGCTGGAATCACTATCTCTGTCCAGGTTGGCTGCTGGGCGGGGGGGAGCTTTTTGCTGTGTTGGTGCAAGCTGCGGAACATTTCGCTCACCCAAGCCATCTGCCCAGTGCGGGCGAGGGCGTAGATGTAGTGCAGGTCTTGGAAGGCGAGGGCATGTTCGTGGAGGCGGGGGCGCAGGCAGGGAAGGAGTGCTAGCCAGCGATCGCCCACATCTACCCCCTGTAGTTCCAGGCGGATCAGAGTAGCGATCGCCCCGACTTGATCCTTGGGGGAGGAGTGGTTTGCCCGTCCCCAAATGTGGCGATCGTAGAGGCGTAGCACCGTCTGCATTTCCCCCAGTGCCAGGTAATAGAGCGCTATGTGCCACCAGTTGTGGGTGTAAAGCATGGAGTTGCATTGCTCCCAAGTGTCTGTATGGGATTCCATCCAAGCAATGCCTTCTTGGAAGCGACCTCGTTGGTGCAGCACATGGGCGATCGCATGGTGTGCCCAGGCATCCTGTCGGTTACGCACCACAGCACGACGGGCAATGGCTTCTGCCTTGGCGTAGTCGCCACACTGCTCCCAGCCAAAGGCAACCATCCCCTCCAGATAGTGATTGGCAGGATTAGCAGGTAAGACTTTCTCCGCGATGTGCAGCAATGCCGGAAATTGTCCCTGGTAAAAGTAGTGATATTGCCCCTGCTGCACTGCCATCAAGTCTTGGGGATACTGGTCGGTGATTGCTTCCTGAAGGGCGATCGCCTGAGAAATATTCCCCGTTGCCCAGGCTGTGATTCCTTGGGCATACCACCGTTCCCGTTCTGTCACCCGCTCCATTCCCAGTTTCATTGCCCGGAGGTGAACCTGGGCTTGCTGAGCCGCTGTCGCCGTTTCCTGAGAAAGCAGATGAGCGGCTGCATAGGCATGGGCAAGCACGCAAGTTGGATCAGCCTGGAGTGCCTGCTGAATGGAAGACAGAGCATTTTTGCCATAGCCCAGCGCTTGGTCAATAAATTGATCAATGAACTGCACTGCCAACGGTGAGTCTGTTGTGACCCTTAACCCTTGTGCATCACGAACCATTGCTATACCTCAGAACTACCCTAGTTGAACAAACCATCCGCGCAGATAGAAGCGAAACCAACGCAATAGTCTGAACCAACATCGAGCAGGCAGATCAAAGCAGGTGAAGATATCTCCGTAGGCAACGGTTGTTCTTTGGTGGTGGAGCCAGTGCTGCTCTGGGGTAGTGATTCCCAATATTCGACAAAGGTGGCTCACAGGCTGGGGCGTTTGCCAACCCATTGCAGTGGTATGCCGCCACCACACGTGCAATTGTCCCAACAGCAGCCCAGTGAGTACTCCTATCCACGATACTTGCCACAGACAGACGGCTAGGAGGAGATAGGGAACAGCGCCCAGAATGCCATCCAGCAAAACTTGTATATTCCCCGACAGCACAGCATAGTGGCGGAAATTCTTGTGGGGAGAGTGGTGGGTTTGGAGATGAAGTGTGCCGAAGACATGCTCTGGCACATGATATAAAAACGTGGAGAGAAAATCACCCAAGAACAGAAATAACCAGGCGGCTACGATCGCCTCAAGCATGGTAATACCTCAAGTCAAATATGCCATCAGGCAGTTGAAAGAACAGGTCGGACTACGCAAAGCTACTTAGCTATGTGTGCCGTCTCTAGTAGCTGTCTCACGACTTCGTAACTCCAGAGCAGCACTATGGACAAACCAGTCAGCACCATAATCCAAAAAATGGTGGTGTAGGCATGAATATGCCAGAATAGCCGCTTTGTCCAGGGTCTAGTTCTCCTGTAGCTTGATGTTCTAACAAGGGGTGCGGATTTTGTGAGTTGGTTAACAGGATGTAGCTCAGGTGCGATCGTCATACAACCTCCTCTAGGTTATTCAATCTATGATAAATCGATGGGAATTTAGTAGATTAAGCATCAAGTATAAGTACATCTCCCAGGTGGGTCAAGTTCAAAAGGCACATTTTTGAGATGGACATGGTTTCGGTAGCGACTTTATTAACTCGTGATGCGGGATAAACTCATCAATGCGAGTTTGTTACACTGGCAGCATTGGTTTACGGGCAAGTCCTTATGGTGACCGTGCAATTGCGACAACTCGTAGTGCATCCGGGGCAACGACTCTCTCTCCAAGGAGTCAGTTGGCAAGAATTTGAGGCAATTTTGGATGAGCTAGGGGATAAACGCGCTACTCGCATTGCCTACAGTGACGGGTTACTGGAGATTCGGATGCCGCTACCAGAGCATGAGGTTGATAAAGAACTATTGGGGGATATGGTGAAAATTTTGCTGGAGGAATTGGATATTGATAATGAGTGTTTTGGCTCAACAACATTCAAGCGACAAGATGCTGGTAAGGGGTTTGAGCCTGATCAGTGTTTCTATATCCAACATCATGCTGTGATGATTGGCAAACGACGCATCAACTTGGCGATCGATCCACCCCCTGATTTGGCGATTGAAGTTGATGTGACCTCTAAAACAGGGTTGGATGCCTACCAAGCTCTGGGTGTACCAGAACTGTGGCGGCTAGAGGATGGACACCTGCGGATTAGCATCTTGCAGGACGGGCAGTATCAGGATGTGGGCACCAGTCCCCAGTTTCCCCAAATCCCCATTGTCGAGGGTGTAGCACAATTCCTCGATCGCAGCCACACCGAGGGGCGCAGCCAAACCCTGAAAGCTTTTCGCCAATGGGCACAGGAGTGGCTCCACTCTTAGAGGATGTTCTAAAACCCTATTCTGCTATCACTCTAGAAAGAGAAAAACAGGCAATAACCAACTTGACGACTTCTTCTAGGGGATCCGACTCTAGGATATTTTCATGGTTGCACCGTAGTCGCTCCAACGCTTGCTGCTCATAGTCTGTTTCCAGACAAATACATTAGCCTAGTGACCTCAGTAATCTTCAATGTTCAGTAGGTAATGAAATGAACCAGTTGGTTTTGAAATCACCAACAGAAATGGAAACGAAAAAGATTGTTTCCAAGAGTCAAGATAGGTGGAGTTATAGCAATCCTAAATGAATTTAGAATAGTGGTCGCAGGGGCGTAGCCCCCGTCAGAGAAGCACCTGCGGTGTATGGTTCTATGGCTACGCCACGCAAGCTAATGTCGCACAGCGACACGCAAGCTATCAGAATCTTTGTTTGGCAATCAGATATAGCAGTATGATTTGAATTTAGAATGGCGGTCGCAGGGGGGCACCCCCCGTCACTGGTTCTCCAGAATCTTTGTTCGCAAATCGAATCGTATTGCTATAGTATTGCTATATTATAATTTATAAAGACTATATCAACTATGTTTTGCTGAGGAAAATATCCGGGTCAGGAAAGCCATATCTCCAAGTTAAGTGGGGGAAAATCGGATACATTGAAAGACTACGGCAAAAACTAGCTGTGATCCGATGCAACTGCGACCCACTACCGCTAAAGTCCGGGCGGCTTTGATCAATATCTGGAGAGCCGAACTGGCAGGAGCAGTGTTTTTAGATTTATGCACCGGGACGGGGGCGGTGGCTCTGGCGGCTCGTCAGGCGGGGGCAAAATTGGTGGTCGCAGTAGATAGCTCGGCAAAAGCGATTCGTACTCTGGCGGTTCATGCCAATCGGGAGGATTTTTACACCCTGCGGGGCATATTACCCGGGTGTTTGGGCGGGTTGAAAACCGTATTTGACCTAATTTACTTTGATCCACCCTACGCCAGTGGCTTGTACCTACCCGTTTTAGCAGGGATTATCACCCACGAATTGCTAGCTAATGATGGGGAATTGGCCGTTGAACACCACGTCCATCTGCCCTTGCCGGAGCAGTACCTGTCCCTCAATCGCACCCGCCAGAAAATCTACGGGGACACGGTGCTGAGTTTCTATCAACTGGCGGCTTAAATTTCTGGGGTTGGTACGCTAATTACGCTTGTACTGCATGTAAGCGGCCATAAACAATCCAGCCAAGGTGACCGGCACCAGCCCCAGCACAATGCTCAATACTAAAGGTTCAACCATGTTTTCAACCTGTTAGGGTGATGGAATCCTGGTTAATTTTAGCGCAATGGGTGGGCTTTGGCGGCGGTTTTGGGGAGCGGTGGCATTTTATACCATTCTGCCGGTACCCAGCGGGGCAGAGGTGCAACAGGTGGCGGTCTGGGCACCCTTGATCGGCCTGCTGTTGGGCGGTTTGCTCTTTCTGGCCGATGTGCTTTTGACCCCGATGCCCCTGTTGCCCCGTAGTGGTCTGTTGGTGGCCTTGGGGCTGGGATTGACGGGAGGGTTCCACCTGGATGGGGTCATCGATATGGCGGATGGCTTGAGTGTGACTGACCCGCAACGGCGTTTGGAGGTGATGCGGGATAGTCGTACCGGAGCCTATGGAGTGATGGCAGGTTGTCTGGTTATTGTACTAAAAATTATTGCCCTCGCCAGTTTACCCACGGCACGCTTTTGGCTGTTCACCGGGGCAATGGGGTGGGGGCGGTGGGGTCAGGTGCTGGCCATTCGTCTCTACCCCTACCTGCGGGCGGAAGGAAAAGGCAAAATTCATCACCAGGAACCGTTCCTGTGGCAATGGGTGCCGGGATTATTGCTCCTGCTGGCCTGGGGGGGACTGTGGTGGGGTATGACCGGCCAATTCACCCTGCCCCTGGCCTTAACGGGGTGGGGCTTGGGGTTGACCTTGGGCGTGGGGTTTGCCTTGTACCGACAACTGGGGGGACACACGGGGGACACCTACGGAGCGGTGGTGGAATGGGCGGAAGCTCTGATTTGGTGCGCCATGACCCTGCATTTGTCGGGTTAATAGACCCGCTGAGGGGCTGTGCCCGGTGGCCTTAACTTATGCCAATGATTTTGTATATAGCAATCACATTCAAAACGTGAGAACAACTTTTATGTCCAAAGCGTAAATAGTCTTAATATATCGCCCCGTCCTGGTTTTCAAAAACTTTCATGATTCTCACAAATCATTAATAATTACTATAGCAATACTATCTGATTGCCGAACAAAGATTCTGATAGCTTGCGTGTCCGTAGGACATTAGCTTGTGTGTCGCTGTGCGACATTAGCTCGCGTGTCCGTAGGACATTAGCTTGCGTGGCATAGCCATAGAACTATACACCGCAGGTGCTTCTCTGACGGGGGCTGCGCCCCTGCGACCACTATTCTAAATTCATTTAGGATTGCTATATATGCTTATACGTTAGTACCAATATACGAAACTGGCTTGCTATAGTACAACTGAAGTCCGTAGGCTTAAGGGAACCTGTATGGGCGTTTGGTCACATCAACCTTTCGGCAATGATACGGCCAGTGACTGGGCTTACGGTTTGGATACGGCTCAGGATTTGAGCTACACCGAGTCCACCATGGATAAGGTTTTAGCTCCTTCTGAATATGTCGAAGCGGCTGACGCTGAGGCAGCAGTAGCGGCGGTTGAGGTGTTAGCTAAGTTGTTGGGGCGGGGTACCCAGGTAGATACCTACACTGAAGCGGTCGATGCCTGGGTTGTCTCGATGCCCCAAACACCGACACGTTCTTTACTGGAGAAGGCGGAGCAGACCCTGGAGCGCATCCTGTCCCAGGATTCAGAGTCACTGGAGTTGTGGGCAGAAACCGCTGACTTTGCCGCATGGCAAGAATCTTTGGCTATCTTGCGAGCGGCCATCCGTCCCTAACCAAGGACACGTATTCCTGCCCAACCTCAAACGGGTTGTTATTTCTTCACCTGGAACCGTGCCCGCAAAAATACCGCCACCGAGTTCATCGCTACTAACAAGCCTAAAAGCGCAATAATCCCCGCCGCCGAAACCTTGTGGAACTCCACCTGCGGACGACCCGCCCAGTTAAAAATTTGAATCGGGAGTGCCGTAAACGGGGTTTGTAGGGATTCCACAAACGCACCCAACCCCGCAGATGCCTTCTCCACAATCACCGCCCCCTGCTCATTCACCGCCGTCGTCACCGGCCAAGGGGGGAGGAAGGCAATAAATGTCAGTGCCCCCAAGGTGATCAAGGGAGCCGTCTCCCCAATCGCCCGGGACAGCGCCAAAATCGTCCCCGTCAAAATCCCGGCAAAGGCCATCGGTAAGACATGGAACCAAATCGCCTGCCACTTGGTCGCCCCCACCCCGTAGGCCGCCTCCCGAATCTCGCGGGGTACCGCCCGAATCGCCTCCCGGGTGGAAATGATCACCACCGGCAACACCAGCGTCGCCAGCGTCAACGCCCCCGCCAGCACCGTCCGACCCTTGGTCAAGGGTTCTAAAATCCGCACGTACAGTTCCAGCCCCAACAACCCATAGATAATCGAAGGCACCCCCGCTAGATTCGAGATATTCACCTCCAAGATTCGGTTAAACCACAAATCCCGGTCGGCGTATTCCTCCATAAAAATGGCCGCCCCAATCCCCAACGGGAAGGCAAACAGGGGGATCAAAAACATCAGCCAAATCGAACCCACCAAGGCGGAAAGAATCCCCGCTTCCTGGGGGTCACGGGAAGGAAATCGGGTCAAAAATTGCCAGTTGAAATACGGTAACCCCTGGCTAAATACGTCATAAAGCAAGATGGCTAAGAAAAACAAACCGAATATCGTTGCTAAAAAAGCCACCGCCATAAAAACATTCGTCTGGATTTTTCGTCCCTCATAGTTGGAGCGAAAATTACCTTCAGCCTGGGGTGTCGTGACCGTCATGGATACCGCCTCACGTTAATAAACCAACCGAAACTTCCGCACAAACCGATCCGCCAAAATATTGAGGAACAGAGTCATCACGAACAAAATAAAACCGGCAAAGAAAATCGTATAAAACGCCAGGGAATCCGAAGGCGTATCCCCCAAACTCACCTGCACAATAAACGCCGTAATCGTCATCACCGCCTGCAAGGGATTCCAGTTCAAGGCCGGGTTTTGCCCAGCAGCCAGTGCCACGATCATGGTTTCCCCCACCGCCCGGGATACGGCCAAAATAAAGGCCGATACGATCCCCGAGAGTGCCGAGGGAATCACCACGCTGACAATGGTTTCAAACTTGGTGGCCCCCAACCCATAGGAACCCTCCCGCAACAGATTGGGCACCGCATAAATCGCATCCTCGCTCAGGGAAGCCACCAAGGGAATGATCATGATCCCCATCACGAACCCAGCACTGGTTGCATTCAACCCGGAAATAATTTCATCCCCATTGGGAATCAGCCGTTGCAGAGCCGGACTCACCACCAACAGGGCGAAAAACCCGTACACCACCGTCGGCACGCCGGAGAGGATTTCCAAAACCGGCTTTAACACTGTCCGCAACTTGGGCGGGGCATACTCGCTCAAAAAAATGGCACTCAGCAACCCCACCGGCAACGCCACGATCATGGCAATCACGGAGGTAATCAAGGTACCGGCGATGATGGCAATAATCCCAAAATTGGGCGGTTCAAACAGGGGTGTCCAGTCGGTTTGCCGAAAGAGCAACGTCCAGGAATGCCCTTCTGCGGCCAGCTTGTTGAAAAACAGAATACTTTCCACGACCAAGATCAGAGTGATCCCCACCGTCACAATAATCGAAAAATAGGCAAATGCCCCAGTCAGCCCCCGCATAATGCGATTCGTCCAGAGGCTGCGAAACCGCTGCTGCTCGTAGGCCGCAAAACCCTGATCAGATGATGTCATAATCCCTCAACTCCGCACCTTTAGACTTAGAAACCACCAAAAATAAGGACGGGGTTCCCGCAGACAGAAACCCCAGCCCTTCGGTCTAGTTGACCCGCTCCATCTTCAACATTTGGTCAATCGTCAGACCCACTTTGTTTTCACCCCCGAACACGGTACCCACCTTGTTCGAGCGGACATTTTGCAAAATGGCGGCGTAAGCCCGGCTGGGTAGGGGGATGTAACCGGTCTTGGGAATCAATTTTACCCCGTTCTGCATGTAGAAGGTGATAAATTCCCGTACCTCAGGCCGCCGCATGGAAGCCGCACTCACGTAGATGAAGATGGGACGTGCTAAGGGGTTGTAGGAACCATCTTCCACCGCTTTCCGAGAAGGCATGACCGCCCGCCCCTGGGAATTGACGATGGGAACCGCACGCAACCGTTTGGCATTTTCCTCGTAGTAGGCGAATCCGAAATAACCCAAACCACCTACATCCGTGGCTACCCCTTGGACTAGCACGTTGTCGTCTTCGCTGGCGGTGAAGTCACTGCGGCTGGCGCGGGACTTGCCGTTGATGGCTTCGGTGAAGTAGTCAAAGGTACCGGAATCGGTTCCCGGGCCAAAGAGACGCAAAGGCCGATCCGGGAAGCTGGCATCCACCTGTTTCCAGGTGCGAACTTTGCCCTGCGCCGCCGGTTCCCACATGGTTTTCAATTGGGCGGGGGATAGGGACTTCACCCAGTTATTTTTGGGGTTGATCACCACGGTCAGCGCATCAAAGGCGATGGGGATTTCCAAAAAGGTGATATTTTTTTCACGGCAGGCCGCAATCTCTTTCTTGGAAATTGGCCGGGAGGCGTTGGAAATATCGGTTTCCCCGTTACAGAACTTCTTAAACCCACCGCCAGTCCCGGAGGAACCCACGGTCACCTGCACCTGACCCTTTTTGGACTTCTGAAATTCCTCCGCCATCGCTTCGGTAACGGGGAACACGGTACTGGAACCATCGGCCTTGACGACCGCCCGACTCTGGGCGAACACCTGAGTGACCCCCGCAACACCAGCCGTCAGGGCGACGGCGGCGGTGAGTGCCAAAAATTTGGTAGTTGTTTGCATACGACCTCATCCTCCCTTACTAGGAGCAACACGTTTTGGGCATTTATCCCCCTCTATTGTTCCAAAAAAACTGGCTCTGTCAAGCTTAAACCACTTATCTTGGGGATTTTTAATCTACTCTTAACCACATCTTAACGGGAAGGGATTGTTCCGGTTGGGGTGTCCACGGTTGGGGATTCATTTTGGTGGATGGACCAACGGTATTCAATGGTCAATCCCGAACGGCGGCATTCCGCTTCGAGGTATTCCTGTTGGAGGGTGGCCTTGCGGAGGGTGGCGAGCAGGTCTTGCAGTTGTTGGCGTTGGCCGGGGTGTTGGTCTAGGGCACTTTGGGTATGCCGTTCCAGAAGTTGCATGAGGAGTTCGTAGTGAATCGGAGCCGGTAGAACGATGGATTTCATGGTGTCCCTAGGAAACCGCACTCTCAATTCTAATCACTTTTGGGTGGGGGCTGGAGCCGGGGCGTGGTGTCCGCCCCACGCTAAAATGAGCCCATTAGGTATGCGACTGAGCCGTTGATTTTGGTACTCACCCCATGAACCGTTGGCCGACCCCCGACACGCCCCTGTGTCACCATTCCCTAGCCACGATTGAGGACTGGTTGGATACTTTGGGTGCCCAACGGGATGAGGCGGAACCGCACCGCTGGTTTTTGCAACGGGGGGCGTGGCAGGCGGAGTTATCCCTGGAGATTGAAGAATTACAAGTCCGGTATGTGGGAGCCGCCGCTGGCCGGGACGTGGTGCAAAATTTTAAGTATGCGCTGAGCCGTCAGGAGATGGAAACGGCCATTTTGCGGGGACCCTGACCTTTAAGGTGATGATCCTGTTGCCAAATTCGATTACCTTATAAGTGGAACTGCCCGGAGGACGGTGATGGAAGTGGTATCGTTGGCGGCCTTGAATACGGGAACGGTCGTGCCAGAACTTTTGGTGATTGGGACATTGACCCTGGTGCTGCTGGCGGATTTGTTGGGGGGGCGGCAGTCCAGCCGGTGGACTCCTTATCTGGCGTTGGCGGGGTTGTTGGGGGCGGTGGTGGCCTTGGTGTTCCAGTGGGAGATGCCGGTCACGGAGGGATTTTTGGGTAGTTTTCAGGCGGATCACCTGGGGATTTTGTTCCGGGGGTTGGTGGCGCTGGCGGGAGCGATTAGCATCTTAATTGCCATTCGGTATGTGAATGAGGCGGGCAGTGCCCTGGGGGAATACATGACCATCCTGCTGGTGGCCACCGTGGGCGGGATGTTCCTGGCGGGGGCGAACGAGATGGTGATGGTGTTTGTCGCCCTGGAAACCCTGGGGTTGGCATCCTATTTGCTGGCGGGGTATATGAAGCGGGATGTGCGCTCCAATGAGGCTTCGCTGAAGTATTTGCTGATTGGGGCGACCAGTTCGGCGATTTTCCTGTATGGTTTGTCTTTGCTCTACGGCCTGTCTGGCGGGGAAACCCGGTTGAGTGCCATTGCCCAGCAGTTGGTGAGCCAGGATTTCAGCCAATCTTTGGGGGCGTTGATGGCCTTGGTGTTTGTGATTGCCGGGATTGCGTTTAAGTTGTCGGCGGTGCCCTTTCACCAGTGGACTCCCGATGTGTACGAGGGTTCCCCCACCCCAGTGGTGGCCTTTCTCTCGGTGGGTTCCAAGGCGGCGGGGTTTGCCTTGGCGATTCGCCTGTTAGTGACGGTATTTCCGGGGGCGACGGCGCAATGGCAATTTGTGTTTGAATCCCTGGCGATTCTGAGCATGATTCTGGGGAATGTGGTGGCCTTGACCCAAACCAGTTTGAAGCGGTTGTTGGCCTATTCTTCGATTGGGCAGGCGGGTTTTTTGATGATTGGTTTGGCGATTAGTACGCCCGAAGGTTACGCCAGCATTGTGTTTTATACGTTGATTTATTTGTTTACCAATTTGGGTGCCTTTACCTGTGTGATTCTGTTCAGTCTGCGGGCGGGGACGGATGAAATTAATGAGTACGCCGGTCTGTACCAAAAAGACCCGTTGTTAACTTTGGGTTTGAGTTTGTGTTTGCTTTCCTTGGGCGGTATCCCGCCGCTGTCGGGCTTTTTTGGTAAGTTGTACATCTTTTGGGCGGGCTGGCAAGCGGGAGCCTATACTTTGGTTTTGGTGGGTTTAGTGACCAGTGTGATTTCGATTTACTATTACATCCGGGTGGTGCGGATGATTGTGGTCAAGGAACCCCAGGAAATGTCGGTGGCGGTGCAAAATTATCCCCCGGTTACTTGGGATTTGGCGGGTTTACCCGAATTGCGGGCGATGCTGATTACCTGCGTGGCGGTGACGGCAGTGGCGGGGTTGTTGGCCAATCCCCTGCTCACCCTAGCCAACAATGCGGTGGCAAGCACTCCATTTTTACAACCCCCACTTGCCCAAGTGGCGCAAAAATAATCACCGCCCCAGCCAGCGGCCAAGGCGGTACGGGTTGAGCGTCACTTAAGGGTTACTTAATGATGACCATATCTACCACAAAGTTGCGTCCCCCGTCGCTCATACTAGGAACGGGCATGGGGTTTTGCCAGCCTTGGGGGGATGGGTTTAATCCTGTCACCGGAGTTTTCACTACCAAATAACCCTTTTTGTTTACCGCACTGGCGGGAACGGTCAGGGCAAATTTACAGCCTAAGCCAAGATGGTTGCCGGTAACGGAAACGGTCACTGGGGCATAGCTATCGGGAAACTTCGACTTTTGCGGTTGACCCGGCAGGTTGACAATCACATCACTGGGATTACTTTCCTGCAAAACAACGCTGAATTGGCTGCACTTAACCTGACCAAATTCCTTGGTCACTTGCGCCGGATTTTTGGCCGTAATCGTACCGCTGATGGTGGTCGCCACCTTGAGGTCTTTGGGGACATCGCCAGGACTAGGTGCCCGTTGGGCTTGCGCTACAAGAGGAAACAGGGCGGTCAAGGCGAAAAATTAAGGGCAGAACACGCAAATTCACAACTAACTCCTAAAAGGAAAGCGGGGAATGGAGGGGTTGCTGGATGCAATCTCTACATTTATGAGATTACCCCCCCAGGGATAGGAGCCGATGTAACCACAAAGGCTATCTTGAGGTGATCGCCATCTCCGTAAAAACCCTTGATTTATGCGATCCCTAACCCGCCCAAAACCCCCGCAACCAATGCCAAAAATCTCGAATTTTTTGCTCCCCAGCGCAAAGTGTTTGATCTAACCACTGGAGGAACCGTTCTAGCCAGTGGGGTTCATAACCCTCTGCCACCGACTCCACCTCCCAAGTCGGTTCGGGCAAAACCGGAGCGGGCTGTACCACCGGGAGGGCAGTCATAGTCGGCGCACTCGGCAATTGTTCGACCTTGGGGGCGCCTCCCAGCAGGGGAACCCGGTTGAGGTGTTGTCGTAACTGCTTCAGCCAACGCTGCCACCGGGAAAGTGCTGGCGGGGTGGCGGGAATCAAACTCGGGGACGGCACCGGGCGCAACCCCACCCACCGGCACCATTGCCACAGTTGATACCACCCCTGCCCGACCCGGTGACGCATCCGCAACAACCAAGTGACAAACCAACTGCGATAGACCATAGCCGCAGGAGAAGTGGGATGAAAATAATCCCTTTATTATAAGCAACCCCGCCAAACTAAATGTTGCAACTGATTAACGAAGGCTTGAAAACTTAGCTCTGAACCCCTATACTGCACTAGGGTTATGTAACCCTAACTACAAAAACACCAATCTCTCACACGTTTTAGGAGGAGAGCGCTTTGGCTAGAAGACGTAAGCGCAGAAGTCGTCGTCGCTTGGAAGGTCGAAAAATCTTAGAATGTGTGCCTCAATTCACCCTGGAAACGGGTGAGGATAAGCCGGTAACGGCAGCTCGGCGTTATATTCAGGCCAACGGAATTGCTCCACCGGCGCTGCTTTTGGTACGGCGCAATGAGCATACGGTTGACCGGTATTTCTGGGCTGAAAAAGGCTTGTTTGGGGCACAATACGTCGAGGAAAATCACTTCCTTTTCCCCAGTTTGCGAACCCAGGAAACGGCGGAGCAAGTCGGGGTCGGGGCGGCCAAGTAATTCTGGGGCGGTTTTTTGCCCTAGTCAACTCGGTTAATGGTTGATAAGCTCGATTTTAGGGTCGAGATGTGGATTTAATGTCCTTGATCAACGCTTTTCCGAGGGTGGGGCGACTGCCGCCAGGGATGGTTTGCTCCCACTGGCAAATGGGGGCACAACTGGCGGTTCAACTGTTGGATCAATCACCCGCTTGGGTCTTGGTGGCTCCGCCGCAGGTGGTGGGGGTTTCTCAAATATGGCTCGACAGCCGGGAATTGGCCTTGGGTCCCTATCTGGTCTGCATCCGCCATCCCCAGTGGGTGTTTGCTTTGGTGGCAACGGGGGAGGGTGCGATTGCCCATAGCTTTAGTCCCTCGGTGGTGAGCCGGGTATGGCAGGAAATTTTAGCCCAGGTGACGGATGGGGTATGGCTTGACCAGCTCAAAGCCCTCCCGGATCACTGGCCGGTAGCTCCGGTGGAATTGGTGGAGCGGTTTTATCAGCAATGGTTGCATCAGGCTGCTCAGCCGCCGGAGGATTGGGCACGTTCGGTTTTACACGAAATCTATACCCCCCTCAGCACGATTGGCGTTTGGACAGATGTACTGCTAAAATATCAACAAAAATTGCCCCTTCGGGTAGTGCAAGGGTTGCGGGCAATTGCCCAGGAGGTGCGACTGCGGCAGGAACGCTGGCGGTCTTGGTTTGAACCCCAAGGCTGTCAGGCCAATTTGGGGGATTGGCAAGCCCAGGCGCAGGCGCAGGGAATCAGTTTCGATTTTGACCTAAAAATCCCATTGCCGGAGGTGTTTCGGCATCTGCTCGCCCAGGTGATGCCCCTGCTCCTGGGAGAACTGCCTGCGGGTGCCCAGATTCACGGGGCGGTTAAACAAATGGAGAAACAACAACATAAAGTAATTATACTATACTTACGTTTTACTGATTTAAGAGGGCAACAAACCTTAAGTTCCGGGTGGGAGTGGAGTCCCCAAACCGGGCGGTTGTACCCCAGTTTGACCCATTGGCAGGAGCGGTTGGCCGCCCTGGGGGGAGAACTGCACTGGCAGGCGCAGGGGTTGGAATTAACCGTGCCTTTAGCGTCCCTGGGGCAGCAAGGCTTGGGCGATGCGTAGATCGGGGGGGGTGGTGATTTTCAGGTTGGTATCTTCCCCCATAACCACCTGAACTGTGTACTGACAACGTTCTAACAAAGCCGCATCGTCTGTTACCTGCCATTGCTGGGCAAGGGCTTGGGCGTGGCAGGTTTTGAGAATGCCAACGTGAAACCCCTGGGGGGTTTGGGCTGCCCACAGGTGCGCCCGCTCCGGCGTTGCGGCAATCCGGGGCGGGTCGGTCACGACTTTAATCGTATCCTTGACCGGGATGGCGGCAATCACCCCCACCGCCTCAGCTAAAGCGGCTTGGCAACGGTGGAACAGCGCCGGACTCGCCAGACAGCGGGCACCATCGTGGATCAACACCGTTTCTGCATCCGAGGGCAAAGCCCGCAACCCATTCCACACCGAGGCTTGGCGGGTGTCCCCCCCCGGGATGAGTTGCACGGGCGGGGTGGGGGCGAGTTCGGTAAGGATGGTTTTGATGTCCGGCCAGTCCCCCGGTTGCGCCATGATACCCACCCAAGTGGGCTGGGCTTGCAGTACCCGTACCAACGTCCAGGCCAAAATCGGTCGCCCCTGCAAAGTGAGCAGGAGTTTATTCCGGTCGTGACCCATACGTTTGCCTTGACCGGCGGCGGCAATCAGGACATACATACCCAGTATCATCCCACAGGCGTGCCCCTAACCCACCGCCACCGGCACGGGAATCATTTGGTAATCCCCTTTTTGATCAATGTGGCTATAAAACAGGTCACACCACACCGCCGCCGCCACCGGTTCCCGGGGCACCCAAAACACCCAATGGCGTTGGATACCCAGTTCTGGCCGCAACGTGGCGTAGGGTTCCCGCTTTACCTGCTCTAGCGTCCCATAGGCTCTAGACTCAACCGTTTCCAGCCAAACCGCCACCCGTTCGGGGGTGCCCCCACTGGTTTCCAGTTCTAAAACCCCATGAATGCGTAGTTGCTCCCACCACACCAGGGGGTCGTGCAAATCCAAACCCCGGTTTTGCATCCGTCGTTTGGTCTCTCCCATACGGGATTTCACCAAGTCTTTCACCTGGGGTAGTTGTTCAAGCTCAAATTTCGTCCCTAAAACCTGTAGTTGGCGGGCAGCCCGACGAAACCAAAGTATATGCACAGACATTGTAACCTCCACTTTTTTGACAGCACAGCAAACCCTCACGGGCTAACTGTTGCGTCATGTAGAGGCGTTTCCCCGCCCTGAATTAGATTACCCCAGGTGCGGTCGCCTCGTCAATTCCCAGTATGCGGCACCTTTGGAAGACTAGGGTTCCGACTGGAATTGGATGCGGGGGTCAGCCCATTGCAATAAAATATCTGCTAGTAAATTCCCCAGAATCAACATCACCGAACCCAGCATCAAACTCGCCATCACTAAATACAAATCCTGCGCCGTCACTGCTTGTAAAATTAAACGCCCCAACCCCGGCCAATTAAAAAAATATTCTGAAATAAACGCCCCACTCAGCAAGGTGGCAAATTCAAATCCCAACAGGGTAATCATGGGGTTAATCGCATTGCGTAACGCATGGACGTAGATCACCCGTGATTCCGGCAAACCCTTGGCACGGGCGGTACGGATATAATCTTGCCCCAGCACATCGAGTAAATTTCCCCGCATCAATCGTTGCAAACCGGCAAAACTGATAATGGTTAACGTCAAGGCTGGTAAAATTAAATGCCAGAGTATATCTAAAACTTTTCCCAGGGGCGTTAAATCCACAAAATCAATGCGGGTCATATCCCCCACCGGAAACCAACCCGTGCGTTGGGCAATAAATAACAAAATCAACCCGGCGATAAAACTGGGAAAACCCTGGGCGATATAACTCACGCTTTGTAAAATATAATCGAGACGACGATTTTGCTGCACGGCGGCCACAATCCCCAAGGGAATTGCCAAACCCCAGGTTAAAACCAACGAAGCTAGGGCGAGTAACAAAGTGGCAGGGACTCGTTCCCAAAGGAGCAAGGCCACGGGACGACGGTAGACAAAACTTTCCCCAAAATTCCCCCGCAGCACCTGGGATAACCACAGGAAATACTGCTCTACGGGGGGTTTATCCAAGCCAAATTGTTGCCGCAGAGCTTCAATGGTTTCGGCGGAAATCGTGGGATTTTGTTGCAAGTTATTCAAATAATCGCCGGGGGATAGTTGAATAATGGCGAAGGAGAGGGCGGAGGCTAACAATAGGGTTAATATCGTTTGCAGGATGCGTTTGAGCCAATAATTCATCGTTGGTGCGTTGGTTGCTGAGTACGCTGGTCATTGAGGTTGATTTTAACATTAGCTCCCCGGGGTTGGAAATTTAAGATTTTCCTCATGGCATCGGCGGGTAGGGAGTGGTAGTTGGCTTTATGATGGTAAAACCGACCATGCGGGAAAGTCCGGTGCAAATCCGGTGCTGTGCCGCAGCAGTGATGGAAAACTTTTTCCTCAGCCTGAATGCCGGGTGGTTGGTTCGTCCCTGATTGGCCTGCGTTGCACAGGTTAAGGAGTAAATATATGGTTGCCTCCGTTGTTCGTCAAGACCTCCGTTTTACGCCGCTACCCCAGCCCCGTCCCCTGTTATTGATTGGTCATGGGACACGGGATACCCAAGGGCGGGCGGATTTCCTCGATTTCGCTCAGCAGTACGGGGCTTTAGACCCCAGCCGTGCGGTGATCCCCTGCTTTTTGGAATTGACAGAACCCCTGATTGAGGTGGGGATTGCTCGCTGTATCGAAGCGGGTTGGCAGGATATTTCGGCGGTGCCTTTGTTGTTGTTGGCCGCTCGGCATTTGAAATTGGACATTACCCGCGAGTTGGATCGGGCACGGAGCCAATATCCAGACCTAAATATTCACTACGGGCGGCATTTGGGGCTGGCACCGGAAATTCTCAATTTGTGGCAGGAGCGGTTAGCCCTGGTGGATCATCCCACGATTCCCCGCAGTGAAACGGTCGTATTGCTGGTGGGGCGGGGGGCGAGTGACCCGGATGCCAATAGCGACACGCTGAAACTGGCTCGTTTACTTTGGGAGGGGAGCGGCTATCTGACGGTGGAAACCTGCTTTATCGGCATTACCCATCCCCGGTTGGAGGAGGGTTGGCGCCGGGTGTGGCTCTACCAACCCCAACGGGTGATTGTCCTGCCCCATTTCCTGTTTACGGGGGTGCTGGTGCAAAAAATTCAGGCGATGGCGCAACAGATGCAGGCGGAACACCCGGACGTAGAGGTAACTTGCTTGGGTGAGTTGGGCATCACCCCGCCATTGTTTTCCCTGGTGCGGCAACGGGAATGGGAAACCTTTGGTTCCAATTTGCCCATGAATTGCGATATGTGTAAATTCCGCCAGCAGGTTCCACATGGGAATTCCCACGGACATTCCCATGACCATTCCCATCACCACCACGACCATTCCCACAGCCACGATGACCCCTACCAGGACCTCACGCAGTACCACCAACGGATTTGGCAGTGAAGTACGATGTGATTATCGTTGGTGGCGGACCAGGGGGTGGGAGTGCCGCTTACCATTTAGCGAAGCGGGGGCGTTCAGTCCTGGTATTGGAACAGGCACAACTGCCCCGCTACAAACCCTGTGGGGGTGGGGTGTCCCCCCAGGTGCAGGCGTGGTTTGATTTTGATTTTACCCCGGCCATTAACTGCGTAAGCCAGCAAATTCATTACACCTGGAAGCTGGGGGAGCCGGTGGCGGTGGAATTGTGCGGCCTAGAACCCATCTGGATGGTGCGGCGGGATGTGTTTGACCATTTCCTGGTGCAGCAGGCGCAAAAACAAGGGGCGGTGTTGCGGGATGGTACGGCGGTGACGGGGATCGCCTGGGCAGGGGACGCTTGGCGGGTACATACCGGGGGGGAACCCTACCAGGGGCGTTATTTGGTGGCCGCCGATGGGGCGAAGGGGAAACTACCGGAGTGGTTGGGGTTTCGGGAGCGCAAACGCAGGTTGGCGGGGGCGTTGGAGGCGGAAGCTCCCCTGACCGGCGGTTGCCCCGCTGAAATTTACTTTGAATTTGGCTTGGTCAAAAATGGCTACCTCTGGAATTTTCCCAAGCGGGACGGGTTCTCGCTGGGGGTGGGGACGTTTTGTGGGGGGGGCGAAACCCAGGATTTTCGCAAAATTCTCAGTACCTATGCCGCCCATTTCGGGGTAGATTTGGCTCACACCCGCCAGTACGGCCACCCCTTGTGTCTCTGGGATGCACCCCAAGCCCTGCACACCCAGAACGCCCTGCTGGTGGGGGAGGCGGCCTGTGTGGTTGACCCGTTTACCGCCGAGGGGATTCGGCCTTCCCTGTGGACGGGATGGCAGGCGGCTTTGGCCTTAGACCAGGCATTGGGCGGGAGTCAGGCTGCATTAGCAAACTATACAAAAACAGTACAAGAAAACTGGGGCAGCGATATGGTTTGGGCGAAGCGGTTGGCGCAGGTCTTTTACCGTCTGCCGGGACTGGCCTACCGAGTGGGGGTGAAGCGTCCGGCGGCGACTCGTAAATTCGCCGAATTATTCACGGGTAAAACCCATTACCAAGAAATTGCCGAACTGGCTCTGCGCCGACTGCAGCAGGTGAATCCTCTGGCGAGAAGCTAAGCCAGTTTAACCCTAACGTAATTGAAATTGTACGGAAACCTGCAACCCCTGTCTCCCCTGGGAACTACTGGTAAACCGCCAATTTTGTACTGCCCTTATGGCGGCCTCGTCCAGTTCGGCGTGCCCACTGGATTGGCGAATGGTAACGCCCGCCACTGACCCCTGGGGTGTCACATCTACGGATAAGCCGACCCGCCCCTGAATCCCCTGTTGGCGCATATTGGGGGGGTAGGCGGGGTGCGGACAACGGCTACAGGCCACTTGACCGGAACCGGTTTCTTTCTGGGCAGGAGGAACGGGAGTCGGGGCGGCCATTGGAGCCAGTTTCGCTGCGGGCTGGGGGTCAGCCACGGGCGCAGGGGCGGCGGGCACGGTATTTTCACTCGGGGAAGCCTCGGTGGGCAGGTCGGGAACGCTGGGCAATTGTTGGGTCAAGGCAGGAGCCGGACGGGAATACAAGCGTCGGGGGGTAACGGGCTGGGGTTGTTGCACCACTGGCTCTGGCCGGGGAGCCGGTTCCGGGCGTTGTACAGGTGGCGGGGGGGGTGCTTCCGGGCGACGCACCTGGGGGGTGGGTTGGGGAACCGGCGGGGGCGGGGTAACCACGGGGGATGGGGTTGGCTCCGGTAGCAGGATAACTTTTGCCAGTTCAGGGGCGGATGCGGGGGAACGATCCCACCAACCCAGGGCTAAGGTTGCCAAGACGATGGTGTGTAACCCGACCGACAAACCCACCCACCACCAAAGGGCATTGATCTCTTTTTCTTGCATTACCAACCTAATTTCAGTAGCAACTAATATCAAATACAGCCTAATTATACTGATAAAATCTAGCCTGTTTAAGCTGGGTATTCGGTGCCGGGTTCAGCCAAACCCTACCCGCCATACTCCGGCCTATTCATAGCTTGACGAGATTAAATGCCGATCCTGTCAAAGCTCACCCCAAGGCTCCAAAAGCCATAAACCGCAAAAATTACAATAATTTAATTGACAGTAGCTATCATTAGCTGTAGGCTTGATGATCGTCAATAACATGGTTCAGTCGAGTGATGCAACCCAGCGAGTTCTTTGCCGCCGGTGGGGCAGTGGCCTACCCGTTGCTTGGCTTTTCTATCCTGACTTTGGCGCTGAGCGGGGAACGCTTGTTTTTTTGGACTCGCATCCATCGCCAGCAGGATCGGGTGATTCAAGAGGTTTTGGCCGATTATCCAGAGCGGTTAGAACCGGTCATGCGAACCTTGAATGCCTATCGAGATTTGCCCATCGGTCGGATTTTTGGGCGAGCTTTGAGCGTTGCGGCCAAGGGAAATCGACCTTTGACCCCGACCCGGTTCCGCATTGCCCTAGAAAGTGCGGCGCAGAAGGAATTACCCCGTTTACGCCGGTTTCATACCCTGTTTGACACGATTGTGACCGTTGCCCCTCTGTTGGGTTTATTGGGCACAGTGACGGGTCTGATTCGGGCATTTGCTTCCTTATCTTTGGGAAATTTTGGTAGTACGGAAACTTTGGAAGTGACGGGTGGGGTGAGTGAGGCGTTAGTCTCTACGGTCATGGGTTTAGTGGTGGCCATTGTGACGTTGATTTTAGCCAATTTATTTCGTAGTTTTTATCGTCGTCAGTTGTCTTTGATTCAAGAATCTATGGGTCAATTGGAACTGCTCTACGCCGAACAATACGAGGAACATCATCATGTATCAACTTGATTCAGAGGGGGAACGCAATGGGGAAATTAACATTGTCCCCATGATTGATGTGGTATTTTCGATTTTGGCCTTTTTCATCATTGCGTCCTTGTTTTTAACCCGAGCAGAAGGCATTGATGTAAAACTACCCCAAGCGGCGACCACGCAACCCCAGAAATCCCAGTCTTTAATGATTACCATTGATGCCCAAGGGCAGATTTTTCTGGATGGCCGTCCGGTCACCGCCAGGGAATTGCGTCCCAAAATTATGATGCTTCGAGATAACCAGTCCTCTTTGGTATTAATCGTGCGGGCGGATACCAAAGTGGAGCATGGCGTTGTTGTCAGCGTCATGGATGAGTTGCGGCAAATCAAAGATGCTCAACTGGCCATTGCCACCCGCAAGTCCAGTCAACCCTAGTTACCAAAAAGGAGTTTTTCATGCGTCGGTATTTGTCTGTTCTCCTGATGAGTGTGTCAGTTTGCTTGATGCTCGTAAGCTGTTCCTACTTTCAATCTTCAGCCCAAAACAATTCAGGATCCACTGCTCAAAGCTCACCAATGAATGACCCTTATGCTGAACAGGTGAGTGCGGGGGTGACCTATTTTCAAAAGCAGGCGGATGAACAACTTAAATTAACAGAAAATCTCCTGGTTGCGCTGAAAAGTGGGGATATTAATCGTGCCCGCCAAGCCTATGTGGATGCCCGTCCCCCCTACGAGGAAATTGAGGTTTATGCGGCGAGTTTTCCTGAGGAAGATGAGGGGATTGATGCCCGTCCCTATGCCATTGAGGGCGGGGAAACTTCTGATGATTATCGCAGTATTCACCGGATTGAAGCCCTCATTTATCGAGACAATAACCTGGCGGCGGCAGTTCCTTACGGTGAAAAATTAGTGGATACGGTTAAGTCCCTGATTGTCAAACTCAATGACCCCAAAAACTTCAATTCAGCCTTAAATTTCAAGGGTATGTTAGCCTTGGCAGAAGAAGTACCCTCCAAAAAAATCTCCAGTGAAGAGGAAACCTGGTCTGACCAAAGCATTTTAATTTTTGAACACAACTGGATTGGGATTCAAAGTCAATTTGAACCCTATAAATCCCAGCTTGAACCGGCAATCGCTGCACAGGTGGATCAAGCCTACAAAAATGCGATGGCAACGATTGCTGAATTTGTCATTCCCGGTAAGGCCATGACCAAACCCTACAGTTCGGTGAGTGCCCAACAACGGGGGAAAATTGTGGCGGCTGCCTACCAGTATCGAGATGCTCTAGTCAAGGCAAAAGAGGCTCTCAATATCCCTGACCCCCCAGAAGCTTAGGACTTAGCAATTAGAGCGCATAGTATCCTGTTTATGGGGCATTTTAATCACTAGATTGATGCTCATCTGATTCCATCAACATCTGAGAGAGAGAAACTCCACAGTTCAATTTTTTGTGAGGAGTTTCACCATGAAAATTCAAAAATTAACCGCAGTCACCTTGACATCCCTAATTATCTTGGGCGGGGCCAAAGTGACTGATGCCCAAGTGGTTTCAGAAGCGGTTGTGATACCCCAACCAGGGGAAGCGGCTCTAAATACCCGTGAGTGGGCGAAGGCAATGCAATCTTGGGTAGCAAAACCTACGCCATCAAGACAATTGGCTCAGGTGACGGTGGGGCAAATTACCGGCGTAGAAGTTAAACCCACGGAAACCGGATTACAGATTATTTTCACCGTGCCTGGTGGGGGAGATTTTCAGATTTTAACGACCAGGGAAAAAAATACGCTCACGGCCACCATCCAAAATGCTCAACTCGCGCTACCCGATGGGGGTACCTTTGCACGAGACAATCCCACGCCAGATATTACGAAAATCACCATTGCACCGGGGGAAAATAATACCGTTCAGATTAGCGTACTGGGGAATGCGGGTGCGCCAACCGTGCAATTTCAACAGCAGGAAGGGCAGTTAATCGCAGGTTTAACACCCACAACTCAGCCACCCGTCGCCCCTGAAACCGAACAAGTCAAGCCCGAAGCGATTCCCACGATTGAGGAGGATGAACTGCGTATCGTGGTGACTGGGGATAGAACAGCCGGTTATTTTGTGCCAAATTCTACAACGATTAAGGGGGATATACCGATTTTGGGTAGTGCTATGTAAGTAATGATTCATTATAGTGGTGAATGAAGTTAAAT